>JAKLIY010000001.1 GCA_022709365.1 Pseudomonadota bacterium
GTTCATGCTGGCTGATCCACGGGCAAGCGCAACGCCCTTCCTGCAAATAGCCCTGCGCATCCACCCGCAACGCCACCGGGTAATAACCGCTGTCCCCGCGCACCCAGCCGCTGGCAATCAACTCCCCATCGCGCCGTTCGCAATGCTCCAGTTCAACCGCCTGCTTCGTCAACAGCGCCTGAGAGCCTTTGAGCCGGTCGGGTTGATATCGAGTCCCCAGCAGAAACGGCAGTTGCCGGTAGAAATACACCTCACGATCCCGGTCAAAACCCAGCACACCCTGCTGCGCCAGCCGATCCACGATTTCAGCCGCGTAGGGCAGGGTAAAATCCTGATGTTCCGCCAGATCAGCAATACTAAAATGGTTGAGACTGGCTGCCGCTGCACGGGCCAGCACCACATCCGCCTCATCCGCGTCCGCCGCGCTCAACTGCCGCAGCGCGTCGCCATCACCGGAAAAGCCGTGGGCCGCCGCCCCGGATAGACCGAGGGTAAACTGGGCTGATCCGGTATCCGCTACCCACAAGGAAGCGCCGGTTGCCTCAGTTTGATAAACGCGCAAACTTTTCAAATCCGGCAGCACCGTATGCAGCAGCCGCAACCGCTGGCCGTCGTTCACCGCGATGAATCCATCCTTGCCCGCTGGCTGCCGATGCAGAATCTCCGGCTTGTGGCGTCGGGGAATCAGGAACAGCGGGGGTTTGCTGGCGCTGGCGGGAATCTGCATCAATAACTGGCCGGCGGTTAGCCGATCCAGTTCAAAGCGTGGCTGCGCCTGGCGATGCACCGCCTGCACCTGCAAAAAACCCTTGACCCAACGCTCCGGCAGCTTGACCTTATGCTCCACCGCTGCGCCCTGCGCCGTTTCCAGCGTGATCGACTGCTCACCCATCTCGAAATACGCCGGCTTGCCGGGCCGCAGTTGCGCCAGATGGTTGAGAAAGGCGCTGTTGAAATCGACATTGGTCGTACCTTGGCGATGGAAAACGCCATCGGTGAAGGCTTTTTCGGTCAAATCGACGCGGGCGTAGACGCTGGCGCAACTGGAAAAACATTCCATTCGCAGCAGGTGATGACCGGAGGTGATGACCGGATCGAGCATTCGCCACAAGTCAGGCCGGTAAAACCGCGCTTCCACGGTCTGCCGCAAACCCAGCAGCAGATTGCGGAACATCAGCGGTTGCGCGATCTGGCCGGAAAAAATGGCCGGCAGCGTCGCAAATTGTTCGGCCTGTTCGGTCGAGGCCAGGAAAATCAGCAGGAGACCGGCCTGATGCTCGACCCGGCTCGGTTGGCGATAACGGGTGATGAAATCCATGACAAATCTCCTTCCACAAGATCACTCCCGCAACCGGGGCAACAATTCCACCAGATTGCAGGGCCGACTGCGAGCGTCCAGTTGCGCTTGCAGAATGCGATCCCAGCCGGTGCGACAAGCGCCAGTGGAACCGGGCAGACAGAAAATAAAGGTTGCATTCGCCAGTCCGCCCAGCGCCCGCGATTGCAAGGTCGATGTCCCGATCTCCTCCCAGGACAACATGCGGAACAGTTCGCCGAAGCCCGCGATTTCCTTATCCAGCAACGGACGCACCGCCTCGGGCGTGCTGTCGCGCCCGGTCATGCCCGTGCCGCCGGTGGTCAACACAATTTGCACCGCTGGATCGGCAATCCAGCGCGAGAGGATGGCCCGGATTTGATAGATGTCGTCGGGAACGATGGCCCGCTCCGCCAATCGGTGACCGGCACCCTCCAACCGCTCCACCAGGGTTTGCCCTGACGCATCATTGGCTAAGGTGCGGGTATCGGAAACCGTCAGCACGGCGATATTCAGCGATTGAAATTCGATAGTATTCACCCGTAGAGACCCTCTCTCCCAACCCCTCTCCCGCCAGCGGGCGAGGGGCGTTAGTCGCCAAGAAAAACCGGTCGGAACCGCTTGAATTTTGTCCCGCCCGCCCTATTTAAGGTAGCACCAACCTATTGCGATGAGGCTACGCTCATGAACCCGAACCGTTACGAACCCTGGCGGCAAATGCAACACCTGCGCAAGGAGCTGGATCGGCTTTTTGAACCCTATGGCGCTGCCAGCGATGATCAATCCAGCGCCGCGACCTGCGACTGGATTCCCCCGGTGGACATCAAGGAGGAAAAGGAGCGCTATGTGCTGCGCGCCGATATCCCCGGCGTCGATCCCAAGGAGATCGAGATTATCGCCGAAAATGGCATTCTTACCCTCCGGGGCAACCGCCCGGGCGAAACCCGCGACAACCGCGCCGGCTACAGTCGGGTCGAGCGGCCCTGCGGCACGTTCTACCGCCGTTTCAGCCTGCCGGACACCGCTGATCTGGCGAACATTGCCGCCCGCAGCGCCCATGGCGTGCTGGAAATCGGCATCCCCAAGCTGACCCATACGCTATCGCGGACCATCAAGGTCGAAAGCTGATCAGCCTCTGTTTAAGGCCCCCTTTGAAAAAGGGGGGTCAGGGGGGATTTCCTGAATCGCCTGGAGCCAGCATGAAATATAAGGACTATTACCAAATCCTCGGCTTAGGCCGCGACGCTTCCGAAGAAGCCATCAAGAAAGCCTACCGTCGGCTGGCGCGCAAGTATCACCCCGATGTCAGCAAGGAATCGGGGGCCGAGGAGCATTTCAAGGAGGTCTCCGAGGCCTATGAGGTGTTGCGCGACGCCGAAAAACGCGACGCCTACGATCAACTGGGCCACAACTGGCAAGGTGGGCAGGATTTCCGTCCACCGCCCGGCTGGCAGGGTGGCCCACGCGCCCATCCGGGCGGGGCGGGATTCAGCAGCCGCGATTTCAGCGACTTCTTTGAATCACTGTTCGGCAGGGGGGGCGGATTCAGCGGCATGGGCAGCTTCACCGACCAGGGCATCGGCGGTTTCGCCACAGCGGGTCAGGATCAAACCGTCGCGCTGGAAATCAGCCTGGAGGAAGCCTATCACGGCGGTAGCCGCTCTGTGCAACTTCAGACGCCGGAACGTGATCCCAGTGGTCGGGTCACGAGTCGCACCCGCACGCTGAACGTCAAAATTCCTGCCGGCGTGACCAACGGCCAGAAAATCCGCCTGACCGGTCAGGGCAACGCGGGTCAGGGCGGCGGCCCCAGCGGCGATCTGTATCTGGAGGTCTCGATCAAGCCGCATCATTGGTACAAGGTGCGCAGCCGCGACATTATTCTGGAACTGCCGCTGACACCCTGGGAAGCCGCGCTGGGTTGCAAGATTGAAGCGCCGACCCTGGGCGGCCCGGTCACGCTGAATATTCCCGCCAACGCCCAAAATAGCCAGAAACTGCGGCTGCGCGGGCGCGGTCTACCCGGCAACCCCCCCGGCGATCAGTTAGTGACGCTGCGCATTGTCAACCCGCCCGCCGATAGCGAGGCGGCGCGTGAGCTGTTCCAGCGCATGGAGCGGGAACTTCCGTTCAATCCACGCGCTCATTGGCATTGAGAGATTAACGAGGATTTTTTCATTCATGACGATGCAACGCCCTCTGCTTTCAGCGACCCTGCTGGCGCTGAGTCTGACTATCACCCTCCCGTTGCCGGTTCTCGCCGCCCTGCCGGCAGCGATGGACGGTCAACCCCTGCCCACCTTGGCACCGATGCTGGAACAGGCAACGCCCGCAGTCGTCAATATCGCCACGGAAAGTCGCGTGGCGCTGCGCCGTAATCCGTTGCTGGATGATCCGTTCTTCCGGCATTTCTTCAATATTCCCGACCAGCCGCGTGAGCGCAAAGCGCAGAGCGTCGGTTCCGGGGTGGTGGTGGACGCCCAGCGCGGTTACGTCATCACCAATCATCATGTCATCGACGGCGCTGAAAAAATCACCGTGACCTTGAGCAATGGCCGGCAACTGACCGCCAAGGTTATCGGCTCCGATCCAGAAAGCGATGTCGCGGTGATCCAGATTCCTGGCGGTAACCTGACCGCCTTACCCTTGGCCGATTCCCAGCGTCTGCGGGTCGGCGATTTCGTGGTGGCGGTCGGTAATCCCTTCGGGTTAGGTCAGACCGTGACCTCCGGGATTGTGAGCGCTCTGGGCCGCACCGGCCTGGGTATTCAGGGCTATGAAGATTTCATCCAGACTGACGCTTCGATCAATCCCGGTAATTCCGGGGGAGCGTTAGTCAATCTGCGCGGCGAGCTGGTCGGGATTAACACTGCCATCATTGCCCCCGGCGGCGGTAATGTCGGCATCGGCTTCGCCATTCCGTCAAATATGGTGTCGCGACTGATGAATCAGATCATCGCGCATGGCACCGTGCGGCGCGGGCAACTCGGCGTCTCCGTGCAAGACCTGACCCCGGAACTGGCGCAGGCGTTTAAAATCCCGGCAGATCAGGGCGCGGTCATTGCCCAGGTCAGTCCCCGCTCTGCCGCTGCCCGTGCCGGATTGAAAGAAGGCGATGTGGTGTTGCGCATTAACGACCGGACGATCCGCGACAGCAGCAGTTTGCGTAACGCCATCGGTTTGCTGGAAGTCGGCGAGGCGGTGCGGCTCGATGTCCTGCGCGATGGTCAGCCGCTGACGCTCAACGCCAAGGTCGGCGAGTATATGCCGGCCAAGGCGGAGGGCGATGACATCGACCCGCGCCTGGCCGGCGCGTTCTTCGAGGATATCGGCCCCAGCTCGCCCTTGTCCGGCAAGGTGCAGGGCGTACTGGTCGCGAAGGTCGACTCCGGCAGCCCGGCAGCCCGCGCCGGACTGCGCCCGAATGACATCATCACCGCCATTAATCGCCAGCGGGTGTCCAGCACTGACGATTTGCGGCGAACCTCAAGCGGCGACGATGCATTGTTGATCAATCTGGTTCGTGGCCAAGGCGAATTGCTGCTGGTGTTGCGGTAACCGTTCAGACCCCCCACACCAGCCCTCCCCCACAAGGGGGGAGGGCGTTTTACGAAACAGCCGGTTATCTGACTCCCCTTCCCCGACGTGGGAGGGGGTGAACGCATACGCCCAGATAAGGCTTCATGGCTAACTCCCCAATGATTGATGATCGCCCCCAGTATAACGACCTTCACCCGAGTGAAATATCAGGATGGTTGATCAGGATTCGGTTCATTCTTGTTTATAAACTTTTTTAATTCAAAAGCTTATGAGTCAGACCTAATTCATCTACCTACATTCAGTACATGACTGGGACTGTGGTTTTTATCAGAGGAATAGGCTACATTTGCCTGGAAAATGGCGGATACGCTGGCTAAACGATAATTCACCCAAGACGCCCCCGTTCGCCGTTGCACAGTCACCCGAGAACGAAAGTTAAGGAGACTTATTGTGTTTGTTCTACCCTCCCAAACAAACCGCACTGCTTCGTGGGGATATCTGTGGGCTGCCTTGACGATCATCACCGCCCTCCTGCTCTCCTCTCCCGCATGGGCTGCTCTTAGCGTAACCAGCACTGCCTTCGTTAACGGGGGCATCATCCCCCCAGCCAATACTTACAATCTCGGTAGCCAGTGCCAAGGCAACAACCTCTCGCCTCAATTAACGTGGGCCGCAGGCCCGGCAGGAACCACCACCACCTATCGAATTGAAATGGTGGATTTAACTGCTGGTAATTTTCTGCACTGGCAGGTTACCAACATTCCGAACACCACCACCAGCCTGCCTCAGGGCGGCCCATTGCCCGCCGGTAGTATTGAGAGTACAAACGGCTTCGGGACGGCCGGTTACGGTGGTCCCTGCCCCCCTGCCGATGGTTTGACGCATCAATATGTGATAACGGTTAGCGCCCTATCAGCAACGAATACTGTCCTTGACTCGGGTACACTGACTGGAACAAAGACATTTAGCGGCACGATTACCGTTCCCAACGTAGTTGGGCAACTCCAAGGCAATGCAATCGCCACACTTCAGTCTGCTGGTTTGACCACTGCGGTGAATCCGGCGGTCAGCGCTCTCCCAGTCGGTACCGTCATCAGCCAAAACCCCGTAGCCGGCAACAATGTAGCTTATGGTGCTCTGATCACCCTCACGGTATCCTCGGGTTCGGGCGCGATCATCCTTGTCCCCAACGTACTCGGGCAGACACAGAATGCTGCTACCGTCGCGATCCAGAATGCCGGCTTCGCTGTTTCCATCGTCTACTGCACACCAGCAGCACCACCAGTGGCAACATGTCCAGCAGGAGCTGGAGGCACTGTTAATGTACAGAACCCGGCAGCCGGTGCCAATGCAGTTCCCGGTAGTACAGTTACTCTCACAGTGGTTTCGGCTGATATCATTCCTGTTCCTAACGTAGTCGGACTCACCCAAAGCGCCGCTATCACCGCGATCCAAGGGGCCGGCCTGACCGTCACCGTGACTACCGAAGCCAGTTTCACCGTCCCGCTCGGCACGGTCATCAGCCAAGAGCCGGTGGGCGGTATCCTGGTGGCCCCTGCCACCAAAGTTAAAATCGTGGTGTCCACCGGTTCCGGGCTGAGCGCCACCGTCCCGAACGTGGTTGGTCAAACGCAAAGCGCCGCCGTCGCTGCGATCCAGAACGCTGGCTTGATCGTGACCGTCACCACCGAGAACAGCACCACCGTCCCCGCTGGCGCCGTCATTAGCCAAGATCCAGTAGGCGGTATCCTGGTAAAGCCCGGTAGCGAGGTCGAGATCGTCGTATCCTCCGGCTTCACGGCGGTTACGGTTCCCAACGTGGTCGGCCAAACATTGGCGACCGCCAAAGACAGCATTACAGGCGTTAATCTGAAGGTCGGTACGACTACCCTGGCCTCCAGCACGACCGTCGCTGCGGGTAAGATCATCAGCCAAAATCCAGCCGGCGGTGCTCAGGTTGCCAGCGGCACGGTTGTCAATCTTGTTATCTCCTCAGGCACCGAAGCACCGATCAATCCACCAGTCACCCCAGGCAATATCTCGGTTCCGGACGTTGAAGGTCTGACCAAGACCGCCGCCACCGAAGTGATTCGCAGCGTGGGCCTGAGCGTCGGCGCCACTTTACAGAGGTATAGCGATACGGTTCCCGCCGGCATCGTCATCGATCAAAGTCCGGCAGCCGGCGCCAAGGTCGCCATTGCCACCCCCGTCAGTCTGACTGTCTCCCTGGGTAAAGCCGGAGTCGTCACGGTGCCTGACGTGCGTGGCCAACCGGAAGCCATTGCGCAATCCAATCTGCAAAATGCCGGCCTCACCGTCGGCAGCACCCTGCGACAACCCGATCCCACCATGCCCTCCGGCAGCGTCATCAGCACCGTTCCCGCGGCCGGAACGCAAGTCGAACTCGGCTCGTCTGTCACCCTGTTGGTCTCCGAAGGCTTCTCCCAGCCGCAGCAGTGCCCGGTCCCCGATGTCACCCATCAAACGGTCGATAACGCCCGGGAAATTCTGTTTGCAGTTGGGTTATTCAACGTCGGTGCGATCACCGTACAACCCAGCGCCTCGATTGCCCCCGGCTTAGTCTCCGGCCAGAGTCCTGCCGCCGGTACGCCCGTTGCCTACGGGACGACCATCAATCTGTTCGTCTCCTCAGGTTCACAAGCGCCCATCGCCACCCCCAACGTGGTCGGACTTACCTTGGATGAAGCCACCGTCAGCCTCACCCAAGTCGGCCTGAAGGCGGGCTTCGTCTCCCGACAGACCAGCAACACCGTCGAGGCGGGGCGCATCATCAGCCAAAGCCCATTGATGACTGCCCTGGTGCCAGTCGGCTGGTCCATCAACCTGGTGGTCTCACTGGGTCCCATCCCGGAGGATCCGGGCGCTCGCCCACAGACCCAAGTACCCAACGTTGCCGGTCAGACCCTGGCTGCGGCCACCGCCCAAGTGATCGAAGCCGGTCTACGTGTCGGCATCGTTTCCAACCAAAGCAGCCAGGACGTGCCTGCTGGTCAGGTGATCCGGCAAAGTCCGCTGGCCGATGCCACAGTACCAGTCAGCAGTCCGGTCAACCTGGTGATTTCCTTCGGACCCTACGCCTACACCCTGCTCAGCGGGCCGGCGTATGTGACCAACTACGTCGGCGGTACGGTGTCCATCCTGAACCCGGATATCAACCAGACGGTTGATAACATCCCCACCGGCATCAACAACACCGGCCCTAGTGGCATTGCAATAAGTCCGGACGGCACCCGATTGTATGTAGTCAACCGCCCGCGTTTCAGCCGGAGCGCCGGCACGGTGTCCGTCATTGACCTGACCGAACGCAAGGTGATCGCCGTCATTCCTGTCGGCGTAGCACCGCTCGGCGTCGCCGTCAACCCCACCGGCGAACGGCTGTTCGTCGCCAATGAAGGCAGCTTCAGCCTGTCAGTGATCGATACCACGACGAACCAGCCGTTCATCGATATGAGCGTTCCTGGCCTGGCAATCAACGCCTACCCGCGCGGCGTAGCGACGCATCCCAACCCGCTGCGGCCCTTGGTGTATGTCACGAACCGGACGGTTAATTCATTCTCGGATGATGAAGCCAACCCGCAACCTGACCAATGCGATGCACTGGTCGCACGGCCACCGATCAACGTGAACCACGATCAGTGCGTGGGTTCGCTGTCGATCTTCGACGCTGATATTAAGGCGCAGGTCGGCTCAGTAGCGGTCGGCTGGGCACCGGAAGGTGTGGCGGTTCATCCGAATGGAATGTTCGTTTATGTGGCTAACTCTGGGGATCGGACCGTTTCCGTTATTGAGACGGTCTTCAACCGGGTGGTCGGCATTATTACCCTGGATGAGTTCGGCGGCGCGCCACAGCCGCTGGTACCGCGCGGCGTCGCAGTCAGCCCGGATGGTAACCGGCTGTATGTCACCGATGGCGCGGGTAACCGGCTGTTCGTGATCGACATCACGGCTAATCATGCCGTCGTCGGCATTGTCTCGGTCGGCAAGACGCCTTATGGCGTCTCGGTCAGCCCGGACAGCAAACGGGTCTACGTCGCCAACACCGATGACAATACGGTTTCGGTGGTCGATGGCCGGAGTAACCAGGTGATCGCGGTAGTACCCGCAGGGTTAGGACCGTGGGCCTTTGGTCAATTCACGGGACCCTTGGTGGCGGTCGCCGCGCCGACCTTTGCTCCACCGGGTGGCTCCTATTCGACCAGCCAGAGCGTGAAGATCACCACCCCGACGCCGGGCGCTTCCATTCGTTATACGACGGATGGCAGTACGCCAACCTCGACCTCCGGGACGCTGATCAGCAATGGACAAGCGGTGTCACTGACCCAGTTAGGGACTACGGTCCTGAAAGCAATGGCCTTCAAGGAAAACTGGGCTGATTCAGAGGTGACGGAAGCAACCTACACGATTGGCAATCCGCTCCTCAAAAAACGATAGGAACTGAGATCAATCCTTAAGGGAAAGGATTCCCGTAAATGATTGAATACCTCTTGAAGCCGCGATGCCTATCGCGGCTTTTTTTTGCCAGTCCCCAACCCCTTCGCGGCGGAAGGGGAGCTGATCACCGGCGATTCGGCCAAGACTGCCTTCTCTCTATCCCTACTCGCCAATGCCTGCTTTCTGGTATGGCCTTTTCTGGAAATCACCTAAGCTGGGCTAACCGTGAATCGCTCGCTAGTGGGCTGACGCAAAAGTTTTGATAGATTAGCATTCCCACACTCCGGCGTGGGAATGCCGACGAGACGCTCCAGCGACCCGAATGATCCCAATAAAACCGCGACGCTGGAGCGTCTGGACATGCTACCACGCTGGAGCGTGGGAGCCAGATGCCGTCGGGTGGGTTTCGCGCAACCCTTGTTCGATTTCTGTCGCCAACTGCCGAACCGTTCCCATCCGCCTCTCCGATCTCAGTTAAACTCGCTCCATAGTCTAAATCAGAACTGATAGGTGTTAAGGTTCGGGGATTTGAACCATGATGGTCAACCGTGATTTTGGCAATAAAAAAACCGGCGGGATAACCGCCGGTTTTCAGTGCTTAACCAGACGATTTTTAAAGCCTATGGCGCTGGCGCTGGCGCTGCTGGTTGCTGCGTTGTCACCGTAATTTGGAGCACAGTGCTGTGAATTTCCGGTCCGATCGTGGAGAAGTGGAAATCCACACTGCCATCAGTCGGCAGGTCATTGACCTGCAACGTAGCCCTGGCATAGCCAGCCCCAGTGGAAGAGAGCGTGGATGGCACGACCGACGCGGTAGGACTGTGTAAGCTAGCAACCGCACGCGCTTGAATAGCGGTAGCTTTCGCTTCATCCAAGGCTGACGTCAGCACCGTTTGCTGCTTACACTTTGCCAGATCTCGCGGACTCGGTTCGGCTGTTGGATCCGTCAAGATCAGATCGCAAACACCCGGGTTGGCAGCAACGAATCCATCCAAAGCCGCCTGGGCTGCGGCCACAGCTTCTTCAGCAACAATCGCTGCTGTCTCCGCCGGGTTGTTGATAATCGTATCAACAGCAATCGGTACCCCCGGAATCGGCGTACGGCGAACTTCAATAATACCATCGCCATTCAGATCGCCAATCGAAACACCACCATCCAACAATTGCAAAGTGACGGGCAAGTTGACCGTCGCGCCTGGTGCGACCACGACACTCGCCTGGACCGCAACAGGCCACGGCTGTAAATCCAGCGATGGCATTTGCATCGCCAACTGGAGCGGCTGCGTTACCGTTAAAATGCTGCCATCATCAATGCCAAGATACCAATGGGTCATCACGGCGCCCACTCTGCCGCCATTGGATTCGGCCATGACCATGAACCGCCGCCCAACCTGGTTAGCCGGATAATTCATCACGGTATTGGCCACACCATTGATATCGGTCATCACCGACACTTCCGTCGTTCCAAACACCGGGCTATTGATCATGTTGAAGTTCATGACATTGCCCTTGTGAGGTGGACACCCAACGGTGTACCAGACATTAGCACCGACATTCTGGCTGACCTGATTGAAGGGTGAATTGACCGTCAGCATATTGCCTTGCCGCCCGGTGATAATGCGGCTGCCAACATGGTATTCCAGCCGACCTTCTGCTGGCAGGGCGTTGATAGTGCTCGAATTCGGATTGATGACCTCCGGATCCTGCAACACCAACAGGCAAAGGGGATCAGCGATCGCATAGGACACGCCATTCGGTACGACGAATGGATTCAACGTATCGCCGGTGACGCGCGCTGTCGTACGGTTGGGGGCGAAGAAAGCATAACCACCTTCCTGGGGATCACCGTTATACCCGGTAATAGCGAACTGACCATGCCCTTGATCAGGATAACGGTTCTTGAGCATATCCAGCGGTGAATCGATCAATCGGAAGGTGATCGGCGTGCCTGCAGGCGGCGGGTTGCCATACGGATCGCTGGCCACGATTGAAATGAAGCGGGTATAGACGCCATTCCACAGGGTATCCTTGGCACCTTCAACGGTGAAAGGATCCCCCTGAGTCGTAGGATCGATCAGTTGTGCGCCCAAGTTATTCTTGCGCGCTAGCACCGCATCCGAAAACGGCCCTGCAAACGTCAGCGAAGTAATCACGCCCGTCCCGATTGAAACCATGGCGTAATTGGTAATACCGAACTGAATGCCGTTATCCACATTGTTATCCACCCGATCGGCGGTTGCAGCGATCACCACCGTACCTGGCGCCGTGCCGCTATGCAGGATGGCTGTCGCCGCACCACCGAACAAACCGGATACCACTGAGGTCCCCTGCTGAGCACTGCCATCAGCGCCAGTTGCGCTTAACCATTCGCCACCATTGGGCCGAGTAGGCAGCATCTCGATCCGCAGAGGATTGCCGACACCCGGATTAATCGGTTGGCCGAAATCATCCTTCACGAAGATTTGGAACAATTTGGTATTGCTCTGCGGCACGGTGGTCGTGCCATCAGGATTGGTGCTGATATAGACCGGCGTAGGATCCATAACAAAAGTCACCGTGGCCGGCACGGGAGGATTATTCACGTTGCCGCCCCCGGTTACGTTAATCGTCAGATTAGCACTGATGATTTGTCCGGTTTGCGGGTCAGCGGCTGATGCGGAAATTACTACGGGTCCTGGCGCACTGAGCGCGTGGAGGTGGGTAGTAATCACTCCTCCCGTATCCGTGTAAACAATATTGCGGGAAGCGATAATGTTACCGTTATCGTCTTTCTCATCATTCCCATCTAAACGGAACAACACTCCGCTACTCAAACCTGATACGATGGCAACATTAACACTCGGGGCGTTAAAAAGCTTGCCATTCCGCGTAATTTGAATAGTGATCGTATTGGTATACGGGCTGCCAATCTGCGGACCTGCATTGAGAATATTGACAGGCAGTGTCGTTTTATCAGCGGCTATCGAGACAGCGATCGGAGCCTGCCCGATAAACCCTCCACCAGTAAAACCTCCTGCAATGGCGTCACCGCCGCCCATGCTGACCATCATTACGATAGTCAGCAGTAGTAATTCAACCAGCCCTTTCAACCTGCTTATCAACGATCGCATGGCTTCACTCCCCGCGATACAACGTTAATCTTCAATTCAAACCGGCGACTACTCCGCCACTTTCCCTTCTTTCAGGATTTGCGGCGTGACGAAAATCAGGAGTTCGCGCTTCGTCGCAGTATTAGTTGTAGTCCGGAACAGATACCCCAGCAGCGGTATATCCCCCAGTAACGGCACCTTAGTCGCATTATCCGCTTTGGTTTGCTCGAAAACGCCACCCAGCACAACCGTTTCACCATTGTTGACCAAGACCTGAGTCTCAATCTCACGTTTGTCGATACTTACCTGTGGCCCCGTCGCAGTCGCTACAACAGCGCCTTGTTCATCCTTGGAGACCTTAAGATCCATCCGAATCCGGTCATCCGGCGTGATCTGCGGAGTCACCTCCAGCTTCAGGAAGGCATCCTTAAACTCAACATTGGTGCCCTGATCGCTAACGGTAGAATATGGAATCTGCCGACCTTGCAAAATAGTGGCTTTCTTTAAATCAGCAGTAATGACTCGCGGGTTTGAAACAATTTCCGCATTACCTTCAACTTGCTGGGCAGAAAGCTCCAAATCCACCAGATAATCCGCCCCTAAAATCGCGAAAGCGATGCTAGGACCGCCTACTGGCAAGTTTACCCCGAGTCGTTCAGGCAATGACGGGACGGCCACTGGGAAGGGCTGCCCGGTACTAATCAGGTTGCCCACAGCGCTGTCGATCATGGTGCCGGTTGCATTGACATTACCGCTCACCGTATTGATTCGATCTCCCGACTGGCTCACGCCTGACACGCCGAATCGCACACCCAGATCCCGACTAAAATCATTACTGGCAATGACCACTCTCGAATCGATCATGACTTGTTTGGCAGGCTTATCGAGTTGCGCTACCAGATCACGAACCTCGCCCAACTTGTCAGGCACATCCTTGACAATCAGGCTATTGGTTCGCTCATCGGTTTCAACCGTGCCGCGCGGCGACAGAATGCTTCCCTTCTTTTCATCGCCACTCTTCAGCAACTTCGCCAGATCCGCCGCCTTGGCGTAATTGACTTGAATAATCTCGGTGCGCAGCGGCACCAGTTCCTCAACTGTCTTGCGCGATTCCAGATCCAGTTTCTCGCGGGCCGCGATTTCCTCGGTCGGCGCAATAAAAACCACATTCCCATTCTGGCGCATCGACAAACCTTTGGTGCGCATGATTATATCCAGCGCCTGATCCCACGGCACATTCTGCAAGCGCAGCGTCAAATTCCCTTTCACCGTATCGCTGACCACGATATTCAAGCCGGTAAAATCCGCCAGAATTTGCAGAATCGCCCGCACCTCGATGTCCTGGAAATTCAGCGACAGCAGATCACCCTTATATTTCTTCTTCGACGGATCAAACTGCGCTTCCTTTTCCTCATCCTCCGCCGTTTTCTGCGGCGGGCGCACTTCGATCACATAGAGATCATTCGCCTGATACGCCAGATATTCAAATGGCGGACTGGGCTGAATGCTTAACCGGGCATTACCGCCCTGATTCAAAGCTTCAATCGTCGTCACCGGCGTGGCAAAGTCCGTCACATCCAAGCGTCTTTGTTGACCTTTCGGCAGGGTAGCCCCCTGAAAATCAGCCAGAATCCGGTTCCCCTCCTGGCGCACATCCGCCGCGATATTCGGATTGGACAGCTTGACCGTGATTATGCCTTGCCCGGCCGGCCCGCGCTTAAAGCCCACATCGCTGATATTGCGCGGCGTTGACGGCGCTGGCGCTTCGCTGCGCTTCGGCGCGGACGCCGCTACTGATCCGGTGGGGCTGGGCGCCGGGGTCTTCTTCACAGCAGTACCGGCGCTTTCCAGCGTCAACAGCACGGTATCGCCCTGCACTTCCACCCGATACGGCACCAGCTGCGCCAGATTCAGCGACGCCCGGGTCCGGTCCGCCCCCTCTAACACACTGATCTTATCGGCCACCCCGACATTGATCGCCTGCTGCCGTGTCGCCAGTCCATTTCGCGTCCCCAGAAAATCCAGCACAATCCGCGCCGGCTCATTGATGGTAAAGCTGCTCGGCGGCCCCTCCGGCCGTTCCGACAGCCGGAACCGCAATTGCAACCGATTGCCCGCCAATGGACTGATATCTACCGCCTGCAAGATCGGCTGCCGCCCGGCCTCTGCTGCCGACGCCGCCGTCCAGCCAGTCGCCAGCCACACGATGGCCCAGATCCAACCCAACGCCGCCCAGCGCAGCAGACTCCCCCCGCCTGACTGCTGGCCGCATTGGCCTTCGCTTATGGCACTGTTCGTCATGACACCCCCCTCTTGATCACTGCGTCAGCGATAGAAACGCTTCCCGTTCCTGCCAGCGCCCAGGCCCATCCGGCACGATCTCTTTCAAGTCGATTCGCTGTTCACTGATATTGATGACTTTGCCGTGATTATTACCCAGGTAATTATTCTTCTGCACCCGGTGCACCACCCCGTCCGGCGCCAGAATCAGCGCCCATAAATTGCCGGCGTTGCTCACCCGCACCGTTCCCATCATCTTCAACGAACCCAGCGAATACTTTTCCAACTCCTCCCGCACCCGGTTCGGATCCGGCCGCACCCCGGTATAACCGCTGCCTGGCGTCGTCGCCATATCCTGGGTCATCGCCAGCTCCTCCTCCTGAGCAAATGGCGATACCACGAAGGGATCCTTCAACCCTTGGGCGGTATAAGCGAAAGGCTCATACGGCTTGGTCTCCGGCGGAGGGTCGGGCTTCCTGATTGGCGTGGTGCGCTTAGTGGTCTCTACGAACTCCCGCAGGTCGTTCATATTCCGATCGGCGCAACCGGCTAATAAGGTCAAAATCAGGGCCAGGGCGGCGACCTTCACTCCCTCCCCCGCTGGCAGGGGAGGGAAGTTAACATAACGTTCGTTCATTTCTTAGCCGCCCCCTTGCCTTGCTGCGGGCTGGCCTTCGCCGGCGCGCTGCCCTCGTCCATATAGCGGTAGGTCTGCAAGGTCGCCTGGATATTCACCGGCTCCGCATTACTCTTTTTAGCGCCCTTGCCTCCGCTTGCCCCCGTCAACGTCACGTTCTCCAAGGTCACAATCCGCGACAGCGCGGCGACCCCGCTCACAAACGCGCCAAACTGATGATAAGTCGCCTTGGCCTTGATGGTGATTGGCTTGGCCGCATAAAAATCCCGAGGCTGTTCAGCCTCGGGCTTGAATAATTCAAACTCCAGACCATTCTTCTTACCGGTGTTCGACACATCATCGAGCAAATCCGGCATCTCCGTGCCGGTCGGCAACTGCCGCAGCATCACTCCTAAATCGGCTTCCATCTGCACCAATTGCGCCCGGAATGCTTCCAGATTGGCCGCCACCCGCTGCTTCTCGATGAACTCCTGACGCAGCTTCTGCTCCTCATTGGTCACGGTCTCCAACTGCATGAGCTGATCGCTGGTGAAAAAATAATACCCGCCGCCGATCACCACCGCCATGACGATCACCACCAATACCAGCTTACCCGCTAGCGGCCAGTCGCCCGCTTCCTGCAGATTGATATCGTTCGGGTTGATTTCGGACAGGTTCATGTCTTCCCTCCCGTGCCCTGATCCGCTTCCAGTTTGAGCGGAATGGTCAGCTCGAATACCCGCGCCTGTACGTTGTTCACATCCTTGGTCTGGATGATCTGCAACACTGGTTCGCCGAACAAATTCGACGTCTTGATATCGCGCATGAATTCGGAAATGATCAAATCAGAACGGGCGGTGCCATTCAGCTTGACCTGGTTGCCCGCTACATTGAAGGCGGTCAAGAAAATATCTTCAGGAATCAGCCGAACCAGTTCATCCAGCATCCGCACCTTGCCCGGACGGCTGGCCTGCAGCTTCTGAATAACATTGATGCGCTCGATCAGCCGGTTCTTGGTCTTTTGCAACTCGGCCAGCTCCTCGGCGGCCTTCTTCAACCGGGCGATCTCGCCGCGCAGATATTCATTGCGCTGTTGCTGAAACTCAATCCGGCTGGCGATCTCGGTCTGCACCAGATACATCATCCCCACCGCCAGCAACGCCGCCGCCACCAGCATGATGATCAAATCGCGTTGACGCTGGGCGCGGCGCACGTCGCGCCAAGGCAATAAATTGATGCGCGTCATGCGTCGAAACTCCTTAAAGCCAGCCCGCCAGCGATCGCCAACAACGGCGCATCGCGCAACAGGGCGCTGCTGTTCACCCGCGTGGCACTGCCCATGTTCTTGAAGGGATTAGCTATCATCGTCGCAATCCCCAGCACGTCCGCCACCACCCGGTCGAGTCCTGGGAGCATGGCACCGCCGCCGATCAGGACTAGGTTGTCCACAGTATAGCGGCCTGTGACAAAATGATCGGAGGAAAAGAAAAACTGCAACGCATGGCCCACCTGTTCCGCCAACATCTGCTTGAAGGGATCCAGCAACGTCTCGGCGTAATCTTCAGCCACCTGGCCGGTGCGCTTGGCCCGTTCGGCCTGGTCCCGCGACAAGCCATAGGTCTCAGCGATGCGGAAGGTAAGCTGGTCACAGCCAAAATTCTGCTCGCGGCTGAAAATAATCTGGTCTTCTTGCAGAATATACAGGCTGGCGATGGAGGCGCCGATATCGACTAACGCCGTCAGACTGTCGCGCGCCTTGCTCAGATTCAGCCTGCCGCCCTCGCTGCTGCCTCGGGACAGATTGTCCATCACCAGTCGAAACGCGTTTTCCAGGGCATAAGCTTCTACATCCACTACTGCCGGGATCAGCCCCGCCCCTTTGAGTGCCGCCTCTCGGGTGTCCACATTCTCCTTGCGGGTTGCTACCAGCAAAACATCCTGTTGCTCAGCGCTGGCCTGGGACGATCCTTTCGCCTGGAAATCCAGATAGATTTCTTCGATGGGATAAGGGATATACTGCGCAGCCTCAATCGAGATGTTGGTCTCGATATCGCTTTCCTTGAATTCAGCCGGCATCGGCACGGTGCGATTGATCACACTGGAGGTCGGAACCGCTACTGCCGCCTGGCGCGTTCGAGTTCCGGCATTGCGACAGGCCCGCTTGATGACTTCGCCCACTGCATCCGGATCAACGGGGTTGCGATCCTCCATCATCCCCTCGCCCAGCGGTTCGACGGCAAACGCCTCGACCCGGAATCGCGACCCGGAACGGCTCAGTTCGACCACTTTGACCGCCGAGGGACTGATATCGATACCCAACATGGGTTCTTTACGCTTGAACAAAGCCAAGATACGCTCCCTCCCACCAATCAGAATGGACGAATCAAACCTGGATAGTAACACCCATGACTATAGCAAACCGTCTGGCAATTCCCACTTCGGGAATTGCCACAGTCGGCCCATTACCTGCTCTGATGCTCCTGGAGTCCGCTCATGCCTCATCGTGATACCCCCCGCCTCAGAATTCTGTTGGCCCAAGAATGCGCCCGACTGATGGCCGAGGAAGGCGTTACGGATTTTCGCACCGCCAAGCGTAAAGCCGCGCTGCGCATGTCGGTCGCTGACAAGGGCCTGCTGCCGGACAACCAGGAAATCGAACAGGCCCTGCTCGATTACCAGCGGCTGTTTCAAGCCGACCGTCAACCCCAGCGCTTGCGGGAACTGCGGGAAGTAGCCTTGGAAGCCATGCACTTTCTGGCGTGCTTCCAGCCGAAGTTGGTCGGTTCGGTCTTGAGCGGGACAGCGGGTCCGCACACCCCCATTCAACTGCACCTGTTCGTCGATACGCCCAAGGAAGTAGCGCTGTTTTTGATGGAACAACGCATTCCCTTTGTAACTAGCGAACGCCGACTGCATCTGAGTAACGGCGGTCAGGCCTGCCTGCCGGTTTTCCGGTTCAGCGCCGGTGATCATGATCTCGACCTCACCGTCTTTGCGCCGCTAGCCGAACGGGAAGCGCCGCGCAGCCCGGTCGACGGCCGACCCATGCGCCGGGCCGGATTGGCGGAAATCCAGGTATTGCTAGCTGGAAATCAGCTTTGAACATCCGGTTCATGCAGCAGATGAATGTTGGGGATGGGTCTCAACAAAATGCTTGAGCACCAGTTTCAACTGCAGGACCTTCTGGTTATGTCCGCGCCGCCGCTCTTCCTCGATGTCGTCGAGGATAATACGCTTGATCATCGGCACACCCTCTTCCGTATGAACCAGATAGCTGCCCATTTCCAAAGCTGCGATTTCCGGCAAATGCTCATGCTCGGCAATAGCCTCGATCTCTTCCTCGGTCAGGTCGCTTAACTCCACGCAATCTTGATACGATAACATGATGTTCCCTCGTGAGTCGCTTACAAAGCATATCGATCTTATTGGAGGCGCACCGACCACGAAGGTCAGTTCGCTCCCCCTTGGCTTGCCAGTTAAGGTTAAACCCGGCAACCCGTCCAGACAAGCGTAAATCGCATCGCTTTCGCCGAAAATTTGGTATGGGGTGATTTCCCCTGATAACAATCATGGTTTTTCCTTATTTACGATTCAGGAAACTCCTAGCTATCTTTAGGCGAATAAATTATCGCACTCAGCCGACGTGTACCCTGAAAAAGAGGCAGTTTGCTGCAAGGTCGGGTAAGCCGCGAAAATCACGGAGAATTGACAGCCACCACAGGATCGAGGGTCGGTCTACCACCGTCCGGCCAAAGCGCGTTGAGCGCGTGCTTTAACGACAACAAGCACACTCGATAATCCCATAATCAGAATCTCCGGTTCTTCGCGGCTTACCCCTTTATTTTTCGCCATGGATTCCCCTTCCATGGCGCGGTATCATAGTGGCTTCACTCATCACCCACTGTGACTCTCTGTTCCACCATGATCGCCGCCCCCTCTTCCCTGTCCAGCGATCCCGCCTCGCCCTGTGTCGGGGTTTGTGTGATCAACCCGCAGACCCAGCTATGTGAGGGTTGTTTCCGTACTCTGGATGAAATCGCTGGCTGGTGGGATTACCCCCCTGAGCAGAAGCGCGCGGTACTCGCCAAACTCGACGACCGGCTGGCGCGCATTATGGACGGTACGTTGTTCGACTGACCGGGGATAGAAAACCTTATGCCACTTGCCACGCCCACTTCCCGCCGATTGCTGCACCAACGAAACATTCAATGCTGGGGCTACCAGCGTGATGATGGTTTGTGGGAGATCGAAGGCCGGATGACGGATACCAAGACCTACGCGTTTCCCAACGAAGATCGCGGCGGCGCGATCCAGGCCGGGGAGCCATTGCACGATATGTGGATCCGGCTGGCGGTGGACAGCGAATTCCTGATCCACAATGCCGAAGCCTGCACGGACGGCTCACCGTTTGGACTCTGTCCCGCCATTGCCGAACGCTACCGGCAATTGATCGGGGTGCGTATCGGGCCGGGATGGTCGCTCAAACTCCGGGAACTGTTCAGCGGAGTCAACGGCTGCACCCATATGACTGAACTGCTCGGGCCGGTGGCTACCACGGTTTTTCAGACGGTCTACGGCCAGCGTTACGACCAAGAAGACGCCAAGCCTGCCGCCGAGCGGGAGCCACCGCCGGTCTTAAACACCTGCCATGCTCTGGCCAGCGACAGCCCGGTCGTGAAACGACGCTGGCCACTGGCCTATACGGGGCCACATCCGCCGCATGTGCTGGATGATTGCCTGACCTGAGGCCCTCTCCCGCCAGTGGGTGCAGGAGATCAATGTTTGGATCTCAGGCCCCTTCCGGCTTCGGATCGCGCGCCAGCAGAATCTCTACCGCCTGGCGCGGGTTCTGGCCGTGATACAACACCTGATCAACCTGCTCGGTGATCGGCATTTCCACGCCATGCCGCCGGGCCAGCCGCAACGCCTCCCGGGCGGTAGCCGCACCTTCCACGACCTGACCGATAGCGGCAAACGCCGCCGCCGCTGTCTCGCCCTGACCAATCGCCAACCCAAACCGCCGGTTGCGGGATTGATTATCCGTGCAAGTCAACACCAGATCGCCGATGCCGGCCAATCCCATGAACGTCTCCCGCCGACCGCCGACCGCCAGTCCCAGGCGGGTCATTTCCGCCAAGCCCCGGGTGATCAGCGCCGCCCGGGCGTTGGCACCGAATCCCAACCCATCCGCAATGCCAGCAGCAATGGCCAGCACATTCTTGATCGCCCCACCCAGCTCGACGCCAATTACATCCGGGCTGGTGTAGGCGCGCAGGTTGGAACCGTGCAGTCGCGCCGCCACCCGGCGGGCGTAATTCACATCACGGGCGGCGACCGTCACGGCGGTCGGCAAGCCCCGCGCCACTTCGCCAGCGAAACTGGGGCCGGACACGACCGCCGTCGGCCAAGCTTCGCCCAGCACCTCATCAGTTACCTCGTGCAGGAATCGGCCACTACCCGGCTCCAGGCCTTTGGTGGCCCAGGCCAGACCCGCGGTAGCCGGCAGAGAGGATCGCAGTTGCGTCAGCGTCGCCCGGTAGGCATGGCTGGGCACCGCTGCCAATACCAGCTCGACGCCTGCGACCGCTGCCGCCAGATCGGTGCCCGCAGTCAACGCAGCCGGAAAGGGTATGCCCGGCAGGTAGCGCCGGTTCTCCCGTTCCTGGCGCAATGGAGCGACCTCTTCCGGATCGTGACCCCACAGGCGAACCGTGTGGCCGTTACGCGCCAGTAACAACGCCAGCGCGGTTCCCCAGGAGCCGACGCCTAATACGGTCACCGTTGCTGGAATGGTCATCGACGCTCACTAACTACGCTTGCCCGGCGCTTCAGCCGATCCCTGAACTTTCATCACGTTCAGGACAACGGCGCAGCGGCCTGGGCCTGTTGTTGCTGCAAGCGCTGGAGATAGAGACCATCAAAGTTGATGGGGTTGAGCAACAGGGCTGGAAATCCGCTCTTGCCGATCAACGCGGCGATCTCTTCACGGGCAAAAGGAAACAGGACATTCGGACAGAACGCATGGAGCATATGCCCGGTCTGCTGCTCGTCAAAGCCTCGCAGGGTAAACAGGCCGGCCTGCTGAACTTCGACCAGGTAGGCCGTTCGCTCACCCAGTTTGGCAGTCACGGTCAGCGTCAGCACGGCTTCGAATAAATCCTCGGTCAGCGGCGTCGCGCCGGTTTCCAGGCGCACCTCGGTCTGCGGTTGCCATTGCTCGGTGAAAATCACGGGGGAATTGGGTGTCTCCAGTGATACATCCTTCAGGTAAACCTTCTGGATTTCGAAGTGTTGCTGGGGAGCCTGCGGTTGTTCGCTCATGCGGAATGCCTTAGTCGGTTCAGGGGTTCAGGGTAAGGGGTTGAGGAGTGAATCCAGTGCGCCGCGCCCCTCCAGCGCGAACAGATCGTCGCAGCCGCCGATATGCCGGTCATCAATAAAGATTTGCGGCACCGTGTCGCGGCCCGTGCGTTCAGCGATCTCAGTCCACAAGCGCGGAGCGCGTGCAACATCCCGCACGGTGTAGCGGACGTTTTTGCTGTCCAGCAACGCACGCGCCCGACGGCAGTACGGACAATACTCCGCCGTGTAAATGACAATGTTCGGCATGGCGAAATCCTGGACTCAGGCTTTCTTGCGGCTGACGGGCAGGCTAGCGTCCAGCCAGGCCGCCAGACCGCCGCTCAGGCTGTACACGTTGGCGATGTGGTTTTTCTTGAGCAGGGCGCAGGCGGACTGCGAGGTGACGCCGGTGCGGCAGTAGACGATGATCGGTTTATCGTCGGCCTTGGTCAACTCGCTCCACCGCTCTTTCAGCGCAGCGAAGGGCAGATGCCGGGCTTGTGGAAGATGGCCGGTCTTGTACTCGCCGGCGTCGCGGATATCCACCACCCAAGCGTCCTCATCGTTTATCAAACGCAGGGCTTCGGCAGCGTTGACGGTGCGGACTCCGCGCACCCGGCGCAAAACCTCACTACCGATCAACATCCCGATGATGGCGAACAGCACCAGAAACAGCAGGATATTCTGCTGGGCAAATTCAGCGAAATCGCTCATGACTTAGTATTCTCAGCGGATCGCGCAACCGGTCTGGTCGCTGCCGCTCTTCACGCCCAGCTTCCACAATATCAGCTCGGCTGGGCAAAACCGGGTAAAACCGCTTTGCAACAGGTTAAACCCGACGAAAACCGCCAGCCACAACCAATAGCTGCTGTGATAGAGCGGGCTGGCCGACGCTCCCAATAAGAGGGAAATCAGGACGAAGGACCCGGCCATGATTCGAATGATTCGTTCGCTGTTCATCACAAACCTCAATAGACTCATCAGTTTTGAGAGTCAGGAATTCAGTAGGGTGGATCGTGTGCTAGCCTGACTCGCCAGATTTACTGATGGCGTGCGCAAAAGACATCCCGCATCATGCCGATTAAACGCAGCGTTCGGGCATCCCCCACCCGATAATAGACCCGGTTGGCGTCCCGGCGACAGGTCAGAATGCCTTTATCCCGCAGGATGGCCAAATGCTGGGAAATATTGCTCTGGGACGTGCCAACATGGTCGACGATGTCCTGGACGCTGACTTCTCGGTCGCCCAAGGTGCAAAGGATCTTGAGACGCAACGGATGCGACATGGCTTTCAGCGAGCAGGAAGCCTGCTGGATATCCTCATCGCGGGTTATCAAGAGATCCATCGGGCTGCCCGCAGAATCCCGCTTCAGGCCAGCGCACTCGTCATGCGTTATCAATGCAGCAATTTTTCCAAATAAGTAGGCGCATTAGCATAACGAAATAGAGCGATATTGAGAAGCGCTGCTTCCGTGATCGGGAAGCGGGAGGGAAGCAACTGGCGAAATAGGCAGGCCGGGCGTATGATCACTGAGTAAAATTTCCTTGCAAATTCTCCCACCCTGAACCTGATCTCTCAACAACAATCATCCCGAAACCAGGAGGCTGCTGAATGTACAAGCTCGTGTTGATTCGCCACGGTGAAAGCCAGTGGAACATGGAAAACCGCTTCACCGGTTGGGTGGACGTTGATCTGTCCGACAAGGGTCGTGAAGAAGCCAAAAAAGCCGGTCAGACCCTCAAGAGAGAAGGCTATATCTTTGACGTAGCCCATACTTCGGTACTCAAGCGCGCTATTCATACCCTGTGGACCGTGTTGGACGAACTGGATCAGGCGTGGATTCCGGTGCATCGGAGTTGGCGGTTGAACGAACGCCACTACGGTGCCTTGGCCGGTCTGAATAAATCGGAAACCGCCGCCAAGCACGGCGAGGAACAGGTCAAGATCTGGCGACGCAGTTTTGACATTCCGCCTCCGGCGCTGGAGGCGAATGATGAGCGGCATCCGTCCCGTGATCCGCGTTATGCTGGCCTTGATGCCCGGGTGCTGCCCGGCACCGAAAGCCTGAAAACCACTATCGACCGGGTGCTGCCCTATTGGCATGACGTTCTGGTGCCGACCATTCGCTCCGGCAAACGGGTCGTCATCGCCGCGCATGGCAACAGCCTGCGGGCGCTGATCAAGTATCTGGACGATCTGTCGGATGAAGCGATCATCGCGCTGAACGTTCCGACCGCTGTGCCGCTGGTCTACGAACTCGACGCCAATCTGCGGCCCATCAAAAATTATTACCTCGCCGATCCTGATGAACTTAAGAAACTGATGGACGCCGTCGCTAACCAAGGCAAGGCCAAGTAGCGCCTGACTGAAAGCCCTCAAATAAAGCCGGCGTCCAGCCGGCTTTACTGTGCCCCTGTCCTCTCGCTATTCTCTCTCGCACAAAATTCCTGTCCTAGCCCTGCAATTTCCAAGCGTTTTCGATTGTCCTACGCAAAGATCATCCCGGTTATCTAAAATTTCTATTGATCCTTCACCCCGGTTTTGGAGTCAAGCTTATGAGTGTTGCAACCCGACAGGGTCTGGCGCTGGCGTTGAGCTTTCTGGCAGGCATGTCACTGACAGCGACGCTGGCGGTCCGGGCGGAACAAGACACGCCGCAGAATCCACTGCCGCTGGATGAATTGCGCACGTTCACCGGCGTACTCGACGCGGTGAAGCAGGATTACGTGGAACCTGTCAAAGACAAGGATTTGCTGGAAAACGCCATTCGCGGCATGTTGAGCAACCTGGATCCTCACTCAGCCTATCTGGACGCCGAAGCGTTCCAGGATTTGCAGATCGGCACTTCCGGTGAATTTGGCGGACTGGGCATCGAAGTTGGGCAGGAAAACGGTTTCATCAAGGTGATTGCGCCCATCGACGACACCCCCGCCCAGCGGGCCGGTATTCGCTCCGGGGATCTCATTATCCGGCTGGATGACGCCTCGGTGAAAGGCATGCCACTGTCTGACGCCATCGCCCGGATGCGCGGCAAACCCAATACGTCGGTCACCCTGACGATCCTGCGCGAAGGCGCGAAAAAGCCGCTCAAAATCAAGCTGATCCGGGAAATCATTCAGGTCAGGAGCGTCAAGAACCGCCTGTTAGAGCCAGGCTTTGGCTACCTTCGCATCACCCAGTTTCAGGCCAAGACGGCCCCGAATCTTGAGGAGGCGCTGCAGGATCTCGAAAAGCAGAATCAGGGACCGCTCAAGGGCCTGATTTTGGATCTGCGCAATAATCCAGGCGGAGTACTCAACGGCGCAGTCGACGTGGCCGATGAATTCCTTGAGGAAGGAGTCATCGTACAGACCAAGGGCCGGGGCAACAGTTCCGAACAGACCTTCAAGGCCACTGCCGGTGATCTGCTCAAGAAAGCACCGATGATCGTCATGGTCAACGGCGGTTCGGCCTCAGCCTCGGAAATTGTGGCCGGCGCACTACAGGATCACCAGAGGGCGCTAGTGCTCGGCGAGCGCACTTTCGGCAAAGGCTCGGTGCAAACGATTTTACCGCTCGGCAATGGCACAGCGGTCAAACTGACCACTGCCCGCTACTATACTCCGAGCGGCCGCTCGATCCAGGCTGAGGGTATCAAGCCGGATATTGAACTCAAGTCCCTCAAGGTTGCAACTGATGACGATGCGGACGCCAGCCTAGTCAAGGAATCCGATCTGACCGGCCATTTACGCAATGACGGTGTTAATGGAACTCGTCCCGCCCCTGCTGAAACCGCGCCAACACCCCAAACCTCCCCAGTTCCCGACAACGATCTCGCGCAAAGCGACTATCCGTTGTACGAGGCGCTGAACATGCTCAAGGGTATGACCCTGCTGCAAAGTCGCAGTGAACCGGCATCATCTCCAGCACCGCAACAGGGTAACAAGGGTTAACAACGTACTTGTACCCTGCATTTTCATCACACCGTTCAAGGAGCAACCCCATGGCTCATGTCCTCGTTCCACTCGCCCAGGGCTGTGAAGAGTTGGAAGCGGTCACGATCATCGATCTGCTGCGCCGGGCCAACATCAAGGTCACGGTCGCCGGACTGGAAGAAGGCCCCGTCACTGCTTCACGCGGCGTGGTGCTGCTCCCGGAAACTACGCTGGAAACAGTGCTGGATCAAAACTTTGATCTGGTGGTGCTGCCCGGCGGCCTGGGCGGTATGCAACGACTGGAAGCCGATCAGCGCATTGCGGCGCTGCTGCGGCGAATGACTGAACAGGGCCGCTATGTCGCCGCCATTTGCGCCGCGCCGAAAGTGCTGGTCAGTGCAGGTTTGGTGAAAGACCGCGAGGTTACTGCTTATCCCGGCGTTCTCAATGATCAATCCGGCGTCCGGTTGAGCAGCGCGGCGGTGGTGCGTGATGGAACTTTCATTACTTCACGCGGCCCTGGCACAGCCATGGACTTTGCGCTGACGCTGATCGACCTGTTGTGCGGCCAGGAAACTCGCGATTCCGTGGAAGCTGCATTGCAACGGTCATAACGCCCACTCAACCCTCTCCCGGCCAAGCGCTGAGCAACAGACCGACGCCTATCCCGCCCAGCAGCCAACTCAGCAGCGGCGCATGCCACAGGTCGACACCGTGCTGGGCGTCGAAACCCAGAATGACCGCTGCGCTGACGATCAGCGCCGCTCCGACCGCTGCATGGAAATTACGCCGACTGGCCCGGCGTAAATCCCCTCGCAATTGCTCCAGCTCCTGCCGCTGCAACCGTACCGTCAAATCCCCGGTATGCGCCTGCTTGAGTACGCCATAGATGAGATTTGGCAAATCCGGGGTCTGATCGGCCCAACGCGGAATGTAGTACTTGATGCGGTTAAATACCGCACGGGGACCGACCCGGTCGCGCATCCAGTTTTCCAGAAACGGTTTAGCGGTCTTCCACAAATCCAGCTCGGGATCGAGTTGCCGACCCAATCCTTCAATATTCAGCAGGGTCTTCTGCAACAACACCAACTGCGGTTGCACTTCCATATTAAAGCGGCGGGCGGTCTGGAACAGGGTCAGCAAAAAACCGCCAAAGGAAATATCCTTGAGCGGCCGGTCAAAAATCGGCTCCGATACGGTGCGAATCGCCGATTCAAATTCATCGACCCGGGTTTCCGCCGGCACCCAGCCCGATTCAATGTGCAATTCCGCCACCCGCCGGTAATCACGGTGGAAAAACGCTAGAAAATTCTCCGCTAGATAGTGCTGGTCGGTCGGACTCAGCGTCCCAATAATGCCAAAGTCTACCGCGATATAGCGGGGATCATCGGGATCGTCGGCGTTCACGAAGATATTGCCAGGATGCATATCGGCGTGAAAGAAACTGTCGCGGAACACCTGGGTGAAAAAGACTACTACGCCCCGTTCCGACAGTTTCTGCATGTTCACCCCACGCCGCCGCAATTCAGCGATGTCGCCGACCGGAATGCCATAAATTCGCTCCATGACCAGCACGTTACGGCGGGTTTCCGACCAGAACACTTCGGGGACATATAAAATCGGCGAGTCCTGAAAATTGTGCCGCAACTGGCTGGCGTTAGCCGCCTCGCGCACGAGATCCAGTTCGTCGAAAATGGTCTTCTCGTATTCCCCTACCACTTCCAAGGGCCGCAGTCGTCGTCCTTCTTTCCAATACCGTTGCGCCAGGCTGGCGACGATATACAACAATTCCACGTCGCGGCGGATCACCTTCTCGATAGCTGGACGTAAAACTTTGACCACGACTTCGCGCCCGTTCAACAGTCGGGCAACGTGAACCTGAGCAATGGAAGCGGAAGCCAGCGGCTCAGTGCTAAATTCAGCAAACATTATATCCAACGGTTGGCCATAAGCTTTCTCGATGATGGTCCGCGCCTGCTCGCCGGGGAATGGCGGTACCCGATCCTGCAATTTAGCCAGTTCCAGAGCAATATCATCGGGCATCAAATCACGGCGGGTGGAAAGCATCTGACCGAACTTGACGAAAATCGGTCCTAAATCCTCCAGCGCCAGCCGGATGCGTTCACCGCGCGACAGATGCAATTCCTCGCGCCGCACCCAGTTCCAGGGCAGCAGATGGCGCAGAAAGCCGACCGGTCGAAAGAGATGAGTCGCCAGGACGATTTCATCCAGACCGTGTCGCACCAACACCCGATTGATATGCAGCAACCGCAGGAACTGGGCCGGACCGGGAATGCCGCCAATACGCATGGACGGGAAGCGCCGCTAGACTGAACCGTCGTCGCCGGCTAAGGACCGGCGCAGGCGAACGAGGCGCGCTTCCAAGCGATCAGCGTCCTCACGCAGCACATCCACGGCGTTCAAAAAGGACTCCACAGCGGGCCGCGATGGCAGGACGCACAGTTCCTGTTGCAGATATTCGCCGCCGTCACGCAGCAAGGTTGCTGACGTTTGCTGGCCCCAACTGCGGAACCCGTGCCAGAATTGGCCGAGTTGATGCGCGGCGGCGGCGCCGACAACTTTGGACAGGTGCTCTTCCCAGTCGATGTCCAGCCGGGCCAGAAGGGTCTGAAACCGCCGGCCCGTCGCAGAATCGCCTTCTACGGTAATCTCGACAGCCGGTTGACCCTGCCATTGCTGAATCAGCGCCAGCAGTGTTCCACGAATCCGCACGGTCGGTTCACCTTCGTAGCGATCCACCACCTGGACGCCTTGGGAACTCGGGAACAGATACAGGGTGATGCCCAATCCCTCGGGTTCAATGGCGATCACCGTACCAGCCAATTCCGCCAGTTGCGGCAATACGTCAGGGTCCAACAACAGATAGCGGTTGAGTGCAGTCTCGAAACCAGCGGCAAGGGCGACAGGCATCAGCATCAGAATTTATAGCCGCGATGCACGGCCACAATACCGCCGCTCAGATTAAAATACTGGCAGCGTTCAAAACCGGCTGCTTCCATCATCCGCAACAGCGTCTCCTGGTCAGGATGCATCCGGATAGACTCGGCCAGATAGCGATAGCTGGCGGCGTCGTGGGCCACCAGTTGGCCCAGCACCGGCAGCGCCGCAAACGAATACAGGTCATAAATCGGCTTCAAACCTGGCACGACCGGATGGGAAAATTCCAGAATGATCACTCGTCCGCCGGGCTTGAGGACGCGATGCATGGCTTCCAGCGCCCGTTCCTTGCGCGTCACGTTGCGCAGGCCAAAGCCGATGGTGATGCAATGGAACATATTGTCGAGAAACGGCAGTTGCTCGGCGTCGGCTTGCACATAGTCAACATTGCCGACGATGCCCTCGTCCACCAGTCGCTTGCGTCCTTCAGCCAACATACTGGCGTTGATGTCGGACAGCACGACCCCGCCCTTCGACCCAACCAGCGGCAGCATCCGGCTGGTGAGATCGCCGGTGCCGCCCGCCAAATCCAAAACCTGGTCACCTGGGCAAAGGCCGGTCAGGCTCACTGCGAAGCGCTTCCACAACCGATGAACGCCCAACGACATCAGGTCGTTCATCAGGTCATACTTGCCGGCAACCGAATCAAACACGCCGGCCACTTTGCGCACTTTTTCGCTGGCGACCACTGTCTGGTAGCCAAAATGTGTGGTTTCGGATTTTTCCATGACGTTTCAGTCCAGGCGGTGATGACCTGCTTCGGCTAACCGGCGCAGATAATCCTGCCAGTTCTTTTCCTGATTCACGCCCAGGTCATGCAGGATATTCCAGGAATACAGGCCGGTTGCGTGACCATCATCGAACACCAGCTTAACGGCGTAATGGCCCACCGGCTCGATAGCGGTGATATTGACCCGCTCCTTGCCCGTCACCAGCGTCGCCGTCCCCGGTCCATGGCCGCGCACTTCCGCCGAAGGGGAAAACACCCGCAGATATTCGCAAGGCAACTGATAACGAGCGCCGTCCGCGAAAGCGACTTCCAGAATCCGCGAGGCCTGATGCAGTTTGATTTCAGTAGGATGAATGCTCACGAAAGGGCCTCAAGGTCTCATAGAATATAGCGAGTCAAATCTTCATCCTTGATCAATTCGCCTAGATGGGTGTCCACATAAGCGCCATCTACCACCAGTTTCTCACCGGCACGGTCGGGCGCTTCGAAAGAAACCGTCTCCAGCAACCGCTCCATGACCGTATGCAGACGGCGGGCACCGATGTTTTCGGTCCGTTCGTTGACCTGATAGGCTACCTCGGCGATGCGTCGCACCCCGTCCGCCGTGAAGGCCAGTTTCACTTCCTCGGTATCCAGCAGAGC
The DNA here is from genome assembly GCA_022709365.1 of Pseudomonadota bacterium. Lineage (GTDB taxonomy): Bacteria > Pseudomonadota > Gammaproteobacteria > Competibacterales > Competibacteraceae > UBA2383. Next base: position 29,880 of record JAKLIY010000001.1, read on the forward strand.
CACATACTGCTCGGTCAGCGAGGCATCGGGTTCGGTCAGAATCCGCACGAAGTCCTCGGTACTCAAGGCGCTCAACTCTACCCGGATCGGCAACCGGCCCTGCAACTCAGGAATCAGGTCCGACGGCTTGGCCAGATGAAACGCCCCGGAAGCGATGAACAGAATATGGTCGGTGCGCACCATGCCGTATTTGGTGGACACCGTGCAGCCTTCCACCAGTGGCAGCAGATCACGCTGCACCCCCTCGCGGGATACGTCCGGGCCACCATATTCGCCGCGCTTGGCCACCTTGTCGATCTCGTCGATAAACACGATGCCGTTCTGCTCCACCGCCGCCAGCGCCCGCAGTTTGAGTTCCTCTTCATTGATCATCTTGGCCGCTTCTTCCTCCTGCAGGAGTTTAAGGGCGTCCTTGACCTTGAGCTTGCGAGTGCGGGTGCGTCCGTTGCTCAGGTTCTGGAACAGGCTCTGCAACTGGCTGGTCATTTCTTCCATGCCGGGCGGAGCCATGATCTCGACCCCGACCGACCGCACGGAAATTTCAATCTCAATGTCCCGGTCATCGAGATCGCCTTTCAACAAGCGCTCGCGCATCTTCTGGCGGGTGTTGGAATGATCGGGCGGCGCGGGTTCATTGGCGAAGCCGACGCTGCTGCGCGGACGCGGCAACAGCGTGTCCAGCACCCGCTCATAGGCCGCTTCCTCAGCACGGTCTCGCACTTTTTGCATCTCTTCCTCGCGCACCATCTTCACCGCGCCATCCATCAGATCGCGGATAATGGATTCGACATCGCGGCCCACGTAGCCGACCTCGGTGAACTTGGTGGCTTCAACTTTGATGAAGGGCGCATTGGCGAGCTTGGCCAGTCGCCGGGCGATTTCCGTCTTGCCCACCCCGGTCGGGCCGATCATCAGAATATTCTTGGGGGTAATTTCGTTGCGCAGTTCCGGATTCACCCGCATCCGCCGCCAGCGATTGCGCAAGGCAATGGCCACTGCGCGTTTGGCGGCATCCTGGCCGATGATGTGTTTGTCCAGTTCCTGAGCGATTTCTCGGGGAGTCATCTCTGACATGCGAGGCTACCATCCACGGGCAAAGCGAAAACAGGATGCGGGCGCACCGACAACAAACACCGGTTCATGCGCCCGCCAGTTCTTCAAAGGTTAGATTTTCGTTCGTGTAGATGCAGATGCCAGCGGCGATTTTCAAGGCCTGCTCGACAATGGTCCGCGCATCAAGTTGGGTATGCTCCAGCAACGCCTGGGCAGCGGCCTGAGCATAAGCGCCGCCGGAGCCGATGGCCGCCAGATTGCGCTCCGGTTCGACCACGTCGCCGGTACCGGAAATGATCAGCGTGGCCTGGAGATCAGCGACGATCAGCAACGCCTCCAGGCGCCGCAGCAGGCGATCGGTGCGCCAGTCCTTGGCTAGTTCCACTGCAGAGCGGGTTAGATGACCGCCATGCTTTTCCAGCTTGCCCTCGAAGCGTTCGAACAGCGTGAAAGCGTCAGCCGTACCGCCGGCAAAGCCAGCGATGATCTTGTTCTGGTAGAGCCGCCGCACCTTGCGGGCGTTGCCCTTCATCACCGTATTGCCCAGGGTCACCTGTCCATCGCCGCCAATCACCACTCGGCCATCGCGGCGAACGGCCAGCACGGTGGTGCCATGCAATGATTCCATGTTCCTGCCTCGCAGTTTTACGCGGGATTGTACACAATTCACCGCTAACGATCATGGAGATGGGGGCAGTCACCCAATCGTCAAGTGCGCCACCAAAAAAAAGCCCCGGTGACAAGGGGGAATGCAACCGGGGCGAATAGGATATCCGGTTTAACCCGGATAGAGTCCGCTCAGGGAGGGAAGCGGACAGGCGTAAGGGCTTACGCTTATCCTTTGAGATTGGGACGATTCGAAAAAGTTCAATAGCCCGCCGCCCCGCCATACGAAAGATACAAAGATCCCGGCTTGCGAGTTAACCCCAAAAGCCGCTAGATTATGTTGTTTAACTGCGCCGCCCCTCCAGCGCGCCAACTTCCGCTGGCGACAGCACCATATCCACCAGTCAACCGCATTTCCAGGGTTTCAGCCGTCATGAAGAAAGGCATCCATCCCCAATACCGCGAAGTGGTGTTCCAAGACATCTCCACTGACTTTGCGATCCTCACCCGATCCACTATTGCCGCCAAGGAAACCATTCAATGGACCGACGGCAAGGAATATCCACTGATAAAAGTGGAAGTGTCCAGCCAGTCCCACCCCTTCTATACCGGCAAGCAGAAGATCGTCGATACCGCCGGGCGCGTCGATCGCTTCCGCCGCAAGTATGGCCTGGCCTCCTGAGCCGCTGCTATCACGATTCCCCCCATCCCAGGGGGGACTGCTGCAAACCACGCCGCATTTAGTTATCATTACTCACGTTTACCGCCATGTGCACAAACGACTGAATAACTACTGAGTGCCATTGGGGTAACTCATAATCACAACAGCGGAATATCCAGCTTGTTCCTGACCCCTGCCACCACTCACTCCGGAGGTTTATGAATGACAACGATTACCTTTAAGGATGATGCCACCGGCAAAGCCGTACAGATGCCGGTGCTGGAACCGACCCTCGGCCAGTCCGTGGTCGATATCGGCAAACTGGCCAAGGAGTTTGGTTACTTCACCTATGACCCCGGCTTTATGTCGACCGCCAGTTGCCAGAGCACCATTACCTATCTGGACGGCGACAAAGGCGAACTGTTGTATCGCGGCTACCCCATTGAGCAACTGGCCAAACAGTGCAATTTCCTCGAAGTTTGCTACCTGTTGCTATACGGCGATCTGCCCAATCCTGACAAGAAGAAGATTTTCGAAGAAAGCATTATTCGTCACGACCGAATCACCGAGAACCTGCGCCGCTTCTTTCAGGGCTTCAATTACGATGCCCATCCGATGGCCATGATGACGGCGGCGGTCAGCTCACTATCAGCCTTCTATCATGACCGACTCAATATCCGCGATTATGAACATCGCATGGTTACCGCTCGCCGGTTAATCGCCAAGATGCCTACTATCGCCGCCGCCTGCTATAAGCACAGCGTCGGCGATCCATCCATCTATCCTCGCGACGATCTGAGTTATACCGGTAACCTGCTGTACATGATGTTCAGCCGGCCAGGCAAGCGCTACGAAGTCAATCCGATTGCAGAACGGGCGCTGGATGTGCTGTTCACCCTGCACGCCGACCATGAGCAGAACGCTTCTACCTCCACGGTGCGGCTGGCCGGTTCCTCCGGCTGCAATCCCTACGCCGCCATTGCCGCGGGTATCGCCTGTCTATGGGGACCGGCGCACGGCGGAGCCAATGAAGCAGTGCTGCGGATGCTGGACCAGATCGGCGATATCAAAAATGTTGACGGTTTCATGGCCAAGGTCAAGGATAAGAACTCTGGCGTTCGGCTGATGGGCTTCGGCCACCGGGTGTACAAGAATTTTGACCCGCGCGCTATGATCATTAAGGACATCTGCCATCAGGTGCTGGACAGCTTCGGCCACGACCCACGTCTGGAACTGGCGATGCGCCTGGAAGAGATTGCCCTGAGCGATCCCTACTTCATCGAGCGCAAGCTATATCCCAATGTGGATTTCTACTCCGGCATCATCTACAGCGCGTTAAGGATTCCTGTAGAAATGTTTACGGTCATGTTCGCCATCGCCCGCACCGCCGGCTGGATCAGCCACTGGATGGAGATGGTCAGCGAGCCGGATATGAAGATCGGCCGCCCCCGCCAGCTTTATGTCGGCACTACCAAGCGCGACGTAGTTCCGCTGGTGCAACGCGCATAACCTCCCGACCCTCCCCCAGAAGAGGGGAGGGTCCTTGATCTCTCAACCGCCGCGTTTTGAGTTCTTTTGCTTGGGAGAAGTAGCGGGTTCGGCGCGCGCCACCTTGGTTACCGGGCGTTTAGCATCGATCTTGACCGCCACTGCCGACGCCGGTTTGCTGTTTTTAGCCACTGCCGACGCCGGTTTGCTGTTTTTAGCAGTCACGTTGACAGCCGACGGTTTTTTAGCCGCAAGGGTCGGTTTGGGTTTGGCGACTGGCTTGGCCACTGCGACCCGGGTTGTCCGACGAGTCTCCGATTGAACCGATACCACCCGCGCTCCGTGGCTTTTCCCCAACACTGACCGAACCGTTGCGACCTGCACTGCAGCAGGCGGCGCTGGCGCACGCCGGACCATAACCGGTTCCAGTTCCGATTCCGATTCCGATTCCGGTCTCACCGATGGCGGCAGCGCACGCCGGACCATCACCGGTTCTAGCTCCGATCTCACCGGTGGCGGCGGCGCCAAGCCATATCGGGCAAAGCCATAATCCAGCAGATTGCGGGCGTCCTCCCACAACGTGCCGCTGTTAGGGCTATTAAGGATAGCCACGATCAAGCGGACGCCACCACGATCCACCTCACCGACAAAGCAACGCCGGGCTTTAAGGGTAAAACCGGTTTTGCCGCCACGCGCGCCCTCGTAGGAGGCCAGTAAGCGGTTGTGGCTCACCACCGGGATCATTCGCCAGTCGCCATACAAGCCTTGCCCCGACTCAACTCGTAGAGCCGCGCTGCGGGTGCGGATAATCTCGGCAAACAATGGATGATTCATTGCTTGGCGAAAAATGAGCGCCAGATCATAGGCGGTGGAGTAGTGATCATCATTCGGCAAACCGTGCGGATTCATGAAATGACTGTCACGAGCACCGATTTGCCAAGCACGGGCGTTCATCAATTCGGCAAACCCCGGCACCGAGCCACCCGCTGCTTCGGCCAGCGTCTCCGCCGCATCATTGCCTGACTTGAGCATCAACCCGTAAAGCAAATCCTGAGCCAGCGCCGCTTCGCCAGCGCGCAAGCCGATTCGGCTTGGTGGAGCGCTAGCCGCCTGCGGGCTAACCGACACCCGGGCGTTCAAATCGAGACGCTCCAGCGCCACCAACGCAGTCAGCACCTTGGTGGTGCTGGCCGGTGGTAAACGCAGGCGAGGCTCCTTAGCGAACAGAATTTCGCCCGTCGTCGGATTCATCAGCACTGCCGCCCGGGCCGCGATTGCCGGCGCAGCAAAGACGCTTCCTCCTTCCTGCGCTAACACCGCGCCAGTCGCCATCCACAGCGCCATGCCTGCTAACCAGAACGGCAACCGCTCCAGGCGTAATCTGTTCAACAATAGTGGTAAGGACACGCGATTCACCTCGTCGCCATCTTCAAATTTGGGTCGGGCTGCCCAACAAATTCAGCGGTCGCAACCCCATCGCCACGTTCGCTCAAGGGAACATAGTACTTCTATTGTGGTCAAATTTCTGTTATTCGGCTAGAGGTAAGGCTAAGTCGCGCCGAATAAACAGCAGATCCCGGATGACGTGGCCCAAGCGCTGGCCGCGTTGCTCAAATTTGGTCAAGGGTCGCCAGGTTGGACGCGGCGCGAATCCCCCCCCAGCCGCCGTATTCGCCAGTTCAGGAGTCGTATTGAACAGGCTCAGCATTGCGCAGGCGTAATCTTCGCAATCTGTCGCAACATGTAATTGCCCATACGGTTTAATCTTGCGCACCAGCAAAGCAATCCGCTTTGCTTGAATCAGTCGGCGTTTATGATGGCGTACCTTGGGCCAGGGATCGGGAAAGAAAATCTGCATTCGATCCAGGCATTCATCCGGCAATTGCCGCTCCAGAGCCTCCACCGCATCCGCGCATAAAATCCGCAGATTGGTCAGTTGCAATTCCATCGCCCGCAGCAGCAGGTGGCCGATGCCCGGACGATGCACCTCAATGCCCAAATAATCCCACTCGGGATGCGCCGCCGCCATGACCGCTAGCGACTCACCATTGCCGAATCCGATTTCCAAAACCAGTGGCGCACAACGCCCAAACAAGATTTTTGGTTCCAATAACACCGCACCGGCTTCCACGCCAAACGGCTCCCAACATTCCATCAAAGCCCGCTGCTGAGCGCCAGTCATTCGGCCTTCACGCCGAACAAAACTGTGAATCCGCCGTAACGCGCTGGCATTCAAATAATCAGGAATCGCCCGATTTTGCAAAGAGCTGTTTAAAGTATCAACCAAACGCATTTAAACTCCCGATCGAAAAGGTCATCGAAAAAATCCAGCTATTCGCTGATTTCGCTTGAACCGCATCAAAATGATTGCAGAAATAAAAACAAATGCTCTACAATTATTCTGTGGTCCCAATACCACTTTTTCCAAAACCCACCATTAACGACGGTATGCAAAAAACCATGAGTGAGACCATCAGCGACATCCTTGACTCTTCCTCCATCGAGCAACTGAATAGTTTGATCAAGAAAGCCCAGGAAGAAATCGAACGCAAAAAGGTCGATGAAATCCAGGTCACTCGCCATCTGTGGCTCGAGCAGGCGACTACCCTTGGCATGTCGCCAGAAGAAATTCTGAAATACTCCGGTCGCCGGAAGGGCAAGCCGAAATATCGCAATCCGAACAACCCTGAACAAACCTGGACTGGCCGTGGTAAAAAGCCGAACTGGCTGAAGGACGCACCAGATCCTGAGGCTTATCGCATTCCTGAGTAATCCCGACCGCCATGCCCCAAGCTGTTCGGAGATCATACCAAACTTGCAAGGGGCCGGCTTTAGCGTTAGGATTCGTACTACGCCTGTTTGTTGTTGTCCGAGGGCGCGAGATTAGTGGCGGGTGTAGTTCAATGGTAGAACTTCAGCTTCCCAAGCTGATAGCGTGGGTTCGATTCCCATCACCCGCTCCATAATGTCAGGGGTTACGCGGTCGCGTAGCCCCTTTTTGTTGAATACGCTTTCGAACATCCCGGCCCGCCTAAAGCTGTTCTGTTCGGCGACTGAAAACCTCCGACCCTGCCTTAAGAGAACACATCCATGATTCCTGTTGCCATCACTGGCGCTGCCGGTCGTATGGGTCGTCACCTGTTCGATGCCTGTCAACAGACTGATGAAGTCCGCTGCACCGTCGCTTCAGAACATCCCGACAGTTCATTGATCGGTGCCGATGCGGGTGAACTCGCGGGCATCGGTCGCCTGAATGTTCCGATAATTGCCGATTTAACTCCGCTCATCAACCGCTTTGACGTACTCATCGACTTTACTCGACCCGCAGCAACATTGGCCCATTTGACCCTTTGCCAGGCGGTGGGTAAGGCCATGGTAATTGGCACTACGGGCTTCTCTATTGAACAAAAAACGGCGATTGCTGAAGCCGCCGAATCGATTCCCATCGTTTTCGCGCCGAATATGAGCGTCGGGGTTAATCTCTGCTTCAAACTGCTGGAAATGGCGGCGCAGGTCTTAAGCGATGATGTGGACATTGAGATTATCGAAGCCCACCATCGCCACAAGGTTGACGCGCCCTCCGGCACGGCGTTGGCGATGGGACAGATCGTCGCCCGGACGCTGGGACGGGATTTGGAACAATGCGCGGTTTACGGCCGGCAGGGGGTGACCGGTGAGCGCGATCATTCCACCATTGGTTTCGCCACCGTCCGCGCCGGCGATATTGTCGGCGAACACACAGTCTTGTTCGCTGATGTCGGCGAACGCATTGAAATCATCCATCGTGCCTCTAGCCGGATGACCTTCGCCAAGGGTGCCGTGCGCGCTGCCGCCTGGCTGGCTGGACGCCGCCCCGGTCTTTATGACATGCAGGATGTGCTGGGCCTGCGCTGATACGGCTAGAGCCATGCGGCGGGATTTGGTAGACTTCGCGCTAATTCCGCATTTTATTGCACCGCAAGGAGCGGTCCCCCGCTCCTTTTTCATGCGTGTCCGTTTTTGGAGGCCCTCTTGAGGAAACCCGCGCTTCTGGCCCTGGAAGACGGCAGTCTGTTCCGGGGCGAGTCCATCGGCGCCGATGGCCATGCCCAGGGCGAAGTCGTTTTCAATACCGCGATCACCGGCTACCAGGAAATTTTGACTGATCCTTCCTATTGCCAGCAGATCATCACCCTGACTTATCCGCATATTGGCAACGTTGGCACCAACCGGGGCGATGAAGAAGCCACCCGTATCCACGCCAGCGGCCTGGTGGTGCGTGACTGCCCCCGGCTGGCCAGCAACTGGCGTAGCCAGCAACTGCTGGACGGCTATCTGCGCGAACGCAATATCGTCGCGCTGGCCGGCATCGACACCCGCCGGCTGACCCGCCTGTTGCGAGAAAAAGGCGCGCAGAACGGCTGTATCATGGCGGGTGATTTGGACACCGAACAGGCGCTGCGGCTGGCCCGCGCCTTTCCGGGTCTCAAGGGCATGGATTTGGCGCAGGTCGTGACTACCGCCACCCCTTATTCATGGAATGAGGGCCGCTGGCAATTAGCCAGCAATGATTTTCCCACGGTCAGCGACACTCGCTACCATGTCGTCGCCTACGACTACGGCGTCAAGCGCAACATTCTGCGGATGTTGGCTGACCGGGGCTGCCAGTTGACTGTTGTTCCCGCACAGACGCCTGCCAGTGAAGTCATGAAACTGCATCCGAACGGCGTGTTCCTGTCCAACGGCCCCGGCGATCCTGAACCCTGCGATTACGCTATTACCGCCATCCGTAAGTTGCTGGACGCTGGCCTCCCGCTGTTTGGCATTTGCCTCGGTCATCAACTGCTCGGTCTCGCCAGCGGCGCGCAGACCGTCAAAATGAAATTTGGCCATCACGGCGGCAACCATCCAATTCTCGATCTCGACAGTGGCCGGGTGATGATCAGCAGCCAGAATCACGGCTTTGCGGTCGACGAAGCGACCTTGCCCGCTACGCTGCGCGCCACTCATCGCTCGCTGTTCGACGGATCGCTGCAAGGCATTGCCCGCACCGATCGCCCGGCGTTCAGCTTCCAGGGCCATCCTGAAGCCAGCCCTGGCCCGCATGATGTGGCGCCGTTGTTCGATCGCTTCGTCGGCCTGATGGCGGCATCCCACTGACACTCACCACGACCGAGCCATGCCCAAGCGCACTGATTTACAAAGCATCCTGATCATCGGCGCCGGTCCTATTGTGATCGGCCAAGCCTGCGAATTCGACTATTCCGGCGCGCAAGCCTGCAAAGCCCTGCGGGAAGAGGGCTACCGGGTGATCCTGGTCAACTCCAACCCTGCCACGATCATGACCGATCCCAACATGGCCGACGCCGTGTATATCGAGCCGATTCATTGGCGGACCGTGGCCCAGGTGATCGCCCGTGAACGTCCTGATGCTCTATTGCCCACCATGGGCGGCCAGACGGCGCTGAACTGTGCGCTGGACTTGGTTCGCCACGGGGTGTTGGAACAGTACGCGGTGGAAATGATTGGCGCTTCGCCCGACGCGATTGACATGGCCGAGGATCGCGACCGCTTCCGCAAAGCCATGCATGACATCGGTCTGGCCACCCCGCGCTCCGTGATCGCCCATACGTTGGAGGAAGCGCTGGCCCAGCATCACGAGATCGGTTTCCCGACGATTATCCGCCCCTCTTTCACCCTGGGCGGCAGCGGCGGCGGCATCGCGTATAACCGCCAGGAACTGGTCGAGATTCTTGAACGGGGTCTGGATCTGTCCCCGGTCAGCGAAGTGCTGATTGAGGAATCAGTGCTGGGCTGGAAGGAATTCGAGATGGAAGTGGTGCGGGATCGCGCCGACAACTGCATCATTGTCTGTTCCATTGAAAATTTCGACCCGATGGGCGTGCATACCGGCGACTCCATCACCGTCGCACCGGCCCAGACGCTCACCGATAAGGAATATCAGATCATGCGCGACGCCTCGCTGGCGGTGTTGCGCAAGATCGGCGTCGATACCGGCGGCTCTAATGTGCAATTCGCCATCAACCCGAATAACGGGCAGATGGTGATTATTGAAATGAATCCCCGCGTCTCTCGCTCATCGGCGCTGGCCTCCAAGGCAACCGGCTTTCCCATCGCCAAGGTCGCGGCCAAACTGGCGGTCGGTTACACCCTGGATGAGTTGAAAAATGAGATCACCGGTGGACGCACCCCGGCCTCGTTCGAGCCGAGCATCGACTATGTCGTCACCAAGGTGCCGCGCTTCAATTTCGAAAAATTCCCCCAGGCTGATCCCCGATTGACCACCCAGATGAAATCGGTCGGCGAAGTTATGGCGATTGGCCGCACCTTCCAGGAATCAGTGCAGAAGGCGCTGCGCGGGCTGGAAATCGGCGTGGACGGTTTCAACGAAGTGCTCGACCGCCACCATACCGATCCGCACACTATTCTCAAGCAGGAACTGGGCGTTCCCGGCCCCCGGCGATTGTGGTACGTCGCCGAAGCCTTCCGACTGGGCTATTCGGTCGAGGCGCTGTATGAACTGACCTGGATCGATCCCTGGTTCCTGGCGCAGATTGAGGAACTGGTGCAGATCGCCGGCGAAATCCGGGCTATTGGTCTGGCGGCGCTGCATGACCGGGAACGGCTGTATTTTCTCAAGCGCAAGGGCTTTGCCGACAGCCGACTGGCGACGCTGACCGGATCAGATGAAACCACGGTCCGCCGCCTGCGCGAGCAGTTGAACATCCATCCGGTCTACAAGCGGGTGGATTCTTGCGCGGCTGAGTTCGCTACCAGCACTGCCTATCTCTATTCCACCTACGAGGAGGAATGCGAGGCGGAACCAACCGACCGCGCCAAAATCATGGTGCTGGGCGGTGGCCCCAACCGCATCGGCCAGGGCATTGAATTCGACTACTGCTGCGTTCACGCTGCGCTCGCCCTGCGCGAAGATGGTTACGAAACTATCATGGTGAATTGCAACCCGGAAACCGTTTCCACTGATTTCGACACCTCCGACCGGCTGTATTTCGAGCCGCTGACGCTGGAGGATGTGCTGGAAATCGTGCGCAAGGAGCAGCCTAAAGGCGTCATCGTCCAGTACGGCGGGCAGACTCCGTTGAAGCTGGCCAAGCCGCTCGAAGCCAATGGTGTGCCGATTATCGGCACCAGTCCCGACGCGATCGACCGCGCTGAAGACCGTGAGCGCTTTCAGCAGATGATTCACCAACTAGGCTTGCTGCAACCGCCCAACCGCACCGCCCGCGAACCGGAAGACGCAGTGCGGCTGGCCCGGGAGATTGGTTATCCCTTGGTGGTGCGGCCTTCCTATGTCCTCGGTGGCCGGGCTATGGAAATCGTCCATGAAGAGCAGGATTTACGCCGCTATATGGCGGAAGCCGTGCAGGTTTCCAACGAGTCGCCCGTGCTGCTGGATCGCTTCCTGAACGATGCGGTTGAAGTGGACGTCGACGCCATCAGCGATGGGCGCGCAGTCATCATCGGCGGCATCATGGAGCATATTGAAGAAGCCGGTGTACATTCCGGCGATTCCGCCTGTTCACTGCCGCCCTTCTCCCTCAGTCCCGCCGTGCAGGACCGGATGCGCCAACAGGTCCGGGCCATGGCGCTGGAGCTGGGAGTGATTGGCCTGATGAACACTCAGTTCGCCATTCAGGGCGACGCCATCTATGTGCTGGAGGTCAATCCCCGTGCTTCCCGCACCGTCCCCTATGTTTCCAAAGCGACCGGCCGGGCGCTGGCCAAGATCGCCGCCCGCTGCATGGTTGGGCGCACGCTGGCGGAACAGAAAATCGCCGGCGAAGTGATTCCCACCTATTATTCCGTCAAGGAAGCAGTGTTTCCTTTCGTCAAGTTCCCTGGGGTCGATCCCCTGCTGGGGCCAGAGATGAAATCGACCGGCGAAGTGATGGGCGTCGGGCGCACCTTCGGCGAAGCCTTCGCCAAGGCGCAACTCGGCGCCGGCGATCAATTGCCGCGCGGTGGCCGGGCGTTCATCAGTGTCCGCGACGTGGATAAAACGAAAGCCGTTGAAATCGCTCGCGATCTGGACCGACTGGGTTTCACGCTGATCGCGACCAAAGGCACCGCGACGGCGCTGCGTGAGCACGGCCTGACCTGTGAAACGGTCCATAAAGTTGGTGAGGGTCGACCACACGTCGTCGACTTGATCAAGAACGACCAGATTCACCTGATCGTCAATACGACGGAAGGCAAGCAAGCCATTGCCGATTCCTTCTCCATCCGTCGCGAGGCGTTGATGCACAAGATCAGCTATACCACCACCCTGGCCGCCGCGCGGGCCACCTGCCAGGCTTTACGTGAACTCGATAACGGCAGTGTGAACTGTCTCCAGGATCTGCACCGGGAATTGCTCACATGATCAAAAAGGTACCAATGACCACGGCTGGCGCGGCTCAACTTCGCGCCGAACTGCAAGAACTGAAAAGTGTGGCTCGACCGCGCATTATCGCCGCCATCGCCGAGGCGCGCGCCCATGGCGATTTGAAAGAAAACGCCGAATATCATGCAGCTCGGGAGCAGCAGAGTTTTGCCGAGGGTCGCATCGCTGAGATTGAATCGAAACTGGCCGGCGCCCAGATCATTGATGTGACCACCCTGCCCGCCTCGGACCGGGTGGTGTTCGGTTCCACGTTGCGTTTGATCGAGGAAGAGAGCGAAGAAGAAAAGTGCTATCAGATCGTTGGCGAAGACGAAGCGGATATCAAGGCCGGCAAAATTTCCTTCGTCTCGCCGATTGCCCGGGCCTTGATCGGCAAGTTCATCGGCGATTCGGTCGATGTACATACGCCGGGCGGCATCAAAACCTATGAAATCGTGGATGTACAATACATCTAACCCGGAGTAACCGTGATGCCCTTGAACTTCCCGCTTTCCCGACGCTGCCTGCTGAGCCTATTGATCAGCAGCTTGTGGTGGTTCCCGGTTCAAGCGGCCGAGTTAGCCGACACCGTGGACAAGGTCAAGGCCAGCATCGTGGCGGTAGGTACAATCCAACCGGCCCGGCGACCGCCAGCCAAGTTTCAAGCCACCGGCTTCGTGGTGGGTCAGGGTCGGCAAGTGATCACCAACGCCCACGCACTGCCCGACTTTCTCGACACGCCCAACAAGGAAATCCTCACGGTATTTATCGGTCAAGGCCAGCAGTTCGAATCGCGCCCGGCGAAGAAGGTTGCGACTGATATCATCCACGATCTGGCGCTGCTGGAATTTGATGGCGCCCCGTTACCCGCGCTACGACTCGGAGAATCGCGGCGGGTGCGTGAAGGACAAGCCGTCACTTTCACCGGCTTTCCTCTGGGCGTTGTACTGGGGCTGTTTCCCGTCACCCATACCGGGATCATTTCCGCCATCAGTCCGGTCGCTATCCCCGTTCCGGCAGCGGGGCAGTTGGATGCTACGACCATCCGGCGGTTAAAGAACGAGCCTTACGAGGTGCTGCAACTGGACGCTACGGCTTATCCCGGTAATAGCGGTAGCCCATTGTATGAACCCGACACTGGCCGGGTAATTGGCGTGATCAACAAGGTATTTGTTCAGGAGAGCAAGGAAGCCATTCTGGAAAAACCGAGCGGTATTACCTACGCGATTCCTGTCCGCTATATCCAAGCGCTCCTGGAACGTGCGGCCTCATCGAAAAATTGAGAAATCGCACTAAGCTTGCCAAGGCCGGCTTTGATGCCTATAATCCGCGTTCCCTTCTAAAGGGCGATTAGCTCAGCGGGAGAGCACTGCCTTCACACGGCAGGGGTCGCTGGTTCGATCCCAGCATCGCCCACCATCATTTTCAAGCAGTTACTGCATTCTCCCCACGGATTCATTTCTCCATTGTCGCCCGGGCATTGTGCAACGCAAGGTGAGCGTAGTGTTGGGCGATGACGATACCGACATGGCGCAGCAACTGCGAAGCATCTAACAGCGAAACGCCCGTCTGCACCAGCCACGCCACAAGTCATGAATAGACTTGTTCCAAAGTTATTTTATTGATTATTTTCAATTAATTATGAATTTCCATAAAAATTATTTATTATTATCAATGGGTTGCTCTTAATGTTTTCAGTCAGCCACACTTTCAATTTTTGCTATTAAGTTCCTGAATCACCTTAAGAAAATATGGCTGATCAGGTTACTTTTAATGATTGCTGGCCTGTTCAATCTAAAAATAAAAAATTACTATTTGCTGAATTGGCGGAGAGGAAGGGATTCGAACCCTTGTGGGGCGGTTAAGCCCCCATCCGATTTCGAGTCGGCGCCGTTATGACCGCTTCGGTACCTCTCCGGGAGGAATTGCTTGGAGCGGACGGGAAAGAGCTTTATATTTTACCGCAATCAAAACATTTTGCCAGTCCTTGACCGCTCCCAGGGGGCCAGGACGAAAACCTTGCCGCTGACCACCGCCATGAAACAGGCACGCCATACTGTCCATTCCCTTCCCGACAACCCGCCTACTCCGGACTCCGATCAGGATTCTGCAACGACCCGTTCCGGTTTTCTCAACTGGCTTGCTTACTTTACGGTTTATTTGGGTACGGTAGCCGTCGTTTGTGCAATCGGTTTTTACTTTCTGTGGCAACTGCCGATTCCCCAGGAATGGTCGCAACTGTTTAGAAGTGCGGGTAATTCCTCCTCCAAGCACTTAACAGCAACCACCACCTCACCCGGCGCACCGACCAAACTTCCGGTCAGCCCGGTTCAACCGTTAGCCAACCCCCCAGCCACCCAGTCGGAAATAGCCGCCGCCACCCCGCCGCCGACCGCCGCCCCGGAGACCGACAGCGATCCGAACGCCCCGCCACTGGTTGTTGAACCACCCGCCGCCGATAGCCCACCGGCTGTGAAAGTGGAAGAAACGCCGCCTCAAACGCCGCCCGAAGCGCTGCCCACCCCGCAGGCTGAAATTGAGCAACGACTCGCAGAAGCCCAACAGCAAATGGACAGCCGCCGAATCACTGCCCCTGCCAGCGGCAATGCTCTCCGCAGCTACCAACGCATCCTGGAACTGGATCCCGGCAACGCCGCCGCTCGCGCTGGCATCGACCGGATCGCCGCCTACTATCGGGATATCGCTGAAGAAAGCCTGCGCCTGGGCCGCCCGGACGAAAGCCAGGCTTATATTGGCCGAGGTTTACGCGCAACGCCCCAGAACCAGGATTTGCTGAACCTGCGCCGGCAGGCCCGTCTGCTTCAGCAACAACGGGAACAGGCGCAACTGGAAGAAACGCGCCGCCAGCAGGCCGAGCGGGAGTTAGCTGAACAGCAATACCAGGAACAGCTCCGCCAGCAACCTCCACAGGAACAACAACCCTGGTGGCAACAGCCGCCGAACTCTGACAACAGCAGCGGCTTCAACCAGCGTTGATCGGCGTCGGTGGAGAACGTCGGATGCGGAAAAATTCCCGCAATAACGTTCCACATTCCTCTGCCAATATCCCGCCGGTCACTTCGGCCCGGTGGTTAAGGACGGGCGAGCGCAGTAGATCGAATGCCGTACCCGCTGCGCCAGCGCGAGGATCGGCGGCGCCATACACCACCCGCGCCACCCGAGCGTGCACCATCGCGCCGGCGCACATCGGACACGGCTCCAAAGTCACATACAACGTACTGTCCACCAAGCGGTAATTGCCGATCCGCGCCGCTGCCGCCCGCAAGGCCACGATTTCCGCATGAGCGGTTGGATCGCTGGCGCCAATCGGCTGATTCCAGCCCTCGCCGAGGACTTCGCCACCCTGCACCACCACCGCCCCGACCGGCACTTCGCCGACCGCTGCGGCCCGTTGCGCTAACGCCAGCGCTCGGCGCATCCAGTCGCGATCCTGTGCGTCGTTCGGCTCCCCGGCGTCCATCGGGCTTATTCCCATTCAATGGTCGCTGGCGGCTTGCCGGACACATCGTAGACGACGCGGGAAATGCCGCGCACTTCGTTAATAATGCGGCGCGACACCCGATCCAGGAATTCATAAGGCAGATGCGCCCAGCGGGCAGTCATAAAATCCACGGTCTCCACCGCCCGCAGGGCCGCCACATAGTCGTAGCGCCGCCCGTCGCCCATAACGCCGACCGATTTGACCGGCAGGAATACGGCGAACGCCTGACTGACCTGGTCATACAGCGCATCCCGCCGCAATTCCTCGATAAAAATATGATCAACGCGGCGCAACAAGTCCGCGTATTCTTTTTTCACCTCGCCGAGAATCCGCACGCCCAAGCCAGGACCGGGGAACGGATGACGGTAGACCATCTCGAAAGGCAGGCCCAGTTCCACACCCAGCCGGCGCACCTCGTCCTTGAACAGTTCTCGCAACGGTTCGACCAGCTTCAGCCGCATCGCCGCCGGCAGACCGCCAACATTGTGGTGGGACTTGATCACATGAGCCTTACCCGTTTTCGCGCCTGCCGACTCGATGACGTCGGGGTAAATCGTGCCCTGAGCCAGCCATTTGACGTTGCGCAGTTTCTGGGCTTCTTCTTCGAAGATCGCTACGAACAGCCCGCCGATGATCTTGCGCTTTTGCTCGGGATCGACGACGCCGGCCAGGGCGTGCAGAAACCGTTCCTCAGCATCGACCCGGATCACCCGCACGCCCAGATGCTGACCGAAGGTGGTCATCACCTGATCACCTTCATGCAGGCGCAGCAAGCCGGTATCGACGAACACGCAGGTCAGTTGCGCACCAATCGCCCGGTGCAGCAAGGCTGCTACGACTGAGGAATCCACGCCGCCGGACAGGCCCAGCAGCACCTCATCATCGCCGACCTGGGAGCGGACGGCGGCAATGCTGTCTTCGATGATATTGCCGGTAGTCCACAAGGGTTCACAGCCGCAAATGTCCAGCATGAACCGGCGCAGGATGCGCTCACCCTGGCGGGTGTGCGTCACTTCAGGATGGAATTGCACCCCGTACCAGCGTTTTTCTTCATTGGCCATGCCGGCGATGGGACAGGTTTCGGTGCTGGCGATGCGGATGAAGCCGGGCGGCAGCGCCGTCACCCGGTCACCGTGGCTCATCCACACATCGAGCAGGCCGTAGCCTTCCGGGCTGGCGTGATCCTCAATGTCGCGCAGTAAGGTCGAGTGACCATGGGCGCGCACCTGGGCGTAACCAAATTCCTGGTGGTCGGAAGATTCCACCTGGCCGCCGAGCTGCATCGCCAACGTCTGCATGCCGTAGCAGATACCGAGCAACGGTACGTTCAGCTCGAACATGACCTGCGGCAGACGCGGTCCGTTGGCCACCGTGGTGGATTCCGGGCTGCCGGACAGAATGACCCCCTGTGGATGAAAGGCGCGCAGGTTGTTCGAATCAGCGTCCCAGGGATGAATCTCGCAGTAGACGCCGATTTCCCGCACCCGGCGGGCAATCAATTGCGTGTATTGGGAGCCGAAATCCAGAATGAGAATGCGATCAAGATGAATGTTGCGGGCGGTCATAGCCAGTATCCTTCAATCCACCCGATAATTGGGCGCTTCCTTGGTGATGGTCACGTCGTGGACATGACTTTCGCGCATCCCGGCGCTGGTTACCCGGGTAAAGGCGGGTTTAATCCGCATTTCAGAAATGTCCTGGCAGCCGACGTAGCCCATGCTGGAGCGCAGCCCGCCCATGAGCTGATTGATAATCGCCAGCACGCTGCCCTTGTAAGGCACCCGGCCCTCGATGCCTTCCGGCACCAACTTCTCTACAGCGCTGCCTTCCTGGAAATAGCGGTCACTGGAGCCATGCTGCTGGGTCATTGCCCCCAGGGAACCCATGCCGCGATAGGATTTATAGGAACGGCCCTGATAAAGCTCCACCTCACCGGGCGCTTCCTCGGTGCCGGCAAACAGGCTGCCGATCATCACGGAATGAGCGCCAGCGACCACAGCCTTGGCCAGATCGCCGGAATAGCGAACCCCACCGTCGGCAATAACCGGCGCGTCGCAATCGCGCAACGCCTCAGCGACGTTGGCGACCGCGCTGATCTGCGGGACGCCGACCCCGGCGATGATGCGGGTGGTGCAGATCGACCCTGGCCCAATCCCGACCTTGACCGCATCGGCGCCGGCTTCCACCAGATCGCGGGCGGCGGCGGCGGTGGCGATGTTGCCGCCGATGACCTGCACTTCGGGATAATGCGCTTTGACCCAGCGCACCCGGTTGAGGACGTTGAGGGAATGGCCGTGCGCCGTGTCTACGACAATAACATCCACCCCGGCGCCCACCAGCGCTGCGACTCGTTCTTCCGTGTCGCCCCCGGTGCCGACCGCCGCACCTACCCGTAACCGGCCCCACCCATCTTTGCACGCCAACGGGAAATCGCTGGATTTTTGAATATCCTTAACGGTAATCATGCCACGCAACTGAAAGCGGTCGTTGACTACCAGCACTTTCTCAATGCGATGCCGATGCAGCAGAGTGACGACTTCTTCACGGCTGGCGCCTTCCCGCACGGTCACCAGACGCTCTTTGGGTGTCATGATCGCGCTGACCGGGGCGTCCATCTTGTGTTCGAAGCGCAGGTCGCGACTGGTGACAATGCCGACCAGATCCTCGCCATCCACTACGGGTACTCCGGAAATATGATGAGCGCGGGTCAGAGCCAGCACGTCACGAATGCTGGCGCTGGGGTGGGTGACAATCGGATCGCTGATCACGCCGCTTTCGTACTTTTTGACCCGGCGCACTTGCTGGGCCTGCTTTTCAACCGGCATATTCTTGTGGACAATGCCAATGCCGCCCTCCTGTGCCAAGGCAATCGCCAGTCGGGACTCGGTCACCGTGTCCATGGCCGCTGACACCAGCGGAATGTTCAAGGTGATGGCGCGAGTCAACCGGGTCTTGAGGCTGACGTCCTTGGGCAGCACCTCAGAATAAGCGGGCAGCAGCAGGACATCATCAAAGGTCAGGGCTTCTTGAACAATACGCATGGGCAGGGCCTCAAGACTTGGATCATGAATTAAGCTGACTATTATAAACTGGTTTCTGCCAGACCAACGTACAGGATATTCACCTTGACTCATTCCGAACGGCGCGAATTTCACCGCATCCGCTATCCGATCCCGGAACGTCCTTCGCTCTTTTTCCAGGAAAGTCCATCAGGAAATTCCCTTTAATCTCCTGCTGGCCGAGCAACAGTACCTGCACAAACATTCCCTGATGTGGCCATAGCCAACCTGACTCAAACCTGACTCAAACCTGACCCTGCAACCATTCCTGCCAAGCATTGCCGGCGGCGATTCATTAGAATGGGGCATGATTTATCCCCACACCGGACGCCGCCGTTATGAAACTGGACCTGATCAGCCGTTATCCCGAAGCCACACCTAAACCGACGCCGCTATTATTCGTACACGGTTCATTCTCGGATGCCCGCCTCTGGGATGTGAATTTCCTGCCCTATTTCGCCCATCAGGGCTATGAAGCCCATGCCGTCAGCCTGCGCGGCCACGGACTGAGCGAGGGTCATCACCGGTTGCACAGTTGGCGGCTGGCGGACTATGTGGCCGATGTCGCTAAAGCGGTCGAGACTATGCCTGGTCCGCCGCTGCTCATCGGTCATTCCATGGGTGGGATGGTGATCCAGAAGTATTTGGAGGATCACGCCGGGATCGCCGGTATAGTCTTGATGGCTTCAGTGCCGCCACAGGGTCTGTTACCTACCAATCTGCACATGGCGATGCGGCATCCGATTCTCTTCCAGCAAATGGCGATGTTCGCCATGCTCGGCCCCAGCTATGGCTCGGTGGAGATGATGCAGCGACTGCTGTTCTCCAAGGATACGCCACGGGCGAAACTGGAAGAATATTTCAATCTGGTGCAGGCAGAATCGCAGATGGTGGCGATGGATATGATGTGGTTCAATCCGCTGCGGCTGAAACCAGGACAGTTGTGGCTGCCCTTGTTGGTGATGGGGGCGCAAAACGATGCATTCGTTTCGCCAGCGATGGTGCAGGAAACGGCCCGCTTCTACCGCACCGACGCTCATATCGTTCCGAACATGGCGCACGCCATGATGCTGGAAATGAACTGGCGCGAGGCCGCTGACCAGATGCTTGGCTGGTTGGAAAAGACTGTCAGCCACCGGGCTGCGGCAGCGGCCTGAAATCCCCCTCTCCCGTGGTTGGGAGAGGGGAAACATTCTCCTAGCGCAACATCCGCCGCAGGATTTTGCCGACATTGGTCTTGGGCAGCTCGTCGCGAAATTCGACATGACGCGGCACTTTATAGCTGGTCAGATGCTCGCGGCAGTGGGCAATCAGCGCCTCACCGGTGAGCGCCGGATCTTTTTTGACCACTACAATCTTGACTGCCTCGCCCGACTTCTCGTCCGGCACTCCCACTGCCGCCGCCTCCAGCACGCCGGGGTGATGGACGACGACATCTTCGACCTCATTCGGATAGACGTTGAACCCGGATACCAGAATCATGTCCTTCTTGCGGTCGACGATCCGTACATAGCCGCGCTCATCGACGTAACCCACGTCACCGGTACGCAGATAGCCATCCTCGGTCATCACCTTGGCGGTTTCTTCGGGACGTTGCCAGTAACCGCGCATCACCTGCGGGCCGCGCAGACAAATCTCCCCCGCCTCGTCCACGCCGATGCCCCGTTCCCGATCCTCATCGTCACGGATCGATAATTCGGTAGACGGCAGCGGCAGACCGATGCTGCCGTTGTACTCGGGCAAGGTTAGCGGGTTGATGCAGGCCGCCGGCGAAGTTTCGGTCAGACCATAAGCCTCGATGAGCGGTATCCCCGTTAATTGCTTCCAGCGCTCGGCGACCGCCCGCTGCACCGCCATACCGCCGCCCAGACTGATTTTTAACGTGCTGAAATTCAACCGGTCAAAACCGGGTGTGTGCAGCAGGCCATTGAACAGCGTGTTCACCCCGGTAATGGCCGTGAACTTGACTTTGCCCAGTTCCTTGACGAAGCCGGGCATGTCGCGGGGATTGGTGATCAAGATATTGTGGCCGCCGACTTTCATAAAAGTCAGGCAGTTGGCGGTCAGCGAGAAGATATGGTACAGCGGCAGGGCGGTGATGATGGTCTCTTCAGCGGGTTTGGAGAACGGCTGTAGCCAGGCCGAAGCTTGTTGCAGATTCGCTACCATATTGCCATGGGTCAACATCGCGCCCTTGGAGACGCCGGTGGTGCCGCCGGTATATTGCAGAAACGCTAGATCATCGTGGTTGAGCGGCACATTGTTCAGCGTCTTCCTCGCGCCCTCGCTCAGCACTCGCCGGAACGGGATCGCGCCGGGAATGTTCCAGGCCGGCACCATCTTTTTGACGTACTTAACGACGAAATTGACCAGCAACCGCTTGGGGAACGGGAACAGATCGCCCAATTCAGTCGTAATCACCATTTTGACCGGGGTTTTCGCCAGGACTTCTTGCAGGGTATGGGCGAAGTTTTCGATGATGACGATGGCCGTCGCCCCGGAGTCGATCAATTGATGCTCCAGTTCGCGCGGCGTGTATAGCGGGTTGACGTTCACCACGGTCAAGCCGGCCCGCAATGCGCCGAACAGCGCGACCGGATATTGCAGCGCGTTGGGCATCATGATGGCCACCCGGTCGCCTTTCGCCAGCCCCTGCGCTTGCAGCCAGGCACCAAAATCGCGGCTGAGCCGGTCAATGTCCCGATAGCGCAAGGTCACGCCCATATTAGAATAAGCTGGCAAATCAGCGAATCGCTGGCAACTCTTTTCCAGAATGTCCTTAAGCGAGGCAAACTCGTTCAGGTCGATCTCAGTCGGGACTCCCGCCGGGTATTCTTTCAGCCAGATCTTTTCCACCTTTTTCTCCTCCTGTGAATTTGTTTTCTTAGCCGGGCCGGCTTCTCACTGGAAAAACGCCCCGCTTCAACCACACTTGGGGTAAGCCCATTACCGATCCATCCGCCGATGCCTCCTTCCGAACCTGCGCCCATGAAAACCCGCGACCGCATTTTGCAGACCAGCCTGCAACTGTTCAATGAACACGGCGAACCCCGCATTACCACCAACCATATCGCCGATGAATTGGACATTAGTCCGGGTAATCTGTACTACCACTTCCGTAACAAGGACGATATCATCTGGCTGTTGTTCCAGCAGTTCGAGCGACAGATGGACGCAGCTCTCCAAGTCCCGGAGCGGCGGGTGCCCAACATGGAAGATATGTGGCTTTATCTGCACCTGGCCTTTGAGAATATCTGGGAATACCGGTTCTTCTACCGCGACCTCGATAATATCTTGAGTCGCAACAAGAAGCTGCGTACCCACTTTCGACGCATTATCGAGCGCAAAGTGAACACCGCCACCGCAATTTGCACGGGCTTAGCCGAGGCCGGCATTATGAACGCTACGCACGATGACATCGCCGCGCTTGCTCGCAATATCGCGGTGATCGCGACCTATTGGCTAAATTTCCAGAGCATCCGCGCCAGTGCTGCTAACCCGCGCAACGACAGCGATCACCTGGCGCTGGGCGTTTATCAAGTCTTGTCGCTGGTTGCGCCATTTTTGAAAGGCGAAGCCCGGGAACTACTCCAGCAAATCAGCCGCGAGTACCTGAAGTGATCTCCTCCAGCCGATCCAGCGTCGCGCTCAATTCCCGCACCAGCCGTCCACGATAGGGGGTCGGAGCCACCAACCCCCGCTGGTTGCGCAAGCTGCTGTAATAGTGCCGGTCGCGATCTTCCAGCACATCCAGCCGCATACGGATGCCATGCCGGGCCAAAATCGGCTCCAGTTCCGCACGCCGGGCCAGCAAATCCTGACGGGTGGTCTGATAAGCGTGTTCACACACCCAGCGCCGACCGGAAAAGCTGAATACATTGGTAAAAAACATCTTGGCGTCGTCGCGGTTCGGCTCGAACAGGATGACGTCGGAATGCTCGAACTCGGTATTGTACTTCTCCATTCCCACCTG
The DNA here is from genome assembly GCA_022709365.1 of Pseudomonadota bacterium. Lineage (GTDB taxonomy): Bacteria > Pseudomonadota > Gammaproteobacteria > Competibacterales > Competibacteraceae > UBA2383. Next base: position 52,605 of record JAKLIY010000001.1, read on the forward strand.
CAACCGCGAATGGATCAACGCGCGGAAGGTCTGGGACAGTACCGCCGGCAGCCCCCCTTCCACCAGGCGTCCGACCTGCGTTGGCCGACCCGCTGCTGCCGCCAGGCGGGCATCGAACGGCACCAGCGGATTGAGGCAGAACAGCAGATCGAGGCCCTCCTGCAAGGCGACCGAGGCGTGCATGGTTTTGCGCAGAGCGCCGTCCACAAAATAGCGCCCGTCGATCTTCACCGGTGGATAAAGACCCGGCAACGCCGTGCTGGCCTGCACCGCCCGGGAAATCCGCACCCGGTCATAACCCGGCGCGCCAAATTTCACCGATTCGCCGGTATCCAGATCGACTGCCACCACATACAGCTTATTCGGCAACTGGCGGAAATCGTCGCTGCGGCCCGGCGCGCTCCACATCCGGGACAGGTATTCGTAAATCGGCTCGTTGTCGAAAACGCCAGAGGGCAGCGCTTGCCCTAATCGGGTTAACGATTGCAGGAAGCTCGAATCCAGGGGATTTTGCAGATAGCGCCTGCAGGACTCCCACAACAGTTTCGGCACCGACAACAACCGCCGCCAATATTCGCCAAAGGCTGGCGTCAGGAAAATCTGCGGATCGAGCGGGTGCTCTTCCGATTCGTTGCTGATGAACGTATGGCAGATTTGTCCGGTTTTCATCTGGTTGGCCAGCAGCGCTGCGACTACCGCGCCGGCGCTGACTCCAACATAAACGTCGAGGTCGTTGAAGTCGATGCCTTCCAGCGCCTCATCAAGTGCGCGCAAAGCACCTACTTCGTAGATCAGTCCCACCGGCCCGCCGCCGGCGACCGCCAAACCGATGCGGGGACCGCGGGCTTGACGCTGAATGCTTTCCGGCTGAGTGACGAGCATGTGGCCTCCGTTAATATTTCGGGTCAATGATTAGGGGTAATGCCATCGCTCACTAACGTACCCGGCTCGCCAGTTCCGCGATTTCCGCCTCAAATCCAGCCACCAATTCCCCCGGTTCGGCGACGATCCCGCTATCGGTCGTCACTCCAACGGTGATGGCCCCGACATAGCTCAATACGCAAAATCCCACACCGATCCCGGTGATTTGCGGCACCCAGGCCAACCCGCGTGCGACCGGAGCGCCCGCCAGATACAGCGTCTCCTCCGGGCCTGGCACATTGGTCAGCACGGCGGTCGCCTTGGTCCCGAACAGCCGAATAATCCAGCGTTCCAGTCGGTCGGGCAGGTGGCCGACCAAGCGAATCAGCGTCCGGTTCGCGACGGCTTCCGGCGAGGTCTTGACCCGCTCCATGCGCGCCCGCACCGCCGCCAGTCGCGTGACGGGATCGGGAATGTCCAGCGGCAAATTCAGAAAAATCACGGCAAATTCATTGCCCAACTGAATCTCTTCCTGGTACGGCCGCAGATTGACCGGCACCACCCAGCGCGCAGTCAGTCCAGGCCGCATCTCGCCGCGCGCTCGCAGATATCGCCCCACGGCACCAGCCACTGCCGTCAACATTACATCGTTGACCCGTCCGCCCAAACGCTGGCGAATATCGGCGATGTCGCTCAACGGAATCGGCGCCGTCCACGCCATGCGCTTGCGCCCGTTCAACGGCCCACGCAGGAGGGTGCGTGTATCCGGTAGCAACCCGGCTTGCCGTAGCAGCGCTGTCACAAACGCGGCCCCCCACCGTACCCGCTCCAGCCCACTGGGCGGCGGCTTGATTGCCTTGGTGGTTTTCGCCGCCAACCGGGCCTGCTTCCGCCGTTCTTCCAGCGCGGCGCTCGCTTCGTCCAGACAGGGCACCCGATCCGCCAACGCCAGAAACACCCGGAGCAGCGCGATACCGTCGGCGATGCAGTGATGGACCCGGAACACGACAGCACTCCCGGCGCCAGCATTCTCCACTACGACGCAGCGCCATAACGGCTGGCCCATATCGAGAGGTTGACTGGCGATTTCACCGACCAGCGCTTCCAGCGCCGGCTGATCGACCGCCTCTGGCAGTCGTCGCCATTCGAGGTGGTGGTTCAAATCGAACGTTGCATCTTCGACCCAGGCATAACGGATGCCCCGCTTGACCAGCCGTTGTCGGAACCGGGCGAAGGACAGCAACCGATTCTGTAAAGTCGCTTTCAGCCCTTCCTTATCCAGCGGTGTCGCCAACAGTAACATGATGGTGACCACCATCGGTTGCGTGGGCGTATCCATCCGCGCCCAAGTCACATCGCCCCAGTCGGCCCATTCCCAGGCGGTATCGGTCGTCATAGCGTCACTGTTCCTTCAATGGGAGGAGGCTCGGCACTGGTTCCATATCGACGTTCATTCTGGCAACAAAAATTAGAATGAACACCCTAACGGGGGGATTGCGATCGGCGGTCCGGCCCAGCCAGCATCTTGATAGACTGTTCGACCTGACGGGCATCCAGCTCTTCATCCCAGGGACTCATCAGGGTAATAAACAGCAGTTTGTCGAATTCGCCGGCGAACCGGCTGACTACCGCCTCCGGATCATCAACCAGTTTCCGGTCGGCCACCATCCCGAAATGCACCCGATTTTGATAACTGAGAATGCTAACGCCCATGCCAATCTGGCCGGACTGCGGCACCCAGAACATCATCTCGGCAATGTGCGCACCGCCTAGATAGATCGCCTCGCGCGGGCCAGGGACATTGGTCATGACCGCCGACGCCTTATTGCTGAGAATCTCCAGCAACGATTGTTGCAATATATTGGGTCCCATACCGACGGTGCCGAGCAGGCCCAGCGCCAGAATGGGCTGGTAGGACTCCTTCAGCTCGTTCATCCGCCGCCGTACTTCGTACACCCGCTCCAGCGGATTGGCGATGCCCACCGGCAGCGCCAGGAATACCAGACCGAAGAAATTGCCCAGATTGGCGGCCTTGTCCAACGGACGCAAATTGACTGGAATCACTGCGCGCACTTGCAGGTCCTGGGGAACCGGATCGCCCCGCTCGATCAGATAGTCGCGCAACGCGCCCGCGACGGCGGCCAGCAGGACATCATTGACCGAACCGCCCAGCGCTCTGGCGACCGCCTTGACCTCGTGCAAATCCAGTGGCTCAGCCCAGGCCACCCGCTTCGATACGCCCAGATCACCCTTGAAGCGGGTTTTGGAATCGTCTTTCATCAACGCTAGTCGGGCGATTTCTGCCGCCAGTCGTGCCCCATTACGGGCGTAGTCGAGCGCGTGGGCGGGATGCCGGACGATATCAGCGCCTTCATCGACCAGCTCCCGGCCCAGCTTGAGAGTGGTGTTGACCATCTTGTCGACCGGTTCGAAGAAGCGCCGGAAAATACCTGATTCCTCAGCGTGTTCCGTTTCCTCGTCGGGCATCAGGGGCAGCGCATGGGGTTCAGGATCCGTCAGCGACAACAGAACGTGAATCAGGGCGATGCCGTCAGCGTAACAGTGATGGATGCGCAAAATGACGGCACTGCCACCCTGATAGTCCTCTACCAGATGGAACTGCCACAGCGGCTTGGAAAAATCCAGCGGGGTACTCATCAGGTCGCTGGCCAGATGTTGCAATTCCGCCTTGTCGGCGCGGCCCGGCAGCGCGGTGCGCAAGACATGCCGGCTGATGTCGAAGTAGGGATCGCTCTCCCAAAAAGCGCCACCGGCTTTCTGGACCGCGAGTTGCGTGAATCGCCGGTATTTGAGAAAACGGGTTTCGATCACCTCCCGCAACCGGTCATAGTTCAGCCGTCCGGCAAAGATCATCACTCCGGTGATCATCATTAGGTTGGTAGGCCGCTCCATGCGCAACCAGGCGGTATCAATCCCTGAGATGCGCTCGCTGTCTTTTTTCTTGGGCATAAAGAAATCCAGAATCATTGAGAACTCGATGAATGCAATGCGGCCACCGGATGACCCTGCATTCTAAGCAGGCGGATTACAAGGAACTTTGACAAATTGGCCGGGGTCTTTTGCTGAACAGTGGCTTAGCCACTACATGCAATCCGTGGTTCGGCAGGTTCCGTTATGTTGGTTATAATCATTGCCGACTTCACGAAAAACGCCAACTTGAGAGCTTCGAAACATGTCCGATCTTGCCGCCCGTTTCCAAACAGCCGCTGAAGACAGCAAAAAACTCAGCCAGCGCCCCGATAACGACACTCTGCTCAAGCTGTATGCCTCCTTCAAGCAGGGGTCGAGCGGTGATGTCGAAGGCAAGCGTCCCGGCTTCACTGATCTGGTGGGCCGCGCCAAGTATGACGCCTGGGCCAAGCTGAAGGGTACGCCCAAGGAAGAGGCCATGCAGCAGTACGTCGATCTGGTCGAATCGCTTAAAAACGCCTAATCCTGCCCCCAGCCCTCTCCCGCAAGGGGGAGAGCGCCATTAACGCAGCGGTGGTTCCTGATCCGTCTACCGAGAACGGTTCGGGTACAAGTCTTCAGGAGAGCGCCATTAACGCAGCGGTGGTTCCTGATCCTCCGGGCGCAGTCGCAGCAGATTCAGCCCACTCTCAACCAGCGACGAGCCGGTGCGAACCACCTTCCGGGCGGTTCGATCCAGTAAATCACCGGCGTTCAGCGAACCCAGCGCGTCGGTAAACCCCTTCCGCACTTCTTCCCGGAACGCCGGCAAATTTTCCGTCGCTGCTTCCCGAAATCCCGTTGTCAGCTCCGCCCGAATCCGGGGTAGCAGCTCACCAGCGGCATCCTCTACCCCGCAGCGAACCTGGGTACGCAACGGCTCCAGCAATTCCTGCCCCGCCGCTCCTGCTCCGGCCTTCACCCGCTTTTCCAGCACATCGGCAAACGCCGCCCACTGCGCTTCCAGTTGTGGACGAACCCACCACTGGAACGCCAGCCAACCCAGCGCCAGCGTCGCCAGGCTCGACGCTAGGGCGACGGCGACGATGAGCATGAACCATTGTCCGCCACTCATTGACTATTTCCCTCCGTGCGTCATTACCAATAAACCAATGATTTTCGGCATTCCGAAATCTATAATCATGAGTTGTTATCACTAAAATACCACTCAACGTGGAGCCTAACGATTATGAATTACTTCATCACCGGCGCTTCCGGGTTCATCGGCCGCCGTCTGGTTGAAAAGCTGCTGCAACGTCAGGACGGCACCGTTTATTATCTGATTCTGGAGCGGGAGTTGCCCATGGTGGAGGTCCTGCGCCAGCGCTGGGGCCAGCACGCCGACCGCACCGTACCCATCGTCGGCGACCTGACCCAGCCCTGTCTTGGCGTGTCAGACAGCGATCTCGCCCGACTCAAGGGCGGCGTCGATCACCTGTTCCACCTGGCGGCTATCTACGATTTCAAGGCCAGCGCCGAGGTCCAGGAAAAGGTCAACATCCAGGGTACCCGCAACGTCGTCGCCTTCGCTGAGGCGATTGAAGCAGGCTGTTTTCATCTGACCAGTTCCATTGCTGCCGCCGGCCTGTACGAAGGCGTGTTCCGCGAGGACATGTTCGAAGAGGCCGAGGAACTTGGCAATCCCTACTATCGCACCAAGCACGAATCGGAAGGTATCGTCCGCCGCGAATGCTCACGCCCTTGGCGGGTCTACCGGCCGGGCATTGTGGTCGGCGATTCGCGCACCGGCGAAATGGATAAAATCGACGGTCCCTACTATTTCTTCAAGCTGATTCAGAAAGTACGCAACCTGCTGCCGCCCTGGATGCCGATGATCGGCCTGGAAGGCGGCCGGCTGAATCTGGTACCGGTCAACTTTATCGTTGACGCCATGGATCATATCGCCCATCAACCCGATCTGGACGGCCAGTGCTTCCATCTGGTTGATCCCAAGCCACACCGGGTCGGTGACATTCTCAACCTGTTCGCCCGTGCGGGACATGCGCCGGAAATGACTCTGCGGGTCAACGCCCTGATGTTCGCGTTCGTGCCGCAGATCATCAAGGCCGGGTTGGCGCAATTGAAGCCGGTGCGGCGCATCCAGGACCAGATTCTCAAGGACCTTGGCATCCCGGCGGACGTCATGGGATTGATCAACTACCCGACCCGCTTTGACTGCCGCGAGACTCTGAAAGCACTGAAGGGTACTGATATCGCCGTGCCGCCGCTGGAAACCTACGCCTGGAAGCTGTGGGATCACTGGGAGCGTCATCTTGATCCCGACCTGTTCGTCGACCGCAGCCTGAACGGGGCAGTGAAAAACAAGGTGGTGCTGATCACCGGCGCTTCCTCTGGTATTGGCAAAGCTGCTGCGATCAAAATCGCCGAGGCCGGCGCCAAGACCCTCATCGTGGCCCGCACTGAAGAGAATTTGCTCGAAACACAACGGGAAATCCAGGAACGCGGCGGTGCGGCGTTCATCTACACGGTGGATGTGGCCGACATCGCCTCCTGCGACACGCTGGTGCAGCAGGTGTTGAATGATCACGGCGGGGTGGACATCCTGGTTAACAATGCCGGGCGCTCGATCCGTCGGGCCATTGAAAACTCGCTGGATCGCTTTCACGATTACGAGCGCACCATGCAGCTCAACTACTTCGGCGCGCTGCGGCTGATCATGGGCTTCATCCCGACCATGCTGGCCAAAAAACGCGGCCATGTGATCAACATTTCCTCGATTGGCGTGTTGAGCAACGCGCCGCGCTTTTCAGCTTACGTCGCTTCCAAAGCGGCACTCGATGCGTTCTCGCGCTGCGCGGGCGCGGAATTCGCCGACAGCGGCATCGAATTCACCACGATCAACATGCCCCTGGTGCGCACGCCGATGATCGCCCCGACCAAGATCTATCAGCACATCCCAACGCTCAGTCCCGAGGAAGCGGCTGATCTGATTGTCCAGGCCATCATTTCCCGGCCGGAACGCATCGCCACCCGGGTCGGCGTCTTCGCCCAGGTGCTGCACGCGGTCGCACCCAAACTGTATGCCGTCATCATGAATACCGCATTCCGGCTGTTCCCCGAGTCAACGGCGGCTAAAGGACCGTTAACTGACGCCCAGGAACCTTCGCTGGAGCAGATTTCCTTTGCGCAGTTTACTCGGGGGATTTACTGGTAACGGTAATTTGCCGACTTCCGGCCCCGTCTTTTTGTGTCAGGCGGCGCACAATCCGGGAGCTTTTCCCCATCGACCGGTCAAAGAAACCGGCAGGAAAAGCCCGCTGAACGAATGGAACCCCTGCTGCGCGGCTCCAGAAAATCCGCATTCTGGAACTGCCAACCCATGGACTTGGAAATCCTTACTGAAACCACCCGTGAGAGTAGAACAATGAAACTGAAAATTGGCGATCCTGCCCCCCAGTTCACCGCGACAGCTACCGATGGCAGCCCCATTAAATTGTCCGATTACTTCGGACGAAAACTGGTGCTGTACTTCTACCCGATGGACGACACCCCAGGCTGCACCAAACAAGCCTGTTCGCTGCGCGACCATAATCAGGAAATTCAGGCCAGGGATGCAGCCATTCTCGGCGTTTCCACGCAAGACGCCGCATCCCACCAGCGGTTCACGGAAAAATATAATCTCAGTTTTCCCCTGGTCGCCGATACTGACGGCGCCGTCAGCCGTGCCTACGGGGCCATAGGCAGCGGCGGACTGATGGGGACCGCAATGAGCTTGTTCGGAGTCGCCAATCGCATCACCTTCATTATCGATGAAAGCGGCCATATCGCCCATATCATCGACAAACCCGACTGCGCCAACCACGCCGAGGAAGTACTCAAATTGCTTTAACATCTTCCCCAGCCTGTTGATCTTCAAGCGATTTAATCCGAGCTGCTTTGAACTGGCTAATTTATACCGTTTTTTAAGAGCCTGACTCATAAACCGGATTGTTTTATTGAAGATCATCAGTGCGGGGCTTTTCGCGCAATTCGGGTAAACTATCCACGCATTCTTCAACAATCCCGGACCGTTCAGCCAGAACCGCACACATGGTCAAACTTTGGACATCCACGTCGATCTACGCTGCGCCCAGTCCTCTGGCAGAGGCTCTGCAGTGACGCGCCACGAATCCAACGCCTCCATCCCCTGGGAACAGGGCGCCAGCAGCCATCCGGGCGGTCGCCGGGAACAGCAGGATCGCTGGGGCCTTTTTCAGTCCCCCAGTCGGCAGGAACTGCTGGCGATTGTGGCCGACGGCATGGGTGGACATCAGGACGGCGCATTAGGTGCGCAAATCGTTATTGACACCGCCCGAAGTTTTGTTCTTAACCCGCCGAAACTCCTGCAATCTGACCCACTCGCCGCGCTCGACGGGCTGTGCCAGCAGATGCATGAAACGATCAATCAGCAGTCGGAAACTGCCCGCAGCACCCTGGTGATGGTCTGGCTCACTGCGGCGCATGCCTACTGGCTGAATGTCGGCGACAGCCGGCTGTATCACTTCCGGCGCGGCCGCCGAATAATGCGCACCCGCGACCACTCAGCGGTACAACTTCTCATGGATCTGGGCGAAATCAACGAGTCCCAGATGGCCACGCATCCGGCGCAGAACCGGCTCTATCGCTGCCTGGGCGGCGAGGAATCCCCTAAAGCGGACCGGGGCGATTTTGCCGTTCAAGCCGGCGATCTGCTGGCGCTGTGTTCGGACGGCATCTGGGAGCATGTGACTGAAATCGAATTCTGGACTGCAACACAGCACCATGGTCCTGCGGACGCCGCTCGCCTGCTAGCCGAGGAAGCAGCGCGGCGCGGCGGCGCAACCGCAGACAACACCACGCTGGTGCTATTGCGGGCGGGCAATAATGTGGCTGAAACGGCGACCTGGTTGCGTCGACTGTCGGCGGGTTTTACGTCGTTGTTCAACCGTGTCTCCCGCTAGTTCCTCACCCCTCCGATTCAGCCAGCACCAACCATCTCAAAGGGTAGCCCGATGACCGAGGAAACCAACGCGCTCCCCACCGGCTATAACCTGCATCGTTACCAAATCGAAGGGGTGCTGGGCGCTGGCGGTTTCGGTATCACCTATCGGGCTATCCACGAAGCGCTGCAAAACCAGGTCGCCATTAAGGAATATTTTCCGGCTGAATGGGCGTACCGCGATCACAATAACATCACGGTCCGCGCCAATGCTCAGGGTCAAATACCGGCTCGTCAGGGCGAGCCGCCCTGTTATCAATGGGGGCTGGAACGGTTTCTGGACGAGGCCAAGATTCTGGTGCAGGTCAACCATCCTGGCGTGGTGCGGGTACGCGATTACTTCACGGCCAACGGCAGCGCCTACATTGTCATGGAATATGAAGATGGCGAATCACTAAGTGCCTTGTTGCAGCGGGGCGGCATCCTGCCTGAACCCGAACTGCGCCGTCTGCTGGACGATGTGATGCCGGCGCTGGAAGCCGTTCACAGTCAAAACTACCTGCATCGGGATTTGAAGCCGAGCAACCTGTATATCCGCAGCCACGATGGTCATATCCTGCTGCTCGACTTCGGCGCAGCTCGGCAGGCGCTGGGCCGACGCACCCGCAGCGTGACCAGTGTCGTCACGCCCGGCTACTCGCCGATTGAGCAATATGTCACGGTCGGCGAGGATTATGGCCCCTGGACGGATATCTACGCCCTCGGTGCTGTCATGTACCGGTGTATCACCGGGGCGCCGCCCATCGAAGCGCCGGGCCGGGTACTCAAGGATCCCGTCCAACCTGCTATGGAAGTGGGTGCGGGCCTGTATTCGCGTGGACTGTTGCAAGTGGTCGATCAGGCATTAGCGGTTCGTCCCGAGGAGCGCTTTCAAAGCGTGGCTGCCATGCGGCAGGCGTTGCAGGCTGCTGATCGATCCAACGATCATGCCGATTTTTCCCAAGTCCCCCCAATCCATGATAGCCTGCTGGATCTGCCGTCGGCCACTCCCTCACTGCGCTTCAAACCGATTCCTCCGCGCTCGGACCCGCAACAACGATCGCCGATTCCCTCCGCCATGCCCACTGAGGTGCCTCGCGGGCGTGAATTCTCGTCTTCGCCTTCTCAACACAATGTGCCTGGCTGGACGCTGGATCGTATCGAGCCGCGTGTATCGCCGGCGAGTGCGGCTGATCGTGGAGCGCCATCGCCGCTTCAGATCACCGATGCTGATCTATCCCTGCCGATGCTGGAAAGTATCTGGGAACATTTGGACGAGAGTCCGCCGTCGGTCGATCTGACTTCCGCTGACGGCGTTCCCTCGGTGGATTTGACGGCGCAGACCTCACCGCCGGTAGAATCGGAACCCCTGCTTAAACGGTCACCGCAATCGGTGCTGGAACACCTGAAGAAAGCTTCGTCCAAACGGGCCCTGCTCACGGAATCGCGTTCGTCCCCCCAAACGCTGACCCGTTTCGAAAAAACTGACGCCCCATCGTCCACGCGAAACAGCTCAGAGGGCGCACTGGAACCGGTTGAACCGGTCACCGGTTCCCAACCAGTCCACTGGACGCGAGTGCTACTGGCGGTTTTCGCCGTTTCAGGACTGTCAGGCATCGGCCTGCTCTCCTACGAGTACTATCACACCCTCCAGGAGCAGCGCCAGCGTGAAGCTGCCGCTTTGCAGCGCCAGCAGGAGGAAGAAGCGGCCCAACGCGCTCAGGCAGAAACCCGCGAGCGAGAGGCGGAATTCGCTAAACACCTCGAACAGGCCCGCAAGGCCATAGCCGACCGTGCATGGGATCGGGCTGGTCTCTATTTGGATCGGGCGGCAGCGATCAATCCCCAGCATCCAGCGCTGATCGCGGCCCGCACCGAACTGTTCGCTGCCCAAAACCCTGGCGCTATGGTCAAAACCTACACCAATCCTATCACCGGCCTGGAATTGAATTGGGTTGAAGGCGGGTGTTTTAATATGGGCAGTCCGCTCACCGAACGGGATCGCAGCAGCGACGAATCTATCCATCAGGCCTGCGTCAAAGGTTTCTGGATCGGCAAAACCGAGGTGACCAACAATCAGTTCGGGCGCTTCAAACCCATGCATAATAGCGGTTCCTCCCAGGGGCGCTCCCTGAACGGAGACACCCAACCCGCAGTCAACCTGAGCTGGGATGATGCCCAAGCCTTCGTCGAGTGGTTAGCCTGGGAAACGGGTTCCGGCAAGCGTTTCCGCCTGCCGACAGAAGCCGAATGGGAATACGCCGCCCGCGCCGGCGTTGCGACCCGCTATTACTGGGGCAACGACATCGATCCCCGCTACGCCAACTTTTCCGACCGCAATGACCCTACCGGTGCATCCGTTGGCAATCTGGACGACGGTCAATCCGTGACTGCGACGGTGGGAACTTATCGGCCCAACATGCTGGGCCTGTATGACATGGCGGGGAACGTCTGGGAATGGACCTGTTCGGAATATCAGTCGAACTACGGCGGCGAGGAACAGCGCTGTTCAGCCAAACGGATTAACGAGGGTCAGCGAGTCACGCGGGGTGGATCCTGGAATAATGGGCCGGGCGAACTGCGTTCGGCGAAACGGCTGCCCCGGAAACCCGGCGACCGCGACGCGCTGACCGGGTTTCGGGTGGTCATGGAGGAGTGAGCTAAGCTTTGGCTCGCCGGCTGACCATAAAAATGGCGGTTCCTTCGACGACGACCTTGTCGCCCACTGTGCAAATGGTATTCATGATGACCCGCCGACGCTCCGGGATAATCTCCTGGATGGTGCATAGCGCGGTGACGGTGTCGCCGATCCGCACCGGTGCCTTAAAGCGCAGTTGCTGATCGACGTAGACACAGCCGGGACCGGGCAGACGGGTGCCGGCGACGCAGGAAATCAGCCCGGCGCAGAACATCCCATGCACGATGCGGCTCTTGAATTGCGTCTGCGCCGCGAAGACTTCATTGCAATGCACCGGGTTATTGTCGCCCGTTAATCCGGCAAACATCACGACGTCGGTTTCAGTGACGGTCTTGGCGTGCGAGGCGCTCATACCGACCTTCAAGTCTTCCAGATAATAACCATGGATACTGTCGTTATAGCCTTCATGGTTGGAATACATGTCTGTCTCCACTGGATAAGTGTTCAATAGGGTAAGAAACGCAGCGACGCATACTACACGACCGGGTCGCTTCTTAACCAATAAATGCATTGCATCCCCCGGGGGGACTAAATACCATAACTTGGCAAGGTTTTATCCCCTCCTGGGTTCATTCCATCATCACGCGCAACCCTAGACGAAGGTCAACAATGAAAATTTTAGTCGCCGTAAAACGGGTCGTCGATTACAACGTCAAGGTTCGGGCCAAGGCGGACGGTTCTGGCGTAGAAACCGCTAACGTCAAGATGTCCATGAATCCCTTTGATGAGATCGCCGTGGAAGAAGCGGTGCGTTTGCAGGAAGCCGGCCAAGCCAAGGAAATCGTGGCGGTTTCGCTGGGCGTCGCCGCCTGTCAGGACACGATTCGCACCGCGCTGGCTATGGGCGCTGACCGGGGCATTCTGGTGGAAACCGATATCGAACTGCAACCGCTGGCGGTCGCCAAGCTGCTTAAGGCCGTGGTCGAGAAGGAAAAGCCGGATTTGATCATTCTCGGCAAGCAGGCCATTGATGATGACGCCAATCAAACCGGTCAAATGTTGGCGGCGTTGCTGGGCTGGGCGCAGGGCGCTTTCGCCTCCAAGGTCGAACTGGGCGACGGGACAGTGACCGTCACCCGTGAAGTCGATGGCGGTTTGGAAACCGTCGCGCTGCAACTGCCCGCGCTGGTCACCACGGACTTGCGGCTGAATGAGCCGCGCTTCGTCAAGCTGCCCAACATCATGAAGGCCAAGAAGAAGCCGCTGGACGTGCTGAAACCCGCCGATCTCGGCGTGGATGTAACACCGCGCCTAGTCACCTTGAAGGTGCAGGAACCACCCAAGCGCCAGGCCGGCATCAAGGTCGATACCGTTGCCGCCCTGGTCGACAAACTGCACAAAGAAGCCCACGTCATCTAACGCCTCCGGGGTCCGAACATGAGCATTTTGGTTATTGCCGAACACGACAACGCCGTCCTCAAGGCGGCGACCCTGAACACCATCACCGCTGCGGCGCAACTGGGCGATGACGTCCAGGTGCTGGTCGCTGGCCACAGTTGCGGCGCGGTCGTCCAAGCCGCAGCTCAAGTGGCTGGCGTTAAAAAAGTGCTGGTTGCCGACGCTCCGCATTACGCTAACCAACTGGCGGAAAACCTGGCCGCGCTGGTGGTCGGGTTAGCGGGCGGTTACAGTCATATCCTTGCTCCGGCGACCGCCGCGGGCAAAAATACGCTGCCACGGGTTGCCGCGTTGCTGGACGTCGCGCAAGTTTCCGAAGTCATCAAGATTGAGAGCGCTGACACCTTCGTCCGGCCGATTTACGCCGGCAATGTGTTGGCCACCGTCCAGTCCAAGGATGCGGTTAAGGTGCTGACCGTGCGCGGCACCGCGTTCCCGGCGGCGGCGGCGACCGGTGGCTCCGCCTCGGTTGAAACCGTCACTCCAGCGGCGGATGCGGGCATATCCCGCTTTGTCAGCCAGCAGTTAACCAAGTCCGACCGGCCAGAGCTGACTGCAGCCCGCATCATCATTTCCGGCGGGCGCGGCATGGGCAACGGCGATAATTTCAAGTTGTTGGAAGACGTGGCTGACAAGCTGAACGCCGCGGTCGGCGCATCCCGTGCGGCGGTGGACGCCGGCTTCGTTCCCAACGACTATCAGGTGGGTCAAACCGGCAAGGTGGTCGCCCCGGAAATGTACATTGCCGTCGGTATTTCGGGCGCAATCCAGCATTTGGCCGGAATGAAAGACAGCAAGGTAATCGTCGCCATCAACAAGGACGAGGAAGCGCCGATCTTCCAGGTCGCTGATTATGGCCTGGTCGCTGATCTGTTCGTCGCTGTCCCCGAACTGTCCAACGAACTGGATAAGCTGAAAGCGGCTGGCTAACCCCCGCCTTTTCCGTGGCCCTCTTCCCGGCTGCCTAACGCCGGGAGCGGGTTTGCCGCGCAAATCCCGAATCCCGAATCCCGAATTAAGGAGGCGTCCATGACTGCCTATTTCGCTCCAACCCGCGACATGCAGTTTGTTATCAATGAATTGGCCGGCTTTGCCGAGGTCGCCGTGCTTCCGGCCTTCGCCGAGCAGGAAGCCGGACCGGAACTGGTCGAGGCCGTGCTGGAGGAAGCCGCCAAGCTGGCCGCCGAGGCGCTGGCCCCGCTCAACCACTTCGGCGACATTCTGGGCACCCATGTGCATCCCGAACAGGGCGTCATTCCTGCCGATGGTTTCGCCGAGGCGTATCAGAAGTTCATCGAGGGTGGCTGGAACGGCATCGGCAGCCCGACTGAACACGGCGGCCAGGGCTTGCCGGAATTAATCAACACTGCGACTCAGGAAATGTGGAATTCCGCCAATATGTCCTTTGCGTTGTGCCCGCTGCTGACCGCCGGCGCGATTGAAGCCATCCGCCACGTCGGTTCGGACGCGCAAAAGGCGCTGTATCTGCCCAAGATGGTAAGCGGTGAATGGACCGGCACCATGAATCTGACCGAATCGCAGGCCGGCTCTGATCTGTCCGCTGTGCGCACCCGCGCGGTCCCGGAGGGCGATCACTATCGTATCTTCGGCCAGAAGATTTTTATCACCTGGGGCGAACACAACATGACGGCCAACACCATTCATCTGGTGCTGGCGCGCACCCCGGACGCTCCGGAAGGCGTCAAGGGCATTTCGCTGTTCATCGTTCCCAAGTTCCTGGTCAACTCGGACGGTTCGCTGGGCGCGCGCAATGACGTGCACGCCGTGTCGGTCGAACACAAGCTGGGCATCCACGCCAGCCCGACCTGCGTGATGGCCTTCGGCGATCAGGAGGGAGCCATCGGCTATCTGGTGGGCCAGGAAAACAAAGGGCTGGCTTACATGTTCATCATGATGAACGAAGCCCGCTTCAAGGTCGGCGTGCAGGGGCTGGCGATTGGCGAACGCGCCTATCAGGCCGCCCGCGAATACGCCAAGGACCGGGTGCAGGGGCGGCCCGTTGGGGTGAAGAGCGGCGACCGGGTGACGATCATCCATCATCCCGACGTGCGGCGGATGTTGATGACCATGAAGGCGCAGAACGAGGCCATGCGCGCACTGGCCTATGTCACCGCCAAGCATATGGACCTGGCCCGTCATCATCCCGATCCCGCCGTGCGCAAGACCCAGCAGGCACGGGTGGACTTGCTGATCCCGGTCATCAAGGGCTGGTCGACTGAACTGGGCATCGAAGTCGCTTCACTGGGCGTCCAGGTGCACGGCGGCATGGGCTTCATCGAGGAAACCGGCGCCTGCCAGCATCTGCGCGATTCCCGGATCACCACCATTTACGAAGGCACGACCGGTATTCAGGCCGCCGACTTGGCGGGCCGCAAACTCAGTATGGATCAGGGCGCAACGATGCAGGCGCTGCTCGCTGAGATGGAGGCAACCATGGCGGATCTCGCTGCAGCGCCGGGCGATGACCTGGCGACTATTCGCGCTGCGCTGGGCGAGGGCATTCAGGCGCTGGCGGCGGCGACCGACTGGATTCTGGCCTGCCGTGATCCCAATGCCGTGATGGCGGTATCCGTCGACTATATGATGCTCACCGGCTACGTTTGCGGCGGCTGGCAGATGGCCCGCGCTGCCCAAGTAGCACAAAGCAAACTGGCGTCCGGCGAGGATCCGGTGTTCCATGAAGCCAAGCTGATTACCGCTCGCTTCTACGCCGAACACATTCTGCCCAAGGCCGGCGCGCTGTTGCGTTCGGTGCAGCATGGCGGTGTTTCCATTATGGCGTTGACTGAAGAGCAGTTTTAACCGCCATATTATTGTTGCTTGATTTCCACGCTCCGGCGTGGGAACCAAGCTGATCATTCGCCAATAGCCATTATTCGCTCAGGTCGGCAAACAGATGAAACCCCAAGATGAGCCGGATCGGCGAACTGGAAACACAAACCCTGGACTGGGAGAAATCGCGTTGCAGCGATAGCCAGCCAGGTTTAGTGGATGGAATCCCATCTTTGTACTAAAAACCCTGAATCCCTTACGGCAGACCCTGAACCTTTAGGCACTTCCGTCATGACTGAACTTATGATCCGCGAGTCTGAAATCTCCCGTGCCAATCTGCTGGACCGCACCATGCACAACCTCCGCGAGGCGTGGCGCGATATGGCTGACTGGCGGGAAGGGCTGTTTTCCGCGGCCCCGAGTCCTCACCTTCCCGACAAAGATGCGGAAGCTCTGAAAATCCAGATGCGGGATTGTCTGGAAGCGCGCGGTGGCGAGGTCTCGGCTCGCGCCCGCGCCGCCAGCCTGGGGCGTATTTACCTGTCGCTGAATGCTCAAGGTCGCCAACGATTTCTGCAAATCCTGGCCAGCGAATTCGACATCGACCGCAAAGCAGTGGATCAGGCGGCAGTAGCCTTGCAAAAAGCCGGTGATGATCCCAGGGAACGCGCCAAGGCCGAGCGGGCGTTGCGTCAAGCCCTGCAACCGCCGCGCCTGCGTCTGCTGACGCAACTGAACGCTCTGCCCGAAGGCTTCCTGTTCCTGGTAGATTTGCGCGAAGAACTCCTGGGCTGGAGCAAGGATGATCCGACGTTAATTCCGCTGGAGCGGGATTTACTGTCGCTCCTTGCTTCCTGGTTCGATGTCGGTTTTCTGGAACTGCGGCGCATTACCTGGGATTCGCCCGCTTCCCTGCTGGAAAAAATGATTGCCTATGAAGCCGTACATCCCATTCGCAGTTGGGACGATTTGAAAAATCGGCTCAGTCCCGATCGGCGCTGCTTCGCATTCTTTCACCCGCGTATGGCCAATGAACCGTTGATCATCGTCCAGGTGGCGCTGGTTCATGGCATCGCCGACAATGTGCAGACCCTGCTGGATGAATCCGCGCCAGTGATCGATCCCCATGCCGCGGATACCGCGATTTTCTATTCGATTTCCAATGCCCATGACGGCCTGAGCGGTATCAGCTTCGGCAATTTCCTCATCAAACGGGTAGTCGATGAACTGGCGGGCGAATTCAAGAATCTCAAGACGTTTGCTACCCTGTCGCCGATTCCCGGTTTCCGCCAGTGGCTAGATCGCAAATTGAACGAGTCCAAGGCTGGGGAAGATGTGGAAGCTGAGTGGCTGACCGCCGCCGAGCGCAAGGCGCTGGCCAGCGCGGCGGGGACGGGCAAGGAGCCAGTTTCGCTGAAAACTCTGCTGCAAACTGACTGGACACACAAGCCCGAACTGGCCAAAGCGCTGAAGCAACCGTTGATACGGCTGTGCGCCCGTTATCTGGTCAAGGAAAAACACAATGGCGGCCCGGTGCTGGACCGGGTGGCGCGCTTCCACCTCTCCAATGGCTCACGCATTGAACGACTGAATTGGCTGGCGGATACATCGGCCAACGGCATCGCCCAGTCGGCGGGCCTGATGGTGAACTACCTCTATAAACTCAGCGATATTGAGGCCAATCACGAGGCCTATCGCGGCGAGGGCAAAGTCACCACGTCATCGGCCATCCGTGCGCTGTTCAAGCACTGAGCCGCAACACCCTCATTCCTGAGCGAAATAGCGATTCAGGAACTCGTCGAAAGAGAGATCGTCTGTCGCTTCGAGTTCCCGCTGTTCGCGCCAGGACCGTTTCGCCGCTTCGGTGAAAAATTGTGTCCGTTCTTCGGCCAGTGGCGGCGACTCGAAAAAACGGCGATGCTGTTCTGACAACTGCTGAGCGCAGCGGAAGAAGTTTTCACCACTGGCGCGCATTTTCGCCAGCATCCGCGCTGAGGGGGTGCGCTCTGGATCGGCCAGCGCTGCCCGCTGTTCGGCCAGCGCCGCTGCGTAAAGCCGCCCTTCCGCCCCCATATCCAGCAGTTCGCAAACCGGCTGCAACTGTTCGAGAATCTCCTCCGCCCAATGACGCAACGGCAAGGCTGGAACACGGCGACGTTGCAGAACCAGCGCCGGATCGCGACCCGTCAACGCCGTCGCCATCTGGTTGTCGTCGATCATCCGTCGCTCTTCAGCGTCAAAGGGCGGCGACTCGGCCAGCAAACAGAACAGCAGGAACGCTTCCAGAAAGCGCAGTTGACTGACGGTGACACCCAGCGGCTCCAGCGGATTAATGTCCACCGAGCGCAGTTCCACATAGGCCACTCCGCGCCGCTGCAACGCTATCGTCGGTTTTTCATTGCCCTGCGGCGGCTGCTTGGGCCGCATCGACGTGTAGTATTCATTCTCGATTTGCAGAATGTTGGCGTTCAACTGGCGGTATTCACCAGCCACCTTGACGCCGATTTGCTCGTAAGGCGGCCATGAGGTCCGGGTCGCCTGGGTCAGGCTGGCGATATATTCAGGCAGCGAGTTGTAGCAGACATTGACGCCGCTTTTCTTCTCGGTGCGGTTGGTGTAGCCGACGTTGCTCATCCGCAGCGAAGTGGCGTAGAGGCCATAGCAGGTGTGGTCATCGAATTCCGGCAGGGTGGTCGCCTTGCCGTCGAGGAACGATTTACAAACCGCTGGCGAAGCGCCGAACAGATACAAAATCAGCCAGCCGAAGCGTTGCAGGTTGCGAATCAATCCGAAATAGGATTCGGAACGGAAATCCTGGAGCGTGCGACGATCACCTTCCATGGTCTGAAACGCCGCCCAAAACTCGTCCGATAACGAAAAATTAAAGTGAATCCCGGCGATGACCTGCATGATCCGTCCATAGCGCCAGGCCAGTCCACGCCGGTAGATATGCTTCATCCGGCCCAGGTTGGAGCGGCCATATTCGGCAATGGGAATACTGGCTTCGCCGGCCAGAATGCAGGGCATACTCGCCGACCACAGCAACTCGTCGCCAATCCGGGGATAAACGAAGCGGTGAATTTCGTCCAGGCATTGCAACAGGGCCTCGGGACCGGGCAACGGCGGGGTAACAAACTCCAGCAGCGCCTCGGAATAATCGGTGGTGATCGACGGATGGGTTAGCGCCGAACCCAGCGCAGCGGGATGGGGAATTTGCGAGATGTAACCGTCCGGTGCGACCCGCAGCGCCTCCCGCTCCAGGCCCAGCAGGCGACCTTTCAGCAAAGAGTGCGGATCGGCATTGAACAGTCGGGTCAGACGCTGATGGAGGGTGGAGTGCATGTTCGCCTCGTGGGAGGAGGGGCGGCATTGCGGAGCAATCGCCCGTGGACAGAGAGAGACGCGCGCAACGGCGCGATGCTACGCCGTTGGCGCGGCAAGCGGCGGCAAGGCTCGAATGGTTTTGACCGTCTCCACGCTGATTTGCACGATCTGGCCGAGCAACCGGATGATAAATTGTGGATCGTCGGGGCGGTTCGGATCATTGACAATGCCGCTGCGCGGGTCATTCTTGACTTGATACTGGTCAATGACCCATTCCAAGGCTGAGCGATTGCCGAGGCGATATGCAAACGCCTCGGGTGGAATGCCGCTCAACGTCAGCCAGTCATTATAAGTAATGGCCGTCTTCTCCTTATCCAACCGCATCCGGCGTACTTTCCAGTCATGCGGTTGATCGGGAGCGTAAATGCGGATCAACGGATATTCCGGTTGCTGTTGATAGTTGAGGTGCAAATCAGCGAGTTGCTGGCCGGCCCGGCTATAGGCCCAAAAGTCGGAGGCGTAGGGAATGCGTGGCAGTTCACGCCTCAGGTTGGCGGCGTATTTCTGGCGGTATTCTTCGCTGTGCAACAATCCGTAAACATAATAGAAAATATCCCATTTTTTGATGCTGGAATCCCGGTAATACCGATTGAATTGCAGCAAGGCCCAACCGGTGATATTTTCCTGACGGTGCTGGCCGTCTTCGCTATAAATGTAGAAAGGGAAGCACTGTGTAGAGGAACCTGCGCCGACCAGATGCATATCGACCAGACCCCGACTAATCAGCACCATAAAGGGTTTTTCTGAACCTTTGTCGGTATGACAAATGACCCGGTTTTCCTGCTCCTGATCGCTGGTGGATGCGATCCATGGGAACTGTCCGCGCCGGTGCGTCAATAGAGTATCAAAATACAAGTACTGCTGCGTAAAGGGCCGATAAAGACAGGAGCGGATATGATTCTGGTCAAATCGGGTTTTCAAACCATTTTCCACCGATTGCTTCAAACTACTCGTCCAACTGATCTTGGCGTCTTCATAATCAACCAGATCATCCACTGCAGATTTAGGTTCATCAGCATCAAGCCATTTGGAAACCTGGGCATTATAAAAGGCAATTGTGGTTTTCAAGTTGGCCGTGAGTCGATTAGCGTCAAAATTATAGGTCCAAGCGTCTCTGCCAGTTTGTACGCCAATGCTGAATTTCTTGAAAATCACATTTTTAGCAAGCTGTTTTCCTGCCTTCTGTTCCTTATCACCTAAAGCTATCTGATTTTGAAAGTCGGCTTGCAAACCTTCTGTTAGCCAAATATTTTTTCTATTTGGTATGATTTCCTGCCATTGAATGGCTGAATAATTATTACAGCTTTTCAAAAACTCATATTTCTGTTCTCTACGCCAAAATTGATCAGTACTGGCATAGTAAATTCGACTAGGCCCGGCTGTCTCCAATTTTACCAGAAATGTAATGCAAACCCCTACTTTGATTCCAAAGACATTGTGCGTCGTTCCAGAAAGTGTAGGGTTCTTACGCACATTTCCACCCAGATCAAATAAATAAAGACGTGCAAAATTTTCCGCTAGACATTGACGCATTCCATCAAAAGTAAGCCCATCGAGAAAGCCATTGTTGGTTACAAAGGCAATGATCCCGTGTGGCTGATTCCGCAAACGTTCGGTAGCCCAGGCAAATGCTTTGACATAGGGATCACTCAGGGCATTTTTATTGGAAGCGGTAGAACGAGCAGCATAGGATTCCGCGACCCATTTTTCCACTTCACCATAGACTCGGTTTTTATTGTTGTCGTTTTCATTGGCTTGCCGGGCGTTATAAGGTGGATTGCCAATAATCACGAAGATATCAGAAGCTTTTTGTCGGGTAACGCGAGTAATATTTTCCGGGATCGAAAATCCGAAACTGTGCTGACGACTTTCAGCCAGTTCAAAGGTATCCACCAGGCAAATACCTTCAAAAGGCTGATATTCGCCCACCATTTCATAATAGGTGTGTTCAATATTCATGCTTGCGATATAATAAGGCAATAGCATGATCTCGTTGCAATGCAGTTCTTCTGTATACTTGCGTGTCAGCGCTGTTGGATCGATCTCCCGCAAAATCCGGGTTATAAAGTTACCCGTACCGACAAAAGGATCGATAATCTGTACACCACTAGCCGATAACGAACAGTTAAATTCCTGCCGCAACAATTCATTGACCGAATGCACCATGAAATCAACAATCGGTTGTGGGGTATAAACAATGCCATGCGTATCCGCAGCCTTGATGGCAAAACCCTGGAAAAACTGTTCATAAACGGCATTCAGAAAGCTCTGCTTTTCGGTGTAATCGTCAATAGTTGCCGCAGTGATTTCAATGACGCGGTAAAAATGATCCAGCTTTTTCAAAAACTCTTCACGGCTGAAAGCGCGGGACGTGAGTGCAGCAATCACCCGTTCGATTTCCCGGGCAATGATATTTTTGTTGATGAAGTCGGGATTGTTGAAAACCTTGCGGAAAATTCGCTCGGTCAGTAAATGCTGAATCAGCATTTCTTCGACCGCAGCCAATGCCAGATTAGGATTGATCGATTCCTGACAGAGCCGGAAAAAGGTTTCAAACGCCGCAGCAAAATGCTTATTACGAGTACGCTCCTGCTGGACGATCGCCAGCAACGCCTGACCCAGTTCCTGAACCTTCTCCTTGAAGCCGGCGACGGCTTCCTGCCATTGCGGATACGCTGGCGGTTGATAGCCGAAGAACAGTTGCAACCCTTCAATCAATAACTCTGGCGAATGGCGAATGTCGGCCCGCAAGACTTCCTGCCCGTTTTGCCACAGCACGATCCGCTCGGGCGATTGAAACAGGATGTTGTCCTTGGGATAACCTTCGGCCCATTTCTTTTGTATCTCTCGGTCCAGATCATCCTGACGATCCTTCGCCTCCCACAACCCCAGACGCAGGGCGAACTGATCCACAATCGCTCCATCAGCGCGCAGTGGACGGCGCTGATCACGGGCAATGGAATACTGCTCTACCAGCTTCAAATTCGGCAATTGGCCGGCGCAATGCCGCAGCAGCGCGGCAAACGCTGGCGCGACCGCCCCTTCATGCTGCGCATCGGCTTGCGCCATAGCTTCCAACTGCTGGTAATAGGCGCAGATCGCTTTATGATGAGGTTTGAGATTGAGCATGGCGGCTATAATAAATGACCTTTCGCATCGTTACCCATGAGCTTTTCTATCATGCATGACAGTCTACTCCCTGCGCCACTCCCGCACGGTATTCCCCTTGTTCCTGTAGTCGAAAGCGAGTTTGCAACCTGGCTGGAGCGGCAGGATGAAGCGCTGCGCCGCTGGCTGACGACGACCGGTTTCAAAGCCAAATCGGGCAGTTTCAGCCTGATTCCCGGCGCAGACGGCCAGTTACAGGCCGTCGTTACCAGCATCAGCCAAGCTGATGATCTATGGGCGTTGAGTCACTTGCCGGCGGCGTTGCCGGAAGGTGATTACGCGCTCGACGCTGCGGCATTCGATCCCCGGCAAACGGAGCGGCTGACTGTGGGTTGGGCGCTGGGCGCTTACCAGTTCACCCGCTATAAAGCGCCGAAGCGGGCGATGGCGCGACTGGCGCTGGAGCCGACCTGCGATGCCGGGCGCATCCAGCGAGTGGTTGAAGCCGTCACTCTGGTTCGCGATCTCATTAACACTCCCGCTGAAGACCTGATGCCGGAGCATCTGGCCGAGACGATGCAGGCGCTCGCGCAGGCATTCGGCGCGACGTTTGCGCAGACCGTTGGCGAAGACCTGCTGGCGCACAATTTCCCGGTCATCCACACGGTCGGTCGGGCCAGTGTCCATCCTCCCCGGCTGCTCGACCTGCGCTGGGGCGATCCAGCGCATCCCAGGGTGACGCTGGTGGGCAAGGGCGTTTGTTTCGACAGCGGCGGGCTGGATTTGAAGCCATCCAGCGCCATGCGATTGATGAAAAAGGACATGGGCGGCGCCGCGACGGCGCTGGGGCTGGCGCGGCTGATCATGAGCGCCGGCTTGCCGATCCGGTTGCGCGTCCTGGTTGCGGCGGTGGACAACGCCATCGCTGGCAACGCTTTCCGGCCTGGCGACGTCATCCGGTCGCGGCAGGGACTGACCATTGAGATTCATAACACCGACGCCGAGGGCCGGCTGATTCTCTGCGACGCCTTGGCCGAAGCGGGAAGCGAGCAACCGGAGGTCATGATCGACTTTGCGACGCTGACCGGCGCGGCGCGGGTGGCGTTGGGGACAGCAGTTCCGGCGCTGTTCTGCAATGACGAGGCGCTGGCCTCCGGTCTGCTGGCAGCGGCGGAGCGGGAACAGGACCCGTGCTGGCGGCTGCCGCTGCATCAACCCTACCGGGAGATGCTGGACAGTAAAATAGCCGACATCGCTAACGCTTCCGATTCGTCGTATGCTGGGGCGATCACCGCAGCCCTGTTTTTAAAGGAATTTGTTCCAGCCAGCATTCCGTGGGCGCATTTTGATTTGATGGCCTGGAATCTGAAGACTCAGCCGGGACGGCCAGAGGGTGGCGAGGCCATGGCCCTGCGTGCGGTATTCGGCTGGCTGAAAGAACGGTATGCGTGAGGTGGGTTGGGTTGCTAAAAAAACGACAATCCAACCCCCGACGAGAACGTGAGTTTAAATACTCAGGCGACGGGATGCCGCAGTTGCGGATTCGCGATGGGCGGCTTGACCGAATAGTCGTAGAAACCCTTGCTCGTCTTGCGGCCCAGATAGCCCAGTTGCACCAGGCGGGTCAGGGTGTGCGGCGGCGACACATGCGGCTGATGCATATCCTGATAGATGTTCATCGTCATCGCCTCTACCACGTCCAGTCCGATGTAGTCGGCCAGTTCAAACGGCCCCATCGGATGCCCGGCGCCCGACTTCATCGCGTGGTCAATATCGGCAATCGTGCCCGTTCCCATCTCCAGCAGACGGATGGCGCTCAGCATGTAGGGCGTTAACAGACGATTAACGATAAAGCCGGTGGTGTCCTGAACGATCACTGGATCCTTGCCCAGCTTCTTGCAGAACGCATCCAGCGTGCTGATGGTGTCTTCCGACGTCTCGAAGGCGTGGATGATTTCGACCAGCTTCATCACCGGTGCCGGGTTGAAGAAATGCAGACCAGCTACCCGTTCCCGATGTTTGCAGACCGCCATCATCGCCGTCACCGACAGCGTAGAGGTGTTCGTCGTCAGCAGAGTCTGCGGCGACACAATGCCTTCCAGCCGCCGGAACAGGGCGTTCTTGGTGTCCAAATCCTCGATGATCGATTCAACGATCAGATCGCAATCGGCCACCTCGGCCTCGCTGGTCGTGAAATGCAGCAGGCCCAGGGTCGCGTCCTTTTTCTCCACCGTCATCTTGCCGCGCTCGACCATTTTGCTCAGCGACTTGTCCAGACCCGCACGAATCTTATCGGTCGAACCTGGCGTCGCCTTGACCGCGACCGTCGGGATGCCGGCTTGTGCGCAAACCTGCGCGACGCCCAGTCCCATTGCTCCACAGCCCATGACACCGACTTTCTTGATTTCCATTGTGTGTTCCTTATCGCGTTATTGAGATTGACAACAGGGTTTTCCGGCATTGGCGACGCGCCGGCGGCGAATAATCCTACACATTATAGTGAAATTCCGGGCCGTTCGGGTAATCCGCCACGATCACGCCATCTCTTCCATCCCGAACCCGCGCTTCAGCGATGCTTGAACGCTGCGTCGCGCTTGCCGGCAAACGCTTCCATGCCCTCCTTCTGATCTTCGGTGGCGAACACCGTATGGAAGGTGCGGCGCTCAAACAGCAGTCCCTCCGCCAGGGTCGTTTCGTAAGAACGGTTAATGCATTCCTTGGTCATCATCACCGATGGCAACGAATAGCTGGCAATCGTCTCGGCGGTCTTGATCGCGTCTTCGATGAGTTCAGCGACCGGCACAATCCGACTGACCAGTCCAGCTCGTTCGGCCTCCACCGCGTCCATCATTCGCCCGGTCAGACACAGTTCCATCGCTTTGGACTTGCCGACCAGTCGGGTCAGACGCTGGGTGCCGCCAGCGCCTGGCAGGATGCCGAGCTTGATTTCCGGCTGGCCAAATTTGGCGGTATCGGCGGCCAGAATGAAATCACACATCATCGCCAGCTCACAACCGCCGCCCAGAGCGTAACCGGCGACCGCCGCGATGACCGGCTTGCGGCAACGGCTGACGCGCTCCCAGTTGCGGGTGATGAAGTTACCTTTATAAGCGTCCATGTAGGAATAATCCTTCATGCCCTTGATGTCGGCACCGGCGGCAAACACTTTTTCGCCGCCAGTCAGCACAATAGCGCGGATCGCCTCATCAGCCTCGATAGCGTCCAGCGCCTGGGTCAGCTCATCCATCAGGTCATTGGACAGGGCGTTAAACGCCTTGGGCCGGTTGAGGGTCACCAAGGCCACCGGGCCACGAGTTTCGACTCGGATATTTTCATAGTTCATACTTTAATCCTCATTTTCTAATGAACGCATTGTGAGCAGAGTCGTTGCGATTTTGGCGGAGATCGCCTCGCACAGCTTGCACCGAAAAGCCGCGCACCACGAATCGCCCGCCCATTTTAACCCATAGTTCAAGCATTTTTTGCGGACGGCGCCAGAGGGTAGCCGCAGGCGCTGGGTAACGCTATGACGTCACGCCGAGGACGGCGATTCCTGCGGTTTCCAGCATCCGGGTTAACCGCATTAACGGCAGGCCGATCAGGCTGGTGGGATCGTCGCCCTCCAACCGCTCGAACAGCGCAATGCCCAGCCCCTCAGATTTGAAACTGCCCGCACACTGATAGGGCTGTTCCCGTTGCAGGTAGGCTTCGATCATCGGCGCGGTCAGCGAACGAAAGATGACCCGGAATTCCTCGACCGTTACCTGGCATTGCCCGCTGGTGCTGTCCAGCAAACATAATCCCGTATAAAAAATGACGGTGCGCCCGGACGCTCGCTGCAACTGTGCAACGGCGTGCGGGTGATCGCCGGGTTTGCCGATGATGTCGTCGTCCAAGACCGCGACTTGATCCGAACCGATGATCAGCGTGGTTGGAGCCGCTCGGGCGACCGCCCGGGCTTTTTGTTCCGCCAGTCGCGCAACCAGCGCTGGCGCTGCTTCGCCCGGCAGGCGGGTTTCATCGACTGCGGGAGCCTGGACAGTGAAGGGCAGCCCCAGCCGCGCCAACAATTCGCGGCGAAACGGCGAGGTAGACGCCAGGAGCAGACGGCGGCCATCGGACCCGGTTTCAAACATGAGAACCACTCGATGAATGCAGGGAAAGGACGGTCATTGTGCGGAATCCGGGTTTATTTTGACAGAATTCCGGCTTGCCGATATGATTCCGCGCCTTATGCAGACCCCGGCGCTTCCCGAAAAAATTAAACCCTGGCGGATCGCCGCCGAAAACGGCTGCCTCAACGGGAAGCTGGCGCTGGCGACGTTGCCGCGCCTGACCGCTGCGGTGGATCGCGCTGACGGCATAGTCGCCATCGCGCTGACGGCAGGCATTGATGGGCAAGGAATCCGTTTCATCAAAGGCGTCTTGCGCGCTGAAGTGGCGCTCACCTGCCAGCGCTGCCTGGGTTTGCTATCATGGCCGCTGGAAGTCGCGGTCAGCCTGGGACTGGCGCGTGACGAAGCGAACATTGCCCGGTTGCCGGATGAGTATGAGCCATTGCTGATTGCCGAAGGCGGCAGCCTGGCTGTGGCTGATTTGGTTGAAGATGAATTATTACTCGCCCTCCCGCAGATTCCCCGGCATGACGATCTGCGGGAATGCGCGGCCTTGGGTGAAGTCCGGTCCGGCGAACCGGCGCTGGATGCGGAACGCCGCCAGCCCCTTGCCGCGCTGGCGTCCCTGTTACAGGATTCCAAAAGGAGTCATTGAATCATGGCTGTACAAAAAAGCCGTAAGAGTCCCTCCAAGCGGGGTATGCGCCGTTCTCACGACGCCTTGACCGGACCCACGCTCTCGACCGACCGCACCTCCGGCGAATTGCATCGCCGCCATCACGTCACCCCGAATGGCTTCTATCGTGGCCGTAAGGTGGTCAGTGGGCCAGTGGTTACCGAAGAAGAATAACGGTGACCGGCCATCGTCTCCTTGTGTGCCATCCCGCTGACCGATCGTACCGGCTCCCGCGTGAATAGACCGTTGACCATCGCCCTCGATGGCATGGGCGGCGATATCGGCCCTGATGTGGTTGTGCCCGCCGCTTTGCGGGTGCTGAAAACCTCGGACGATGCGCTGCGGTTGATTCTGGTCGGTCAGGAGGATGTGCTCTCGGCCTGTCTGACCCGACTCAAGGCCAAGGGCCATCCGCAGATTGTCATCCGCCATGCTTCACAGTTGGTGAGCATGGATGAGTCGCCTGCACAAGCGCTGCGGGTTAAAAAGGACTCCTCGATGCGGGTCGCGATCAACCTGGTTAAACAGGGCGATGCGGATGCCTGTGTCAGCGCCGGCAACACCGGCGCACTGATGGCGACCTCCCGCTTTGTTCTCAAAACCCTGCCGGGCATCGACCGTCCGGCGATTTGCACCACCCTGCCGACGGTGCGCGGTCATGTTCGGGTATTGGACCTGGGTGCCAACGTCGACAGCAAGGCTGAACATCTCTTGCAGTTCGCGGTGATGGGTTCGGTGCTGGCGGCGGTGAACGGCATTGAGCACCCTCGCGTCGGCCTGCTGAATATCGGCGAAGAAGACATCAAGGGTAACGAACAGGTCAAGGAAGCCGCTCGCCTGCTGGCGGTCAGCGATCTCAATTACATCGGGTTCGTCGAAGGGGACGGCATCTATCTGGATGATGTGGATGTCGTCGTTTGCGATGGTTTCGTCGGCAATGTCGCGCTCAAGAGCAGCGAAGGCGTCGCTAAGCTGATCCGTTATTACATGACCCAGGAATTCAAGCGAAACCTGCTGACCCGCCTGGCCGGCCTGGTCGCCCTGCCGGTGTTGCGCGCCTTCAGCCGCAAAATCGATCCCCGCCGCTACAACGGTGCCAGCCTGCTGGGCCTGCCGGGCATCGTCATCAAGAGCCATGGCGGCGCGGATGCGCTGGCGTTCGCCAATGCGATCGAGGTTGCCGTGCTGGAAGCCCAACAAGCCGTACCGCAGCGTATCGATGCCCATCTGTCCGCCCTTCACGCCGCGAGGCAAGCGCTTTGAACTACGCCAGAATCGCTGGAACCGGCAGCTATCTGCCCGAGAAAGTGCTCACCAACGCCGATCTCGAACAGATTATCGACACCACGGCGGACTGGATTGTGGAACGCACCGGGGTTGAGGAGCGCCACATTGCCGCGCCGGATGAGACTACCTGCGATCTGGCCGAGCGCGCCGCCCGCCGGGCGCTGGAGGCTGCCGGCCTGGAGCCGGGCGCTATCGATCTGATTGTGCTGGGCACGACCACCCCCGATCACATTTTCCCCAGCGTCGCCACCCAGTTGCAACATCGCCTGGGTTGCCCCGGCGGCCCGGCCTTCGATGTGCAGGCGGTTTGCACCGGCTTCGTTTACGCTATGGACATCGCGCACCGCTTCATCCGAACCGGCGCGGCGCAGCGGGCGCTGGTGGTCGGGGCGGATACATTCACCCGCATTATCAACTGGGAAGATCGCGGTACCTGTATTCTGTTCGGCGACGGCGCGGGCGCGGTGGTGCTGGAGGCCGCGGACGAACCGGGCATTATCGACAGCCGATTGGGCGCCGATGGCCGTTACAAGGAACTGCTGTGGGTGCCCGCCGGCGTTTCCAGCGGCTATGAGCAGACCCGGCAGAACGCGGCTTTCGTGGAAATGCGCGGCAGCGAGGTGTTCAAGGTGGCGGTGACGACCCTCAAGGATATGGCTGAACAAATTCTGGCGGCGAATCAAATGACGGTCGCCGATGTGGACTGGCTGATCCCGCATCAGGCCAACCGCCGGATTCTCACCGCGACCGCCAAGCGTCTGGGTTTGCCGGAAGAACGGATGGTGGACTGTGTGCGGACCCACGGCAACACCTCGGCGGCTTCGGTGCCGCTGGCGCTGGATGTCGCGGTACGCGATGGCCGCATCCAGCGCGGCCAAACACTGTTGCTGGAAGGCTTCGGCGGCGGGTTTACCTGGGGCGCAGTGCTGGTGAAGTATTGAGGTGGAGAAAGTCATGATGATGACACTGGGCGGTGAAATTGCGCTGGTCACTGGAGCCAGTCGGGGCATCGGTCGGGCGATTGCCCGCGAGCTGGGCCGACGCGGCGCGACGGTGATCGGCACGGCAACGACTGGAGCGGGGGCGGAGGCGATAACGCAGGATTTGCAGAGCCGGGATATTAAAGGTTGCGGTTTGCGGCTAGAGGTCACCGATCCTGCGTCAGTGGAAGCAACGGTCAAAGCCGTGACGCAGGAATTTGGTGCGCCCAGTATTCTGGTCAACAATGCCGGCATCGCTCGCGATAACCTGCTGTTGCGGATGAAAGAAGAGGAATGGACCGCTATTCTCGACACGAATCTGGGTTCGGTCTATCGGCTGAGCAAGGCGGTGTTGCGCGGCATGATGAAGGCTCAGCGCGGGCGCATGATCAACATCACTTCGGTGGTAGGCGTCACCGGCAGCGCCGGGCAGGCCAATTACGCTGCCGCCAAGGCCGGCATTATCGGCTTTACCAAATCGCTGGCGCGGGAAGTCGGTTCGCGCAACATCACAGTCAACGCGGTAGCGCCGGGGTTGATTGAAACCGACATGACCCGCGCATTGCCGGAGAGCCAGCGCCAGGCGCTGGTTGCATCGATTCCGCTGCAGCGGCCCGGTCAACCCGAGGATGTCGCGCGGGTCGTGGCCTTTCTGGCCTCGGCGGACGCCGCCTATATCACCGGCGCCACCCTGCACGTCAACGGCGGGATGGCTATGGTATGAGGCCGGTCAACGGCTAGAATTGGGGGAATCCGCGCTGGCGCGCCGGCGGTCAGCGCAGGATCGGAAAATCGCCGAATTTTGGAAATTATCGCTGGATATTTTCTGCAATTCGCGCAAGTTGTGATACCGTTGCGCCGGATTTCACCCGCCCTTCAGGGAGGGTGTGGATTGAAGCAAACAGACACCTGAGGAAGCAAACCGTCATGACTGACATCAGCAACATCGAAGCCCGCGTCAAGAAAATCATCATCGAGCAGCTCGGGGTGAAGGAAGAGCAAGTCACCAATGAAGCCTCTTTTGTCGAGGATCTCGGTGCCGACTCGCTGGATACCGTCGAACTGGTGATGGCTTTGGAGGAAGAGTTTGAACTCGAAATTCCTGATGAGGATGCCGAGAAAATCACCACCGTGCAGCAGGCCATTGACTATATCACGGCGCATCTGGGTTGAGGGCGTTAGTCCAGCATCGTTCGAGTTCATCCGCCGCGACCGCCGCCGGGGGGCGCGGCCAGGTTTTCTCAGCGCAGCACAGCAGAGGGTAGTCCTGTGGCCAAGCGGCGAGTGGTAGTGACCGGGATGGGGATCGTGTCGCCCGTCGGCAGCACGGTGGAAACAGCCTGGAGCAATGTTCTGGCCGGCCACAGTGGTATCGGGCTTGTCACTGCTTTTGATGTCAGCCATTTTCCGGTGCGCATCGGCGGGGCGGTGAAAGATTTTCAAATCGAACAGTATCTGCCGGTCAAGGAAGCCCGGAAGATGGACGCCTTTATTCATTATGGCATCGGCGCTGCAGTGCAGGCGATCCGCGATTCCGGGCTGGAGGTCACGGAAGCCAATGCCGAACGCATCGGGACCTATATCGGCTCCGGCATCGGCGGTTTGCCGGGCATTGAGGAAGGCCACTCCGCTTTTCTCAAGGGTGGGCCGCGCCGACTGACCCCGTTCTTTGTACCGCGTAGCATTATCAACATGGTGTCGGGCAATCTGTCGATCCTGTACGGGATCAAGGGGCCGAACCTGGCGGTCGTGACGGCTTGTACGACGGGTACGCATAGCATCGGTCTAGCCGGCCGACTCATTGCCTATGGCGACGCGGATGTGATGATTGCCGGCGGCGCAGAAATGGCGACTACACCCACCGGGCTGTGTGGTTTCGCGGCAGCACGAGCGCTGTCGGTGCGCAACGATGAACCGGAGAAAGCCAGTCGCCCTTGGGATAAAGATCGTGATGGCTTTGTATTGAGCGATGGTGCCGGGGTGGTGGTGCTGGAGGAATATGAACACGCCCGGCAGCGCGGCGCACGCATTTACGCAGAACTTATCGGCTTTGGCATGAGTGGCGATGCTTACCACATGACCCTGCCGCCGCCTGATGGCGATGGCGCCCGGCGGGCGATGATCAATGCCTTACGCGATGCAGAAATTACTTCCGAGGCGGTGGATTACATCAATGCCCACGGCACGTCCACGCCGGCAGGGGACAAGATTGAGAGCGACGCTGCCAAGGCGGTGTTCGGTGATTACGCTTACCAGTTGGCGATGAGTTCCACCAAGTCGATGACCGGTCATCTGCTGGGCGCGGCAGGCGGGGTTGAAGCCATCTTCGCGGTGCTGGCGATCCGCGATCAGGTCGCGCCGCCAACCATTAATCTGGACCATCCGGAAGCAGGCTGCGATTTGAACTATGTGCCGCACACCGCCCAGGAACGGCGGATTCAGGTGGCGCTGTCCAATTCCTTCGGCTTTGGCGGCACTAACGGCACCGTGGTGTTCCGCGCGCTGGATTGAGGGCGTCAATCCCGTTGATTTTCAAACGGCTTTGGCGATGGGGGTTGGCGCTGGCGTTCGGGCTGGCGTTATCCTTGTCCCTGATTTACATCGATTACCGGCAATTTCTGGAAACCCCGCTCAGTGTTCCTGCTCAGGGGCTGACTTTGGAAATCAAGCCGGGCACCGGCATCGGCCAGCTTGCCCGGCAATTGCAACAGCAACCGGGTTTATCGCGCCCGACTTTCTACCTGGAAGCCTACGCCCGATCGACCGGCTTGGCGTCCCGCCTGAAAGCCGGTGAATATGCCCTGACCCCTGGTCTGACGCCCCGCCTGTTGCTCGACCGCATCGTCGCGGGTCGGGTGATCCAGTATTCGCTGACTATCGTAGAAGGCTGGACCTTTCGCCAGTTACGGCAGACTTTAGCTTCCCATCCCAAACTCGTTCAGACGCTGTCGGGTTTGAGTGATGCTGAGGTCATGGCGCGCCTGGGGCATCCCGGCGAGCATCCCGAAGGGTGGTTCCTGCCCGATACCTATCATTTTCCCGCCGGCTTTACCGATGAGGCGTTCCTGCGACGGGCGCGGGCGGCTATGGATCAACGGTTGAGGGAAATCTGGGATCGGCGTGCGCCTGGTGCGCCAGTGAACGATCCCTACCAGGCGCTGATTCTGGCGTCGATCATCGAAAAGGAAACCGGAGTCGCGGCAGAACGAGTGGAAATTGCCGGCGTCTTTGCCCGGCGTCTGCGCCAGGGGATGCGCCTGCAAACCGATCCTGCCGTGATTTACGGGCTGGGCGAGGTGTTTGACGGCAATTTGCGCCGTCGGGATTTGGAAACTGATACGCCGTATAACACCTATACTCGCCCGGGCTTGCCGCCGACGCCCATTGCCTTGCCAGGAATAGCGGCGCTGGAGGCCGCCGTCAATCCCGCATCTGGCGATACGCTGTACTTCGTAGCGGACGGCGAAGGCGGCCATGTTTTTTCCCGGACGCTCGAAGAACACAACCGGGCGGTTCGGCGGTATCAGTTGCAGGGGAGATAGGATGTCTGGTCGATTCATCACGCTCGAAGGCGGTGAAGGTGCGGGAAAAACGACGCAACTGACCTTCATGCGCGACTATTTAGAGCAGACCGGCTGCCGGGTCGTGGTGACCCGTGAACCGGGGGGCACCGTACTCGGCGAGGAAATTCGCGGTCTACTGCTGAGCCATCGCCATGACGGGATGAGCCTGGCGGCGGAAACCCTGCTGATGTTCGCCGCCCGCGCCGAACATCTGGAACGAGTGATTCGTCCAGCGCTTGCTGAAGGTCGCTGGGTGCTGTGCGACCGCTTCACCGACGCCACTTATGCCTACCAGGGCGGTGGGCGCGGTCTGGCGCAGGGGCGGATTGCCGTGCTGGAGGACTGGGTGCAGGGCGCGTTGCGGCCTGATTTAACCCTGCTGTTTGATCTACCCGTAATGGTCGGGCTGGCGCGGGCCGGGAAACGCAGCGCGGCGGATCGCTTTGAGCAGGAAGATGCGGCATTTTTTGCACGGGTACGGGCGATGTATCTGGCACGGGCGGCCCAGCATCCTGACCGTTACCGGGTCGTCAACGCCGATCAACCGATCGCGGCGGTGCGGGCGGAGGTGAAAAGCCGTCTCGTTGAATTCCTGCACTGTTCCCCGGATCACAGGAGTATACTGCAATGATATATACTCACTGATGGGGAAAAGACCATGCCTAAAACCGCCAAAGTTTTTATGAATGGACGCAGTCAAGCCGTGCGCTTACCCGCCGAGTTTCGTTTCGATTGCCAGGAGGTTTTTATCGAAAAGCAGGGTGATCAAGTGATTCTGCGACCCAAACCACAAGATTTGGGTAAAAGCTTGATGGAGTTCTTTGCTAAAACAGAACCATTCCCCGATGATTTCCTGGTGGATCGCCAGGATCTGCCTCTGCAAGATCGGGAGTGGTTCCGTGAAAACGCTTGATACCAACATCTGCAGCTACCTCTTGCGGCGGCGGCATCCGCAGATCGTTACGCATTTTGAAGGATTGGCGTCCGACGATTTGTTCCTGTCAGCAGTGGTTGTAGCGGAACTCCGCTTTGGCGCGGCGAAACTGAGTTCAGAGCGATTCGCTGGCTATCTGGAGAATTGGCTGGGGCTTTTTGATCTACGCCCATGGCCGGTGTCGGCCTCCCGATTTTATGCCCATCTGCGGCGTGATCTCGAGCGCCAGGGAACGCCTATCGGTAGTATGGACCTGATGATTGCGGCTCATGCGCTGGCGGAAAATGCGGTGCTGGTGACCCACAATCTGCGGGAGTTTAGGCGGGTGCCCCATTTGCAATTGGAAAACTGGGTGGAAGCCGGTTGATGGACGATACACAACTCCCCTGGCATGACGCGCTGTGGCGGCAACTCCAGCAGCGACGGGCTGCTAATCGCTTGCCTCATGCGTTGTTGCTGGCCGGTCCAGCGGGACTAGGCAAGTTGACCTTCGCCCGCCGATTAGCTCGGGCGCTGTTGTGCGCGTCGCCGGATGTAGGGGGCGACGCCTGCGGTCAATGTCGGAGTTGCCGATTGTTCCAGGCAGGCACTCATCCCGATTACAGCCCGGTGCAACCTGCCGAGGACGGCAAGGTCATCAAAATTGACCAGATCCGCGATCTGTGCGCCTTTCTCGGCTATACCCCGCAATACGGCGGCTACAAAATCGCCCTGCTGGAACCGGCGGACCGACTCAATGTCAACGCCGCCAACAGCTTGTTGAAAACACTGGAAGAACCACCGGGCAATTGCCTGTTGCTCCTCGTGACTGCCCAACCGGCGCGACTGCCCGCCACCGTGCGCAGCCGCTGTCAGGTCATCCTCTTTAGTCCGCCGACGGCGGACATCACCATGCCCTGGCTCAAGGCGCGGGTCGCCGGTGGTCTGGACGCTGTCGCCTTGCTGGAAACCGCTGGCGGCGCGCCGTTGGCGGCTTTGACCTATGCGGATGGGGAACGTTGGCGGCGTCGCCGGGAATTGGCCGATGGCTACGAACAGGTCATGACAGGTCGGCTGGATCCGATCCGGGCGGTGGAAAGCTGGACGCAAGGCGATTTGGCCGAGAATTTGCGCTGGCTGGTCAGTTGGCAGATCGATGTGATTCGGCTTAAGATGAGTTCCCATCCCCCGCGTCTGAGCAATCCTGATTTGCGTTCCCTGTTGCGGGGCTGGGCCGAGCGGCAAGCACCGCGCCTCCTGTTCGACCGATTAGACGCGGCCCTGCGCCTGCATACCTTGTGTGTAACGACCCAGGTCAGGGCTGACCTGCTCCTGGAGGCGTTTCTCGGCGACGTGGCAGGCGAACAATAAATCCGGTTTTCGCGAACAAATATTGACGGAAGGTTGCATCCATGGCGGCTCCACCCAGACAAGGCGTCATCTCCCTCGCGGTCAAGGACAAGGCGATGCTGCACGCCAATTACATGCCGTTTATCAAAGGCGGCGGCGTCTTCATTCCGACCGAGAAAACCTTTGAACTGGGCGATGAGGTTTTTCTTCTGCTAACCCTGCTCGAAGATCCCGAGCGATTCGCCATTACCGGCAAGGTGGTCTGGATCAATCAACGCACCTCGCCCGGCGGTCGACAGATGGGGGTTGGCATCCAGTTCGGCGGCACGGATGGCGTCCGGTTGCAGAAAAAGATTGAAGCACTGCTGGGCGGCTATACCCGGTCCGACCAGCCGACTAACACCATGTAGGCCACGAATCGATCATGCTGACGGATTCCCATTGCCATCTGGATCGGCTTGATCTCGCCCAGTTCGGCGGCAACCTCGCCGGGGTGCTGGACGCAGCGACGGCCAATGGCGTCACCCGCCTGTTGAGCGTCGCCACGGATCTGGCAAGCTGGCCGGCGCTGGCCCGGTTGACCGAGCCGTATCCCTTCATCGCCCTGTCGGTCGGGGTGCATCCCAGCGAAGAGGAGAGCCGCGCGCCGACTGTGGCAGAACTGACCGCGCTGGGCCGGGAATCGCGGGTCGTCGCTATCGGCGAGACCGGCCTTGATTACTATTACGGCCGCGAGAGCGCCGCTCGCCAGCAGAACTGGTTCCGGACTCATATCGCCGCTGCCCGCGAACTGGGCAAGCCGCTGATCGTCCATACCCGCGAGGCGCGGGAAGATACGTTGCGCATTCTGGCCGAAGAAGGCGCGGCGGAGGTCGGCGGGGTGCTGCACTGCTTCACCGAGGACTGGGAGATGGCGGCGCGGGCGCTGGAATTGGATTTTTATATCTCGTTTTCCGGCATTGTGACCTTCAAAAACGCCCGGCCAATCCAGGACGCCGCGCAACGTCTGCCGGCTGACCGGCTGCTGATTGAGACTGATGCGCCCTATCTGGCGCCGATTCCGCACCGGGGCAAACCCAATCATCCAGCCTGGGTGCGGCATGTCGCGGCATTCGTCGCCCAACTGCGCGGCGAGTCGCTGGAGCAGATAGCGGCCACAACGACCGCCAATTATCTCCGGTTGTTTGGCGCGGTGAGCAGGGAGGCAGCGTGAATCACGCGGCAATGCGCGACCGGGTGCGGCGCTGTCTGCATTCCACCCATTACATCGAAACCGTGACTGGCGATCATGCGGTGGCCGGGATGGAACGTGAAGAGCGGATGCTGACCCCGGCGGCGGTTCTCGTGCCACTGGTGGAGCGCCCCGACGGCTATACGGTGTTGCTGACTCAGCGCACCGCGCATCTGGAACATCACGCCGGACAGATCAGCTTTCCCGGTGGGCGGGCTGAGGAAGAGGACGCCGGTCCGGTGGAGACGGCGTTGCGCGAGGCTGAAGAGGAAATTGGCCTGCACCGTCGGCATGTCGTCGAAATCGCCGGTTTTCTGGACCTGTATCAGACGGTGACCGGGTTTCTGATCACGCCAGCGGTGGGTTTTGTAACACCGCCGTTTGATCTGCGGCTGGATGATTTCGAGGTAGCCGAGGCGTTTGAAGTCCCACTGGATTTCATTCTCGATCCGCGCCACCACGAGCGCCACAGTATGCTCTACCAGGGGCGGCAGCGGCAGTATTACGTCATTCCCTACGAAAACCGCTTCATCTGGGGCGCGACTGCCGCCATGCTGGTGAATTTCGCCCGGCGGCTAACGGGAAACCCGCTGCTGCCCTGAATCCGGCGCATCGCTGGCCGCGCCCCGATGGTGAACGAACTGCCGTAGCAGGAATTCTTCATCGCCTGGGGTCAGGTCAAACCGCAGACTGGCGCTTTCAACGGTGTTGACGGTGCAATGTCCCTGTTCGGCGAGCCACTGGAACGCCCGGCGCAGCGCCTCGCCTTCGGGAACGACGGCTCTCAACATGATGACCTCCCAGTACGCGCAAACTCCGCCTTATCCGGTATTCCGCATCCCGGCCGCCAGGGCGTTGATCGAGCGTAGTAAGGGTCGCAACCAGATTTCCACTTCGGGTGAGTCCGCGCCATGTTCCCGCAGCGCTTGCCGGTAGCGCGGCAACAGTGTGACCTGGATGTGATTCAGCGGGTCCAGGTAAGGATTACGTCGCTCCAGTGATTTGGCCAGCGTCGGATTTTCTTCCAGCAGCGTCGGCACTTGCGCCACGGTCAGAATTTCCCGGCAGGTCTGTTCATATTCCGTGCGGAACCGCTCGTAAATGTCGATTTCCGTGGCGGCGTCCCCGCACAGCCGGGCATATTCGCGGGCAATACCCGGATCGACCTTGCTCAAGGACATTTGGCTGTTATTCAACAGGGCGTGAAAAAACGGCCATTCCTGATAAAGCCGCTGCAATCGGGCCAGCCGGTCGGGATCATCGCCGCGCCAGGCCGCCAGGGCGCTGCCGATGCCATACCAGCCGGGCAGCGTGTGCCGCGACTGCCCCCAACCAAACATCCATGGAATCGCTCGCACCGAGTATTTGGAGCGGTCACCTTTCGCCCGGTGCGAGGGCCGTGAACCGAGGTTGAGCTGGCCAATTTCGCTAACCGGGGTGGCTTCGTAGAAATAATCCATAAACCCCGGCGTCTGCTCCGTCAGTTCCCGGTAGGCCGTTTCACCCTGCTGGGCCAGTTCCGCCATGATCGTGGCCGCTTCCGGTGGGTCAGCGGGAACGTCTTGAATCAAATGCCGGCTGGCTTTCATCAGGCCGGTGATGCCCAGGGTCAGTTCATAGACCGCAGTTTCCAGATTTTGATACTTGAACGACAGCACCTCGCCTTGTTCGGTGATCTTGATGTGGCCGCGCACTGTGCCCGGGGGCTGGGCCAGAATGGCGTCGTGAACCGGGCCACCGCCGCGCCCCACCGTCCCGCCGCGTCCGTGGAACAGCCGACAACCGAAACCGTGTGCCGCCGTCAGCGCCGCCGCCTGTTGCTGCGCCTGGTACAACCCCCAGTTGGAGGCCAGGATGCCGCCGTCCTTGCAGGAATCGGAGTAGCCAACCATCACGTCCTGCACCCCGCCCGCAGCGGTCAGCAGTTCCCGATAGGTGGGTTGATCCAGCAACCGGGTCAGCAGAATTTCGACCCGGTTTAAGTCGGCGATGGTTTCAAACAGCGGGGCGACGCGCAGAGCGCAATGCCAGCTGCCATCGGCGCGGCGACCCGTCAGACCCGCGAAACTGGCCAGGAACAACACCTCCAGGACATGACTGGCTTCGTGAGTCATGGAGATGACGTAATTATCAAAGACGCGCGGGCTGATTTCTTCCCGCAACCGCGCCATGATCCGGAAAACCTCCAGCGTTTCATAGGTTGTCGGGCTGAACGAATCACAGTACAGCAGTGGCGTGCCTGGTTTAGCCAACAACTCGCTGAGGATGGTCAGCCGTTCTGTCTCGGTCAGCGCCGCGTAATCGGGCAGGTTGGGCGCCATGGCGAAGATTTCCGTCACCGCCGCCGTATGCCGGGCCGATTCCTGCCGCACATCCAGCGCTGCCAGATAAAAGCCGAAAGTTTCCGCCAGCCGGATCAGATCCTTCAGTTCGCCATCCGCCGCTGCGCCGTCGCCATGGGCAATCAGCGAATCACGGATAAGATACAGGTCTTCGAGAAATTCCGGTTCAGCACTGTAGCCCCAGAACGGATGGGGCAGCGCCTCGGCATGGCCTTCGATACGCGCCCGGACCGACTCCAGGTTATGCCGCAGGCGATGGTAGATCAGGAAGCATTTGCGCCGATACGGTTCCTGGGCGTATTGCAGCGGCGCATCGGCGAACAGCGCGGCCATGCGCCGGGTATCCGCCTCCAGTCCAGCGGTGAACGGTGGCGAAGGCGTGACCAGTGAACTGGAATAGGTCAACTGCCGGTTCAGTGCCTCAACCCGCCACAAATACTCACGCAGGATCGTCTGGGATTGCAGCCGGGCAGCCATCGCCGTGGTTTCGGGGGTGACGAAGGGATTGCCGTCGCGGTCGCCGCCAATCCAGGAGCCGAAGCGCAACAGACAGGGGATGCGCACCGCCGTTTTGCCGCCCTCATCGCCGTAGACCGCATGGAGCGCCCGCTCCAGGTTGCGGTAGAGCGTCGGCAGCGCCTGGAAGATGGATTCCCGGAAGTAGTACAAACCGTTCTTCACCTCGTCGCGCACCTGCGGCTTGTAGGCGCGCACCTCATCAGTTTTCCAGAGAATCTGGATCTGGCTGCGCAGTTCCTCGACGATCTCGGCCCGCTGGTAGGGGTTGAGCGCCGGATTATCGAGCTTGCCATTCGTGACGAAGATGCGCCGTTGCGCGCCCAGCAGCACCCGGCGCTTGGCCTCGGTGGGGTGGGCGGTGAACACCGGGATAAAGCAGAGTTGATTCAGCAGAGTTTGCAGTTGGGCGGCATGGACCCCGGCAGCGTGCAGAGTACGCAATGTTTCATCGAAGGAACCGCGCCACAGCGGCTTGCTGCGCCGCACCTGATCGCGGCGTTGCTGGTGCTGAAAGTCTTCTTCGGCGATGTTGGCCAGATTGAAGTAGGCGCTGAACGCCCGAACGACATGATTGAGCATCTCCGGATTGAGTGCGGCGATGAACCGCATCAGCCGCTCACGCATCTCCGGTGAGGGTTGGCGGCGCATCTCGGTAAACCCCTTGCGCAGGGCTTCCACCGCGTCCAGGGCATGACGGCCTTCCTGATCGCACAGGGTATCGCCCAGCAAGCGGCCTAGCAGTTTAACCCGGTCGCGCAGCGGTTTGTCAGATGAGATCGACATGAGTGAATTCCATCAGGTTTGGAGGGACACACTCTCCTGAAAAATAGGGAGATCTATGAGCATTGATGGAAAATGAATCACGTAGTTCAGTCGATGGTCCAGTAGATCATCGGCTACAATCACCAGGGTTTACCGTATCTGTTGCTGATTTCCGATCAGTCAGTGTAATTCGACAGTCATCCTTGTGGAAACTATAGTAATCAGGAACCCCACGCCCGCGTTCGGCGCCAGGGTTTGGCTTCATCCGGTTTCGCCAGCCTTTCCACACACTGAAATTAAAGGAAGCTGTCCATGTCCGTTCCCAGCAACCTGCCGGTCTGGCAAGCATTGCAAGCTCATCATGCCGCCATCGCTGACCTGCATCTGCGTGACTTGTTCGCCGCCGATCCCGGGCGTTTTAACAAGTTCTCCCGGCGCTTCGGCGACCTGCTGGTAGATTTTTCCAAGCACCGCATCACCGAAGAAACCTTGAATCTGCTGATCGAACTGGCCCGCCAGGCGCAACTGCCCGCCTGCACCGAGCGGATGTTCAGCGGCGAAATTATCAACCACACCGAACAGCGCGCGGTGTTGCACGTCGCGTTGCGAAACCGGAGCGACCGGCCGATCTTCGTCAAGGGTCAGGACGTGATGCCGGAAGTGAACAATGTGCTGGAGCATATGCGCAAGTTCGCTGATCAGATTCGCCGGGGCAAGTGGCGCGGCCACACCGGCAAGCGGATTCGCGATGTCGTCAATATCGGCATCGGCGGTTCCGATCTGGGGCCGAAAATGGTTTGCCAGTCGCTGGAACCTTACGGCGATCCCACCTTGCGGATGCATTTCGTCTCCAACGTCGACGGCGCGCATATCAGCCACGTCCTGGCCGAGTGCGATCCGGAAAGCACCTTGTTCATCGTGGCCTCCAAGACGTTCACCACCCAGGAGACCATGACCAATGCCCATACTGCCCGCGCCTGGCTGATCAAGGAACTCGGTGACGAAGCGGCAGTGGCCAAGCATTTCGTCGCGGTGTCCACCAACACGAAGGGAGTGAGCGCTTTCGGCATCGATACCGCCAACATGTTCGAGTTCTGGGACTGGGTCGGTGGGCGCTATTCACTGTGGTCAGCGATTGGTCTGCCGATCATGGTTTATCTGGGTATGGAGAATTTCATGGAGTTGCAGGAAGGCGCTCACGAAATGGACGAGCACTTTCGCACTGCGCCATTGGAGGAAAATTTGCCGGTCATTCTGGCGCTGCTCGGCGTCTGGTATATCGACTTTTTCGGCGCGGACAGCCAGGTCACACTGGTTTATGACGATTACCTGCGCTCGTTGCCGGATTACCTGCAACAACTGGACATGGAGAGTAACGGCAAGTCTATCGACCGCGACGGTCAACCGGTGACGGTCAAGACCGGGCCGATTCTGTGGGGCGGTTTGGGAAATAACGGTCAACACGCTTTTTACCAATTGCTGCATCAAGGCACACATCTGGTTCCAGCCGATTTCCTGGCCCCGGCGCACAGTCCGAATCCCATCGGCGATCATCATGCGATTCTGCTGGCCAACTGTCTGGCCCAAGCCGAGGCGCTGATGGTGGGCAAGACCGAGGCCCAGGCGCATGCTGAACTGGAGAAGCAGGGGCTGAGCGGCGAGGCGTTGGAGAAGTTGTTGCCGTACAAAGTTTTCCCCGGCAACCGGCCCAGCACCAGCCTGTTCTACCGCCGGCTGACCCCGAAAGTGCTGGGTGCGCTGCTGGCACTGTATGAACACAAGGTGTTCACGCAGGGCGTGATCTGGAATATCAATTCCTTCGATCAGTGGGGCGTGGAACTGGGCAAGCAGTTAGCGAACGCCATCCTGCCCGAGTTGAAGGGCGAACGGCCAGTAGCGGGGCATGACGCGTCCACCGTCGGGCTGATCGAGTTCTGCCGCGCTGCGGATTAACCCTGGCGGCTTGATGAATGGTCCGTTTGCACTAACGCAAGCGGGCCAATTTCTGGTAGCTTTTCAATACCGCACGGCATACCACAACCGCCCCAGCCACTCATAACCGTTGTAGTGAATTTCTGCAATCGCCGCGACCGAAGGTAACCAGGACTGGGGATCGAGCGGTTCCAGTTGCTCATTGAAGAACAGGGTAGGCGCTGGAATTACGTTCAACCCCTGCGCTTGGAAAGCGGCGACGGCTCGCGGTAAATGCACGGCGTTACTGACCAGCAGGACAGTCTGAATGTGGCGTTCGCGTAGTAATGCGGCGCTGTTGACGGCGTTTTCCCAGGTATTCCGGCTCATCGTTTCGGCGCTGACCGCACTCAGGCGAAACTCCTGCTCCAAAATGGCCTTCATTAAGTC
The DNA here is from genome assembly GCA_022709365.1 of Pseudomonadota bacterium. Classification (GTDB taxonomy): domain Bacteria; phylum Pseudomonadota; class Gammaproteobacteria; order Competibacterales; family Competibacteraceae; genus UBA2383. Next base: position 94,873 of record JAKLIY010000001.1, read on the forward strand.
CGCTTCGGCAGGATTTTCAGCGTTGGCCCGACTGCCGCGTCCACCGCTGGTCAGAACGGGTAGCCCGGTTTGCCGCGCCAGCCGGGCGGCGTAGCGCACCCGACCCAGGGTACGAGGATGCACAGTCGGACTATTGCCGTATTCCGGCGCGTCCTCGTGCAATCCCCCGCCCAACACGACAATCGCCTCCGGCCGCAGCGATGACAGAACCTGCTCGGTCAGTGGCGGATAGATCTGCAAGGAACGGTTCAACAGGCTGGCGGTCAAGGGGATGCTGCATAAGTAGCCCAGTACTGTTCCGGTCAGCAGCAGCGCCAGAGCTGGACGCGGATGCCAGCGCCAAAGCAGCGCGCCCAACAGACTCATCAGTAACGGTCCGCCGGGGGGTAACAACAGACTCTTGATCAACATCGGCGCGAGACGCTGCGGACGAGGCAAGGGCGCTGATTGATACCGCCATGACGACGACGCACGATGCTTCTATAATCAATCATTCACAACATATCCATCAGTCCGTTATAAAACTGGAGGACGCCCCCATGTTTGGAGAGAGTCACGATTTATTCCACGAGTTTCCCGAGTATAAGAACCGGATTGCTGAACTGAAGGCCGCCAATGCTCAGTTCGCAGTGCTGTATGACGAATATCATACGGTCAACGCCGAAGTGGAACGGATCGAATTACAGATTGAGACTCCGTCGGACTTTTATACCGAGACCCTGAAAAAGCAGCGGCTACACCTCAAGGATGAAATTTACGCCATCCTGCGGACCCACTCACGCACCGAGGCGCTGATCTGACAGCCGTTGAGAGGGTGCTCAATTCCCCTCTCCTCTTGAGGACGAGGGGGTGAGCGGCGCGCCGGACTCCCTGGAAAGGGTAGGAGTCCGCCGCCGCCGGATGGACGGTCGGTCGACTGCTGGCGCAGTTCTGACCCGCGCCTGGCGCAACCAGCCGAGGACGCGACGCTCGACCGCATCCTGACTAGCCGGCGATAAATCCCGGAAAATCAATGCCCCGACACCGAGCAGCAGGGTCAATCCGCCTAGAAAGGTGACCAGCGGTTGCATGAACGCAATGGATAGAACCGCCAGGAGCGCGAGCAGAATATGTCGGATTTTCAAGAAGCGCCTCCCGCAGAGTCCTTGGGCCGGGTGAGTTTGCGCACAAGAATGACCGTACAATTATCATCCGGTTGGCATTGTTGCTGGCGGATGATGATCGCCAGTTCGGCCAGCAAGTCATCAAGGAGTTCCTGGAGCGTCCGATGCGGTTGCGCCAACAGCATTGGCCATCGCCGGATAAACTCTTGCGGATAATGCAGATGCCAAAGGCCATCACTGGCCAGCAGGTAGACCGAATCGGGTTCCAGCGTCAGGGAGCGACGGTCGTTCAACCCGCGCAAAAACAGGGGCAGATTGCCATCATGCAGTTCATAAAGCTCCTCATCAATGGTATCCGCATAGAGATTCGGCGTGCCCAGGGTGCTGCCCAAAATGAAGGCCTGACTAATTTGGGAACTGGTCTGGGCATGGACTTGCTGCAACCATTGGGCGCTGTCCAGCAGGCCTAGCAGGGCGAGGTGAGTAGCGGGTACGTGGTCTATCGTCAGGCACTGCACATGGTGGGCGTCAATGGCGTAGACGCGCGAATCGCCCACATGGAACAACAGCCCAGGGGAACGAGGCGGGATTTCGAGTAGAATGAGCGTACAACCGGTTTCCAACCCCGCCTGTTGAAATTCTTGATAAAGCCGCCGATGCAGGAGATTCAACTCATTGGACAGTTGAGGGAGTTCGGCAATAGCCGGCAGTTCGAGCAGCCCCTCGACCGCTTTTTCGGAGGCTTCCCGTCCGTGGCTGTGACCACCCATACCATCAAGCACCGCCAGTCGCCGGTGTCCATGCGGCCAGCCTGTGAGTTGCAACCGGGTTTCCTGTTCACGCCAGAGGAACTGGGCGCAACCTCGGCCGTCAATCAGTAAAAAATTATCCTGGTTTTCCTTGCGCCCGTGGCCGGTCGGTGAAAGCAGCGAGCGCACAGCGATCTCCAGTTGGGGACCGCGACAGGACGATGCGCGATGATGCGCCGCGTTTGAGATAGAAGAGTGAGTATGCATCTAAAGTCGGGTCATCGTCGTGAACAACAGACATAATCAGTCCACCGGGCGGACGAGGCTCGATCCGTGGCGCTGGCGCTTCCTCGTGATCAGGCGCCCAGTCGTTTCATCCTTCTGCTAGACTAACTCAATAATGCGCCTTACGGCTGTTAATTCAAATAAATCTTTTGGAACTCTTCGATCAAACGATGGCTTATGGATATCGAAACGCGTCTTGAGGAACTTGCGCAGGCTTATGCCGCTGGCCGTCTGAATGAAGCCGAGCTGGCGCGTCTTCAAGAAGAAGCTCTGCGCGTGGTGGCAGGCGATGATGACCATGCACGGTTGTCAGAAAGCGACTTATCCAAGGGAGAAGGCGATTCAGGAGGATCGCCAGCGGCTCCGGGAACGTTGACGGCTGGGCGGGTGATTGGCCCTCCCGAACGGCAGATGCGATTGGTGCATGATCTCAGTGGTCGAGGACGCATCTGGTTAGCGCACCCCGCTTTGTCTTCGCGGGACGGCGGCGAAACTGCTGACGAATTCCGGGCCATCAAAATTTTTCTGCCCGCCGGTTACGAATCAGGTTCAGCGGATCCAGCGCGCGACGAACGAACGTCGCGGGCGGATTTGATCGGCTTGCGTTCCTATCTGGCCAAGGTCAGGGCGCGGGTCGAGTTGGCTATGAAACTCGATCATCCCGTGATCGCCCGTATCCATGGCTGGCGACAAGGTTCTGATGGGTGGCCATTTGCCGAAATGGAATACCTCAACCCTCATCACGGTCGCAGCCTGGCGCAACTGCTTAAAGAGCAGGGAGGGGATGGGCTATCCTGGGAGACGGTCGGAAAATGGTTGCGTCCAGTCGCGGCCGCTCTGGATTACGCGCGCCGTGAACATCGACTGGCCCACCAACATCTCGATGTGGACACCATCTTCGTTACTGATCAGGGAACAGTTCGATTATTAGGCTTTGGTTTAGCGGCTGAAATCCGGGAACCACGCAGTGTTCTGTTTAGCACCGGCAGTTCAGGGCGCGAGGCCGCCGGGGAAGGGGCGATCGAGTCGGTCGCCGCTGAAACGACCTTTCGCCGCGATGTCTTCGCCCTAGCGCTGTTGGCGTATCGGTTGCTGGCCGGGCGCAGTGCCCAGGAAGCCCAGGGCCAACCGCCAGGGGCGGTGCCGCGTCCTCCGGGGTTGACGGACGACGCCTGGCAGGTTTTGCGGCGCGGGTTGGCGTACCCGAGTGAACTGTGCCCGACCGATGCCGGCCAGTTCATTCAGGCACTGGACGCCGCGCAACGGCCAGCGATAGCGTCGTCAGGCCGCGGTTCCCTGCCAAAGTGGACTTGGGGTCCGGCGGTCGGCCTGGCCCTGGCGGTTGGTTTGGGCGTCTATTGGTTCAGCACACCCATCAACCAGGGAACCGAGCAGATCAACCCCGAGGGCGTTGCTGGACCGCCCTCATCTGGCGAGCCGGAGCGAGGGACGACCACGCCGGCGGATGCACCGATCGACGAAGGCGTTGCGTTACGGGAAGCCGAACGTGAAAGCGATCAACGGGCTTTCGAGGCTGCCCGCCGGGTCGATACGGCCGCGGCTTACCAGATGTATTTGCAACGCTGCCCGCAGTGCGGCTATGGCAAGGATGCGCGAGTCGCGATCAAGAGCCTGGAAACCCGAAAAAAAGTTGAAGCACTTAAGGCGGATTTTGCAGCGCTGGCCGCAGCGCTGGAGGAAGGACGCGAGGAGCGCGGCAACGAGGCGCTGTCTCGTTTGGATGCGCTGGCGGCGCTGACGCCGGATGATCCGTTGATCGCTGCGGGTCGGCAACAATTAGCGCACAGTTGGGTGAAAATGGCGTTGACCAGCCTGAACAAACCCGACCCGGACGGGGCGCGCAAATGGTTGAAAAAGGCGGAAGCCATCCAACCGGAATTACCGGAACTGGTCGCACTCAATCAAGCGCTCAAACAGGCCGAAGCGGCTGAACAGGTCAAGCAAACCGATACTGAAGCGTTCGCCGCTGCCCGGCGCACTGACACTCGCCGGGCCTACTGGGCCTATCTCGACCGCTGTGCGACGGGTTGCCACCATCGCCCCGAGGCCGAAGCGGCCCTCGCCCGAATGGCGCCCGCCTATCCCGTGTTGCGCGACCGGCTGAACGATGGTTCACAGGGGCCGGAAATGGTGGTGATTCCAGTCGGTGAATTCCAGATGGGATCGCCACCCTCCGAAATCGGTCGTTACAGCGATGAACCCACACGAGTGGTGCACATCGCAAAATCATTCGCGATCGGCAAGTATGAAGTGATGTTTCACGAATACGACCGGTTTGCGACAGCGACGGGAAAGCCTTTGCCGGCCGATCATGATTGGGGGCGCGGTCGACGGCCAGTGATTAATGTGGACTGGAAAAACGCTGCAGCGTATGCCGAGTGGCTGTCTCAGCAGACCGGCCAGCGCTATCGTCTGCCGACCGAAGCGGAGTGGGAGTACGCAGCGCGGGCCGGAACGACGACCAGTCGCTATTGGGGCGACGATCCGAATGAAGGTTGCGCCTACGCCAACGCTACTGATCTGGACGGCAAAAAAGTGTTTGTGGGCTGGACGGTCATGCAATGCCACGATGGCCAGGTCTATACAGCGCCGGTAGGCAACTATCGGAACAATGAGTTCGGTCTGTATGACATGGCAGGCAATGTGCTTGAATGGACTTGCTCCATTTACGACAAGGAATCGAAGACGCCGGCGCAGCGTTGCCAGGAGCCAGGTGGCGACCAGGAAATGGTGGTGCGCGGCGGCTCCTGGAGCGACGAGCCACGCAACGTGCGTTCCGCTGACCGGCATCGCAGCCGTCCAGAATTCCGGGATTACTTTTTGGGATTCCGGCTGGTTCGGGAAGGACCCTGAGCGTTTCGGGTAAAATACCCCGTGATCGGTGTTTTTCCGGGTCGGCATGTCAGGTTCAGGAATTGAACCTGCGTATAGGCATTATGAGATGTGGCCGCTGGGTCTTTGCAGCAGGGACCGCTAAAATCATTTGAAAAAGAGGGGTGATCCGAATGAGGTCGCCCGTTATCTGGGAGTGTCGAAGCGATCGCCAGATCCGGACCGAAAGGCCCGACAGCGCTCGCCGATGCCACGATTAGGACGCCATGATCAAAAAATCCAATACGCTGCCGGTTGGTTATCGTCTGCATCAGTACCGTATTGAATCGGTGCTGGGTGCGGGCGGTTTCGGGATTACTTACATGGCGGTGCATGAAGCGCTGCGGACCCGGGCGGCCATTAAGGAATATTTTCCGGTGGAGTGGTCTTATCGAGACCGCGATGAGGTCAATGTTCTGGCCAATACCCAGGGCGGCTTGCCGACCTCGGAGGCCGGCGAAGATGCTTGCTATACTTGGGGGCTGGAGCGCTTTCTCACGGAAGCCCAGACCCTGGCCCAAGTCAATCACCCCGGTGTGGTACGAGTACGGGACTTCTTTGAGGCTAACGGCACCGCCTATATCGTCATGGACTATGAAGATGGGGAACCGCTAAGCCAACTCCTGCAACGGGAGAAGACCTTACCGGAGATGCCGGTTCGCCGGTTGATCGAGGATGTGTTGCCCGCTTTGGACGCTGTACATGCCCTGGGCTATCTGCACCGCGATATTAAACCCGCCAATTTGTACCGCCGCTCGGACGGTCGGACCATTTTGATCGATTTTGGCGCAGCCCGCCAAGCGCTGGGACGGCGTAGTAAAAGCGTGACCAGTGTGTTTTCACCAGGCTATTCGCCGATTGAGCAGTATCTGGTCGATGGCAAGGGCTATGGTCCTTGGACGGATATCTATGCCCTGGGTACGGTGTTGTACCATTGCGTGACCGGGGTGGCGCCGATCGAGGCGCCAGCGCGCGTCCTCGACGACCCTCTGCAACCGACCGAAGAACTGGCCGCCGGGCGCTACAGCCCGGTATTGTTGCGGCTGATCGACCGGGCCATGGCGGTTCGTCCCGAAAAGCGGTTTCAGACCATCGCTCAGATGCGGGCGGCGTTTGAAGAACCTTTGGCGAACGACGATGAGCGTACTGTCAAGCTGGAATTGCCGTTGCGTCCGGATTTGCACCGCAGCGGCGAAAAACCGCGACTGGCGGCGGTGGGCGAACTGATTCAGGAGCCACACAAACTACCCCCTCCTTCGCTGTTTCAGCGACTGGGGCAATATTGGCGGATGGTGGGCGGACTGGCGCTGGCCGTTCTGGTCGCTGGGGGAATAGTAGTCTGGATAATGCAGACACCGGTCGATCAACCGACGGAGACTCCACAAACGACTCCGCCCGTTCAGCCAACGGTGAGTAGACCACCTGCCAATCCTCAACCAGGGCAGATTTACACCGACCCGACGACAGGAATGGAACTCGTCTGGATTGCGCCGGGTTGCTTCAACATGGGCAGTCCGGAAACCGAACGGGACCGCAGCGCTAATGAGACACCTCATCAGGTTTGCCTCAAGGGGTTCTGGATGGGCAAGACTGAAGTGACTAACGCCCATTACCGGCAATTTGAGGGCGGCCATGATAGTGGCGCCTATGAATCCTACAGTCTGAACGCGCCCAACCAGCCGGTCGTCCGGGTCAGTTGGCAGGAGGCGGTTGCTTACGCCGAATGGCTGTCGGGCAAGACTGGCCTGCGTTATCGTCTGCCAACCGAAGCAGAATGGGAATACGCCGCGCGCGCCGGTCAGACCGGTTCCCGGTACTGGGGCGATGATCCGAATCAGGCTTGCCGTTACGCCAACATCTACGACGAAACCGCCCGCCGGGCGAAGCCGCTCAACTGGGCCAATTATCCCTGTCAAGATGGTCAGGTCGCCGCCGCGCCAGTCGGACAGTACGCGGCCAATGCCTTCGGCTTATATGATCTACTAGGCAATGTTGCGGAATGGACCTGTTCCGAATACGACAGCGCTTATGCGGGTGGTGAAACCCGCTGCGCCGACCCGAAGGCGACCGCCAGTGGTCGGCGAGTGCTGCGTGGCGGGTCCTGGTCCGATTATCCGGGACTGGTGCGATTCGCCTACCGGTTTCCCACCGTGCCGGAGTACGGCAAGTGGCGGTCCGATATCGGATTTCGCCTGGTGCTGGAACCCTGAATAGGCCGGCTGATGGAGAGAACGCCATGAGCAAGACCGTAGTAAAAGGTTGGGGATTGGCGCTGGCGTGGATGCTGGCGCTGGTGTGGCCGGCCGCTTTTGCGCACGCTGCTGCGCCCGAAGCGCGGATGAATGTGGCGGTCGTCGAATTCAGCGTCATGGGCGATATGCATGAGCAAGCAGGCGCCATTATGGCTGATTTGATGATGTCGGCCATCGCCAATAGCGGGCGCTTTGTCCTCAAGGACCGGTTATCGTTGTCCGCCGTATCCAAGATCGCCAAGGCCCAGGACCAGGAACTGGGCTATACCGGACTGCTTGACCCCAGGACCGCTGCCGATCTGGGCCAGCGATATGGTTTGGACGCTGTGGTGATCGGGGCGGTCAGTAAGCCGGGCGACCTGATTACCGTTACGGCGCGATTGATAGATACCAAAACCGCCTCCTTGCTGCGCAGTGGCCAGATTCAGGGCAAGGATATCGATACCATCCAAGTGAAGGTCAATGAACTGGCGGCGATGATTACGGCACCGCCCGAACCGCCCCGAGCCCACGGATTGACAGTGCGTACCGAACCGTCGAACGCCAGTGTCCGGTTGCTGAACAGTCCAATGCCGTACCAGCCGGGCGTCCGCCTGCCTCCTGGCAACTACGAGATTGAAGTCGGTCAATCCGGTTATGCCCCCCGCCGGGAATCGGTAAAAATCGTCGACCGTGATGTCACTGTCACCGTGACGCTGGACAAAGCTAAATATGGTTTGACGGTGCGCGCTGAACCGGCGGACGCGCAGATCCGCTTGCTGGACGCTTCGCTCACCTATCGACCCGGCGTGGAACTGACGCCCGGCGATTATCAGATCGAAGTGGTGAAGGAGGGCTATGTCTCCCGCAAGTTTCCAGTGCGGATTATCGACAGCACATTGACGGTTCCCGTGACACTGGAGAAACAACCGCCGCCGCCGCCCCAGTATCGTTTAACCGTGCAGACCGATCCTCCCCAAGCGACGGTTCGATTACCGAACGTCAAAACTCCCTATCAACCGGGAGTAGTGCTGGCACCGGGTAACTATACGGTCGAGGTGAGCCAGCCCGACTATGACACGCAGCGCGTGTCAATCAATATCGTGAATAGTGATGTGACCGTACCCGTGAAACTGGTCAAATCGCCTGAACCGGTCAAGCCGTCCCAGTATCGATTGACGGTTCGCCCCGATCCGTCGACCGCCAAGATACGACTGCTGGGGGTGAAAACCGCGTACAAACCGGGAGTAACACTGACTCCAGGCAGTTATACGGTCGAGGTGAGTCAAGCCGGTTATGAATCAAAACGGGTGTCGGTGCGCATTGCGGATAGCGATGTGACCGTGCCGGTGACGCTGGTCAAGGCGCCTGAACCTCAGCAATACCGGTTGACAGTGCGGGCCGATCCAGCGGATGCCCAAGTGCGTTTATTAGGAACCCGCACAGCGTATCGAGCGGGTGTAGCGCTGGCACCGGGCAGCTATACAGTGGAAGTTTCCCGGTCGGGTTACGACGCGCAGCGATTGACGGTACGGATCGCAGACAGTGACGTGACCGTGCCGGTGGCGCTGGCGAAGCAGCCCGAGCCGGTGAAGCCCACTGAGTATCGGTTGACGGTGCGCACCACACCATCGAGCGCCCGGGTGCGGTTGGTCAATTCCCCTTTCACCTACCGTCCCGGTGTATCCCTGCCGCCCGGCAACTACACGGTCGAGGTGAGTGGGCGCGGTTATGAGACCCAGCAGAAGTCGGTGCGGATAACTGACGGTGATGTGACGGAATCCATCGCTTTGGAACGGGAACGGGTTACTACGGTAACCACCCCCACGCCGCCCCCCCAGCCTCCGGCGCGGCCCGGTGCCTGGCGGATCGGTTCGGTGCAGGTGGACGGCTCGATCAGTGGCGCGGATCGCTCCGAAGTGCAGCGGGTGCTCAACCGCTATATCGGGCAGACCGCAACCCGCGATAGCCTGCTGGACAGTGCGATGCAGGTCTATCGATCCACCGGAATCACCCTGAATTTCGCGGTGCGGAATTCAGCGTCAGGATCGGCGGAATTGTCCGCACGGGTTAGCCAGCGGCAGCGGCGCACATACGAAAGTTCGGTACCGCTGGTAACTCGTGGTCAACTGGAAAGCTCGGGGTTCGGGGTGTCGGTTGACTAAATCTGTTCGCTACTGCCGATCGACCCATTCCTGCTTCGGATAGCCCGGATGATCGATCATCGCCGTGTGGTCGCCGCGCACGATGGGTAGATAACGCGGCTTCCAGAACCGGGTGCGCAGATAGGTATCGAGATCGCGCCCGGTCAGATCGGTTTTGCTCGCCACCCCTTCCCGCAGCGCTTGTTCAATCACGCGCGCCCCGACCCGAACGCTGACCTCGCGCAGTTCGCGCACCGGCGGATAAATGCGTCCGGCTTGCAAATGAGCGACCGTTGTGTATTCGGCCAGTGCATAGGCGGCTTCCAGCACCATACTATCGGTGATTTCCCGGCATTCGGCCAACACTACGCCGAAGCCCAGACCGGGGAAGATAAAAGCGTTGTTGCCCTGACCAACATGATGCGTCTGACCCTCACGGACGACGTCGGGGAAAGGGCTGCCGGTCGCGACGATCGCCCGGCCCTCGCTCCAGTCCAGAATATCTTCCGGTAACGCTTCGCAGGCCGAGGTGGGATTGGACAGCGGGAAGATGATCGGGCGTGTGGCGTTACGCGCCATCGCCTGCATGATGGGATGGTTGAAAGCGCCGGCCTGGCCGCTCAACCCCAGCAAGGCCGTCGCCTTGGTGTGTTCAATGGTTTCCAGCAGGGTGGGAATGTCATTGCTGATCTGCCAGCCGGCTGTTTTCTCGCGAGGTTGCACGTAGTCGCGCTTGTAGGCTTCCACATTGCGCCCTTCCACCAGCAATCCGTGCGAGTCGAGGACACAGACCCGGTCGCGGGCTTCTTCGCGGCTGAGGCCTTCACGCATTAGTCCTTGTGTGATGGCCCAGGCCACGCCCACGCCGCCCGCGCCCGCACCGTGAATGACGATGCGCTGATCGCGCAGCGATTCGCCCTTCAGCCGGCTGGCGGAGATCAGGCCCGCCAGCGCTACCGCGCCTGTACCCTGGATGTCGTCGTTGAAGGAGGGAATCTGCTTACGGTAACGCTCCAGAACGGTAAACGCGACATCCTTGGACAGGTCTTCCCACTGGATCACCGCCCGTGGCCAGCGATCGTGAATGGCCTTGACGAATTTGTCCAGAAAGGCTAAATACCGCTCCCCACGCAACCGCCGCTGCCGGACGCCCAGATAAAACTCATCATTCAGCAGTTCCAGCCGGTCGGTGCCGACATCCAGCTTGACTGGCATGGCGTGGAAAGGATTGACGCCACCGCCGATGGTGTAGAGCGCCAGCTTGCCGATGGCGATGGCTAGGCCGCCGTAACCCTGGTCGCCAATGCCGAGAATGGCGGAGGAATCGGTAGCAACAATCATCCGCACATCGTTCCACGGGAAGTTGCGCACCACTCCAGCGGCGCGATCAATGTTCAGCGGCGAAAAAGACAATCCACGCGGATTCTGGTAAAGGTGGCTGAATTGTTGCACCGCCTGTCCCACGGTCGGCGTGTAGATGATCGGCATCATTTCTTCGAGGTGCTGCTCCAGCAGCGCGTAGAACAGTGTTTCGGCGCGCTCCTGCAAGGCCCGCAGATACTGATACTTGGCGATGGGATCGGGTTCGCGCAGGAAGCCGCGATAGACCCGTTCAACCTGTTGTTCCAGCGTATTGACCTGTGGCGGCAGCAGGCCGTCCAGCCCCAGGGCGACTCGCTCGTCTTCGGTGAAGGCCGTGCCCTTATTGCTGAGCACCAACCGCAACAGGGCGATGCCTTCCAGGTAAACCTCCATGTACTCGCGGCCTTCGGCGTCCTTTTTGATATCGAAATAAGGGCTGATTGGTTCTCGTTTCATCGTGCGACTTTGTGTGGGTGCGGTTGAAGCCAGGGTTTGAGTGGCAGGAGCAATGCCCGGAATTGCTAAACATAATAACATGGCATTTAAGAATGGCAGGGTCAAATCGCTGCGAATAGATTTCCAACAGGAGTATCAACTTTGGCATCGGTCCAGATTGGGCTGAACCAGCAGTCGGCTCTCCATTGTTGTTGACTCCGGCAATCGGTCCAGATTGAACCGACTTGGCTTCATCTCTGTCACGGACTGATTAATAATGTCAATTATTAATCACCTTAACAGTCCTCCTGAAAACTGGCCTGATGTCAACAGAGGAAAAAATCATTATCTTAATCATCGACATGATAATAATATACAACAGGTTAGTAGTTAGGCATGATAGTTGCTTTACGAGTATACACAGCGAGTCACTTTTAGGTTAAGCAGCTGGAGCCTTTTTTATGAATATGCACCTTCATCGCAAGCAAATCGTTATTTTAGTGCTGGCTATTGCGCTGGCTGCCGCTTCCTATTGGATTCCCTTGCCACGCCAGACCGACACTCAGTCATCGCGGTTGTCTGGCCCAATCGATCAGGCGACGCCGGCAGAAGCCATCACTTATGTCCGGGAACCCGCAGCGGTTTGGCGGTTTCCCGTGACCGTGCAGGTACCACAGACCCCCGTTCAAACTGCTGTCCAGCAGTCGGCGGAAGAAGTACATCCAGTTCCATCATTGTCAGGAGGGCGATGGATCAGTCCACAAGATTTCACTGATGGCGCTCGTTCAACGACCTATCCTCCGCTAGCGCCGGTCAAGGGACTCGATTTCTCCGGGCGCTAACTCAAACGGTTCGCGAATCATGACCGGCTTTCAGTGATCCAGTTTTCGAAAATCCTGTTCAACGACAGGTTTCCCATCGCGCGACCGAGCGCAGAATCCTCCGCCACGCTATTGCTGCTCTCATTCCGGGTGTATTCATTTCGGCTGTAACACGGTTTCACGTTCATATCCCTATTACCGCAGACTGGCAGGCATACTCTTGTCATAAACCTTGCGAAGGGAGACACTGAGAAAAATATGAACGAAAATATCCGAAATGCCGTGGAGGAGCACAACCGTGAAACCGTGGATCAATGAAGATGTTTTCAAGAGCTGGACTGACGCCCAGAAGCGCCTGTGGGAAAGCCTGTGTTCAGCGGTGCCGTTCCAACCGCCTGCTGGCGTCGAGGCGTGGCGCGAAACCTATCTCAAGAACCTGAATACCTGGGAGTCGGCGGTCAAAAAAACCCTCGATCAGGAAGTCACCTGGGTCGAACAGTGGGTGCATCGAGTTGCGCAGGAGCGAGGAACACCGGAGATGATGGCCGCCTGGGTGCGGCAGATGGAAGAAGTGCTGCAACGCTGGATCCAGACCCAGAATCAGTGGTGGGAAGAGTACTTCGCGGTTTTGCGCCGGGGTGGATTCGCCTATCCAGATTGGGCCAATCCACCAGCATCGTCCCTCGTCATCGAACCCGTGGCAACGGCGGACCCTGTGGTCGTCGCTGCTGAATCCACAGTGACCGAGCCAGAACTCCCAGCCGCTCCAACCGCTCCTGAGCCCCTGGTGGCTACACCGGTCGCAACGGCTTCCCAACCCCCGATAGCTGCGCCGTTAGCAGCCCTTCACGAAACCCCACCGCCTGTCGAACCTGCTCCGGCTACTCCGCCTGTGACCGAATCGCCGGATGATCTCAAACTCATCGCGGGTATCGGTCCAGCGCTGGAAAAGAAGTTGTACGCCTGTGGCATTACGACTTATCGGCAATTGGCCACGTTGAACGACGCCGACATCGAACGAATCGAAGCGATCATCAAATCCTTCGGGCGTATTCGCCGCGATGACTGGATCGGTCAGGCGCGGGCGCGGCATTTCGAAAAATATCAGGAAACGCTCTAATCCATGCCCGTTCACGCTATCGCCGCTCTCCAACAGGGGCAGGTTCCGCTGGGCAGCCGGATTACCGTGCAGGGCTGGGTGCGCACCCGCCGCGATTCCAAAGCCGGTCTGTCCTTCGTGACGCTGCATGACGGCTCCTGCTTTGATCCGTTGCAGGTTATCGCGCCCGTCGACTTGCCTAACTACGCCAGCGAAGTCGTTCATCTCACCGCCGGTTGTGCGGTGCGCGTCAGCGGCGAACTGGTTGCCTCGACCGGCAAGGGCCAGACGATGGAGTTGCGGGTCGATCGGCTCGACGTGATCGGTTGGGTCGAAGATCCGGAAACCTATCCCATTGCTCCCAAGGCACACAGCTTCGAATATTTGCGGACCGTCGCACACCTGCGGCCGCGCACCAATAGCATCGGCGCGGTGACGCGAGTCCGGCATAGCCTGGCACAGGCGATCCAGTGCTTCTTCCACGAGCAGGGCTATTGCTGGGTGCACACGCCGATTATTACCGCCAGCGATTGCGAAGGCGCCGGCGCGCTGTTCCGGGTCAGCACGTTGGACATGGTCAATCCGCCCCGGACGGCTGAAGGCGGCGTCGATTTCGATCAGGACTTTTTTGGCCGCGAGACGTTTTTGACCGTCTCCGGGCAACTCAACGTCGAGGCTTATTGCCTGGCGCTGTCCAAGGTCTATACCTTTGGCCCCACCTTCCGCGCCGAGAACTCCAACACCAGCCGCCATCTGGCGGAATTCTGGATGGTGGAACCGGAAACCGCCTTCGCCGACCTGCACGCCAATGCCGACCTGGCCGAGGCGTTGCTGAAGTTCATCTTCCGCGCCGTGCTGGAAGAGCGCGCCGACGATCTGGCCTTTTTTGCCCAGCGGATTGATAAGACCTGTATTCAGCGGCTGGAACAGGTGGTTCACTCGCCGTTCGAACGCATGGACTACAGCGAAGCGATACGCATTCTGGAACAGGCCGGACGGTCCTTCGAGTTTCCCATTCAATGGGGGATGGACCTCCAGTCCGAACACGAGCGCTATTTAGCCGAAGACTTTGTCGGTCGGCCCCTCGTATTGATGAACTATCCCAAAATGATCAAGAGCTTCTACATGCGCGTGAACGACGATGGCCGCACAGTCGCGGCCATGGACGTACTGGCGCCGGGCATCGGCGAGATCATCGGTGGGAGCCAGCGCGAGGAACGGTTGGACGTGTTGGATACGCGACTGGATGAATTGGGAATGAATAAAACCGCCTATAATTGGTATCGGGATTTACGCCGTTACGGCAGCGTGCCTCATGCCGGTTTCGGATTGGGCTTCGAGCGCACCGTCAGCTACGTAACCGGCATGAGCAATGTGCGCGACGTAATCCCGTTCCCGCGCACACCGCGCAGCGCGGATTTCTAAGGCTTTCGATGGATTGACCGAATGATTATGGCTCAACCAACCACGCCTTCCAAGAGCGGCGCCCGCCGCGCCAACGCGCTGCCGTCTGCCTGCCTTTTGGATGAGTACCGCATCGACTCTATTCTGGGTGCGGGTGGTTTCGGTGTGACTTATAAGGCGCTGGATACTCACCTGGAGACTTGGGTCGCTATCAAGGAATATTTCCCGGTTGAATGGTCGTTCCGCGATGCGGATGGCGTCACGGTTCACCCCAACACTCAAGGCGAGACCAGCGGCCCCGAAGGACAATTATCGGACTATCTCTGGGGGTTGGAACGCTTTCTCGATGAAGCGCGGGTGCTGGCACGAGTCCAGCATCCCTATGTAGTTCGGGTAAAGCGCTATTTCCGGGCGCACGGCACCGCCTACATCGTGATGGAATACGAGGAGGGCGAACCGTTAAGCGCAGTCCTGCGCGATGGGGAAACACTCGGTGAGGACGAGGTTCGCGGCCTGCTCGAAGATGTACTCCCGGCGCTGCAAGCTGTTCACGAACAAGGCTATTTGCACCGCGATATCAAGCCCTCCAACCTGTATGTCCGCTCCAGCGATCATCGGGTGATTCTGATCGACTTTGGCGCGGCGCGGGAGGCGGTGGGTCGGCACAGCAAAAGTGTGACCAGCCTGGTGACGCCGGGCTATTCACCGCCCGAACAGTACACGACCCGTAATGACCGCTACGGAACCTGGACCGACATTTACGCCCTCGGCGCAGTGCTGTACCGATGCATCACCGGCCGCACCCCAACCGAAGCGGCTGAGCGGCTACTGGATGACACTCTGGAACCGGCAACCAAAGTGGGCGCTGGTCGCTACAGTACTAATCTTTTAGAGGTGATTGACCGGGCGTTGGCGGTGCGTCCGGAACAACGGTTTCTTACCGTGGCCGATATGCAAGCAGCGCTGGCCGGTCCGCAGGACGAGAACAGCAGCCAGACGGTGATCATGATGCCATTGGCCAAGCCGGTTAAACTGGCGCAGCCGCTGGGAGCATCACCAATCACCCGATATCCAGAAACGGCGACGGAAGAATCGGATGAGGACCATCAGCATAACGGGTTGAATATGACGCAGGCACCAACCACCGCCAATTCTCGGTTGGCTGGGCAACCACAAAACTTCCTGCACGCATCGCCGCAAGGCGGAACAGCCGTCCGATGGCGGTTGCCGGTCATATTGGCCGGTGGTGTGGCGTTGATGGCGGCGGCGGCGGCGATTGTGTGGCTCGGATCATCCGAACCGGTCCCGGAGCGTGCGCCGGTTTCGGAACAGAAACCGCCGCCCCGCTACAGCCTGAATCCGGCGGGGGGAACCCCCACGCCAACTGGTGAGGCCCCGGCTGCCGGGACTGCGCCGCCGACGGGCGCGACGCCAGAGGCCACGACGCCTGCTCCTCGTGAGGCGGTCGTTGAATCCCCGACTCCGATGGAAAAGAACGTAACCAGTCCACCGACTCCGGTGGAAGCACCGGTTGCCGAGGGTGGATCGGAACCGTCCGGTTCAGGAAGCCCTTCTCCAGAGACGAAGGGTCTGGAAAAGCCGCCGGTTGCCGGACCGGGTCAGAAACCGATGGATACGGGAGAAATGCCGGAAGCAGCCCATTCGGAAAGTGCGCCGTCCGGTGCGACCAGCGTACCAGTGCCTGGCTTGGCTCCTGCCGTGACCACTAAGCCACCGGCTGATGCGTCAGCCGGACAGACAGCCAAGACATTTGCGGGCCAGAAGCCCCAGGCGAGCGACGCCAAACCACCGCCGAAACGACCCACACGGCAAAAAACCGTCCAGAAGCGCAAAGAACAACCGATCGTTGTTGCGCCTGCCCAGCCAGTTCAGGCGCGGCCAACACCGGCTGCGCCGAAGCGCAGCAATCTCTGGGATGCGCCCACTGACTCGGGGTTCAATCAAAAATGAAATTCAATCTATGGCCTTTTTCACGCCAACGGCGTGAATCGATGGAAACGGTGCCGGCTCGGGCGCGGTTTATCCGTACTGACTCGGTAGGCAAAGGTGAGTTGCGTCTGCGTTCAGCCTTATGCCGACTGGGTCGGGCGCCGGAAAACGATATTAGCTTTGATAATGATTCGGTTTCCGGACGTCACGCTGAAATTTACTACCTGCCCGACGGATCGTTCCAGATTTGTGATGTTGGATCTACCAATGGCACTTGGGTGAATGGACAAAGGATCCAAAGCCAGCTTCTTAAAAATGGTGATGTGGTGGAATTAGGCGAAGTACGCCTGCACTTCCGGGTCGGCGATTAGGTCAAGAGAGGGTTCATGCCGCTTTATCGTGGTTTTAAAAAAGGGAGTTCATCCCCGAGTCCGCCCGTTGAACCCACCCGGCGTATCGCCCGTTCCGAATCGGCGAATCGATCCCGTACCGATGGACTACCGGCTACCGAACCATCGGTGGCGGTTCCAGCCGCAACAATCCAGGATACGCTCTCCAAACTGGTGGTCGGCTGGCTGGTAGTGATTGCGGGTCCGGGACGAGGCCAAACGTTGCCATTGGGTTATGGGGTCAACGACATTGGGCGCGGCACCAGTGCGCGCATCCGGCTGGACTTTGGCGACGCCACGATTGCCGCCGAGAATCAAGCCGCCATTATTTACACCATGCGTTCCCGGCATTTCTATTTGCAATCAGTCGCTGCGGAAACCTGGCTCAATGGGCGTCCGGTTCGGGAATCGGTCGAATTGAAAGGCGGCGAGACTTTACAGGTCGGGCAAACCCGTTTGCGGTTTGCGCCGCTGTGCGGCCCGGATTTCGACTGGTGCGCTGCTCACTGACGCGGAGAGGGCGATATGGCGGTGTGGATTCATGATGAAGGCATGGCGCAAGGCAGCCGTTCCCGCCAGGAAGATGATTATGGAGTC
Organism: Pseudomonadota bacterium; assembly: GCA_022709365.1. Taxonomy (GTDB): domain Bacteria; phylum Pseudomonadota; class Gammaproteobacteria; order Competibacterales; family Competibacteraceae; genus UBA2383. The sequence continues at coordinate 112,334 of JAKLIY010000001.1, forward strand.
TTTGAACTGCCACCGGAGCTGGGCGCAGGTGACCTGCTGCTGGTGCTGGCCGATGGCATGGGCGGCGAGCAGGGCGGCGCACGGGCCAGTGCCTTGGCAGTACAAAGCTTTATCGGAACTTACGACACGGTATCCGCGGCAACGATTCCCGAACGTCTTGGACGCACCCTGACCCAGGTGAACGCGCAAATGGCGCTGGAAGCGGCCACCGATCCGGAAGAGTTGAACGGCATGGGTTGTACCTTGCTCGCGGTGGTGTTGGCTGAGGAAGGCCTGTACTGGATCAGTGTCGGTGATTCGCCGCTGTGGCTCTGGCGGCGGGGGCGGTTGCACCGTCTGAATCAGGATCACGCTTATCGCAGCATCTTGGCGCGCCAGGTCTCCATCGGCGAGATCAGCGCGGAGGCTGCTGCCCGGCATCCCGATCGTAATGCGCTGATGAGCGCGGTCACAGGCGACGATCTGGATCTGGTGGATTTGCCGCATCAGGCCTACACGCTCCGACGAAGCGATCAGATTCTATTGGCGAGCGATGGCGTACTGACCCTGGATGAACAGGAGATTGCGGCGGTATTGGCAGATCGGCGGGTGGATGGAACACCCTGTCAGTCATTGCTGGCGGCGGTGGCGGCCCATGGGCGTCCGCAGCAGGACAATATCACCGTGCTATGGGCGCGTTCGGCAGCCTGTTCACCGAACGGTTCGTGGTGGCGTCGTTGGTGGGAGTTGTTGAGCGAAGGCTGAACCCACTCCCAGCCAGCCCAATAAATCGACAGGCTGTTCCAGAAAGCCATCCGCTCCCCATTCCTTGGGCCGATCCTCAACGCCCAGATAGCCGAAACCCGCCACCAGGGTGATCATGCCGGCCCGTTTGCCGGCCTGCACATCGCGCTCGGCATCGCCCACGTAGAGTGAGCGGATGGGCGCAACCCCGATCTGTTCGCAGGCATGCCACAGCGGTTCCGGGTCCGGTTTACGCTTATCCAGGGTATCGCCGCTGACCACGCAAGCGGCCCGCGTCCACAGTCCCAGCGCTTTCATCAGCGGTTCAGTCAGCCAACCCGGCTTATTGGTGACCACTCCCCAGTCAATCGCCCGGTCTTCCAGATACGCCAGCACCTCAGCCATGCCGGGAAACAGCGTGGTCTCGACGGCGATAGCTTCCCGGTACAGTTCCAGAAAGCGCTGGTTGCATTCAGTGTACAGTGGGTCGTCGATCTCCAGTCCCAGACCCGCTTTGAGCATCCCTGGCGAACCGTGCGAAACTGTTGGGCGGATCGCCGTGAGTGCGGGTTCGGGTAAACCGCGCTCACGGCAGAGCCGGTGCAGCGCCCTCACCATATCCGGTGCGGTATCCAGCAGAGTGCCGTCCAGATCGAACAGCACACAGTCCGGCGGCGCGTGACCAGCGGCGATCATGACGCGGCGTCTGGCCGGCAATGGACCATGTAGTTCACCGATACGCCCGGCCCTAGCCAGTAGCGGCCCGTCAGCGGGTTGTGATGCAGGCCGATCAGTTCCCGAACGGTCAGACCAGCAGCTCGCGTCCAGCCATCCAGTTCGGAAGGACGGATAAACTTGCGGTAGTCGTGGGTGCCTTTGGGCAACATGTGCAGCACGTATTCCACGCCAATGATGACGAACAGATAGGACTTGGGATTGCGGTTGATGGTGGAGAAGATCAAATGCCCCTCCGGTTTCGCCAACCGGGCGCAGGCGCGGATCGTCGATGCAGGGTCGGGAACGTGCTCCAACATCTCCATGCAGGCCACTACGTCGAAGCTCGCCGGTTCGCGTTCCGCCAACTCCTCTGCGGCAAGGCGTTGATAGTCAAGCACCGCGCCGGATTCCAGTTGGTGTAATCGCGCCACTGCCAGCGGCGCTTCGCCCAAGTCAATGCCCAGCACCTGTGCGCCGCGCAGCGCCATGCTCTCGGCGAGAATGCCGCCGCCGCAGCCAACATCGAGGATGCGCTTGCTCGCCAGACCGCCAACCCGTTCGTCAATATAGTTCAGACGCAGCGGATTGATGTCGTGCAAGGGTTTGAATTCGCTGTCCGGGTCCCACCAACGGCTGGCGAGTTCCTCGAATTTGGCAATTTCTTGATAATCCACGTTCGGTTGCGCAGTTGTCATGTTCGGTTCCAGTTGAGAAGAAGTCTGGCGGTTTGACCGATAGCCGCGGTATTTTACGCCCGGTCAGCTTCGGCGATTCGATCCCGCCAACGGCGCGCCCGCTGAAGGGTTTCCACAATATCCAGCGTGGTCAATTGCCGGTTGGCCAGCAATCGCCGGCCAGCAATCCAGACATCGGTCACCTGATGACGGCCAGCGGCGTAGACCAACGTCGAGAGCGGATGGTAAACCGGCTCGGTTTCCGGCGCGCCGAGATCAACGGCGATGACATCGGCGGACTTGCCCAACTCCAGTGAGCCGGTTTCCGCCGCCAGACCCAAGGCCCGCGCCCCGTTGATTGTCGCCATGCGCAATACCCGCGCCGCGGGCAGTGCGGCGGCGTCACCGGCGATGCTTTTGCCCAGCAGGGCAGCCAGGCGCATTTCACCGAACAGGTCGAGATCATTGTTGCTGGCCGCGCCGTCCGTGCCGAGTGCGACATTGACTCCGGCGGCGCCCAATCGAGCTACCGGACAGAAGCCGCTGGCCAGTTTGAGGTTGGACTCCGGGCAGTGGACTACATGCACACCGGCCTGCGCCAGCCGCTCGATTTCGGTGGATTCCAGTTGGGTCATGTGGACCGCTAGTAGATGCGGCGATAGCAAGCCGAGTTGTTCGAGCCGTTGCAGCGGGCGGCAACCGTGTTCGGCGGTGAATTGCGTCACTTCGGCGGCGGTTTCGTGGACGTGGATATGAACTGGGATGTCTAAATCCGTCGCCAACCGACCGATTCGCTCCAGGGCCAGCGCGGATACCGTGTAAGTCGCGTGAGGAGCAAAGGCGGTGTGGAGCAAGGGTTCCGGTTTCAGCGCCCCGTGCAGCGCGAGTCCTTTGTCCAAATACTCGTCCAAATGGCGAGCGTAGGCGGTGGGAAAGTCCACGGCGATCAACCCGATGCAGGCGCGCATTCCGGCTTCGCGGGCGACGGCGGCGGCAGCTTCCGGGAAAAAGTACATATCGTTGAAGCAGGTCACGCCGCCGCGCAGCATTTCCGCTATCGCCAGTCGGGTTCCATCATGGACGAATTCAGGATTCACCCAGCGTGCTTCGGCAGGCCAGATATGGTCCTGTAACCAGGTCATCAGTGGCAGATCGTCAGCCAGCCCGCGCAGCAGGGTCATGCTGGCGTGGGTGTGGGTGTTGATCAGACCCGGCATCAGCGCATGCCGGTCGAGGTTTAGGCAGGTTTCGGCAACATAGCGCGTCGCTGCTTCCGCCTGGGGCAGGAGATCGAGAATGCGGCCGTCTTGGATAATCAGGGCATGATGGTCGAGGACCTGGCCTTCCGGTTCGACGGGAACGATCCAGCGGGCGTTGAGCAGGGTAGCGACGGCTTTCGGCATACGCAATTCTCCGGGCAGGAACGCCGGATTCTATAGCGCCGAGTCGCAAAGGCGCAAAAAAACGCCCCGGCGAACCGGGGCGTGGACTAGACCATAAACAGCCGATACTTACTGGCTGATCACTTTTTCCTTAGCCGTCACGGTGATGACGACGCGGCGGTTTAACGCACGGCCTTCCGGATTATCCTTGCCATTCGGCAGGGTGTTGGGAGCGACCGGGTCGAGTTCGCCGCGACTCTGAGTCGTCATCAGCGAGGCTGGTACGCCTTTGCCAGCCAGGTAGCCAGCTACGGCATCGGCGCGGCGATGGCCCAAGCGATAGTTATAGTCTTCAGTGCCCTTGCTATCGGTATGGCCGACGATCAGGATCGAGGACACCGAGGACACCCGGCGCAGGTCAGCAGCCAGACGATTCAGGCGTGCGCTGGCGCTGGGCTTGATGTTGTACTTGTCGAAGTCAAACAAGGCGTCGGTGCCCAAGGTCAGGGTCTCGACGACCGGCGCGGCGGGAGGCGGTTCGACCGCTGCAACGCCGCCACACTCTGGAATGTTCTTTTCAGCACTCCAGAACGGGGTGCGGATGCAATTGCCAAAGGGATCCTTGACGATCCTGTCGTAAGGGTCCACTACGTAAATGCAACCATACTTGTTGATCGCCGCTTGTGCCGGCAAAGCGGCGAACAGCATCATCGAGGCAGCCAGACCCAGGCTGAGCTTATGCAGGTTTACTTTCATCGGTATACTCTCCCAATAGGCACTGAAAATTCGGTGCATGACACATCAAAGATTTCGGGTCGCGAGGACCGTGCGGGCTGAACCGCGATCCATCTACTCAGTCAGTATACCCGACTGGCCACCTTCATGTACGGTGAACCCGCCGGTTCTATTGTGTAATCATACAACATTGTGTCAGAATTGCAAAAAATGTTGTGCTAGCAATAAATATCCGCATTTTGCGCGCTATCCTGGTATTTTGGCAAGCAATTTTTGCTGGCTTTGCCCTTGAATCCTCCTTGTTATTCAGTTGAAACCACTCGTTTAATCGCCGCTCCTTGAAATTTTCTTAATCATTGTCGAGTTCCCATGATGTCGCATGACGAGGATCAGGTGCGCGCCGTGATCTGGCGCGACGATGCCCTGGAATTGCTGGACCAGCGCCTGCTGCCGATGGAAATACGCTACCAGCGGCTGACGACTGGGGTCGAGGTGGCAGAGGCAATCCGCAATATGGTAGTGCGCGGCGCTCCCGCTATCGGCATTACCGCTGCTTATGGCGTCGTGCTGGCGGCTCGCGCTCACTGGGCCGAAAACCCTGATCACTGGCGGAAATCCCTTCACGAAGACTGGCAACGACTGGCGTCGTCCCGGCCTACAGCGGTCAACCTGCTCTGGGCGCTGCGGCGGATGGAGCCAATTATTGCAGAATGTTCCAGCAATCCAGTCGAGCGGCTGCTGGCCGAAGCCCGGGCGATTCACGAGGATGATATCGCGGCCAACCGGCGTATGGGTCAGTTAGGTGCGGCGGTGCTGGGCGAACGGGGGGCGGTGCTGACACATTGCAATGCCGGCGCGCTTGCCACCGGCGGCTATGGCACAGCGCTGGGAGTCATCCGCACCGGCCATGCAGCGGGATTGATTGAGCGGGTCTACGCCGATGAGACGCGCCCCTGGTTGCAGGGAGCCAGATTAACCGCCTGGGAGCTGGTTCAGGACAGTATTCCGGTGACGCTGCTGGCCGATGGTGCGGCGGCGGCGTTGATGCAGCAAGGCCGAGTGCGTTGGGTGATCGTCGGAGCGGACCGAATCGCCGCCAATGGCGATGTCGCTAACAAGATCGGCACCTATGGCCTGGCCATAGCCGCCCGGCATCACGGCGTCCGCTTCATGGTGGTCGCGCCGACGTCGACCGTCGATCTGTCCATTCCCGACGGGACGGCAATTCCCATTGAACAACGCGCCGCCGAAGAATTGCTGACCTTGGGCGGACAGCCGGTAGCCGCTGCCGGGACCGAGGTCTGGAATCCGTCATTCGATGTGACGCCCGCGGAATTGGTGGATGCGCTAGTGACCGAACGGGGAGTGGTTTGGTGGCCGGACACAGCGAAAATGACAGGGATAATGGGCGAGATGAGTGACGCTATATGATGAGTGACGCCATATAATGGGAAACCGCCGCAATTTAGGCTAGCATTCCCCGCGCTTAAAATCCTACTTTGAGGGTTTCCCCAGTGGAAAAAGTTGATACATTCGCACGGGTTGAAATGGCCCGCGCAACCCCCGGCGTGCGAATGGCCGGACTGTCTGCGCTCGTGCTGATTGCACTGCTCACCGCTTGCAAGCCGGTTGAAGAGCCGGAACCTGAGCCGATTCGCCCCGTTCGAGTGACAACGATTGAGACGCGCGAAGGCGGCGAATCCGTGACGCTGACTGGACAAGTTGAGGCACGGAATGAGGCCAGTCTGTCCTTTCGAGTCGGTGGCCGGATGATCGAGCGTTCCGTCAATATCGGTGATCGAGTCCGGGCCGGCCAAGTGGTCGCCCGGCTGGAATCGGAAACCGCCCGTAACACCCTGCGCTCGGCGCGGGCGGACCTCACCGCAGCGCGGGCGCGACTGGTCGAGGCGCAAAATCACTTTGAACGTCACCGGTCGCTGCTGGATCGGGGCTTTATCACCCGCGCCATGTTCGATCAGGCGGAACAAGCCTTTCGCAGCGCCCGCGCCGCTGTCGATGCCGCGCAAGCCCAGGCCAGCACCGCCGAGATTCAGTTGGGTTATACCGAACTCTTTGCCGATTCCGCCGGTTCCGTGACCGCACGCGGTGCCGAACCCGGTGAAGTCGTCGCCGCTGGTCAAACCATCATCCAACTGGCGCGGGAAGGTGGTCGGGACGCCGTGTTTGATGTGCCAGCGCGAGTGATTCAGAGTGCGTCCGCTGACGCCGAAGTTGTGGTGGCGCTGAGCAGCGATGCAAAAGTGCAAACCACCGGGCGGGTGCGGGAAGTGGCTCCGCAGGCCGATCCAGTGACGCGAACCTTCAAGGTCCGGGTGGGCCTGAACAATCCGCCAGCGGCGATGCGCCTGGGTTCCACTGTGACCGGCAGTACGCGACTCGGTGCCGGACCGGGCATTGAAATACCGGCTTCGGCGTTAACAGCGGCCAATCAACGCCCGGCAGTCTGGATTCTCGATCCCGCCAGCAACACCGTCTCGCTGCGCAATATCGAAGTGCTGCGCTATGACCTGGCCCGGGTGGCCGTAGCTGAAGGTCTGCAACCGGGTGATGTTGTCGTGACGGCCGGGGTGCAAACGTTACGGCCGGGTCAGCAAGTCCGGCTGCTGGGCGCCGCGCCATGAGTGAGTTCAACCTCTCCGGGTGGGCGATTCGCAACCGCTCAATCACCCTGTTCATTATGGTCGTGGCGCTGGTCGCCGGGTCTTTATCGTTCTTCAAGCTGGGCCGCGCCGAGGACCCGCCCTTTACCTTCCGCACCATGGTCGTGCGGGCGATCTGGCCGGGTGCTACGCTGGATGAAACCCTGCGACAAGTCACCGAGCGCCTCGAACGCACTTTGCAGGAGGTCCAGAATCTGGACAACCTGCGCAGCTTCACCCGCGCCGGCGACACCACCATCTTTGTCGATCTGGTGGGGAGTGCGCAGGGTCGGGAGGTTTCCGATGCCTGGTATGACGTGCGCAAGAAAGTGTCCGATATGCGCCATACCCTGCCGCAAGGTATCGTCGGTCCGTTCTTCAACGACGAGTTCGGCGACACGTTCGGCATTATCTACGCCTTCACCGCTGACGGTTTTACCCATCGTGAGCTGCGCGACACGGTGGAAAATGTTCGCTCGAAACTCCTGCTGGTTCCCGACGTTTCCAAAATCGACATCCTGGGCGCTCAGGATGAAGTGATCTATATCGATTTCTCGGTGGAGCGTCTCGCTGGACTGGGGTTCGCCCCGGCGACGCTGATTGCTGCCTTGCAAGCGCAGAACATCGTCATTCCGGCAGGCGTATTACGCACCGGCGAGGAATCCATCGCCTTGCAGGTTTCCGGGGCGTTCGGCTCCGAGCAGGATTTGGCCGATGTCACCTTTGTGGTCGGCGGGCGGATGTTGCGGTTGAGCGATATTGCCGAAGTGCGGCGCGGCTTCACCGATCCGCCACAACCCCGCTTCCGCATCAATGGCGAACCGGCCATCGGTTTGGCCATCGCGATGCGCGACGGCGGCGACACGCTGGCGCTGGGGCGGAACGTCGCCCAGGCCATCCGCAAGATCAGCGCCGACCTCCCGGTGGGTATTCAGCCGCGATTAGTCGCCGATCAGCCGCTGACCGTTGACCAGGCGATTAACGAATTTACCGTCTCGCTTTGGCAAGCCATTGCTATCGTACTCGTTGTGAGCTTCATCGCGTTGGGGGTGCGCGCCGGCACCGTGGTCGCTGTAGCCATCCCACTGACGCTCGCTGTGGTCTTTCCGATGATGGACATTGCCGATATCGACCTGCAACGGGTCTCGCTCGGTGCGTTGATTATTGCGCTGGCCCTGATGGTCGATGACGCCATGACCACTATCGACGCCATGAGTCGGCGACTCGCCGCCGGCGATGACCCGACTCACGCGGCAACCTATGCCTACAAGCATCTGGCCTTCGCCATGTTGACCGGAACATTGGTCACTATCGCCGGATTTGTTCCCATCGGTTTTGCCCAAAGTTCCGCTGGCGAGTACACCTTCTCGATCTTCGCGGTGGTCGGCATTGCGCTGATTGCTTCCTGGCTGGTAGCGATGGTATTTGCACCGTTGATCGGCATGGTGTTGTTGCGCCCGCCCAAGGCCGGGTTGGAGGAAAAACCCAACCGCACGGTCGAGATTTACAAGAAGTTTCTGACTTTGGCGATGCGGGCGCGCTGGGTGACGATTGCGCTGACGCTGGCAATCTTTGTCGCCTCCATCGCAGCACTGAGCCATGTGCCGCGCCAGTTCTTCCCCTCTTCGGACCGTCCTGAACTGCTGGTCGATCTGCGCTTGCCGCAAAATGCCTCGATCCATGCCACGGAACGTCTGGTCAACGAATTTGAGACTGTACTCCGCGAAGACCCGGAGTTTTCCGCTGAGATCGAACGCTGGAGTACCTACATCGGCCAAGGAGCTATCCGTTTCTATCTGCCGCTGGATGTGCAGTTGGCTAACCCGTTTTTCGCCCAAGCGGTGATTGTTTCCAAGGACATTGAGGCGCGGGAACGCCTGCAACCGCGCTTGCAAAAGCTGTTGGCGGAGAAGTTTCCCGAAGTAGTCGGGCGCGTTTCGCCGCTCGAACTGGGACCTCCAGTCGGTTGGCCGGTGCAATATCGCGTTCTTGGTCCAGAACCGACTGAACTGCGCGACATCGCCTGGCGGTTGGGCAAAATCATTGCCGATCATCCCGGAACGCAGCGCGTCAATTTCGACTGGATGGAGCCGGAGCGGGTGCTGCATATCCGCATCGACCAGGAACAGGTGCGGTTGCTGGGGTTGAGTTCCCAAGCGGTGTCAGCGGCGCTCAACGCCAATATTTCCGGGACGACCATAACCCAAGTCCGCGATGATATTTATTTAATCAATGTGATGGTGCGTGAACTGGGGGGACAGCGTTTGTCGATTGAGACGCTGCGTACTCTGCCGGTGTCGATGCCGGACGGGCGGACTATTCCGCTCGCACAGTTCGCTACCTTTGAATACGCGCAGGATTATCCGCTGGTGTGGCGGCGCGACCGGTTGCCAACCCTGACCGTTCAAGCCGATGTGGCTCCGGGAGCGTTGCCCGAAGCCGTGGTCTCCGACTTGACCGACGCCATTGCCAAGTTGAACGCGCAGTTACCGACAGGCTATCGGATTGAGGTGGGCGGATCGGTCGAGGAAAGCGCCCAGTCCAGTGCCTCGGTATTCGCAGTCATCCCGTTGATGCTGTTGATTATGCTGAGCTTGCTGATCTTCCAGCTCAAGAGTTTCCAGCGGTTGTTCATGGTGCTGAGTCTGGTGCCGCTGGGGATGATCGGTGTGGTGGCGGCGTTGCTGTTGTCGGGCAAACCGCTGGGATTCGTCGCCATTCTCGGCGTTCTGGCCTTGATCGGCATGATTGCCAAAAACGCGGTCATTCTCATCGACCAGATCGAGGCGGAACGGAATGCCGGACAATCCATTTGGGATGCGGTGGTTGAGGCAAGCAGTTCGCGCTTTCGGCCCATCATGCTGACCGCCCTGTCAACGGTGCTGGGCATGATCCCGATTGCCCCGACGGTATTCTGGGGTTCGATGGCCTACGCCATCATGGGCGGCCTGTTGGTGGCGTCGCTGCTGACGCTGGTGTTCCTGCCGACGCTGTATGTGACCTGGTTCCGGGCGGCTCCTCCTGCGGTATCCGTAGATACGGTGGACGCTCCGAAAGACGCTCCAGCTTTGGAGGTTGAACCGCGTGACCTCGTCTGAGGCTGAACAGAAGGTTCTCAAGCGGTCGATTGGCATCACGGTAGCCTTCGCCAGTTCCGGGGTGCTGCTCGGCCTGTTGTCAGGATCACAGTCGATTGTGTTTGATGGCTTATTCTCGGTCATCGACACTTTGGTACTGATGCTGGCGCTGGCAGCGGCGCGGTTGGTGCAGCGTGAAGGCGACCGCCGCTTTCAGTACGGCTACTGGCATATCGAACCGATGGTGCTGGCGTTTAACGGCAGCGTGCTGATGTTCCTGTGTTTGTATGCGTTCATCAACGCGGTTGACAGTTTTCTGGAAGGCGGGCGCGAGCTGGAACTGGACTGGGCGCTGGGCTATGCGGTGGTCGCGTGTGTTGTCACCTTCAGCATGTATTTCTACGAACGCCGGGAGAACCGGCGGGTCCGGTCGGAACTGCTGCGCCTCGACACGCAAAGTTGGTTCATGTCCGCCCTGATTGCTACGGCCTTGCTGGTGGCCTTTGCACTGGCCTGGGCGATCAAGGGAACGCGCTTTGCCCCGCTGGCTCCCTATGTGGACCCGACGGTGCTGGCGTTATTGACCCTGTATCTAATCACCGTGCCGATCAAGACGGTGCGCCGCGCCCTGAATGAAGTCTTGCTCATCACGCCGCCCAAGCTAGATCAAGTGGTGCGCACGGTGATGGATGAGGTAGTCCAGCGCCACGGTTTTCGCCGATACACGAGCTATATTGCCAAGGTCGGACGCGCCTGTTTTGTCGAAATCTATGTGGTCACTCCGGCGGATTTTCAGGTAGGCAGCATCGCCAGGCTGGACGCTATCCGTCAGGAGATCAGTACGGCCATTGGCGATCAAGGATCGTATCAATGGCTGATTGTCGCTTTCACTGCCGATGAACGCTGGATTTGAAAACGACACACAGCAACCCCAGGGCACGGGCATGCTTTCTCAATGTCAACGCCCACTCGTCTCGGAGGCCCCGGATGAAAATCGATTGGACTGTTTGTTGTGCCGCCCTGCTGGTCCTCACGTTCCTGATCCCGCCAGCGGCCGAGGCCGGCGAGGTTCTCGATGGCGTCAAGTCACGCGGGCAACTGCGCTGCGGGGTAAGCGAGGGCATTCCGGGGTTTTCCGAGCGTGATGCCAACGGACACTGGCGCGGACTTGACGTGGATTTCTGCCGTGCGGTGGCGGCGGCGGTCTTGAGCGACGCGGACAAGGTCGAGTTCGTGCCGCTGCGCGCCTCCGCACGTTTTCCCGCACTACAGTCGCGCAAGGTTGATCTGTTGCTGAACAATACCACCTGGACGCTGACCCGCGAGGCCGTGTTGAAAGTCCAGTTTCCCGGAATCCTCTTTTACGACGGCCAGGGTTTTATGGTCCCGGCCGCGGCGGGCATTGCAACGCTCGCGGACCTCGACGGTGCGACGATCTGCGTGGAGAAAGGAACGACGCACCGGCGCAACCTGGAGGTACTCTTCCGCGCCAACGGCTGGTCGGTCGAGCCACTGGTGATCGACTCGGCCACTGAGGCGGCACAGGCTTTCTTTGCCGGCCGCTGTCGCGCCTACACGTCGGACGCTGCGCAACTCGCCGGTATGCGTTTGCGTGCGCCGAAAGATCCACAGGACTTCGTGATTCTCCCCGAGCGGATCTCCAAGGAGCCGCTCAGCCCCGTCGTCTGGCGTGGCGATCCGGAGTGGACCAACCTGGTGCGCTGGGTTCTGAACACCCTGATCCTTGCGGAGGAATACGGCGTCACCCGCGATAACCTCAATGCGGTTATCGCTGAGGGTGCCAACCCCCTGGTGCGGCGGACCGCCGACGAGCGGGACTTGCTCGCGCGCTCGTTGGGTGTCCCGCCCCGTTGGGGGATACGGGTACTAAGGGCGGTCGGCAATTATGGCGAGATGTACGAGCGCAACGTCGGGCGCGACAGTCCGCTCAAGATCGAGCGCGGTCTCAACCAGCTCTGGAACCAGGGCGGACTCCACTATGCGCCACCGATTGATTGAGTGATGCCACAATGACCAATTTTCAGATTTATCTCACCATCGGCGTCTTCGCCGCCGTGATTCTCTTGATCGCGTTCGATCTGATCGATATGACGGTCGCCGCCCTGCTCGGGGTCAGCATCTTGATCGCGTTCGGGATCCTCGACGGCAGCGATCTGATGCCGATCGTACACACCGCCGGCGGTCCGCTCGCCCTGCTGTTCGGCGGCATGGTGGTGGCGCGGATACTCGATAAGACGGGGATCTTCGCATGGCTGGGCGAGTACATGCTCCACGCCACCGGCGGCAGCGGCAAACGACTGCTGCTGCTCATCGTCGCATTGTTGTTGCCGCTCAACGCCTTTCTGCCAAACGCCACTGTCGTCATCCTGGTCGCGCCGATCATCATCCGCGTCTGTCAGGTGATCGAGGTGGATTTCGTCGGACCACTGATCATCACGGCGATTGTGAGCAACGCGGCCGGGATGCTGACCTTGGTGAGCGACCCCGCGACTTTTCTGGTCGGACGGGCGATCGGGGTGTCGTTTATCGATTATCTGCGGATGGTAAGCCTGGGCGGTCTGCTGGCCGCGCTGGTCGTCGTGCCCTTTTTGCCACGCCTTTTACCACAGGTCTGGAGCGTGCGAGCGACCCTGCCGCCCAGCGTGCGCGTCGCCATCAAACATCCCGCCTTCCTGGTGCTGTCGCTGCTTGTGGTCTTGCTCATGGTGGCCCTGTTCATCATCGGAGAGTCCTTGCCGACCCGCATCGTCCCGCCCCAGGTCGCGATCATCGGGGCTTCGCTGGCGCTGCTGGTGGTCTACGGTGTGCGCATCGAGCCGGTCGGCGAGGTGATCCGCGACGTGGACTGGAAGACGCTCGTGTTTCTCGGCGCCATCTTCACTTTGGTCCAGGCCTTCGTCAAAACCGAGTTACTGCAAGGCCTGTCGATCCAGTTCTACGACTGGTTCGGGACTCGGTTTACGTTGGTGGCGCTCGTGACTCTGGCCAGCATCGGCACGATTGGGTTCGTGGTCGCCAATATCCCGTTGGTCGCCGCCGCGCTGGTGATGATCACGGGCTACCTGGTCGCCGCCGAGGCGGTGCCCGAAACCGCGCTCGCCATCGGTTTTACCGACTGGCCCAACGCAACGCTGCCGGTGTTCGTCGCGATGATGTTCGGCGGCACCCTCGGCGGCAACGCCACGCTGATCGGCGCCTCGGCCAATATTGTGGCCGTGGGTATCTGTGCTTCGCACGGCCGGCGCGTGAGCTTTATGCAATTCCTGCGTATCGGGCTACCGATTACCGTGGTGCAGTTGTTGGTCGGGGCGCTCTATGTCTGGGTCCTGGCCTCGATTCTGGACTAGTCCCTTCGCCCGGATGCTGCGTAGCGGCATCCGGACTGGATTTCGGGTTAAGCTAGGAGGAAGTAACAGGAAGTAACACCACGGATGACCAGCTTACCACCGGTTGCAGCTTGCGGCTGCACTCCATTGAACAATTCACAAGGGGCAAACAATGAATAGACGAAACTTCGTTACCGCGGGCCTCTCGCTGGCGGCTCTTGCGCTCTTCACGACGGGCTGCACCACCACCAGCGGAAATCCCGGCGATCCCGCAATGCAGCGCAAGGCCATCGATTCCGCGGTCGACAGTGCCCTGTCGCGTCTGTACCAGGAAGCACCCGGATCGGAGGAAATCGTCGCATCGGCGCGGGGCGTACTGGTATTTCCGTCGGTGATTTCCGCCGGCTTCATCGTCGGCGGAGCGCAAGGTCAAGGCGCATTAAGGCGCGGCGGCAAGTCCACCGGCTACTTCCGCATGACCGAGGCCTCGGTCGGACTTCAGGCGGGTACGCAGTCGCAGGCGGTGTTCATCCTGTTTATGACACAGGACGCGCTGGACCGCTTCGAGGCGAGCCGGGGATGGACCGCCGGCGTCGATGGTTCCCTATCGTTGCTGACGGTGGGTGCCAACGCCCGGGTCACGACCCAGACCGCACAGCAGCCGATCGTGGGCTTCGTGCTGACGAACGCGGGTCTACGGGCGAACGTGAGCCTGAATGGCAACCGGGTGACGCCGCTTGACCTGTGAGCGAATCGTCGATCAAGTTTACAGCCCGACATGCAGCCTTGGATGCCACCAGTGCCATATCCGAATTGGCGGCGTCGGCAACGACTGGCAATAGAGATGCATGGCCGCCCGGAGTTTGGGCATGGCCGCAATGATGACCCGCTCGGCGGCGCCCTTTTTAAACAGGACTCGTCCCCTCATCCGGGAACCGCTTGGCGACGTCAATCTTTCCGCTCCTCTTTTTTCTTGAGGTAGAAGGTCAGCACGGCAATGATGAGGGCGACCGGAGTGCCGAACGCGAGAAGGTCGTGGCTTCCGTCCCATGCGACCGCCTCACGGAGGAAGAGCACGGCCAGTACGGCGATGACCAGACTGACGAGGTTGCCTTTCAGGTCGTCGAGATTGTGGACCTCAAGCCAGCGCGGCAGGGGCAAAGTGTCGTCGATGAAGAGGGAGTACAGGCCCAGGCTGATGATGTAGACGGCAATGGCGATCAGGAATACGTCAACCGCTTCGATCAGCCCCACGGCGAGGGCCTTGGCGATTTTGGGCGACACCGCACCCTCCTGGACGACATCCACCACTGCGGCGGCGACGACCAGCGTCTCGTAGACCAACAGCGCGAGTGAGGTGATGAAGGTGCCGATTATGGCGATGTACACGATGTACTTACTGGAAATGAGGGCACGGCGCAGCATCAATCAAATTCCCGGGCAATGGGAGCGTTGATCGGTTTAACACGGGTCGAACCCTCGGCAATCCGTTTGGTCGCCGTCCCGTTGCCAAAGTGTTCCTGCGCGGCATCGGCTTTTTTCAAGGTCCGGCGCAGCAACATGGAACAAACGGTGAAGCCGGCCAGGGCTGCCGCCAGATGCTTGAGCGTGTGACCACTGACCACGCCGCCTAAATAAACCAGCACTTGAACATCGAAGGTTTCCAGAAGCTTGCTCAGTACATACCAGCCGAACACCCAGTAAAGATCGTTGCCCCGGGTGTAACGTGACGGATTGAGCCTCGCCAGCAAGAGGATGATCACCACAGAATAGCCTTGCAGAATCGCGTAGGGCAGGACATTACCCGTACCTACCCGCTCCGTCGCCCGCCAATAGATGACGGAGGCTGCCCCGAGCAGCAGCATGGGGACGAGCAGCAGCAATCCCGCCCGAATGTTGATCCGATCCACAATCTGACTCGAAACCAGCCCCATGAACGCGATGGTCATGGGCAAGCGATCCCAGAACAGCGTCTCATTGTCTGGTGCCAGGTGGTAATAACCCGATCCCAAGGCCGTCAGCAGCGCGCCGAGGAAAAAGACGGCGTAAGGCCAGCGCTCGCTCTTGAACTCGAAGGACGCACGTCCTCCAAAGACGATGACCAGCCCGGCAATGCCGACGATCAGGAATGCCATATTCGAGACGACATCGAGAAAATTGTGGATTCCCAACAGGTCGCGCTGATCAGCGAAATGATGGTATTCCAGGGATTGTGGTACGGCCGGCAACAGAAACGCCGCCCCGATGCATAAAATCGTGAATACAACGATCAATCGGGTTCGCAGGGTCATCAATGTTCTCCGCGAGAGACCCCTCCTTTAGTGCGGGGGGGAAAGAATTTTGCAAAAGTCCAAGGTGGCTTCCTAGAAAGATTATACCTGTGGGTCGGTAACCTGACTCCTTCAGCCGAAAAGAGTTGGTGTCTGAACGGAAACCCCGAACCCCCTTAGGTTGGGCTGAGCTTTCGAAGCCCAACATCATGAAATTTACATGTCATAAAAATTTTATTTTTTAATTATTTTTATATTTTTCATAGCGATATAAAATTAATTGGAAAGATTATATTAAGCCGAAACTTGTTATCTTGACAGTGAGATCGACCACCACTACATTTTTTTGTAGCGTCGGTTAGCCAGCGGGTTGAAACCGTGATCGGCCAATTCAAACAACGTTTCGGGTTGGCGAAAACCCGAGCCTGCGATGCCTGCGGATCGCGTCACATTGGACGATCGCTGCAAGGATCCAGCTTCAGAGCACAAGGGGTTTTTCCTCTTCCAACCAGTGGAGCACAAAATGTTCACCCAGATCGATATCGACGAGGCCACCGCACAGTCGGTCGTTTCCACCGGCCATTTGCCGCCGGATCATGAAGTGGCGACCCTGATTACCGAGGCATACGAGCGTTACAAGCCTCTGGATGAAGGGAAGGTTGCGGACTATATACCCGCCTTGGCCCGCACGCCCCGGGAGCTTTTTGGGGCGTGCGTGGTCGGTATCGACGGCCATGTCTTTGCCGTAGGAGATACGGCGCATGAGTTCTCGATCCAAAGCATATCGAAGCCGTTCGTGTTCGCGCTCGTTTGCCAGGCCGTGGGCAGCGAGGAAGCCCGTAGAAAAATCGGGGTGAACGCCACGGGGCTGCCGTTCAATTCGGTGATGGCGGTCGAGCTGAACGGTGACCGGACCATGAACCCGATGGTGAACGCCGGAGCCATCGCCACCACCAGTCTGGCGCCAGGCGCGACGGCTGATGCCAAATGGCAATTCATTCAGGAGGGATTGTCCCGTTTCGCCGGACGCAAGCTGTCCATCGACATGGAGGTGTACGAGTCGGAGGCGGCGACCAACCTGCGGAACCGTGGCATCGCCAAGCTGCTTGAGGGTTATGAGCGCCTGTATTTTGATGCCCTCGAAGCGACTGATGTTTACACCAAGCAGTGTTCCCTGAACGTGACCGTCAAAGACCTAGCGGTGATGGGCGCCACGCTGGCCGACGGCGGGGTCAATCCGCTCACCAAGGAGCGCGTGGTCGATGCCGCCATCGCCCAACGGGTGCTGGCTGTGCTGGCCACCGCCGGATTGTACGAACGCTCCGGCGACTGGCTGTACGAGATCGGGCTGCCCGGCAAAAGCGGAGTGAGCGGTGGAATTGTCACCGTGTCGCCGGGGAAGGGCGGACTCGGCACGTTCTCCCCGCTACTCGATAGCGCGGGTAACAGCATTAAAGGTCAGCGCGTCACCAAGTTCCTGTCGGAACGACTGGGACTCAATCTCTTTGCCTCAAAGCCGGCTGCTTGACCCGCATGGCCGGAATCCATGCCCTCGGTGCGCAACAAGCATGACGCCCGGGCAGGCCAAAATCTAACCTAATCACTGGAGAATGAATGCCATGACAACAAGTACCGGCGCAATAACCAGCGCTGAGACGCAAATCCGGGCATCCTGGCTGCCGATGCTCGCGATAGCATTCGGCCAAGCGCTGATGTCCTTCAACGTCGCCTCGCTGCCGGTCGCGCTGAGCGGCATGGTCAACAGCTTCAACGTGCCGCCGACCACGGTTGCTACCGGGATCGTAATGTACTCGCTCGCCGTGGCGGCTTTCGTCATGCTCGGCGCGAAGCTGACCCAACGGTTTGGCGCGGTGTATGTCTTCCGCGCTGTGGTCGCGCTGTTCGGTGGGGCGCAGGTATTGATGACGTTCAGTCCGACTGCCACCCATATGCTGGCCGCCCAGCTCCTGGCCGGTATCGCGGGCGCGGCGCTGGTCCCCTCACTCGTCGCGCTGATTGCCAACGAGTACCACGGCCAGCAGCAGGCCACCGCGCTGGGCGCCCTCGGTTCGGCGCGGGCGGGCGCTGGGGTACTGGCCTTTCTGATCGGCGGCATACTGGGCACCTATATCGGCTGGCGGCCCGCATTCGGGATTCTGATTGTGGTTTCTGCGGTGGTTCTCCTCCTGAGTTTCAAGCTGAAGCCGACGCGGGGTCGGCCCGAAGTGCAGATCGACCTGTTCGGCGTGTTGCTGACCGCAGCGGGGATCTCGCTCATCAGCTTCGGCTTTAACAACCTGAACCGGTGGGGTCTCGGTTTTGCGCGGCCTGCCGCCCCGTTCGACTTGTTTGGCATGTCGCCCGCACCGTTCATGATCGTGATTGGCATCGTGCTGCTCCAGGGCTTTGTGTTCTGGACGCGCCGCCGCACCGCTGACGGGAAGACGCCGTTGCTCGCGCTGGAGGTGGTCGGCTCTGCGTCCGAGCGGGCCGCAGTCTACGCGATGTTCGCCGTGGTCGCGCTGGAGGGTGCGCTCAACTTCTCCGTGCCGCTGTACATCCAGATCATTCAAGGTCGCTCGCCGATTGAGACGGCGATTGCCATGATGCCGTTTAACCTCACCGTGTTCTTCACAGCGATGCTGATCATCAAGCTCTATAACAAGCTGACGCCACAGGAAATTGGGCGCTGGGGTTTTACCCTCTGCACCATCGCGCTTTTGTGGCTCGCCTGGGTGGTGCGCAACGACTGGAGCGCGCCGGTCGTCATGATCGGACTGGTCGTGTTCGGCATCGGCCAGGGGTCGCTCGTGACGTTGTTGTTCAACGTGCTGGTCACCGCCTCGCCCAAGGAATTGGCGAGCGACGTCGGCTCGCTGCGCGGAACGACCAACAACCTCGCTGCTGCGGTCGGCACCGCCGTCTCGGGCGCGCTGCTCGTGGGTCTGTTAAGCGCCTTCATCGTCGGGTCGCTGGGTGAACACCCGGAACTGAAAGCGGAACTCCAGTCCCAGATTGACCTGGACAACAACATTACCTTCGTGAGCAACGACCGGCTGCTGACGGCCCTGGAGCGCACCAGCATTTCGCCGGAGCAGGTCCAGGAAGCGGTGCGCATCAACGAGGAGTCACGGCTGCGGGCGCTCAAGATCGGCCTGCTGATCATGGCCGCGCTCTCGCTGCTGGCGATCTTCCCGGCCGGTCGGCTGCCCAACTACAAGCCGGGTGAGATCCCGACGAGTCCGCCGCCGAACCCTAAGCTCTCGCTGGCGGGGCTGGACGAGCGCCTGACAAACCTGGAACTCCAGATCGGCGGCAAACCGGGCGAGATCCCGACGAATTCGCTGCCGAAGCGTGAGGACGCGCTGGAAGGAGCATGATGCTGATGAACAAACCACGTCTTCTCGTCCTGTCGCTCGGCGGGACGATCACCATGGTGCCAAGCGATTCGGGCGGTATCACGCCCAAGCTGGGCGCTGCCGAGCTGGTGGCGTCGGTTCCTGCGCTCGCCGAAGTCGGCGACATCGACGCGCGGTCGCTGTTTCGCCTGCCCAGCCCATCGCTCACTCCGGCCAACCTGGTCGAAGTCGCACGGGTGATCGAGGAAGGCTTCGCAGCCGGCTTCGACGGCGCGGTAGTGATCCAGGGCACCGACACCATCGAGGAGTCGGCTTTCCTTCTCGACCTCCTGGTCGATTCCGACAAGCCGGTGGTGGTGACGGGCGCGATGCGCGGCGCCGATGCACCGGGGGCGGATGGACCCGCCAATCTCCTGTCGGCAGCCATCGTTGCGGCATCTCCGGAGTCGCACGGTCTCGGGACGCTCGCGGTCCTCAACTATGATATTCACGCGGCGCGTTTCGTCCAGAAGTCGCACACGGCACTGCCGTCGGCGTTCCTGTCGCCACTGGTGGGGTCGATCGGCACCCTCATCGAACGGCAGCCACGCTTCTATGTGCGAGTGACGCGCAACCCCAATCTATCGGCGGTGGAGGGTCCGCCTGCGCCGGTGGCGCTGGTGAAGGTCGCGATGGGCGACGACGGGCGCCTGCTCAGTTCGTTACCCGGTCTGGGCTACGCGGGGGTAGTGATCGAGGGGATGGGCGCCGGCCATGTGCTCGCGGACGTCGCTCCACTGGTCGGCGACCTTGCCGCGAAGATTCCGGTGGTGCTCGCGAGCCGGGCGATGACGGGTCCGGTGTTCACCCATACCTACGGGTATCCCGGTGCCGAGATCGATCTGATCAAACGCGGTGTCCTGCCCGCCGGGTATCTCTCTGGTCTGAAGGCGCGGCTGCTGCTGGGTCTCGTGCTGCGGTCCGCCAAAGGCGCCGCCAAAGTCTCCGAGGCGTTCGCGCCCTATCAGTAGGTGTCCAGATCATCAGGCCAGCAGCATCCTTCGACCGTGACCAAGACCCCATGGCGGAAGAGGGATGCCTTTTTCCAGAGCAGGATTTAACGAAGAGGATGTGAAATGAGTGACCTTATTTGTTTGGCGTTCAAGGAATTGGATACCGCCGATCACTTTCTGAACGAGCTTAGGGCGTTGCAGAAGGAGTACGTTCTCGAACTTGAAGACGCCTGTGTGGTGGTCCGTGACAGCGACGGTAAAATCCATCTCAAACAGAGCGTCAATCTGGTGGCGATCGGGGCCAGTCAAGGTGCCTCGCGCGGTATGCTAATGGGAGCGCTCGTCGGTCTGTTGTTCATGAATCCACTGGCCGGCTTGCTGGCGGGCGGACTGATCGGTGCCGGGTCCGGCGCCCTGCAGGGGAAGCTGGCCGATTACGGGATCAACGATGACTTCATCAAATCGCTCAGCAGCACCATCGAACCCAATAGTTCGGCAATCTTTGTTCTCGTCCGCAAAGCCGTCGAGGACAAGGTGATGCCACGGTTGTCCCATTACCAGGCGACGGTCCTCAAGACCTCCCTTTCCGACGAGCAGGAAGAGAGATTGAAAGCAGCCCTTTCGCAGGCTGCCTGACCTCAATGTTTTAGAACTCAACCGGGTCGCGGATAATCGGGCAGGTCATGCAATGCCTGCCGCTGCGCCCCGGCCCAGTTCCGCGCCGACGATGGTGATGACGCCAGCAAAACCAAGAAACAGGGTACACCGAACCATGAATGAACGACTTCAAGCCTTTGTATACGGGACGGTCCTGGCGCTGATCATTGGCTGGGTGTTCTACATCGGGCAGGGTGTTTTTATCCCCATCGTTTTCGGAATACTGGTAGTTTACGTGATCGTTGGCCTTACGCGCCTTCTGGGCAAGGTGCCGTTCTTTGATCGCCTCCTGCCTCTTCAAATCCGCTATTTCCTGTCCATTTTTCTCATCACACTCGGACTTCTTGAATCTGTATACCTATTGATCGCTAGCATCGATAGCATTGTGGCGGTTGCGCCGCAATATCAGGAATCGCTGCTCAGCACCATTCAGAAATTTGCTGTTTTTTTCCATATAGAAACCGAGCCGACCTGGACTACCTTACGCCAGGATCTTCTGGCGCAGATCAGCATCCAGAGACTGATTGGGTTGATGCTCGCCTCCGTATCCTCCATCGTTGTCAGTGTGCTTGTCGTGCTCCTCTATGCCAGCTTTCTGCTGATCGAGCAGCGTTCGTTTTCCGCGAAGATCGCTAATCTATCCAGCGACCCGCGCGATGTCGCCCGGATTCAGCAAATCACCACGGATATCAACGCACGCATCGGGTCGTATCTGGCGCTTAAAACCTTTGTCAGCATCTTACTGGGGGCGATAAGCTGGGTAGTGATGGCATTCGTCGGGCTGGAATTCGCCGGATTCTGGGCCGTACTGATCGTACTGTTGAATTATGTGCCTTACATCGGCTCGTTCCTCGGCGTACTGTTCCCAGTGTTCATGGCGATTGTGCAGTTCGGAAATCTGAACGACGTTCTTGTGGTGTTGTTGCCGCTGACTATCGTCCAGTTTCTCATCGGCAATTTTCTCGACCCCTACATCATGGGCAATTCGCTCAACCTCAGTCCTTTCGCTATTCTGGTCAGCCTGACGATCTGGTCAGGATTGTGGGGCATTCCCGGCGCTTTTCTGGCAGTCCCGATCACGGCGATCATGGCTATCATTTTTTCCGAGTTTGCCGGAACCCGACCCGTTGCTGTTCTGCTTTCGCAAAACGGCCGATTGTGAGTTACAAGGATGTCTCGGATTTGCTCAAAGCCGCTGCCGTCAATTGGGTGCATGATTACGCCCAAAGCATGGGTGCGGCATTGGCTTTCTACACGATGTTCTCGATTGCCCCCCTTTTGCTGATCGTGATTTCGGTCGCCGGACTTGTTTTCGGCGAAGAAGCCGCCCGCAGCGAAATCTTCAATCAATTGGACGGCATGCTCGGCACATCGGGGGCGTTGGTGGTACAGGGCGCGGGCCAGCCGGCCAGAAGTGTGCTGGCCTCCGTCTTTGGCTTTGTTCTTCTCTTCATTGGTGCGACGTCCGTCTTTGCCGAATTGCAGGACGCTCTCGATCGCATCTGGCGGGCGCCGGCAAGGGCTGGAAAGTCCGGTTTGTGGAGACTGGTGCGTGCCCGATTGCTGTCCTTCGGGATGATTCTCGGGATCGGCGCTACCGTATTTCCTGCCCCCAGCCTGAATAACCACAAGGTCGATGAGAAACTCGGAACCATCAACATTCAGAAAGCCGACTTTCACGGCAAAGCGAATAAAATTACGCTATACCTCCTGTTTGGCATAAAATTTATTTCGTTAACTTATCGATAAATTCCATGGCCAGGGCATATGCCGCTGGAGCAAACTGGGGGAGGCGCATTCCTGTGCGTGCTGTGATTATCCGAGGCGCCGGTTTCTTCGGCTTCTGGCTGGTGCTGATCGGTGCTGATCCGGTGGATGGTGTGGCCGGACTGTTTACCGCCGCCGCCGCAACCTGGACCAGTCTGCGCCTGTTGCCGCCGAGTAGTGGCCGCTGGCAGTATGCTGCGCTGGCTCGGCTGGCATGGCGCTTTATGCAGCAATCCATCATGGGCGGTCTGGACGTGGCCCGGCGCGCTTTCGATCCACGGCTGCCGTTGCAACCGGGATTCTTGACCTATCCAATCCGCCTTCCGCCCGGCCCCGCCCGAAACGCCTTTTGCGCCTTCACCAGCGCGATGCCGGGGACTCTGCCCACCGGCGTTGATGAACACGGCGCACTTCTCTATCACTGCCTTGATGTCAATCAGCCGGTAGTGGCGCAACTGACTGTTGACGAGGAGCTGTTAACTCGTGCGCTGGGGGGAACGGATGGAGATCGCTGATTTCCTGTTGACCGTCGCGGTGTTTGTGCTGGCGATGGTCGCTCTGGGGCTGGTTCGCATCCTGCGCGGACCCGCCGCCGCCGACCAAATGATGGCGGCGCAATTGTTCGGCACGGGCGGCATCGCGGCGTTGTTATTGCTGGGTGTGGCGACCGAAGCGGACGCGGTGATTGATGTCGCCCTGGTGCTGGCGCTGCTGGCCGCTTTCGCTTCAGTGGCCTTCGTCCAGGGCGCCGCCCCGGCTGATGAGGATATCAAGGAGAAAAACCATCCATGAGCTTCGTCCTGGACCTGTTTACGATGGGTGCGGTGTTAGCCGGCGCCCTCTTCTTCCTCGCCGGGACGGTCGGGCTGCTGCGCTTTCCCGATCCCCTGACTCGCCTGCACGCGCTGACCAAGGCGGATAATCTGGGGCTTGGCCTGATCGTGATCGGTCTGCTGCCGCAGGTCGCGTGGCCGCTCGGTGCGTTCAAGCTGATCGCGATTTGGTTGATGGCCCTGTTTGCGGCGACCACGATCAGTCAGCTTATGGCGCGGGCGGCGCGGGATGGGGAGCCGGTACGGTGACCCTGGCGCTGGCGGTTGATATCGGTCTGGCCCTGCTGGTTTTAGCAGTGGCCGGTTGGACCATTGCGGTGCGCGACACCTTTGCCGCAGTGATTGGCTTCGTCGCCTACGGGCTGCTGCTGGCGCTGGTTTGGGTGCGTCTCGCTGCGCCGGATGTGGCGCTGACCGAGGCGGCAGTCGGCAGTGGTTTAACCGGTCTGCTATTGCTGAGCGCGTCTGCGCGTCTGCGCCATGCCAAAACGTCCGCCGCGCCGCCCGGCCCGGTTTTGCAGTGGGCGGCTGGCGCGTTATGTATTCTGATCGCGGCGGGGCTGGCGGCGCTGGTGCTGCTGTTGCCTGATCCTGCGCCGACGCTGGCCCCGGCGGCGGTCGCGCACCTGCCCGCGACGGGACTCGGTAATCCGGTGACTGGCGTGCTGATGGTTTACCGCGCCATCGACACGTTCCTGGAAAGCGTGGTGTTGTTGCCGGCATTGCTCGGCGTCTGGTCGCTGGCCTCGGAGGGTGATTGGGGTGGCGCGCCGATCCTGCGGCATCCGCGCCCGGACGGCGCTCTGACCTTGATGGCCCAGGTGCTGCCGCCGTTGGGAATCATCGTCGGGGTTTATCTGTGCTGGAATAGCGCCGATCACCCCGGCGGCGCTTTCCAGGGCGGCGCGGTGCTGGCCGCCATGTGGGTGCTCGCTTTACTGGCCGGACTGGTTGATGCGCCGCCGATTCGCCAGCGTGGATTGCGTGTGCTGCTGGTAGCGGGTGCCGCTGTACTCTTGGCAGTAGGTCTGGCCGGCATCGGGCTGGCCGGGGCGTTTCTGGCCTATCCGGAGCATTACTCCAAACCCCTGATCCTCGCTATTGAAATGGCGCTGGTGCTGTCTATCGCGGTAGCGCTCGCTCTGCTCGTCGCCGGCCCGCCGGTCAGGACTCCCTCATGATCAGTACCACCACTCTCTTCGGGTTGAGCAGCGCGGTTCTGATTGGTTTAGGGTTATTCGGCATGATCGTCGATCCCCAGCCGCTGCGTAAAATTTTGGCGTTCAATCTGCTCGGCGGCGGCGTTTTCCTGCTGTTCGGCGTGATCGCACGGCGCGGCGCGGGGGCCGGGCTGGGCGGCGATCCGGTGCCGCAGGCGCTGGTGATCACCGGACTGGTGGTCGCCTTCGCCGCGACCGCTCTGGCAGTGGCCCTGTTGCTGCGCCTGTTCCAGGCCACCGGCCAGACCGCGCTGGACGAAGCGCCCCCACCCGCGCCGAGCGTTGATCCATGATGCAAGACCCCTCGAATCTGCTGGTACTGGCACTGATTTTGCCGGTAGCCGGTCTATTGCTGACGCTGGTGATGGGCGGGCGCTATGCGGGCCGCATCACCCTGCTGCTGGCGCCGGTGGGCTTGGCAGTTGCGGCGGCGCTGGTGGTCAGCGTGATCCACACTGATGACGCGCTGATCTACTATCTGGGCGGCTGGATTCCACCGCTGGGCGTGGCGCTGCGTGCCGACGGGCTGTCGGCCATTTTCATCCTGACGACGGCAGTCGTGATCGGAGCGACGGGCATTTTCGCCCGGGCCGAATTCTGCGTTCCGCCGGGGCAACCGGAGTCACGGATTTCGCTGACTTTCTGGGCGCTGTTGTTGACCTTGTGGGGTGCGTTGAATCTGGTGTTCCTCAGCAACGACCTGTTCAGCCTGTTTGTTGCGCTGGAGCTGCTGACCTTTTCCGCCATCCCGCTGGTCTGCCTTAATGGCAGCGCCGGGATGCTGGCCGCCGGGTTGCGCTATCTGCTGTTCGCGCTGCTGGGTTCCGTACTCTATCTGCTGGGCGCAGTGCTGCTTTACGGCGCTTATGGAACGCTGGATATTGGCCTGCTGGCAGAACGGGTGCGCCCTGAACCGGTGGCCTGGGCTGCCGCTGCATTGATGACTGTGGGGTTGATGGCCAAGACCGCGCTGTTCCCCCTGCATTTCTGGCTGCCGCCGGCTCATGCCGGTGCGCCAGCAGCGGCCAGTGCGGTGCTTTCGGCCCTGGTCATCAAAGCGTCGCTTTTCCTTATTGTTCGGCTCTGGTTCGATGTAATGCCCGCACTGATGAATCCGACGGCGGCACAGATTCTGGCCACGCTGGGCGCAGCGGCAATTCTGTTTGGCAGCGTGCTGGCGCTCCGGCAAGCCCGGCTGAAGTTACTGATCGCCTATTCGACGGTGGCCCAGATCGGTTATCTTTTTCTCATCTTCCCGCTTATCACCCGCCCTGAGTCAGTCTCGTTCGCTGCTGCTGATCTGTCCACCGAACTGGTGGCAGCGGTCGTTTCGACCAGCGCCTGGAGCGGCGGCGTTCTGCAAGCGGTTTCCCATGCCTTCGCTAAAGCGGCGATGTTCATGGCGGCGGGCCTGATCGCCCAATCACTCGGCCATGACCGAATTGCCGACCTCAGCAGCATTGGCCGGGCGTTGCCGATCACCGTGCTGGCCTTTGCGCTGGCGGGAATGTCGTTGATGGGACTGCCGCCGAGCGGCGGTTTCGCGGCGAAATGGCTGCTGCTCACCGCGACGATTGAGACCGGGCAATGGTGGTGGGCGCTGGTTATTCTCGGTGGTGGGCTGCTCACCGGCAGCTATCTGTTCCGCGTGCTCGCCCCGGCGCTGTTCGGCGCTCGCGAATCGGTGGCCTTGCGCGTCCCGGTCGCGAGATACCGGGAAGTCGTAGTATTGGCTTTAGCGCTCTGTTCGGTGCTGCTCGGCTTTGTGCGACTGGGGGCCTTTGACCTGGTGCAGATTGGCCGCTTGGCGAAAGCCGGGATGGGGCTGCCATGATCAGCACCGGAATGTTATTGCTCATTGCGCTCGCAACACCGTTCGCGCTGCTGTTGGCCTGCGGGTCGCGGACTTTGAGAGATCGTATGCCGGCGTTGTTGGTGTTCGCGCCACTCCCGGCACTGGCGACCGCGTTGTTAGCGGTTAACAGTCCGCCTCTGGTGTTTGACGAGGCCCGCCTGCACATCACTTTTGTCCTCGATGGGCCGGGAGCGATCCTGCTCGGTGTCGCCGCGCTGCTGTGGAGTGTGGCGGGCCTGTATGTCGCAACCTATCTGCGCGGTCAGCCGAATCTGGGACGCTTCTCGATCTATTGGTTGCTCACGCTGACCGGCAGTCTGGGCGTTTTTGTCACGGCAGACCTGTTCACCTTTTATCTGGCGTTCGCGATGGTCAGCCTGGCCGCCTACGGTCTGGTGGTTTTTGACGGCACACCCAAGGCGCGGCGAGCGGGGATCATCTATCTGGTTCTGGCCTTGCTGGGGGAAATCTTCCTGCTGATGGGCTTCGTGCTGCTGGCGGCCGCTGCTCCCGGCGACAGCTTGGTGATTCGCGATGCGGTGGCGGCGTTGCCGGCATCGCCCTGGCGTGATCCAACGCTGGCGCTGCTGATCGCCGGTTTTGGGCTGAAAATGGGGCTGGTCCCGCTGCATGTCTGGCTACCCATCGCCCATCCGGCTGCGCCGATGCCGGCTTCAGCGGTGCTCAGCGGCGCGATCATCAAAGCTGGCGTTATTGGGTTGATTCGCTTCCTGCCGTTCGATGTTCCGCTGCTGGAGTGGGGCGTTGCACTGACCGCCATCGGCCTGTTTACGGCCTTTTACAGCGTCCTCATTGGCATCACGCAACTCAATCCGAAAACGGTGCTGGCCTATTCCAGCGTGAGCCAGATGGGCGTGGTCGCCACCGTCATCGGTATGGGATTAGCCGCCGGTCAGACCAGCGCCGTGATGGCGACCGTCTTCTATGCCGCACACCATCTGCTGGCTAAAGGCGCGCTGTTCCTTGCCGTGGGTGTGGTTGCCGCTACCGGTCCGCGTCGTCTCTGGTGGGTGCTGGCGCCGGCGGCCATCCTGGCGTTGGGCGTGGGCGGGCTGCCGCTGACCGGCGGGGCGTTGGCGAAGCTGGCGGTGAAACCGGTTTTAGGGGATGGACTGGTGGAACTGCTCGCAACCTTGTCAGCGATTGGGACTACACTATTAATGCTGCATTTCCTGCACCGGTTGGCGGCGAACGCCGCGCCCGCTCTCTCAGCATCGGTGCCGGTCGGATTGGTTTTACCCTGGATGTTGATGTTCGTTGCCGCTATCGTCGTTCCCTGGACGCTGTATTCGATGACCGGAATCGGTCGCTATGACGAGGCGCTTCAGCCCAAAATTCTCTGGGCGGCGTTATGGCCGATTTTGATCGGGGCCGGACTGGCGCTCGCACTTTGGCGCTGGGGACGGTATCTGCCGCAGATACCGGAAGGCGACATCGTGGTGGTCGGTCAACCGGCGTTGCGGGTCGTCGTTCGCTGCGAAGATGCGTTGGCACGGGTGGAAGGCGTACTGAGGCAATGGCCAGCAGCGAGCCTATCGCTGCTGGTGCTGATGCTTATTTTGGGCGGAGCAATGTTCAGCGGGCATTAAATCCGGTTGCGCCACGATTAAAATTCATCATCTAAACTTGAGGCAATTGCCTAACCATGAAAACTAAACAAATCACCTTGACCACCGTCTTGCTCAGCAGCGTATTGGTGGCTGCATTGACCGGATTGCCGGTTCAGGATGCCGAAGCCCGCCCGCGCCATATCACCTGTGAGTCGACGCATAATCGCCAACAGTTTTGTCGCATCGACACCCGGGGCGGAGTGCAGCTCCAGCGGCAGTTGAGCAATGCGGCTTGCCGGAAAAACCAGACCTGGGGTTATGACCGCAACGGCATCTGGGTGGATCGCGGTTGCCGCGCTGAATTTCGCGTCGGCAGCGACGACCGTTGGCGGGGTCAGCGGTTGACCTGCTCCGCCGACGGCAACCATCGCCAAGTGTGCCGGGCTGACGTGCGCAATGAGGTGATCCTAGTTCGGCAACTGAGCCGAGCGCCTTGTCGCCTGAACAGCTCTTGGGGTTATAACCGGCGCGGAGTCTGGGTGGACAACGGCTGCCGCGCTGAATTTGAGATCCGTTAAGCGTTACTCGCGCCGGATGCGGCGCTTCGGCGCCGTCATTTCGTCGGGTAGGCATGGCCTACTCAATAGTCTTTCCAAGAATAAACACCGAAAAAGCAGGAATGATCATGCTCAAAAAACTCATGGAAAGTTTGCAGTCGTCGGGAACCCAGAGCCTTGCCAAGACCTTTTCCCGTTTGGGTCGGCTCGGTTTCTGGGTGCAGATCGTGGTCGGGTCGATTCCCTTTCTCTTGATAGTCTATACCTTTGTTTTTACACGCTCCCCTTCAGGGCCGCGCGCTGGTCTGGCGGTTGTTGAATACTTGACGCTGGCCAGCTTGCTGATCCTGATCTTCACCGTCTTCTGGTTCCATCGGCATACCCGCCTGGCGCAAAAGATTGCCGATCCACA
Organism: Pseudomonadota bacterium; assembly: GCA_022709365.1. Classification (GTDB taxonomy): domain Bacteria; phylum Pseudomonadota; class Gammaproteobacteria; order Competibacterales; family Competibacteraceae; genus UBA2383. The sequence continues at coordinate 141,142 of JAKLIY010000001.1, forward strand.
ACAGTGTCCGCCGGCATCTTCGGTCATCAGCTCAGTCTGGACGGGATTGGTCGCGAGCGGTATTGGCCTGCTGTTTTCCATGCTGGTGATGTTGATCGAGACCGGACACTTGTTGTTTTATTTTCTGGCCGCGCCTCAAGGAGGGGTTCCGGTGTTTCAAACACCCGGCGCTGGCCCGGCGAGTTGGGTGTCCGCCGTCGATATGGTGAGTTTGATGGCCTTAAGCCTTTTTGTTTTTGCCGAGTTGATCGTGTTAATTCTAAGTCTCTGGCTGCTGTTCCGCACGACACAAGTCTCCAGCGAATTTCCGCAAGCGGTAGCGGGATGAGGAGCAGGGCGGAAACCATGATCAACAGACGCTGGTTGGGAATTCTGGCTGTCTCAGCGCTGCCGGTCCTGGCGTTAGCGGGCGCAGCGCCCGGAACGACGCTCGAAGGGGCGACCTGGCGTTTAACCGGCGTCGCTCAGGCCGATGGTCAGCTTCAGGTCGTTCCGGGCGGCGTCGAAGCCAGCGCGACCTTTGCCAAAGGGTCCGTGAGCGGCAGCGGCGGCTGCAATCGCTACACCGCCAGTTATGTCGCGGAGGGCGGCAAGCTGACCATCGGGTCGGCGGCAGTGACGATGATGGCCTGTCCTGAACCGCAAACGGCTGTCGAACAGCCGTTTATGGCGGTGCTGGCGGCGACCATGGCCTATCGCATTGAAGAGGGTCAACTCAACCTGCTGAATGCTCAGGGGCAGAAAATCGCCACTTTCAAAGTGCAGCCACCCACGGCGTTAAATGGCGTCACTTGGCAAGCGACGGTTTACAACAATGGTCGCGGCGGCGCCGTATCGCTGCTGGATGGCAGTGCCATTACGGCGACCTTTGGCGCCGATAGCGTACTGAGCGGGTCGGCGGGCTGCAATCAGTATCGGGCAGCCTATTTCACTGAGAGATCATCCATCACCATCCAAACACCGGCAGCGACGCGCAAGACCTGTTCCGAACCGGAGGGCGTGATGCAGCAGGAAAGCGAATATCTCAAGACATTGACGACAGCCGCTACCTACGCTATCCAGGGTCAGCAACTGGAGTTGCGCACCGCCGACGATGCGCTAGTCGCCTTGTTCCAGGCCAGCGGCGGCTGAACGCTTTACCAGTCCAGCACGCCCGCCAAGACACCCTATAAAAACCCAAGGAGCCAGAGAGTGAAGGCGAAGTTCATCAAGCTATTAAAAATCGGGATGCTGCTGTTGGTTGCAAGCGTGGTGACCTTGCTGGCGGTGCGCGCCTATGACTCGCAGCGCGGCGCACCACTGGCGGTTTGGCACACCTATGCGCCCACCGAGCTGACCGCTGCGGAACTGGCTAAAACCACCTGGGACGACTATCTGGCTGCGGAGCAAAAAATCTTCGAGAGCGTGCGCGTTAACGTCACCCAAAAGCTGGCTCCGGAAGATCAGGTTCCCGGCAACCGGTATTTTGAAGGCAGTCCGGTCTATCCGGGCAAGTTCGCCACCGACTGGAACCGCTCTTACATTTTGGAACCGGAGGGAACGCCAGTTGGCGCAGTGGTGTTGCTGCATGGACTGACCGATTCGCCCTACAGCCTGCGCCATATTGCCCGGCTCTATCGGTCCCACGGTTTTGTTTCCGTCGCCATTCGCCTGCCGGGCCATGGCACGGTGCCGGCGGGCCTGACCAATGTTGTGTGGGAAGACTGGGTGGCGGCGACTCATCTGGCAGTACGCGAAGCGCGGCGGCGGATCGGTCCCACACTGCCTCTGCATATTATCGGCTTCTCCAACGGTGGCGCACTGGCGATGAAATACGCCCTCGATGCGCTCGGCGATCCAAAACTGACTCGCCCGGAGCGCGTCGTACTGATTTCGCCGATGATCGGCATCACCGAAATGGCCCGGTTCGCCGGGGTCTTCGGTTGGCCGGCGATCTTTCCGCCTTTCGCCAAAGCCGCCTGGCTGAGTATCGTTCCAGAATTTAATCCCTTCAAATACAACTCATTCCCGATCAATGGCGCCCGGCAATCGTCGTTGCTGACGCGCTCCCTGCAACCCCGGATTGCGCGCTATGCGAGTGAAGGAAAACTCGCCGAGTTGCCGCCCATCCTGACCTTTCAATCCGTCGTCGATTTCACCGTCAGTACCCGGGCGATTATTACCGCGTTGTACGAACAACTGCCCAATAATGGCAGTGAACTGGTCCTCTTCGATCTGAATCGCAACGCCAAATTCGGGCCACTGATGCGCGCCAGCGCCAACACCATGCTGACCCGCATCCTGCCCGAACCACCACGATTGTTCAAAACCACGATCATCACCAACATCAATCCTGATACCAGCGAGGTGATGGAGCGGGTGACAGCGGCCGGAGCGACGACGGAGCAGACCCGTGAATTGGGATTGTCCTATCCGCTCGGTGTGTTTTCGCTGTCACATGTCGCCCTGCCGTTCCCAGTGAGCGATTCCCTGTATGGCATGTTTCCTGATCCGCTTGAAGAGTACGGCGTCAGCCTGGGTGCGGTCGCCCCACGCGGTGAGCGCGGTACGCTCATCGTCAGCCTGGATTCGCTGATTCGCATGTCCTCGACTCCGTTCTTTCCCTACATGCTGGAACGGATTGAGGAAGGCATCCGCCCCGCGAGCGTGTCGAAGGAAGCGGCGCAACCCGCCGCTCCAGCGACCCCGCCCAGGGCACCCAACTAGAACGAACCGAACATCGTGCCCAGGACGATCACGGCCACCAGCGCAATCATGGCCCCGACGATACCGACCATCACGATATCGAAATAGCTCTTTTGATGCGTGGAGCCACAGACGGCCAGCAGGGTCACGACTGCGCCGTTGTGCGGCAGGCTGTCGAGGGTGCCGGAGCCGATCACCGCAATGCGGTGCAGCAGTGCCGGATCAATGCCTAGAGTCGCCGCCATTTGCATATAGGTCGCGCCGAGCGCATCGAGGGCAATAGTCATTCCACCCGACGCCGAACCGGTCAACGCGGACAGGATGTTGGTGGACAGGGCCAGGGAAACCAGTGGCCCGCTCTCAATCGACAGCACCCAGTCCTGCACGATGGCGAACGCGGGCATAGCGGCCACGACGGCTCCAAAACCCACCAAGCTGGCTACGCTCAGCACCGGCAGAACTGAGGCGTTGGCCCCCGCATCGACGGTATCGCGCAACGCCGGCAGCCGCTGGTAGTTGAGCGCAACCAGGATGAGGATGGCCGCGATCAGCGCCACGATCACCGCCCAGACGCCGCTGACCGCTGAAAGTTGAATTCCTCCCCATTGCTCATCGGCCAGGAAACTGGTGTCAATACGCGGCAGCACCCACATGGACATCAACAAATTCACGAGAATCACGGCGGCCAGCGGGAGGATAGCCACCAGAATATGGGGTTCCTGTTCGCTATGATGGCCGTGATGCACTTCGGCTGGGTCGAAGGCGCTAGCGGTCGTGGCCCGTTCGCGCACCAGCAGATCGTCTGCGGCGGTATCGGCGGCCACGAGCGTGTCGCCGTAACCTTCACCGGTGCGGCGGGCAGCGTTTTCGGCGTGCGCCAGCCACCACAGGCCGAAGCCCAGCATGATCAGGGACGCGATGATGCCCAGCCCCGGCGCGGCGAAGAGGGTCGTACCGAAGAAGGGCATCGGGATCGCGTTCTGGATCGAGGGGGTGCCCGGCAAGGCGGACATGGTGAAGGTCGAAGTGCCGAGGGCAATCGCTGCGGGCATCAGGCGGCTGGGGATATTGGCCTCACGGAACAGGGCCTGGGCCATCGGGCCGATCACGAAGAAGGCGACGAACAGGCTCACACCGCCATAGGTGACCAGCGCACCAGCGAGCACCACCGCCAGCATGGCGCGGCGTGGTCCGAGCTGTTCGGTCATGAAGCGGGCGATAGTCGAAACCGAGCCGCTATCCTCCATGAGTTTCCCGAACACCGCGCCCAGCAGGAATAGCGGGAAGAACTGGGCGAGAAACCCGCTCGCCGAAATCATAAAGGTTTGCGTCCAGTGTGCCAGCAGCGGTTCACCTGCCGTGAGCGCGGCGATCAACGCCGCCACCGGGGCCAGAATCAAAATGCTCCAGCCCCGGAAAGACAGCCAGATGAGGACCCCGAGGCCCAGCAGAATACCTAATAATCCCATGAGTTAAATACCCTCCAGGATCTCATCGAGGTCGAGCGTCGAACGCACGCCCAGATCCGCCCCGTGAGCGTCCAAAAATGCTTCAGCAGCGCGACGACCCTTGTCGCGGAGCCGGCAAAAAAACTCCCACTCGGCCAGGACCTTCGATGAGGAACTGAGTTGGGTCATCTCTTCGCTGGCGATCCGGTGAATACGCATTTTGGCCCAAATCTTACCCTCACTATGGCCGGGGTCGGCGACCTGCCGCAGCAACGCCGCCGCCCGTAACTCTTTAATCAAATTCGAGTTGAAGGCAATTTCGTTCAGCCGATTGTGGATCTCGCGTGCGGTCTTGGGCGTTCCGGGACGTTCGACCGGGTTGATCTGGATCAGAATGGTATCTTCGGACACGCATTCACGCACCAGCGGCGCCATGGTTGGGTTGCCGGAGTAGCCGCCGTCCCAGTAGGCTTCGCCGTCGATCTCCACCGCCTTGAACATGGTCGGCAAACACGCCGACGCCAGCAGGACATCGGGGGTGAGGTCGGCGTTGCGGAAGACCCGGCCGCGACCGGTGCGCACGTTGGTAGCGGTCACGAACAGGCGCATCGGCGCGCTGGCGACCCGGGCAAAATCGATGCTTTCTTCGAGAATGGCGCGCAGTGGGTTCACTGAGCTGGCCGCGCCCAGGTCATAGGGCGAAAAGACCCGCGACGCGAGGTCCATGGCTAAATAAACGGGCGAGTAATCCAGGGTCCACAAGCCCGTCAGGATTTCCAGGGGACCGCGACGCAAAGGGCTAAGCAGCGCGCCGTCCGAAACCCGCTTCCAAAACTTTTCGAGCGCAGCCCGTGCGCCTTCGGGTCCACCCGCGGCATAACCGTCGGCCATGACGACGGCATTCATGGCGCCCGCTGAAGTGCCGGAAATGCCGTCGAAACGCAGCCAGGGCACTTCAAGCAGGCGGTCGAGTACGCCCCAGGTAAACGCGCCGTGCGCGCCGCCGCCTTGCAGTCCGAGATCGACGAGGACAATATCGCGAGTCGGCGGCGCTGCGGCATTGGGAGTCTTGGTGGTCATGTCAGTTCCTTAATTCAAAGAATGAGAGGCAGGACGCATAACGCCAGCAGCAGAAGGATCACGCAAGGGCCTTGGCTTTGAGTCGGGCGAATTCTTCCGGGTTGATCGTGCCCGCATCAAGCAGCGCCTTGGCATCGGCAATTTGGTCCGCCGGCGATTTTCCTGCGACTTCCCGGATGTAGGCATCGGTATCGGATTTGGCCCGTTGCATTGCCGACCGCTGCCGCTCCGCCATGCCTCTGCCGCGAGCCAGGATATAGATGAGCGCGGTCAAGACCGGCAGGAAGATCAGGCCGAGGAGCCAGACTACCTTGGATATCCCACCCAGTTCAGCATCCCGGAACAGGTCGATGACCACATGGAACAGGACAATGAGGTACGCCACAAAAAAGAAGGCCGACGCGATCAGATAGAGAATGTCCCAGAAATTACTCACTACATCACTCCTCAGGTTAAAAAGAGTCCGCAGATGCAGACGCCCAAAAGTTCAACGAGGCTACTTCAAAACAAGTCCTCCTGTAAATTGTACTTTGAAGAGCGTTAGGCGGGGAACGATGCTAACTCTCTATTTATGGGACGGTGATGGGGTCAGAATGACGGACAGACGCCCGCTTTTCCAGCGCCGGTCGTGCTACAATTCGCCTCGTTTCGCCGCCACCCCATAGCGCGGATTTGATGTTGCTTAGAGGTTCCAAATGACTGAAATTGCCAAAGAAATCCTGCCCGTTAATCTCGAAGACGAAATGCGGCAATCTTACCTCGATTACGCGATGAGCGTGATCGTCGGCAGGGCGTTGCCAGATGTGCGCGACGGACTCAAACCGGTGCATCGGCGGGCGTTGTTCGCCATGAGCGAACTGGGCAATGACTGGAACAAACCTTATAAAAAATCGGCGCGGGTGGTGGGTGACTGCATTGGCAAATATCATCCGCACGGTGATGTGGCTGTTTATGACACGATTGTGCGCATGGCGCAGCCCTTTTCTCTGCGCTACATGCTGGTCGATGGGCAGGGCAATTTTGGCAGTATCGATGGAGATTCACCTGCCGCAATGCGCTACACTGAAGTCCGCATGTCCCGCATTGCCCATGAATTACTGGCTGACCTTGACAAGGAAACGGTCGATTTTGTCCCAAACTATGACGAGTCAGAGCACGAACCGACAGTTTTCCCGACTCGTCTACCAAATCTATTAATTAACGGTTCCTCCGGGATTGCGGTCGGCATGGCGACGAATATCCCGCCGCATAATCTCGGTGAAGTCGTCGATGCCTGCCTTGCCCTGATCGACGACCCGATATTGACCATCCCGCAATTGATGCGTTATTTACCAGGGCCGGACTTTCCCACCGCTGCGTTGATCAATGGCGTCAGCGGCATTCGCGATGCTTATCTGACCGGGCGCGGCCGTATTCAAATGCGCGCCAAAACGGAGATTGAACTCGACGAGGTGCGCAATCGGCAGGCGATCATCGTCAATGAACTGCCCTATCAGGTCAACAAGGCTCGGTTGATCGAAAAAATCGCTGAACTGGTCAAGGAAAAAAAGATCGAGGGCATTGCCGAACTGCGCGATGAATCGGACAAGGATGGGATGCGCATTTACATTGAACTGCGGCGGGGCGAATCCGCCGAGGTCGTGCTGAACAACCTGTTCCTGCACACCTCGTTGCAATGCGTGTTCGGCGTCAATATGGTCGCGCTGGTGGAAGGCCAGCCGCGCCTGCTCAATCTCAAACAGGTGCTGGAGGCATTTCTGGCGCACCGCCGGGAAGTGGTGGTGCGGCGCACTGTATTTGATTTACGCAAGGCCCGCGAACGCGCTCACATCGTCGAAGGTTTAATGGTCGCGCTGGCTAATCTTGACCCACTTATCGCGCTGATTCGTGCGGCCTCCGATCCCGCAACTGCCCGTGTGGCGCTGCTGGAACAGGCCTGGAGACCAGGGCCTATCGCTGATTTGCTGGCGCAGACCGGCGCGACCTTGTCGCGACCCGAGGATTTACCTGCAGAATACGGATTGAGCGAGGCCGACTACCGGCTGTCGCCCGTCCAAGCCCAGGCCATTCTGGATTTACGGCTGCATCGGCTCACCGGGCTGGAACAGCGCAAACTGCTGGATGAATACCAGGAACTGCTAAGCCGCATTCGGGATTATCTGGAAATTCTGACCGTACCGGAACGGTTGACGGCGGTGATTCGCGCTGAGTTGACCGAGTTGCGCACCCAGTACGCTGACCCTCGCCGCACCACGATCCTCCCCGACGAACAGAGTTTTAATCTGGAGGATTTAATTACCGAGGAAGCGGTCGTGGTCACGCTTTCTCACACAGGCTATGTCAAGTCGCAGCCGCTAACACTGTACCGGGCGCAGAAACGCGGCGGGCGCGGCCGGGCGGCGACCACGGTCAAGGAAGAGGATTTCGTCGACAAGCTGTTCATCGCCAGCACCCACGATACCATTCTCTGTTTCTCCAACCGGGGTCGGGTGTACTGGAAAAAGGTTTACGAACTGCCACAGGCCGGGCGGACCGCACGGGGTCGGCCGATTGTCAATCTGCTGCCGCTGGAAGAAGGTGAGCGGATCAATGCGGTGTTGCCGGTGCGCGAGTTCGACGACCGTCACTATATATTTTTCGCCACCGCTAACGGCACCGTCAAGAAAACTCCACTGTCCGAATACTCCCGACCGCGCACCAGTGGCATCATCGCCATTGACCTGCGTGACGGCGATCAGTTGGTCAACGTGGCGCTCACTCATGGACAGAGCGACGTGATGTTGTTCACCAACGCTGGTAAGGCGTTGCGTTTTACCGAGATTGAGGTGCGCAACACGGGTCGTTCAGCCTGCGGAGTGCGCGGCATCCGCATGGGGGAGGGCCAGAAAGTGATCGCCCTCATCGTGGTCGAGGAAGGGACGGTGCTGACCGTCACCGAAAATGGCTACGGCAAACGCACCCCGGTCGCCGATTATCCCCGGCGTGGGCGCGGCGGTCAGGGGGTCATTGCCATCCAGACTTCTGAACGCAATGGCCAGGTGATCGGCGCGGTGCAGGTGGAAAACGATCACGAGATTATGTTGATTACCGATGGCGGCACCTTGGTGCGCACCCCGGTCGAGGGCATTTCGCTGGTGGGCCGCAATGCTCAGGGCGTCACGTTGATCCGCTTGCACGACAATGAAAAACTGGTCAGCGTCGAAAAGATCGAGAGTATCGGCGAGGGAGAGGTCAGCAGCGAGTTGTCAGCGGACGATGAGAGTTCGGCGCTGGACGACGAGGAGCAGGGGGACGCCGTATGAATGAAGCAGACCGCCTGCAGGCGTTGCGGGAACAAATCGATGGGGTAGATCGGCAAATTCAGGTGCTGATCTCGGAGCGGGCGCGGTGCGCACAACAGGTCGGCGCGATTAAACAGGCGGCCGGGGCAACGGGTAATTTCTACCGCCCGGAACGCGAGGCGCAAGTGTTGCGGCGGGTCATCGAGACCAATCAAGGGCCGTTAAGCTGCGAAGAAATGGCCCGGTTATTCCGCGAAATCATGTCGGCCTGCCTGGCGTTGGAGGAACCGTTGAAAATCGCCTTTCTCGGCCCGGAAGGCACTTTTACTCAAGCCGCAGCGCTCAAACATTTCGGCCAGTCGATTCACAGTATTCCCCTGCGGGCCATTGATGAAGTCTTCCGCGAAGTCGAAGCCAGTTCCGCGGATTATGGTGTCGTGCCGGTGGAAAATTCCACGGAGGGCGTGGTCAACCATACCCTAGACATGTTCCTGCAATCACCGCTGCGGATTTGCGGTGAAGTGCAGATGCGGATTAATCATCATCTGATTACCCGGGCCGCGGTATTGACGGATATTCGCAGAATTTATTCACACCGGCAATCATTGGCGCAATGCCGGGAATGGCTGGATGCTAATATGCCCCGTGTTGAACAAGTCGAAGTCAGCAGCAATGGTGAAGCGGCCTCACGGGTGTGCGACGAGGCGGATGCCGCGGCGATCGCTGGGCAATGTGCAGCAGATATTTATCAATTGCCGACGCTGGTACGCAACATCGAAGACGAGCCGAATAACACTACCCGCTTTCTGATTATCGGCTCGCAACCGATTATGCCCTCCGGCGATGATAAAACTGCGCTGCTAGTCGCTTCACTCAATCGACCCGGTGCGTTATTCAATCTGCTTGAACCGCTGGCCCGGAACAATGTCAGCATGAGCCGCATTGAATCACGGCCCTCGCGGCGCGGCATGTGGGACTATGTATTTTTTATCGATCTTGACGGTCATGCTCAGGATGAGTCCGTCGCGAAAGCACTAGTGGAGTTGCGCGAACAGGCTAGTTTATTCCGAGTGTTGGGGTCTTATCCAAAGGGTGTATTGTGAAAGGTTCAACCGTCCCTAATACTCCCGGCGGATGAGCTGCTCGATCAGCGGTTGCAGAATCAGTTCCATGGCAAACCCCATCTTGCCGCCTGGCACCACGACGGTGTTACGACGCGACATAAAGGAATCATGGATCATGTGCAATAGGTAGGTGAAATCCGGCTGGGTCTTGCGTGGCTCCCGGAAGCGGATCACCACGAAGCTCTCATCCAGGGTGGGAATGTCGCGGGCGGCAAAGGGGTTGGAAGTATCTACCGTCGGTACCCGCTGGAAGTTGATGTCGGTGCGCGAGAACTGTGGCACGATGTAATGGGTGTAATCATGCATGCGCCGCAGGATGGTGTCGGTCACCGCTTCCGGGCTGTAGCCACGCTCAGCGGTATCGCGGTGGATTTTCTGAATCCATTCCAGATTGACGATGGGCACAACCCCAATCAGCAAATCCACATAGCGAGCGACATTCACTTTGTCGGTCACGACCCCACCATGCAGACCTTCGTAGAACAGCAGATCAGTTCCTAAAGGCAGTTGCGTCCACGGGGTGAAAAAACCAGGCTCCTGACTGTAGAGTTTTGCTTCCTCCGGGTCATGGAGATAGTAACGTCGCAATCCAGTCCCATGCTCGCTGTACTCCATGAACAACGCCTCCAGCCGGTCAAACAGGTTACCCTCCGGTCCGAAGTGGCTGAGATGGCGACCTTCCTGCAGCGCCTGTTCCACCTGCTGCTGCATTTCCAGACGGTCATAGCGGTGAAAGCTGTCGCCTTCCACGGTGATGGCGTTGATTCCATCCCGTCGAAAAATATGTTCCATCGCCACGCGCACCGTCGAGGTACCGGCCCCGGACGAACCCGTAATGGCAATAATGGGATGCTGTTTGGACATGACCGCTCCACAAACTCAACTAAAAGCGGTCTCACTATACACTGTTTTATATTGCAGCGCAGCAAAAAGGATCAACGATATTTAGCGATTTTATAGCAACTTGTAAAACGCTTTCACCGCAAATCCACATCACAGATCATTCCACCCATTATTAACCACCTTGAGGGGATTGTGGCGCAGGCTGCAAAATAACTTTGTATTTCATCACTCTGCCTCCTGAGTCCCTGTGCGCCCCGCTTGCTCCAACAACCGCCGCAGTTGATAACGATAGATAAACCCCGGCAAGGCGCTGACCGCGAAAAGGCACAGCGTAACGGTATAAAACTCCCAATCCTGGACATGAACCCCGCCAGTTGTCTTGTACTCAAATCCAAAGCCAATACCAGCAATCAGCCCATACAACAGGCCCCATTCGATAAGCCGAAACCAAAACGGCTTCGCCCGCCGGTTTCGGCGGGCGATGATTAATAACCAGCGTTCACTCAGCCAAGGCAGGTTGGCGGCGATCACCGCCAACCCCAGCCACAGGCCGATCATCAGGCTCTGAGACATATCCGCTAAATCGGCCTCAGTTTAACAGCGCCGCCGCACACCACGCCATCAACGCAGTCGGATACAGACCCAACCCCACCAACAGCAGCCCATTGGCGCTGATGACGATTTCCGTATCCCGACTCATCTCGATGGCTTCGCTTTGCTCCGGCTTATCAAAGTACATACATTTCACCACCCGCAGATAGTAGAACGCGCCAATCACCGAGAACACCACGCCGACGATTGCCAACCAGACCAAACCGATATTGACGACCGCCTGCAACACCACCCACTTGGCGTAGAACCCGACCAGGAACGGCACGCCGGCCATCGACATCATGATCATCATCATCAGGAAGGCCAGCCACGGGCTACGGTCATTCAACCCCTTAAAATCATCAATGTTCTCCGCCTCAAAGCCCGACCGGCTCAGCATGATGACCACACCGAACGCACCGACCGCCATCAGGACATAAACGATGGTGTAAAACATCGATGCCGCATAGCCTTCCGGGGTGCCGGACAGGATGCCCAGTAACAGGAAACCCACATGGGAAATTGTCGAGTAGGCCAGCATCCGCTTGATATTGGTCTGCGCAATCGCGACCAGATTACCCAGCGCGATGGACAGCACCGCCAGAATAATCAGCATCTGCTGCCAGTCACCCTGCAACGTCCCTAGACCATCGACCAGAATCCGCATCACCAAGGCAAAAGCCGCCAGCTTGGGCGCGGAACCGATGTACAGCGTGACCGAGGTCGGTGCGCCCTGGTAGACATCTGGCAGCCACATATGAAATGGCACTGCACCCAGCTTGAACGCCAGACCAACCACCAAAAACACCAGGCCAAACACCAGCACCAGGTTATTCGCACCTTGCTGACCCACAGCATCCGCTACAACCTGCAAATCGACGCTGCCGGTCGCGCCATAGATCATCGAGATGCCGTACAACAACATGCCAGACGCCAGCGAACCCAGTACAAAGTATTTCATGGCTGCTTCGGAGGCGACGGGCGAATCGCGGTCGGTCGCTACCAGCGCATACAGTGACAGCGACAGCAGTTCCAGCCCCAGATACACGCTGAGCAGGCTGTGGGCTGAAACCATAATCATCATACCCAGCACACCAAACAGACCCAACACGTAGTACTCGCCCTTGAACAAATTGCGCTGGCGCAGATAGTCGCGGGAGTACAGGAACACTGCAGCGGAGGCCAGATAGATGAACAGCTTCAGCAGATCACCCATGGCATCCTTGATGTAATGACCGAACATGGTGGTCACGGGCGCCTGGGAATAGGTCAGCAGCGTCAGCAGCGCTGCGCCTAACAGGGTCAATTGCGCCAGCCCATAGGTGATATGGCGCTGCCGCTGTTCCAGGAACACGTCAATGACCAGGATCAAACAGGTCAAGGTCAGGACGAAGATTTCCGGCAGGACCGGCATGAAATCAGGGGCGACAAAGTTCATGAGTTATTATCCGATTCTTTCCGCCAGAAGCCTTACAGCAGCTTGGAGGTAACAACGTGCTGTATTAGATTATCCACCGAAGCGTGCATCACCGAAGTGAGCGGATCGGGCCAGACGCCCAGCAACAGCACTGCCGCCGCCAGCAGACTCAGCATGATGATTTCCCGGGTACTCACATCTTTCAGTTCAGCCACATGACTATTGCCAATTTCGCCGAAAATGACCCGCTTGATCAACCACAGGGTATAGGCCGCGCCCAGGATCAAAGTCGCCGACGCCAGGAAGGCGATCCAGAAACTGGCCTTGAAGCTGCTCAAGATGACCATGAACTCGCCGACGAACCCGGAGGTACCCGGCAATCCGGAGTTGGCCATGCCGAACAGCACCATGAACGCCGCGAAAATCGGCATAGTGTTGGCGACGCCGCCATAGTCCTTGATCTGGCGGGAATGCACCCGGTCATACAGTACGCCGACGCAAAGGAACAGCGCACCAGAGATGAAGCCGTGCGAGACCATCTGCACCATGCCGCCCTCGATGCCCATGGTCGCGCCGCTCAGGCTGCCGGTATGGCGTTCGATGCCGAATACGATGAAGAAACCCAGGGTTACAAAGCCCATGTGGGCGATGGACGAGTAGGCGATCAGTTTCTTCATGTCCTGCTGAATCAGGGCGACCAGACCGATGTAGACCACCGCTACCAGTGACATGGTGATGATCAGCCAGTCCAGCATGGCGGCAGCGTCCGGGGTGATCGGCAAGGCAAACCGCAGGAAGCCGTAGCCGCCGATTTTCAGGGTAATGGCTGCCAGAATCACCGAACCACCGGTAGGCGCTTCCACATGGGCGTCCGGCAACCAGGTATGCACCGGCCACATCGGCACCTTCACCGCGAACCCCAGCAAAAAGGCAAAGAAAATAAATACCTGCTCAGTCATACTCAGCGGCAGCTTGTGGAAATCGAGAATCTCAAAGCTACTAGCCTGGTTGTACATGTAGATCAGGGCAATCAACATGAACACCGAACCAAGGAAGGTATACAGAAAGAACTTGATCGTCGCGTACACCCGGCGCGGTCCACCCCAGATGCCGATGATCAGGAACATCGGGATCAGCATTGCCTCAAAGAACACATAGAACAGGATGGCGTCCAGCGCAGCAAACACACCGATCATCAGCCCTTCCATAATCAGAAAAGCCGCCATGTATTGGGCGATCCGGTATTGAATCACTTCCCAGCCAGCGATCACCACCAGGACAGTCATGAACGCGGTGAGCAGGATCAACGGCATCGAGAAGCCGTCTACGCCCAGATGGTAGTTGACGCTGAAGGCGGGAATCCAGGGAACGAACTCCTGGAATTGCATCGCCGCAGTAGTCGCGTCAAAGGATGAGAACAACGGGAGGCTGATCAGGAAACTCAGGATCGCCACCGTCAGGGACAGCACCTTGGCGCGGCTGGGGTTTTCGTCGCCTACGAACAGCACCGCGATGCCGCCGAGGATCGGGAACCAGATGACAAGACTCAGCAAAGGCAGTTCCGACAGCATGGTTTTTCTTCTTCCAGGTTAGCGGGCAACGAACCAAGTCAGCAGGATCAGTAGGCCGATGATCATGGCGAACGCATAGGTATAGAGGTACCCGGTCTGCACCTGCCGGGTGATGGCGCTGAACCAGCCCACCAGCCGCGCGGTGCCATTCACCATCAGGCCGTCGATCAAGCCGGCATCACCGTATTTCCACAGCACCGTACCCAGATTCTGGCTGCCGCGCATGAAGACCGACTGGTAGATTTCGTCAAATAAATACTTGCGTACCATAATGTCGTACAGCACGGCGACTCTCTGCTGGATCAAATCCGGCAGTTCCGGCTTCACCATGTACAAATAGAACGCTGAACCAAAGCCAGCCAGCACCAGAATGAACGGTAGGCCGGTCACGCCATGCAGGGCAAAGCTCATCGCCCCGTGAAAATGCTCACCCAGATGCTTCAAGACATCGTGCGCCGGCGCTACCGCGATAATTCCCTTGAACGCATCGCCAAACAACAGTGGCTCAATGGTCATCGCGCCAATCACCATGGATGGGATCGCCAGCAAAATCAACGGCACAGTCACCACCGCCGGCGTTTCATGCAGATGCTCCCGGGTGTGATGATCCATGCGCTCCTTGCCGTGGAACACCAGGAAATAGAGGCGGAAGGAGTAGAACGAGGTCACGAACACGCCCAGCATCACGGCGAAGTAGGCGAAACCGGACCCGGCGATATGGGAGTAATGCACTGCTTCCAGAATGCTGTCCTTGGAGTAGAAGCCGGCGAAACCCGGAGTGCCGATCAGCGCCAGCGTGCCGAGCAGGAAAGTGATCCAGGTAATCGGCATGTGCTTCCACAGTCCGCCCATCTTGCGGATATCCTGCTCATGGTGCATCGCGATGATCACCGAACCGGCCCCCAGGAACAGCAGCGCCTTGAAGAACGCATGGGTCATCAGATGGAAAAATGCGGCGGAATAGGCCGATACGCCCAGCGCTACGGTCATATAGCCGAGTTGCGACAGCGTGGAGTAGGCCACTACCCGCTTGATGTCATTCTGGACGATGCCCAGGAAGCCCATGAACAGCGCCGTGATCGAACCGATAATCAACACGAAGCTCAACGCGGTTTCCGACAGTTCAAACAGCGGCGACATGCGGGCTACCATGAAGATGCCGGCGGTCACCATCGTTGCCGCATGGATCAACGCCGAGATCGGAGTAGGGCCTTCCATCGAATCCGGCAGCCACACATGCAACGGCACCTGCGCGGATTTGCCCATCGCGCCGATGAACAGCAGGATGCAGATCAGGGTCATCAGCGACCAGTCGACGCCGGGGATAATCTGGACGGTTACGCCGGCCATCAGCGGGGCGGCGGCGAACACATCGGCATAGTCGATGCTGTTGAAAGCCATCAGCACGGCGGCGATGCCCAGCAGAAAACCGAAATCGCCCACCCGATTGACCAGAAAAGCCTTGAGGCTGGCGAAAATGGCGCTCTCGCGCTTATACCAGAAGCCAATCAGCAGATAGGACACCAGCCCTACACCTTCCCAGCCGAAGAACAGTTGCAGGAAGTTGTTAGCCATGACCAGCATCAACATGGCGAAAGTGAACAGCGCGATGTAGCTGAAAAAGCGCTGATAGCCGTCATCGTCGTGCATATAGCCAATGGTGTAAACATGAACCATCAGGGACACGAAGGTCACGGTGGAAATCATCACCGCCGTCAGATTGTCGATCAGGAAGCCGATTTCCAGGCGGATACCTTCCACCATCATCCAGGTGTAAACCGACTCATTGTACGGTTCTGCGCCATTGAAGACATGGTGGCGAAGCACGATCAGCGATAGCAAAAATGAAATCGCCACACCGATAATCGTAACCCAGTGAGCGCCGGCACGGCCAATCTTGCGGCCAAACAGACCGGCGATGATGGCGCCCAGCAGCGGCGCAAGCACAATTCCGAGATAGACGTTTTGCATGGGGCTAACCCTTCAGCGTGTCAAGGTCGGCGACGTTGATCGTGCGGCGGTTGCGAAACAGCACCACCAAAAGGGCTAGGCCAATAGCTGATTCGGCCGCCGCCACCGTCAGGATGAAAAAGACAAAAACCTGGCCGATGGTGTCGCCAAGGAACTGCGAAAAAGCGATGAAGTTGAAATTCACCGCCAGCAGCATCAACTCAATCGACATCAGCAGAATGATGACATTTTTCCGGTTCAGAAAGATGCCGGCGACGCTGAGACAAAAGAGGATCGCTCCCAGCACGAGATAATCAGTCAGCGCGATCATCTATCCCCCGCTTTGATATTTTGCATGGTTGGAAATCGACTTGTAATCAATTTTTCTTTTCCGAGGCCAGCCGCACTAGCCGCACCCGGTCATCCCGCGACACTCGCACCTGCTCGCCCGGATTTTGAGTCTTGACGCCCTCGCCTTCCCGACGGCGCATCGTCAGCGAAATAGCAGCAACAATCGCGACCAGCAAAATTACCGAAGCGATCTCAAATGGATAGACGTAGAAGGTGTACAGAACGCTGCCCAGTTCCTTGGTATTACTGTAATCGGCGGCGTGAGCGGTCAAGCTGTACTGGTCGCCGCTAAAATAGCTGGAGCTGACGACCAGCCCCATCTCAATGACGATGAGCAAGGCGACCGCCGCGCCGACCGGCAGGTATTTAATGAAGCCCTCCCGCACCGGGTCGACGTTAATGTCCAACATCATGACCACAAACAGGAACAACACCATCACCGCGCCGACATACACCAGCACCAAAGCGATAGCCAGGAACTCGGCCTCGATCAGCAGCCAGAGTGCAGCGCTGGTGAAAAACGCCAGCACCAGGAACAACGCTGCATGAACCGGGTTGCGCACCGTAATCACCCGGACCGCAGCGAAAATTAGGATCAGGGCGAAGACGTAGAAGAGAAATTTTTCAAATCCCATGAGGAGACCTGTCTTTATTCGTCGTTATCGGGCAACGGAGGCCGGACTAGCGGTAGGCTGCATCAGCGGCCCGGTCGGCGGCGATCTGCGCCTCGCAGCGGTCGCCATGGGCCAGCAACTTCTCCTTGGTCATGATCTGCTCGCCGCGCTTCTCGAAATGATACTCAAACACCCGGGTCTCGACGATGGCGTCGACTGGACAGGCTTCTTCGCAGAACCCGCAGAAAATGCACTTGAACAGATCGATATCATAGCGGGTCGTGCGGCGGCCGCCGTCGGCCCGCTGTTCCGACTCAATCGTAATCGCCAGCGCCGGGCAAACCGCTTCGCACAATTTGCAGGCGATGCAGCGTTCTTCACCGTTGGGATAGCGGCGTTGAGCGTGCAGACCGCGAAACCGGTGCGACAGTGGGGTCAGTTCTTCAGGGTACTGCACCGTGATCTTCTTGGAGAACAGGTAGCGGCCGGTCAACCGCAGCCCCAGTAACAACTCCCAGAGCATGAAGCTCTTGAAGTAGTACCGAATGGAGTTCAGGGTATTCATTGCTTACTCTCCGCTCAATCGAACCACGGACCGACCTGGCCCAGCACACCCAGCCCAATCACGAACAGCCAGACCAGCGTGACCGGAATGAACACTTTCCAGCCCAGTCGCATGATCTGATCGTAGCGATAACGCGGGAAGGTGGCGCGGAACCACAGGAACAACAGCAACATCAACGAAATCTTGATGACCAGCCAAATCGCGCCAGGAACGAAGGCGAAAAGTTCGCCCAGCACCGGGACGCCCTGGAAAGGCGACAACCAGCCACCCAGGAACATGGTCGCAGCTAAAGCCGCCACCAGAATCATGTTGGCGTATTCGGCCAGGAAAAACACCGCGAAGGCCATGCCGGAATATTCCACATGGAAGCCTGCCACAATTTCCGACTCACCTTCCGCCACGTCAAAGGGCGCACGGTTAGTCTCGGCAACGCCGGAGATAAAGTAGACCACGAACAAGGGAAGCAGCGGCAACCAGAACCAGTGCAGCAGACTGCCCTGCTGCGCCAGCACGATTTGATTCAGATTCAGACTGCCCGCCGCCATCAGTACCCCGACCAGCGCAAAACCCATGGCGATTTCGTAGGCGACAATCTGCGCCGCCGAGCGCATCGCACCCAGGAAGGCATACTTGGAGTTCGAGGCCCAGCCAGCGATGATCACGCCGTACACGCCCAGCGAGGTCAGCGCCAGCAAATACAGCAGACCCGCGTCCAGATGGGAAATCAGCAGACCATCGCCGAAGGGCACCACTGCCCAAGCTGCCAGTGCTGGTCCGAAAGAAATGACCGGCGCCAGCACGAACAGGAAGCGGTTAGCCCGACTCGGCAACACGATTTCCTTGAACATCAGCTTCATAGCATCGGCAATAGGCTGGAGCCAGCCCTTGGGACCGACCCGGTTAGGGCCGAGCCGAACCTGCATGTAGCCAATAATCTTGCGCTCAGCGAAGGTCAGATACGCCACAGCGATCAGCAGCGGCATCAGCACGACAATGATTTTCAGGAGGATGAAGATGATCGTCAGCAAGGTTTCCATGATCCCATCCTGGTTATTATTGAATCGCCACGGGGCCGACCGCTGGACCGAGCGCCACGCTAGCACTCAATCCTGCCGGAATCCAGGCGCAGCCCGGGGGAATGCTTTCGTCCAGCACCAACGGCAAGTCTACTGCGACGCCGTTTTGACGCACCTGCACCTGCTCCCGCCCAGCCACACCCAACTCACGGGCCACTTTGGGATGCAACCGCACTTCAGCCGGCCGCGCCAGCGGACTCGCCTGGAGCGAACGCGCACGCCGCACCAGTGGGTCAGTCGCATAAATCGGCACATCTGCCACGCGCAGCAGCCCGTCAGCCCGGAATGGTGTAAATGGCAGGTCGAGATGCGTGGCATTGTCAGGCTTCACTGAAGCACAGGTATTCTGCATTTCGGCCAGCACTTCTTCGGAACTGGTGTAGTCGAAGCCACCGACTCCGCACAGATTACCCAGTACCCGCAGCACCTTCCAAGCGGGACGTGATTCGCCAAATGGCTTACTAGCGCCATTGAAGCTCTGCCAGCGCCCTTCGACATTGACATAGGTTCCTGACGTTTCCGCAAACGTCGCTACCGGCAGGATCATCTGCGTTTGGCTCTTACCCGCCAGCCCGGCGTAGGGACTGAGCGAAATCACCAGTTCCGCCCCCTGCAAGGCTTTCAGCGCCGCAGCGCCGTCCCAGCAGTCCAGTTCCGGTTCAACGCCGAGCAGCACATAGGCTTTGCGCGGCGACTCCAACATCGCCCGGGCATCCAGACCCACTGTGGATGCTTTGTGACCACCAGGCCCGCGATGCGGCAATGCCCCGGCCAGCCAGCCACCTGCCGAATTGGCAGCTTCCGGCAGATAGCCCAGTTGTGCGCCAGTTTGCTGCGCGACAAAACCGGCCAGCGCCCGCAACTGCGCAAAAGCTGGATGGGAAATCGCCAGATTGCCCAGCAACACAGTCGCTGGCGCATGGGTCAAATTGGCGGCCATGGCGCGTTCGGCGTTACTGGGAACGCCGGCAACCAAGCCCGCCAGATTCGCCGGCAGGGC
This sequence comes from Pseudomonadota bacterium, assembly GCA_022709365.1. Taxonomy (GTDB): domain Bacteria; phylum Pseudomonadota; class Gammaproteobacteria; order Competibacterales; family Competibacteraceae; genus UBA2383. Next base: position 160,738 of record JAKLIY010000001.1, read on the forward strand.
GATGCCCTTGAAGTCGGCAACTGCCTGAGCGACGCCGGCCAATGCAGTCACCATACCTGCCGGATCAGCAATGACCTTGGCGGCCACCGGGAAGCGGAAATCAAAATCCCGTGGATTGATGAACATGACCTGGCCGCCCGCCAGCGCTGCCTTGCGTAAGCGATGCCCGGCCAGCGGCTGTTCCATACGGACGTTGGAGCCAATCAGCAGCGCCGCTTTGACCTTTTCCAGATATTCAATGGCCTGCCCCAACCATGGGAATGCCGGCGCACTGCCCTGATCGCTGAAATCAGCCTGCCGCAGGCGATGGTCAATATTCGGAATGCCCAGACCCCGCGCCAGCTTCTGCGCCAAATACAGTTCTTCGATCGTCGCGGTGGGGGAAACCAGAAACCCTACAGACTCCGCGCCATGCCGGGCGATCACTTCTTTCAACCCGCTGGCGGCGGCTTCCAGTGCAGCTTCCCAGCCAGTCTCAACGCCCTTGATCAGCGGCTTGGCCAAGCGGTCGGCGCTGTAGATGCCCTCGTAGCTGAAACGGTCGCGGTCGGAAATCCAGGTCTCATTCACCGACTCGTTTTCCCGAGGGGCGACCCGCATCACCTGACCGCGCAGGGTGTGAATAAAGATGTTGGAACCAATGGAATCATGCGGCGCGACGGCGGCATGTTGCACATACTCCCAAGAGCGGCCCTTATAGCGGGACGGCTTAGCGGTCAGCGCCCCAACTGGACACAGGTCGATGACGTTACCGGACAATTCCGAAACCACTGTCTTGGACACGTAGGTACCGATTTCCATGTTCTCGCCGCGCCCGGTTGCGCCCAGTTCGCGCAGGCCGGCGATTTCCTCGCCGAAGCGCACACAGCGGGTGCAATGGATGCAGCGGGTCATCTCGGTAGCGATCAACGGGCCAATATTCTTGTCCTGTACAACGCGCTTGCGTTCGCTGAAGCACGACACATCGCCGCCATAACCTAACGCAATGTCCTGCAGTTCGCACTCGCCGCCCTGATCGCAAATCGGGCAATCCAGCGGATGATTGATCAGCAAAAATTCCATGGTGCCCTTTTGCGCGGCGATGGCCTTGGGCGATTCCGTATAGACTTTCATGCCCTCCATGACTGGCGTTGCGCAGGCCGGCAGCGGCTTGGGCGCTTTCTCCACCTCGACCAGGCACATCCGGCAACTGGCGGCAATGGACAATTTTTTGTGGTAACAAAAACGGGGGATCGCAATACCCGCCGCATCGGTGATCTCGATGAGCATCGCGCCCTTACGCGCCTTCAGCGGGATGCCATTGACTTCGATGTTGACCTGTTCCTCGCTCATCTTTTACCCACTGACCGTGTTGGTGATTTCGCGGCTCACGCGGCCAGCGCCGCCGCGCCGGCGACCATGCTGCGCTTGTGTTCGATGTAGTACGCGAATTCGTGGCGGTAATGCTTGACGAAACTGCGCACTGGCATAGCAGCGGCGTCGCCCAAGGCGCAGATGGTGCGCCCTTCGATCTTGCTGGCCACGCTGTCGAGCAGTTCCAGATCTTCGGGCCGACCCTTACCCTCAACAATGCGAGTCACGACCCGGTATAGCCAACCCGTGCCTTCGCGACAGGGCGTGCATTGCCCGCAGGATTCAGAGAAGTAGAACCGGGAGATGCGCTGCAAGGTCTTGACCATGTCCGTGGTTTCGTCCATGACGATCACCGCCCCAGAACCGAGCATTGACCCAGCGACCTTGGATACGGAATCGTAGTCCATATTCGCTTTCAGCATGATGTCGCCCGGCACCACCGGTACCGAGGAGCCACCAGGAATCACCGCCTTGAGCTTGCGCCCTTTCCAAATCCCGCCGGCCAGCGCCAGCAGTTCGGCGAACGGGATGCCCAGCGAGACCTCAAAATTGCCCGGCTTCTCGACATGCCCGGACACCGAGAAAATCTTGGAACCGCCCGCATTGGCTGTACCGAGACTGGCGAACCATTCACCGCCATTGCGGATGATCGACGGCACCGAGGAGAACGATTCGGTATTGTTGATCGTGGTCGGCTTACCATACAAACCGTAGCTGGCCGGGAACGGCGGCTTGAAGCGCGGTTGGCCCTTCTTACCTTCCAGCGATTCCAGCAGCGCGGTTTCCTCGCCGCAGATATAAGCGCCGGCGCCGAGGCTCGGATACAGATCAAAATCGATCCCGGTTCCCTGAATATTCCTGCCTAGCAAGCCAGCGGCGTAGGCTTCCTTAACGGCGGCTTCGAAACGCTGATAAGGCTCGTCCATGAATTCGCCGCGCATGTAGTTGTAACCGACCGTGGAACCCGTCGCGAACCCGGCAATGGCCATGCCCTCGACCAAGGCGTGCGGATTGAAGCGCAGAATGTCGCGGTCCTTGCAGGTCCCCGGCTCCGACTCGTCGGAATTGCAGACCATGTATTTCTGCGCGGTCGTATTGCGCGGCATAAAAGTCCACTTCAGGCCGGTCGGAAAACCAGCCCCACCACGCCCACGCAGACCGGATTTCTTGACCTCGTCGATCACCTGGTCGGGCGTCAACTGCCCAGCCAGGATTCTCTTCCAAGCCTCATAGCCGCCCACGCTCATATAGGTTTCGATGGACCAGGGCCGGTCCAGACCCAGTGTCCGGTAACATACCTCATTGGCCATCGGGGATTACTCCAGGCTATCAAGCACCTGATCCACCTTTTCCGGGGTCAGATGCTCGTAATAGACATGATCGACCTGCATCATCGGCGCTCCACAGCAGGCAGCCAGACATTCTTCTTCCCGCTTCAGGTAGAACTTGCCGTCTGGGGTACTCTCGCCGAGCTTGATGCCCAGTTTCTTCTCGATATGCGCCAGCACCGTATCGCCGCCACGCAACATGCAGGAAATATTGGTGCAGACCGCGATGTTGTGCCGACCGACAGGTTGGGTCTCAAACATCGAGTAGAAGGTCGCAACCTCGTAAACGGCAATCGGCGGCAAATCGAGATAATCAGCTACGGCGTCCATCAATTCCGTGGTGAGATAGCCGTGGTTCTCATGCTGCACTTCGCGCAAGGCCACCAAAACAGCGGACTGTTTGCGGTCAGCGGGATAGCGAGTCAGCCAGTGATCGATTTCCGCACGGGCGTGGGCGGACAACAGATCGCTTTTGCGTGCGCTCATTAGCGGTCAACCTCTCCGAAAACGATATCCTGGGTGCCGATGACCGCTACAACGTCAGCCAGCATGTGACCGCGCGTCATTTCGTCCATGGCCGAGAGATGGGTGAAACCCGCCGCCCGGACCTTGATCCGATACGGTTTGTTGGCGCCATCGGAAATCAGATAGATGCCGTACTCGCCCTTGGGATGCTCAGTGGCGACATAGACCTCGCCTTCGGGGACGCAGTAGCCTTCCGTGAACAGCTTGAAATGGTGGATCAAAGCTTCCATGTCTTCCTTCATCTTCTCGCGGGGCGGCGGCGCAACTTTATAATCGTCAATGATGACCGGACCGGGATTTTCCTTCAGCCATTTCACGCACTGGCGGATGATGCGGTTGGACTGGCGCATTTCTTCGACCCGCACCAGATAGCGATCGTAACAGTCGCCTTTGACCCCAACGGGAATGTCGAAATCCAGTTGATCGTAGACATCGTAGGGCTGCTTCTTCCGCAAATCCCAAGCGAAGCCAGAGCCGCGCAGCATTGGCCCGGTAAAGCCCAGTTGCAGCGCCCGTTCCGGCGACACGACGCCGATGCCTACCGTCCGCTGTTTCCAAATCCGGTTATCCGTCAGCAGGGTCTCGTATTCATCAACGCGCTGCGGGAACCGCTCGGTAAACGCCTCGATGAAGTCCAACAGCGACCCCTGCCGGGTGACATTTTGCTCGTCAACATCCTTTTTGCTGTGGAACCGCGAAGTCTCATACTCATATTTCGGCATCACGTTCGGCAGGTCGCGATAGACACCGCCAGGCCGGAAATAGGCCGCATGGAACCGGGCGCCGGACACCGCTTCGTAGCAATCAACCAGGTCCTCGCGTTCGCGGAAGGCGTAGAGAAAGACGGTCATGGCACCGATATCCAAGCCATGCGCGCCGATCCACAACAAATGATTCAGAATACGGGTAATTTCCGCATACATCACCCGGATGTATTGCGCCCGCACCGGCGGCTCAATACCCAGCAGTTTCTCAATGGCCAGCACGTAGGCATGTTCATTGCACATCGCCGACATATAGTCGAGCCGGTCCATATAGCCGATGCTCTGATTAAATGGCTTGCTTTCGGCCAGCTTCTCGGTGCCACGGTGCAACAGGCCAATATGTGGATCAGCGCGCTGCACCACCTCGCCATCCATTTCCAGCACCAGGCGCAGCACCCCGTGAGCAGCCGGATGCTGCGGCCCGAAGTTCAAAGTGTAATTGCGAATTTCTGGCATCGCAGCTTCCTTCAATGAGGCTCGGACAGATAACGATTGTCCTTGCGAATGACGCGAGGCACTAATACGCGCGGTTCAATGCTGACCGGCTCGTATACCACGCGGCTCCGCGCGGGATCGTAGCGCATCTCGACATTGCCGATCAGTGGGAAGTCTTTGCGGAAAGGATGACCGATAAAGCCGTAATCCGTGAGGATACGCCGCAAATCAGGGTGGCCTTCGAACACAATGCCATACAGGTCGAATGCCTCGCGCTCGAACCAGTTCACCGAGGCCCACAGGCCAATCACCGAGGGCACCACCGGCAGCTCGTCATCCGGCGCAAACACCCGCACCCGCACCCGATGGTTCAAAGACACCGAGAGCAGTTGATAGACGGCAGCAAAACGGCCCTTGCCAGCGAACGTTCGACCCACTGCCCGTTGCACCTCTGCCGGACCACGGCCGGGTGCCCGTTCTACAACGCCGCGACTGAAGCCTTTGTCTGTGGACTCGCTAGTCGCCCACTCCACATCACCGTAGACCGCGTAATCCACGCCGCAGACATCCATTGCCTGCTCGAAAGCGAACTCCGGTTCATCGCGCAGTGCAGTGAAGATGTCGAGCGCCTGGGCGGGTGAAATTTCGAGGGTGACTTCGCCGCGGTCCAGCTTGCATTCCAGCAAAGCGTCGCCGAAGCGCGCCTGCAGTTTTTCCACAAGAGTCTGAGCATCAGCCATGGAGCATTCTCTCAACGGGCTATGGTATTAGTGCGCCGGATTTTATTCTGGAGCTGGAGGATGCCGTAAATCAGCGCCTCCGCAGTCGGCGGGCAACCAGGTACATAGATGTCCACCGGTACGATGCGGTCGCAGCCACGCACCACGGCGTAGGAGTAGTGGTAATAGCCACCACCGTTGGCGCAGGACCCCATGGAAATTACCCAGCGCGGCTCGGCCATCTGGTCATACACCTTGCGCAACGCCGGTCCCATTTTGTTGCACAGGGTGCCGGCAACGATCATCACGTCAGACTGGCGGGGACTAGGCCGGAACACAATGCCGAAGCGGTCAAGGTCGTAACGGGCGGCGCCAGCATGCATCATTTCCACAGCGCAGCAGGCCAAACCAAAGGTCATCGGCCACATCGAACCGGTGCGCGCCCAGTTGATGAGTTTGTCGGCAGTGGTCGTCACCATGCCTTTTTCAAGAATGCCTTCTATTCCCATTCCAAGGCTCCTTTCTTCCACTCATAGATGAAACCGATCACCAGAATACCGAGAAAGACCGTCATCGCCGCAAAGCCGAACAGGCCGATTTGGTCGAGGACAATCGCCCAGGGAAACAGAAAGGCAATTTCCAGATCGAAGATGATGAACAGGATGGCCACCAGGTAATAGCGGACATCGAATTTCATCCGGGAATCCTCGAAGGCCTCGAAACCGCACTCGTAAGGCGACAGTTTCTCGTCATCGGGGCGGCGGGGGCCGAGGAAAAAGCCGAGGCCAATCACGACCACCGCCATCACCAAGGCAATGATCACGAAGATCAGAACAGGAAGGTAATTGGACAACATAAGAGTCGCACCTTCGACATGGCGGGCCGGGAGAAAGCGCTACACGGACCGGGGCTTGGACAGGGGGCGAAACATGCCGGTCAAACTAGCAACCGGGCCAGAACCCAGGATGGAATAGTAGAGACCATCGGGCGTATGGGTTGTTATCGTTAAAACGCCGCATGGAAAAAGAAACCTCATCATGATGGCTGCACTCAACGTGCTCAGTTGTTCATTTCCCGGCTTTGCCGGAAAACGCCAAACATCCCAAGATGTTGTTTTGGAATGCTCGATCTTATTTTTGGTGCCGATGGCCGGACTCGAACCGGCACGGCTTGCGCCACTAACCCCTCAAGCTAGCGTGTCTACCAGTTCCACCACATCGGCGATCATTATTTAAAAAACTTGTCCCTACTGCTTCGGCGGCAACTGCGGCACATCCACAGGACGGCCAGATTCTGCTGGCACTGGAACCGGCGGAAGAACTTCGGACGGCGCCCGTTCGATCACACTGGTCGGCGTTGTGGTCTGAGTCGCCACATAGGCCAGCGTCAGGCTGGTTAAAAAGAACGCCGCCGCCAAAATCGCCGTCGTCCGGCTCAGGAAAGAGGCTGAACCCCGTGAACCAAACATGGTCGAGGAAGCACCACTGCCAAATGCCGCGCCAGCATCCGCACCTTTGCCCTGCTGTAACAGCACCAACGCGATCAGGGCAACGGCAACAACCACATGCGCCACGAGAAAGAGGGTATAAACCATAGCGGCAGTTTAACAGCCTGCCCGGGCAATCGCCAGAAACTCCTTGGCTTCGAGCGATGCGCCGCCGATCAGCCCGCCATCAATATCAGCCATAGCCAGCAACTCCACGGCATTCGCGGCTTTCATGCTGCCGCCATACAGAATACGGGTTTTCGCCGCGACGGTTGAATTTCGCTCGGCCAACTTGGCGCGAATGAAGGCGTGAACCTCTTGGGCTTGCTGGGGTGTAGCGGTCCGACCAGTGCCAATGGCCCAAACCGGTTCATAGGCGATGACCGCATCATTAAACGCTTCAACACCTTCCAGATCCAGCACGGCTTTCAGTTGCCGCTCAACGACCGACTCCGTAACGCCCTGATCGCGCTCTTCCAGAGTCTCGCCCACACAGAGGATAGGCTTGATGCCCACCTTGCGGGCAGCGGCAAATTTACGAGCCACCAGATCGTCGGTTTCGCCGTACAGGGTGCGGCGCTCGGAATGGCCTACGATCACATAGGCGCAATGAAAATCGTTCAGCATCGACCCTGCAACTTCACCAGTGAAGGCGCCGGAGACTTGTTCGGAGAGATTCTGCGTCCCCCAAGCGACGGTGGTGCCGGACAGTTGTTGTTCGACTAGACCGAGGTACACGAACGGGGGAAAAACCGCCAGTTCAACGGCTGCAACGGGCGCAGCACCCTCTTTAATGCCCTGCAATAACCCGCGGATACTCTCCGACGAGCCATTCATCTTCCAGTTTCCGGCCACCAGTTTACGGCGCATCTTCTTATCTCCTGACTTTAAAAAACTGGCAAAGCTTACGGATTTCGCGCTGGGAAATCAATCATACCGACAGAGTATCCCGCAAGACGCCCGCCAGCTCACGGGCATGACGCTCGACCTGCCCCGCATCAGGGCCTTCCACCATCACCCGCACCACCGGTTCGGTGCCGGAAGGACGCAGCAAGACTCGACCATGGTCGCCCAACTGGCTTTCGACTGCCCGGACCGCATCCTGAATCGGTGGCCGGTTCAGATCGACCGCGCCGCTGACCGAGACATTGATCAGCACCTGTGGATATTTGGTCATGCCGGCCTTGAGGTCGTGCAGGTTCTTTTCGGAGTGCAGCATCGCCGCTAGCACCTGCAACGCGGAGATAATGCCATCGCCGGTCGTGGTGCGATCCAGGCAAATAATGTGGCCGGAATTCTCGCCGCCCAAAATCAGATGGTCGGCCAGCAGGCGCTCCAGCACATAGCGGTCGCCGACCTTGACCCGGTGCAAATCCAGACCCAGCGCCCGCAGCGCCATTTCCAGACCTAGATTCGTCATCAGCGTACCGACGATCGCGTTGAACCGGCTGCCGGTGCGCAACCGGTCGCGGGCGATAATGAACAACAGATCGTCGCCGTCCAGAATCTCGCCCCGGTGATCAACCATGATCACCCGGTCACCGTCGCCATCGAGGGCAATGCCGAGATCAGCACCTTGCTTCGCAACCTCGGCGCACAGCAGCGCCGGCTTGGTCGAGCCACAGTCCAGGTTGATATTCAGGCCATCCGGCGTAACACCCATGGGAATCACTGCCGCGCCCAGTTCGTTCAACACGCTGGGGGCGACGTGATAGGTCGCGCCATGAGCGCAGTCCACGACGATTTTCAGCCCCGCCAGACTGGTGTTCGCCGGAATAGTGCTTTTGCAGAATTCGATGTAGCGGCCCGCAGCATCGACAATGCGTTCGGCCTTACCCAAAGCATCTGGCTCAACTGTCTCCAGTGGCCGATCCAACAGTTGCTCGATCTGTTCCTCGACCTCATCGGGCAACTTCTGACCATCGCGGGAAAAAAATTTGATGCCATTATCGTAATAGGGATTGTGCGAGGCGCTGACCACGATGCCAGCGCAGGCGTGCAGGGTGCGGGTCAGATAAGCGATGCCTGGCGTCGGCATAGGTCCCAGCAGGGCGATATTGACGCCGGCGGCGGACAATCCGGCTTCCAGGGCGGACTCGAACATGTAGCCGGAAATGCGGGTATCCTTGCCAATCACAATCTTGTTGAATCCACGGGTTTGCAACACCCGTCCGACTGCCCAGCCCAGTTTCAATACGAATTCGGGAGTAATGGGATACTCTCCAACCCGTCCGCGAATGCCGTCCGTACCGAAATGACGTTTGCTCATCACCCTGCCCCCTGACTCAATGTGGCCGGGAATTATAGCGATGATGGGGGGCAGCGCATACCGAAAACCGGTGGAGTCAGCTAACCGCCCGCACGGCGGCGCACACTCGCAACGTCTGAACCGTTTCCCGTACATCATGAGCGCGAATAATGTTAGCGCCTTGCCAGGCGGCGATGACTGCTGCCGCTAAACTACCGGCTAGCCGTTCACCGACTGGCGCATTTAGCAACAGGCCAATCATGCTCTTGCGGGAAACGCCCGCCAGTACGCCCGCCGCCAAATCGGTGAAGCCGTTTAAATGCCGCAGCAGGGACAAATTATGATCCAGCGTTTTGCCGAAGCCGAAACCGGGATCGACCAGAATCCGTTCGCGGGGAATGCCCGCCGCCTCACAAACCTGCACCCGTTCCGCCAGAAACGCCCGGACTTCGGCCACCACATCGACGTAGCAAGGTTCCTGCTGCATGGTTGCGGGTTCACCCAGCATGTGCATCATGCAGACGGGCAGGCCAGTGGCCGCTGCCGCTTCCAGCGCGCCCGGCTGACGCAGTGCCCACACATCGTTGATCATGCCAGCGCCCACCCTGGCCGCTTCGCGCATCACTTCAGGTTTGCTGGTATCTATCGAGAGGGGAATCGGGAGTTCCCGCGCCAACCTTTCCACCACGGGTAACACCCGATCCAGTTCCTCCTGAACCGACACGGGCGGAGCGCCTGGACGAGTCGATTCACCGCCAACATCAATGATTGCGGCACCCTCGGCGGCCATGATTTCAGCGTGGCGCAACGCGGTGTCCAGTTCCCGATAACACCCGCCGTCGAAAAACGAATCGGGAGTGACATTCAACACCCCCATAACCGCCAGTTGGCGCAAATCCAGTATTTTTCCTGCACAATTCATCAACATCGCTGAAAAACTCCCAATAAAAACCCCTCTTCCCCGGATTGCGGGAAGAGGGGCCAGGCAGTAGGTCAGTGCTGCTCGGCTGGCCCGCCAATCGGCTTCTTACTCTGCCGATCCTTGTCAAGATTGATCGGGGAACCCGTTGTCGGCGGTTCGGCATCGGTATTGGAATCCACCGGTTCACGCGGTGGCTTCCCGGCCATGATGTCGTCGATCTGATCAGAATCAATAGTCTCGTACTTGATCAGCGCGTCGGCCATGTTGTGCAACTTGTCGAGATGATCCCGCAACAACTGGTCGGAACGCCGATAATTACGGTCGACGACCGAGCGAATTTCCTCGTCAATAACGTGGGCCGTTTCGTCGGAAACGTTCTTGTGCCGGGTTACGCTGCGGCCCAGAAACACCTCGCCGTCGTCCTCGCTGTAGGTGAGTGGCCCCAGCCGGTCGGACAGGCCCCACTTGGTCACCATATTGCGGGCGATGTCGGTGGCGCGCTCAATGTCGTTCTGTGCCCCGGTGGTCACATAATCCGCGCCGAAAATAATAGCCTCGGCAATCCGTCCGCCGAACAGGCTGGAAATCTGGCTCTCCAGCCGCTGCTTGCTGAAGCTGTAGCGGTCGCCTTCCGGCAGGAACATGGTCACGCCCAGCGCCCGTCCGCGTGGAATGATGCTGACTTTGTAGACAGGATCGTGCGCCGGCACCAGTCGCCCGACGATGGCGTGGCCGGCTTCGTGATAGGCGGTGAGCTTCTTTTCTTCCTCGCTCATCACCATCGACTTGCGCTCGGCGCCCATCATGATCTTGTCCTTGGCCTTCTCGAAATCGTCCATATCCACGTCGCGCTTGTTAGAGCGGGCGGCGAATAAAGCGGCCTCGTTGACCAGATTAGCCAGATCCGCGCCAGAGAAGCCGGGGGTGCCACGAGCGATTACTGCTGGTTTGACATTGTCGGACAGCGGCACCTTGCGCATATGGACTTTGAGAATCTGCTCGCGGCCCCGCACGTCAGGCAGCGGCACTACCACCTGCCGGTCAAAACGGCCCGGACGCAGCAGCGCTGGATCCAGAACGTCAGGACGGTTGGTAGCGGCGATAACAATAATGCCCTCGTTACCCTCGAAGCCGTCCATCTCCACCAACAACTGATTCAAGGTCTGCTCGCGTTCGTCATGACCGCCGCCGAGTCCCGCGCCGCGATGGCGACCGACCGCGTCGATTTCGTCGATGAAGATAATACAGGGCGCGTGCTTCTTGGCCTGTTCGAACATGTCGCGCACCCGGGATGCACCGACGCCAACGAACATTTCCACGAAATCCGAACCGGAAATCGAGAAGAACGGCACTTTCGCCTCGCCGGCGATGGCCTTGGCCAGCAGCGTTTTACCGGTGCCGGGTGAACCGACCATCAGCACGCCGCGCGGAATCTTGCCGCCGAGTTTCTGGAACTTGCCGGGATCGCGGAGGAACTCCACCAGTTCCGCGACTTCTTCCTTGGCTTCATCGACACCGGCGACATCGGCGAACGTAATTTTAATCTGATCTTCACTCATCATCCGGGCGCGGGATTTGCCGAACGACATCGCACCCCGCCCAGCGCCGCCGCCCTGCATCTGCCGCAGGAAGAACACCCAAATGCCGATCAGCAACAACATCGGGAACCAGGAGATGAAGATCTGCATCAGCAGACCCTGCTTCTCCGGCGGTTGGCCTTCGATATCGACGCCGTGATTGAGCAACTCGCCAATCATCGCGCTGTTGTCCGTTTCCGGGCTATAAGTGGTAAAGCGCTCGCCGCCGCTGGTGCGACCCAGAATAGCGCGGCCATCGATGCTCACCTGTGCGATCCGCCCCTGCTTGGCTTCCTGCAGGAACTGCGAGTAGGACATCTGGGCGGAGGGCGTCACTTTCGGTCCAAAGCTGTTGAAAACGGACATCAGCACGACCGCGATAACAACCCACAAGAGGATGTTTTTGACCATATCGTTCAAGGCGGATACCTCGGCAAACTCAGGACGGGGGGAGTTAGGAATTGTTGATATAGGGGCTATTCGCTGGTTTTCCAGCGCAAGACCTGAAAAATGACGGTTTTTTAGACCCGATCACCCGCGATAGTTCCGGGCCAGCAGATACTGTTCAGCGCTGCGGGCGCGCGAAGCGCGGGGTTTGCGGGGTGCCACGGTGGCGAACACGGCGCGCAACGCCTTGAAATAAGCGTCAAAACCCTCACCCTGAAAGGCTTTCACCAGAAAATCGCCGCCAGGACGCAGACGCTGGCGGGCGAAATCCAGCGCCAATTCGGCCAGATACATGATGGAGGGCTGATCGACCGCTTTGATGCCGCTGGTATTGGGCGCCATATCGGATAGCACTACATCCACCGTCCGGACGTCCAGCGCTGCTAACAACTGATCCAGCACCACCGTCTCGCGGAAATCGCCCTCGATGAACTCAACGCCGGGCAACGGCTCCATCGGCAGAATGTCCAGCGCCATCACTCGGCCCTGCCCACCCACCAGTCGGGCGGATAGTTGCGACCAACCGCCTGGCGCTGCCCCCAGGTCCACCACGGTCAATCCGGGCCGCAACAAGTGATCCTTCTCATGAATTTCCAGCAACTTGTAGACAGCGCGGGAGCGGTAGCCATCCTGCTGGGCGCGTTTGACGTACTCATCCGTGAAGTGTTCCCGCAGCCAGCGGGCGCTGCTTTTACTGCGGGCCATCGGAATGTTGCTCACGCTCACGGGCGATACGGGCCATGATGCGGCGGGTGCGGACCACGATCCAGATCATCCCCAGCAGGCTATAACTCGCCAGAAGCAGCAATTGCGACAGCAAGCTGTCCAACACCCGTCCCTGCACCAGCAACAACACCATGCCCACGGTCAAAATAACGCCCAGATCCAATTTGACGTCGTTGAACGGGCTAGGCGCTACCGTCAACCCCTGGTGTCCGGTTACACTGCCTGACTCTTTCGTCATCTCCGGTTCTCGCTCAATGCTCACGCTGACTAATCCGCAAAAACGTTACCTCAAGGCCCTGGCCCACGCCCGCAAGCCGATCATTATCATCGGGGATAAAGGCATGACCCCGGCGGTCCTGCACGAAATTCTGCTGGCGCTGGATCAGCATGAGCTGATTAAAGTCCGGGTCAATGCTGAGGATCGCACGATGCGCGAAACGATGATCGAGGAGTTATGCGCATCGTCTGGCGCGACGCTGGTGCAACGGGTCGGCCATATCGCCACGCTGTTCCGGCGCAATCCTGAAGCGCCGCGCATCGAATGGCCTGATTGACGAATGGTGCTGGTGGTGGGACTCGAACCCACAAGCCCGGTTGAGGGCGCAAGATTTTAAGTCTTGTGTGTATACCATTCCACCACACCAGCGTGGAAGGATGCGTCTTTTGGGGAAAAACGGGCGCTAGGATAGTCCAAAAACGTCCAGTATGCCACTCTCTGAATTTCATGCAGTCAGGAAGCCCACCATGCTGATCGATTATGACCTGCCGCTCTGGCGGCCGCCGTCCGAAGCGGATAGCTTCATTCTGCAAGCTACGCTGGGTTGCAGTTTTAACCATTGCAGCTTCTGCTCGATGTACCGCACCAAGGCGTTCGCCATTCGGCCACTGGAAGCGGTTCAGACCGATATTCAGACGGTAGCGCAAGCTTATCCCGGAACGCGGCGGGTCTTTCTGGCTGATGGCGACGCCCTGGCCGCGCCGACCGATTATTTGCTCATCCTTCTGGGGAATCTGCGCGCCGCCTTTCCTCGACTGGAACGGGTTTCCAGCTATGCCCTGCCCGCCAATCTCCTGAAGAAATCCGTTGAAGAATTGGCCCGACTGCGGCAAGCCGGCCTGACCCTGCTGTACTACGGTATTGAAACCGGCTCGGCGGATCTGCTTAAACGCATCACCAAGGGCGCAACGCCAGAAGCGATGATCACGGGTTTAACCAAGGCCAAACAGGCCGGGTTGAAAATCTCCGCCACCGTCATTCTCGGCCTGGGCGGTCAAACGCACTGGCAGGAACACATCGACGCTACCGCTGATCTGGTCAATCAGGTCGAACTGGACTATCTGTCCACCCTGCAACTGATACTGGACCCGGCGATTTACCAAGAATTTCATCGCAAGTTCTGTGAACCGTTCCAGGAGCAGGATGACCACGCACTGCTGGCGGAACAGGTGAGGTTGATTGAGCGGCTGAATCCGCCCACGCCGCTGACGTTCCGCTCCAATCACGCCTCCAACGCCCTGGCGCTGGCCGGCGAATTACCCAGAGACCGCGAACGGCTACTGGCACAATTGGCATTAGCGCAGGCCGGTCAGGTGCGATTACGGCCTGAATGGTTGCGCGGTTACTGACGCCGCGCCGGTTGCCCGGCGTGAACTGCTCTGCTAACCGGCCAGACGCGACACAGTGAAACCGACCCGCCCGCTAGCACAGGTTCTGCTGCGCAAGGCCATCGTGGGATATCTGATCTTCGCTGTCGGCGTTACGGGTCTGCAACTGTGCTTTGAATACCGCAACGCCCGGCAGGAGATCATTCGTTCTCTGGATTCGCTCGCTCGCACCTTTGCACCGGGCGTCGCTTCAGCCCTCCGGGACTACCAGGAAGATCTGTTGAAATCCCTGGCGCACGGCATCGGCGAGCATGAACTGGTCGAAGCCGTGGGCATCAGCGATTTTCGTGGGCGCATTAACGCCAACTGGCGTGCGGCAAACGACGAGACCACTTCCCCCAGCCTGACCGTACAGCAAAAACTGTATCACCGCTTCGAAGACGGTCACGAGGAACCGCTGGGCACCTTGGTTATCACGTCCAACGATGATCGGGTGTTCGCCCGCTTGCAGAATATCGCTTGGTCGGTCGGCCTCTCCATCGCCGCGCAATTACTGTTCCTGGGGGGAATGCTGGTAGTACTGGCACACATGCTGATGGTGAAACCCCTGGCGCAATTTTCCGGACAGATCCGCCAATGGGCGGCGGAAGGTCAGGAACAATGCTACATCGACTTGGGTCCAGTAGAAATCGCCGAAATTGTCACCCTGCAGCAAGGATTCAACCAACTGTTGCGCCGGATCGCGGAAAGCCATGCGCTGACCATCGTGGCTAACGCCGAACTGGAACAACGAGTCGCCCAACGCACCCGCAATCTGAACCAACGTAATCAGGAACTAGCCCACGAGCATCACTTTATCCTGGCGCTGGTGCGCTCCATTCCCGGCTTTGTCTGCATCCTCGATGATGGAGGTCATATTCTAATCGCCAACCATGCCGCTGAAGCGCTGATCGGCTATCCCGGAGTCCCGCTGGCTGGGCAACACTGGTCATTCCTGGTCACATTGGCGCCTGAAGATCATCCGCTACAGACCTTGTTCCACCAAGCTCATACCGCTGGCAGCGCGACCGCGCAGGTCAGCCTTGTGGATGAAGCCGGGCAAGAATGCGCCTACCAATTTGAGGCGCTGCGGGTCGGAAACGACGCCGACGCACGGATTATCGTGGTGGGCGTGGATATTACCGAACAGCATGAACAAAAATTGCACCTGCAACATCTAGCCTTTCACGACCGCCTGACCGGACTGCCCAATCGGGCGCTGTTCATTGAGCGCCTGGAACAGACCCTCACCGCCGCTGCTCGCCGCAACGCCTCTTTCGCCGTGGCCTTCATTGATCTCGACAAATTCAAACCGATTAACGACTCGGCGGGTCATGAGGCGGGGGATACCGTACTACGAGAGATCGCTGGCCGGTTGCGCCAGTGTGTGCGCGAGAGCGACACGGTGGCCCGCCAAGGCGGCGATGAATTTGTGCTGCTACTGCAAGATAGCACTCAACAAGGCTTGCAACGAGTCGCCGAGGCTGTCCTGGAAAAGGTTTCGCAACCGATCCATTGGCAAAACGCGGTGTTTACGATCAGCGCCAGCATCGGGTTCGCGGTGTTTCCCAAAGATGGCGCAAGCATTGAGGAGTTGCTGAAGACCGCTGACGGCTCAATGTACCAGGCCAAACAGGCAGGGCAGAATCAGTCGGCTTTTGGAGCGAGGCCGACTGCATAATCTCCCCACCCCATAGGCATCAAGCAACGATGGTTGTTTTACGGCCATGGCGAACGGCGACGACGATCTGGTCTTCCAGTTCAATGCGAGCCGCCAGCGACTCGCCCAGCCGCGACAGTTCCTCGTCCAGCCGAGCCAGCGCCGGGTCGGACAAATCGCCATCGTAACGGTCGTGGAAAGCCAAAGCCGCCTGGGTGGTGCGGGCAATGCGTGCATAAAGTTGCCGGGCTAACTGGCGAGCCTGCTGATAAGGCGAATCGACCGGTTGCTCCTCCAGCGCCTGAAAGACCTCGAACGGTCCCAGCGCCAGATAATCCACCAGCGTTTGCCGGAAGCATCGCAACTGATGACGCACCGGATCAACAAGGGTAAAGGGTTTCAACGCGGCCAGCCGGTGATACAGCACCAGACTCTCCTGACGCGCCGCCAGTAGTTTGGCAACCAGATCAGGCAGCGCTTTACTATGGACAGAATCAGCGGTGATCGTGGCGTTCATGAGTACATCCTCCAGGCAGTCATACTTTCATTGTTTTATTCGCACTACTGCAACAGCTTAGCGCGAATACTGCCTCAATGCCAAACGCCAATGACTCGCTAACGCCCCACGACTCGATCCCGCAAGTAGACAGGCAACGCCCGTTCAGCAGTCACCCATTGATCACGCCGGGCCGGATCCGCCGCCAATCGAGCAATATCGCTGGCATGGGGATAGCGTTCGTCCAGCCAGCCGCTCACGGTCAGCCGTTGCGACAAGGCTTCGGCATACACGCTCCAACCGCTGCCGACGCCGAACCATTCGTCGGGTGGCGCAGTCACCAGGACTGGCGCACACACCCGCTCCTCGCCCAACAACGCCACTCGGTCGTCAGACACGGCCCAGGTTCCCCAGTAAACCTCACCCATCCGGGCATCGAGCGCCGTCGCAATGCGCGTCTGGCCTATTTCCCGCGCTGCGCCCAGCGCCAGCGCCGCCAATGTGGAAACCGGAACCACGGGCAAATCGCCAGCGAAGGCCAAGCCCTGAGCGATACCGATGGCGATCCGCACCCCGGTAAACGCGCCTGGCCCGCGCCCGACGGCAATAGCGTCCAACTGGTTCATCGTTAACCCCGCTTCGGCCAATACCGCCTCGACCATCGGCAGAATCAGTACGGCATGGCGGCGTGGGGCTATTTCGTAGCGTTCCAGCACTGCACCATCTACCCAAACAGCGGCGGAACAGGCCTCAGTCGCAGTTTCCAGCGCCAGCAATTTCATCGTTGCTTCATGAATCAGTGGCTGGCCGCACCGGCCGTTTTCGCTCCTTGCGTTCCACCGACCGCTCTCGATCACCCGCTGGCCGCTCCATTCGAGGCCGCGCTGATCGCTTCCGCTCCGGCTCGGCTCCGTCGAGGCGGCTGATATTCAACATCTGCTGCCGCACCCGCACCCGCTTGAGATGCTGGAAAATCTCGGGTGGCATTTGATCGGGCAGATCAACCGTGCTGTAGTCGTCGTGAATCTCAATACGGCCAATATACCGGCCTTCAATCCCGGCCTCATTGGCAATCGCACCCATGATGTTCTGCGGCGTTGCACCGTGCTCGCGGCCTACCTCAATTCGATAGCGGATCTTATTGAAATCGCCGGAATCCCGGGCATAGTCCCGCACTGGCCGGTCGTTGCTACGGGCTGAACGCCCCTCACGATCAGGCCGACCTGATGCTCTTTCCCGATCCCGCTCTCTCTCCCGCTCGGCGTCCTTGGGAATGGTGTCCTCAAACTGAAGTGGCCGGTCGCGCTGCGCCAGATAGGCCAAAGCAGCGGCAATATCCTGCGGACTCGTTTCCTGTTCCCGTTCGATCTCGGCGACAATTTGTTGGAAAAACTCCAGATCCTGCGAAGTCAGTACCTCACCGACCTGCTGTTTGAACTGCGCCAGGCGATGGCCGGTGATGGCTTCCTGCGTGGGCAGTGGCATCCGCTCGACCGGTTGGCGGGTCGCCTTCTCAATGGTCCGCAACATACGCAGTTCGCGGGGGGCCACGAACAAAATGGCGTCGCCGGCCCGACCGGCCCGACCGGTGCGGCCAATCCGATGGATATAAGCTTCTGGATCGTAAGGAATGTCATAGTTGATGACGTGGCTGATCCGCTGCACGTCCAGCCCGCGCGCCGCCACGTCGGTCGCCACCAGAATGTCCAAACCGCCGTTGCGCAACTGATCAATCGTTTTCTCACGCAACGCCTGCGTCATATCACCATGCAGGGCGGCGCTGGGATAACCTCGTGCTTCCAGCCGTTCCGCCAGTTCCGTCGCGGCCACTTTAGTGCGCACAAAGATCAATATGGCGTCGGCGTCCTCCACCTCCAGCACCCGGGTCAGGGCATCGAGCTTGTGCTGGACACCCACTTGACAGTAGCGTTGCCGGACGGTGGCGACCGTCGCGGTGCGGGTCTCGATCCGCACCTCTCGGGGATCGCGCAGATGGCGATGCGCCACCCGGCGAATCGGCTCCGGCATGGTGGCTGAGAACAGCGCGACCTGCTTTTCCGCCGGGGTCTGCTCCAGAATCCAGTCCACATCGTCGATGAAACCCATCCGCAGCATTTCATCGGCTTCATCCAGCACCACCGTGCGCAGCGCCGCCAGCGACAGGGTTTCCCGGCGCAGATGATCCATGACCCGACCCGGCGTACCGACGACGACATGGACTCCGCGCCGCAGATGGCGCAGTTGCAGGACCATGCTCTGGCCACCGTAGATAGGCAGGACGTGAAAACCGGGCAGATGACGGGCATAGCTTTGGAAGGCTTCCGCGACCTGAATCGCCAGCTCCCGGGTAGGAGTCAACACCAGTGCCTGCGTCTGCCGGTCGTTCCAATCGAGTTTTTCCAGGATCGGCAAGGCAAAAGCAGCAGTCTTGCCCGTGCCGGTTTGGGCTTGGCCGAGTACGTCATGGCCTTCCAGCATGGGCGGAATCGTGGCTGCCTGGATCGGCGTCGGCGCTTCATAGCCGAGTTCCTGGAGGGTTTCCAGCAGGGCGGGGGACAGCGCAAGCTGTTCAAAGTGTTCGATGGAGGATGACATGCCAGATATTACCTGAATGAAAATCACTTACAGTGGGCCAGAATACATAACCCGAACAAAAGCGAAGAGTGGGAAAAACCGCCGTCCAGTTTGATATTTCAGCCGGAAACGGCCGCCAACCGGCGGCGGCGAAACTTGTTAATAATGTGCCTGCGCCAGAGCAGATCAGCAATAACGAAGGTCACGGCACTGGCCACGACGCCAATGGTCAACGACCCGACCAGCAACGGCCAGCCCAGATCGCCCATCTGCTTCAAAAACCAGTCCAGCGAGGGTTCATACGCCCAATCCAGTGGGGGCGTCCCCAGCAACCAGGCACCGAATTGATAACAGGCAAAGAAAATCGGCGGTATGGTCACCGGGTTGGTGATCCAGACCATGGCTACCGCTACCGGCATATTGAAACGCAGCAGGGCGGCGGCGGTCGCGGCGAGCAACATTTGCCAGGGAACCGGCACAAACGCGAAAAACACGCCGGCGGCCAATCCCCGCACCGTCGAGCGGCGGCTGAAATGCCAAAGGCGGGGATCGTGCAGCAAATCGCCGAGGAAACGCAGGTTCTTATGTGAACGCAGTTGATGGGGATCCGGCAAATAACGTTGGAAGAACTGCTTCATAGGAATGTTTGGGAAAACCGGCGAAACGCTGGAGGCTGAGACGGTGAAACCACCTGAAAATTCAGGCTAGTCATTGTTTATTAAATATACCCGAACTGTCCGATAAAGTATCGCTTCCCAAAATTAAATTTTGGTGCTGGGAAACTAGCAGCTACGCTTTAACGTGTTCCCGAAATCTGATTATCCTGTGGAGTGCCTGTATGCAAATTCGAACAAAAAACTTCCGGCTCACCCCGCTCTGCCTGGCCCTGGGTCTAGTGGCCTTCAGCACGGTTGATGCCGCCACCCGTGCGGATTTCTACGCGCAATTTGATCCCGCCACCGGCGCAATCCCTCTTCCCAATAATCTGTTGTTCAGCGGTTCCACCGATGGCACGGTGAACATCCCGGTGGTCGATCCGGACAACCTGGCTGATCCCCAGGTCGCGTTGAACGGTTTGGACGGTTTCTCGACAGTCGCGCCGCTGACTGCCCAGTTTTCCAGCACGATTAACGCCAGTACCGTCAAGGCGGGGAGTACCGTGCGGGTGTTCGAGGTGGAACTGGTCAACCCGTTCCTGGATCCGGCGACGCCGGCACCATTCGCCATCACCGCCGTCCATCATGAACTCAGGGCCAGCATCGATTACCAGGTAAACCTGCTGCCGCAGGACGCCAACCAGACCACGCTCAATATCCATCCCCTGCTCCCGCTGAAGCCCAAGACCGGCTATCTGGTCACACTGACGAACGGCATTCAGGATAGCGGCGGCTACGATGCGCTGCCGTCGCAGACCTATGCATGGACCAAGCTAACGACCCCGCTGGTGGACGCCAACGGCAAGAGCGTGATTCCCGGATTGAGCGATGCCCAGGCGCGGGCATTGGAACCGCTCCGGCAACTGGTCAACAACCAGGAAAGCGCCGCCGCCAGTCAGGGCGTGGCCCGGAATAGCATCGTGTTGAGCTGGACGTTCATGACCCAGTCTATTGACGACGCCTTCGTGGCGCTGGGCAAGGATCTCAAACCGCTGGGGATAGCGGTTCAACCGACCGGCGCGACCACTGCTGCCCTCCCGGGAAACATGCCCGGCTTTTCCGATATCTACGCCGGGGCGCTGGCGATTCCCTACTACCTCAGCAAAGACAAGCCGCTGGACGGTTATTGGCAGACGGCCAGCGGCGGCGCGGTCACTCGTTATAATCCGCTGCCGGCGGCGACCGCAACTTTGCAAATTCCGGTGCTGATGACCGTGCCCAACGCCAAGAGCGGCCAGAACAAGCCGGCGAATGGTTGGCCGGTGGTGATTTTCCAGCATCCCATCCACTGGGATCGCACGCTCCTGTTCACCATCGCCGATGCGCTGTCATTCGCCGGCTTCGCCGCCGTCGCCATTGACGCGCCTCTGCACGGCGTCACCGATAAGACCAGCCCGTTCTACCTGCCGGGCATGGAGCGGACCTTTGATCTGGATTTGGTGAACAACCAGACTCTTGCTCCTCCCTCGGATGGAGTCATTGACCCGACCGGCAATTACTTCGTCTATCCGCAAAGCCTGTTGACTACTCGCGACAATCAGCGTCAGGCGGTGCAAGATCTCCGGCAATTGACTGCCAGCCTGCCGCTGATCGATCTGAATAGCGACGGAAAGCCGGACCTCGATACCGGACACATTCGGTTTGTCGCTCATTCGCTCGGTGCTATCCTCGGTGGTGTCTTCTTGGCCATTGAGGACAACGTCACCAGTGCAACCTTGGGCATGGCCAGTGGTGGTTTTGCCAAGATGGCCGATGGGTCAGCCATCTACGGGCCAACCGTTGCCGCCCAACTAGCCACTTTCGGCCTAATCAAGGGAACTCCCGAATACGAGGACTTTTTTACCGCATGGCAAACCACGTTCGATTCCGGTGATCCGATCAATTATGGTCCCGCCTCAATCATCGACAGACCTTTTCGCTTGCACCCGATTCACCTGATCGAGGTGGTCGGCGGCGCCGGCTCACTACCCGATCAGTACGTGCCGAACTCGGTGCCCGACGCGCCACTGTCAGGCACCGAGCCGCTGGCCAAGGTCATGGGACTCAAATCGGTCAGCCGCTCGGTGTGGGACGACCAGGGCGTGCGCGCCATCGTCCGCTTCACCCAGGGCGCTCACGACTCACTGTTCGACCCAAGACCCGCTGTCGGCGCGACCGCTGAAATGCAGGGCCAGATGATCAGCTTCCTCAATAGCGACGGCGCAGAACTGGAGATCATTTATCGCCCGGTTATTCAGCACTAACCTCGGTTAAATCTCCCAAGCCCTGTCGCCCTGCGGGTGATGGGGCTTTTCGTTGCCTCCGCCTTTTCCCCTTTACGCCATGGCATTCAATGGTTAGATTGACCGCCCGAAGCCAACCACCCGACCAAAGAACCGCCATGGCCCAATACATCTACACTATGAACCGCGTGGGCAAAATCGTGCCGCCCAAGCGGGAAATTCTCAAGAACATCTCCCTGTCATTCTTCCCCGGCGCGAAAATTGGCGTCCTTGGCCTGAACGGCTCCGGCAAATCGACCCTGCTGCGCATCATGGCCGGCCTGGATAGCGATATTCTCGGCGAGGCCCGCCCACAGGCTGGCATTAAAATCGGCTTCCTGACCCAGGAGCCGCAACTCGACCCGACCAAGGACGTGCGCGGCAACGTCGAAGAAGCGGTTGAACCGATCAAGGCTGCTCAGGCCCGGTTGGATGAAGTGTACGCCGCCTATGCCGATCCCGACGCCGATTTCGAGAAACTGGCCGCCGAGCAGGGCGATTTGGAGGCGTATCTGCAAGCGGTGGACGGCCACAACCTGGATCGTACCCTGGATGTCGCCGCCGACGCCCTGCGCTTGCCGCCCTGGGAGGCTGAAGTCACTCCACTCTCCGGCGGCGAGAAACGTCGCGTTGCGCTATGCCGGCTGTTGCTCTCCAAGCCCGATATGCTGCTACTCGACGAACCGACCAATCATCTCGACGCTGAATCGGTGGCCTGGCTGGAGCGCTTCCTCCAAGACTATCCCGGTACGGTGATCGCCGTCACCCATGACCGTTACTTCCTCGACAACGTCGCTGGCTGGATTCTGGAACTGGATCGCGGCCAGGGCATCCCGTGGGAAGGCAACTATTCCTCCTGGCTGGAGCAGAAGGAAAAACGGCTGGAGATCGAGGAGAAGCAGGAAACCGCCCATACCAAGGCGATGAAGGCGGAGCTGGAATGGGTGCGCGCCAATCCCAAGGGCCGCCACGCCAAGAGCAAAGCCCGCCTGGCCCGCTTCGAGGAACTGGAATCGCAGGAATTCCAGAAGCGTAATGAAACGCAGGAACTCTATATTCCACCGGGGCCGCGTCTGGGCGAGCTGGTCGTGGAAGCGACGCAACTCCGCAAGGGCTTTGGCGACCGGCTATTGATCGACGGTCTCGACTTCAACCTGCCCAAGGGCGGCATTGTCGGCATCATCGGCCCCAACGGCGCGGGCAAAACCACCCTGTTTCGGATGCTGGTCGGCCAAGAACAGCCGGACGGTGGAACCTTGCGGATCGGCGATACCGTCAAACTGGCTTATGTCGATCAATCACGCGACAGCCTGGATGGCAGCAAAACCGTCTGGCAGGAGATTTCCGACGGGCTGGACCTGATCACGATCGGCAGCTATCAAACCAATTCGCGGGCCTACGTGGGTCGGTTCAACTTCAAGGGCCAGGATCAACAAAAGTTCATCAAGGACTTGTCCGGCGGTGAACGCAACCGCGTCCATCTGGCCAAGCTGTTGAAAAGTGGCGGCAACGTGCTGCTGCTGGATGAACCGACGAATGATTTGGACGTGGAAACCTTGCGGGCGCTGGAAGAAGCCTTGCTGGCCTTCGCCGGTTGTGCAGTGATTATTTCCCACGACCGCTGGTTCCTGGATCGCGTCGCGACGCATATTCTGGCATTTGAGGGCGATTCGCAGGTCGTGTGGTTCGAGGGCAACTACGCCGATTATGAAGCCGACCGTAAGCGGCGACTGGGTGTAGAGGCCGACCAGCCGCACCGGATCAAGTATCGGAAACTGGCGTAAATCCGCCAGGTTGCAGCGGTACGCCGAGGCCTCACCGATAGGCAATAATGCGCACTTCGCTGTTCCAGTCGCCGAAAAACGCTTCACCCTCGGCGCGGAGCAGCAACTGACGATCCCGGGGCATCGGCAACCAGACGTTATCGGAATTATAGGCCCAGCTCGGCTGCGGCTGACCGACCGCGTACAGATAAAATGCCGCTTCCCGGGCGCCCTCGACCCGTACCGCAATCCGAAAGCGATGCGGACCGGCCTTGACATAGCCGGTCGCTACCTGGGCATAAACCAGAATTTCCCGCGCCTTGTCCGGCACCTGGGCGGGAATCCGGCGCGCTTCGTAGTCCTGGCCACCGTTCGGCAATTGGCCCATAGGGATGTCCACTGCCCGAAAATCGACCTGATTGGCTGGCGTTTCGCCCAAACGCGCTACGACCGCCGCATGTTGCGTCGCCAGTTGCTTCTGCAACCGGGTTAACGCCGCTTGCGTATCACGCGCTTCCTGGCGCAATCCGGCCAACGACTGTCGTGACTGTTCCTCCTGCCGTTGCCGTTGTTGTTCCTGATCCCGCATATCGGTCAGCATCTGTTCGATCCGCTCCAGCCGGTTATCCATGGCGTCCAGCTTGGACTCCAGCGCGGACGGCTCTACCGGGGCGATTTGAGGCGGAGACGGGCCGGGAGCCGACTTTGCCATCAATGACTGATCCCAGGTGCAACCGGGCGTCAGCGCCAGGGTCAGCACCAATATCCCCGCCACTCTGCTCAATTTCATGTCTGCTCCTGATTCTTCCCCAAATCCCTGCCAGCACCCTCTCTCCCTTAACCGGGAGAGAGGGGGATTGAACGCTGACAACGGTGACTCCATAGGCATTATAGCGACCCAGCGCCGACGTGATTTCACGGATTCAGGTATATTCACAGCATTTGCGCCTCCTCAGAGGACTTACTGGATGAACGAACTCAGCCTTTCCCAACAGACGCCTTTTAGCGTGGATTTCAGCGCCGCCGAATTCGCCGATAACCCGGAACCGCGTTGCCCCTGCGTGTTGTTGCTGGACAATTCCTGGTCGATGAACGGCCAGCCCATCGCCGAACTCAACCAGGGTCTGGCCTTGTTCAAGGAAGAGCTGCTGGCCGACAGCCTGGCCGCCAAGCGGGTCGAAATCGCCATTGTCAGTTTCGGCCCGGTCGAGGTGGTCAACGAATTCCAGACCGCCGACCAGTTCACCCCGCCGCATCTAGCCGCGCAAAAAGATACGCCGATGGGCATGGCCATTCTGCGGGGTTTGGAACTGTTGAACCAGCGCAAGCGATTGTATCGGGAAAATGGCATTCCCTTTTTCCGGCCCTGGGTGTTCCTGATTACCGATGGCAGTCCCACCGACGATTGGAAAGCTGCCGCCGCCGAGGTGCGCACGGGTGAGGAAAGCCGCGCTTTCGCCTTCTTCGCGGTTGGCGTCGAGGGCGCTAATCTGGACATTCTGCAACAGCTTGCCGTGCGCCAGCCGTTGCGCTTGAAAGGTCTGCGCTTCCGCGAACTGTTCCAGTGGTTGTCCAACTCCATGCGCTCGGTCTCGCGCTCGGTGCCGGGTACTGAAGTCCCGTTGAGTAATCCCGCAACTCCCGATGGCTGGGCGTCGATATGAAGGAGGTGGACGGCTGGCGCTATGTACAGGCTACCGTCCCCGGCGTCGCTCATCGGGTCAGCGGCGGTGAATGCCAGGATGCCTGCGCCGTACAGGCGCTGACCTTAACGGATGGCTCGTTGGCGCTGACGTTGGCGGTGGCTGACGGGGCCGGCAGCGCCACTCGGTCACGGGAGGGCGCGGAACAGGCTTGTCAAACCCTGCTGGCGGAATGCGCAACCTGGTCGGCGCAGGCGACTGAGGCGGACTGGACACCTACAGTTGCCGAATCCTGGGTGCAGAGCGTCCAAACCGTACTGCAACAACTAGCGACCGATGCCGGATTACCTGTTCGGGAATTCGCCTGTACTCTGCTCGGCGCGGTGATCGCCGCTGACCGGGCGCTGTTCCTGCAAATCGGCGACGGCGCCATTGTCATCAACACCGGGGACCGCTATCGCCCGGTATTCTGGCCACAGGGCGGCGAATATCCCAATGAAACCTTTTTCGTCACCGATGCCAACGCTGCCCACTGTCTGGAATGTACCGTACTCGCCGAAATGATTACTGAAGTCGCCCTGCTGACTGATGGGCTGCAACCGCTGGTGTTGCATTATCAAAGCCGGCAAGCGCATGAACCCTTTTTCCGGCCCCTGTTTCAATGCCTGCGCGATTACCCGGAAACCGGCAGTCTGCCGGAACTGGCGGCGGCGCTGGAGCGATTTCTGGACAGTCCGGCGATCAACCAGCGCACCCATGATGATAAAACCCTGATTCTGGCCAGTCGGTGGTCAGCGTCCGGTCCCCCTGCGCCACTCCTGGATGGGGACAGTGCGGGAGTGGAGAGCGAATCTGCACTGCGGAACGACTTTGGCGACGAAGCTGTATAACAGCGCCGGTCAGCCGGTCGATTTGGGCCAGCCGATTGGTCGCGGTGGCGAAGGCGCAGTACATGAAATTCCTGGTCGGCCCGGTTTTGTCGCCAAGGTTTATCATCAGCCGGTCCACCCCGACAAGGCGCTGAAACTGGAAAACATGGCCCGGCAGGCGCATCCCGCGCTGCTGGACATCGCCGCCTGGCCGGTGGATGTGCTGCGCGTCGGCGCGGACGGCCTGGTACAGGGATTTATCATGCCTCGCGTTACGGGGTATCAGGAAATCCACAGCCTGTATGGCCCCTCGCACCGCAAGCGAACTTTTCCCCACGCCGACTGGTCGTTTCTGGTTCACGCCGCCCGCAATTTGGCCAGCGCCTTCGAGGCGGTTCACGCCCGGGGCCACGTCATCGGCGATGTCAATCCCGGCAACGTCGTGGTCTCCAACCAGGCGCTGGTCAAGCTGATCGACTGCGACTCATTCCAGATCAGCGCCGGCGACCGGCTGTTCCCTTGTGATGTCGGCGTCCCGCAATTCACTGCGCCGGAATTGCAGGGCCGATCCTTTCACCGCCTGCACCGTACTCCGGATCATGATGCTTTCAGCCTGGCGCTGCTCTGTTTTCATCTGCTGTTCATGGGTCGCCATCCCTTCGCCGGCCGCTACCAGGGTCGGGGCGACATGCCGATTGAGCGAGCGATCAAGGAACACCGGTTCGCCTTTGGCCTCCATGCTACCGCCTGGCTGATGGAACCGCCGCCGCATACCCTGCCCTTCACCGCCCTGCCCCGTCCGGTTGCCAACCTGTTCGAGCAAGCCTTCGTGCCGCTGGCCGTCGGTCAACGTCGTCCTGCGCCACGGGAATGGGTGACGGCGCTGGAACGGCTGAATCGGGAATTGCGACCCTGTGGGCGAAACGTTCTGCATAAGTATCCCCGACGGCTGCCTGACTGTCCGTGGTGTACCCTGGAACAGGCCAGTGGCGCTGCCTTCTTTATCGCGCCCTGCCCGACGCCTCCGGCCAGTCCCGTCGCCAGTCATCCCCATTTTGATCTGGAGTGGATCTGGAAACGGATTCTGGCGGTCGCGCCGCCTGGCCACGACACCATGCCTTACCCGGAATGGCCAGCGCCGATGACGCCCACCCCGTTGCTGGAGCCTCTCCAACGCGCCCGGCGCGGCAACGTGATCAAGGCAGCCGCCTGCGCCGGTTCTGCTCTGGCGGTAACGCTGATCCGTCCATCACTGCTTTGGCTATGGCTGCCGTTAGCGGCGGCTTGCTGGTCACTGCTGCAAGACAGTGCGGTGCGCCGTGAATACCAACGTCGCCGGCTGGCCTTGTTTTCCGCCCGCCGGGAACTGATCGGGCTGCGCGCCGCTTGGCAACAACAGGCCAGCGAACAGCCGTTCCTGACCGCTTTGCAGACCTTGGAGACGCTGCGCGACCGCTACCGCCGCCTGCCGGATGAACTCCAACGGGATTTACAAAAGCTGGACGCCGATCAGCGTCAGATGCAGTTGCAGACCTTCCTGGAAAATCACTTCATCGACGCCGCCCAGATTCCCGGCATTGGCGTTACGGACCGGATGGCGCTGGAATCCTATGGCATTGAAACCGCCGCCCATGTCACCCCGGAGGCGTTACAGGGAGTGCCCGGCTTCGGCCAGCGTCTCGGCCGCCAGCGAGCGGCGGCGCTGCTCGGTTGGCGGCGGGCGTTGGAACAGCAGTTCCGTTATGATCCTCGGCAAGGCGTTAATCCCGCCGCTATCGTCCATCTCCGTCAGCAAAACGCGCAACAGCGGCTAGCCATCGAACGGGAATTGCTGGCAGGGCCGGATGAACTGGCTAAAATCAGAGTAGAGATTCTCAAACAGCGCGCCCAGCTCAATATCGCCCTGATTCGTCAGGCCGTGCAGGAGGCGCAGGCCCAAGCCGATCTGCGGGTTTTCTATCCCCGTCCTGATGGCTTCTGGCCGCGCCGCCGGGTTTAGCGACCGCAACCCACCCAAGAGTCCTCATTCAGCCATGGGTAGACGCAACGAACACACTCGCGAAGAACTGCGGAAAATCGCTCTGCAGGCTGCAGAAGCACTGGTTATCGAACAGGGGCTGGCCGGCCTGAGTACCCGCAAGGTGGTCGCCCGCATCGGCTACACGGTTGGCAGCCTGTACATGGCGTTTCGCAACCTCGACGACCTGATTGTCCAGATGAACGAACGGACACTGGACGCCTTGCAGGCCGAACTGACCGCCGCCATCGCCCACCAGCCCCCGCCGACCGTCGCGATCCGGGCGCTGGCCCAGGCATATATTCGCTTTGCGCTGACCGACACCCGCCGCTGGCTGGCCATCTACCAACACCGACTGCCAGAGGGGGAATCGCCGCCCAATTCGTTCACCGAGAAGGTGGCGCAAATGTTTGAACTGGTGCAGCAACAACTGGCGCGACTCAGTCCCTGGCGTTCCCCGGAAGACATCGCTCTGGCAGCGCGAGCTTTATGGAGCAGCATTCACGGTGTCTGCATCCTGGGCTTCGATCATAAGCTGGAAGTGGTCGGCGGTCGTCCAGTCCAGGAGGTCGCCGAATCGCTGCTGGAGAACTATCTGGCGGGTTTCGTTGCGCGTCGGTCGTAATGTCTGAAGTCAGCATGCATTGTATGGCCCAAGAAAACGCTCGCCGTTGAAATGAATCAGGTGCGATGGAGCATCAGCCACCCACACCTCGGTTTCCCACGCAATTTCGCCAAGATAGCGGCCCAAGACTGTTCGATTCGGGAAGGCAGTTACATAGACCAGCCCGGCAGCAATCCGTAGCAATCCGTAGGTCGGGCACAGGACGTGCCCGACATGACCGGCCCTATATCCGCCGGACTCGCCCCCACTGCTCCTCCAGCCGCTTGACTGACACCGGCAGCAGCGTCTTCAATTCTTGCGCGAACTGCGACACGCGCAATTCCTCCAGCAGCCAACGAAAGCAGATCAACTCCGGATCCTGCTGTTCCCGTTCGGCGTTGCGCGCCGCCTGCTGCTGATATTGATTCCACAACCGGAGAATGTCGCCGCTGCGCTGGCGATCCTTGTCCGGGGCCTGACGGAGCTTGTTCAACCGCACCGCCATCGCCCGCAAATAACGCGGCAGGTGCGGCAACCATTCCGCCAGGGTCTGGCGCAGAAAGCCCGGATAAACCAGATGCGCCAGTTGTTCGCGCAGATCGGCCAGCGCTTCAGCCCCGACCGACGACCTTTCCTGGCTCAAACTCTGCCGCGCTTCGTAATAGGCTTGCAGAATCTCCGCCGCGATCTTGCCGATCTCCGCCCGCGCCGCCGGCAGCCGGGTTTTGCCCCGTTCTAATAACGCCTCGAACCCCGCCCGATTGCGCGGCAACGGCTCATCGCGCAGAAACGCCCGGTCGAGAATGGCGTCCAGCATATCTTCCCGGAGTTGCTCCTGTGTTCCCAAACCGAGGTAATGCAGGGTCATGCGCTGAAAATTTGGTAAATCCCGGCCCAGCGCCTTGAAGGCCGACCCCAGCCGCCAACCGATCAACCGGCGCAATCCAGCCCGTGTCGCGGCTTCCGCCCGCGCTGGCGCATCCAGCACCCGCAACGCCAGCGTTCCGTCGGCTTCCGCAACCAGCGCCGGATAGCCGCGCAATTGAATGCCATTGCGGATAAAGCTCACCTCCTCCGGCAGCTCGCCGAAATCCCAGTCGCGCACGCCTTCCCGCTCAAATTCCGGGGTCGGTAACGCGGCGAAATGGGTTCGGGCCGCGCCGCGCAGTTGCTGTTGAATCGCCTCCCAGTCGCGCCCGACCGCCAGTTCCTGATCGTTCGCGTCCACTACCCGGAAGCGCATCCGCAAATGAGGCGGGACGGCGTCAGGATTCCACGCCTCATCGGAAATCTGCACCCCGGTCATCCGCTGCAACTGTTCCGTCATCGCCCCGGTCAACGACTGTGCGCCGGGCTTGATCACTTCCAGCAGCACTTGGACATAGTTGGGAACGGGGACAAAATGCCGCCGCAGCGCTTTGGGTAACGCTTTCAGCAACGCTGCCATGCGCTCCGCCTGCAAACCCGGCACCAGCCAATCCAGCCGTTTCGGGTCCACCTGATTGACCGCCGCCAGCGGTACGGTCAGCGTCACCCCGTCATCCGCCCCGCCCGGCGCAAAGCGGTAATGCAAGGGCAGTTTCAGCCCGTCGAGATCAAGATGGTCAGGATAACGCTCGCTATCCGCCGCTGGCCCCGCGTCCGCCAGCAATACCTCTCGGTCGAGAAACAATAACCGGGGTTGCTCGCGCTCGATCTTTTTCCGCCAGGTCTCAAAACTCGGCCCGCTGTACACGCCTTCGGGAATCCGCTCCTCGTAAAAGCGGTAAAGCGCTTCTTCATCGGCGACCAAATCGCGGCGGGCGCGAGTTTCCAGTTCCGCCAGTTCTTCCAGCAATTGCCGGTTGTGCTGGAAAAACGGCGCTTTGCAGTGAAATTCCCCCTCAACCAGCGCCTGGCGGATAAAAATCTGCCGAGACAGCGCCGGGTCCAGCGGTCCGTAATTGACCCGCCGCCCGGCGACAATCGGCAGGCCATACAATGTCACTCGTTCCGTCGCGGTCACTTGGGCGCTGCGCTTTTCCCAGTGCGGTTCCGAATAATTGCGCTTGAGCAGCGGCCCGGCCAGTCCTTCCACCCAGTCCGGTTCAATCCGCGCCACGCTGCGGGCGTACAACCGGCTGGTTTCGACCACTTCGGCGGCCATCACCCAGCGCGGGCGCTTTTTGAACAACCCGGAGCCGGGGAACAGATAGAACTGCCGTCCCCGCGCGCCGAGATAAGCGTTCTCTTCCTGCTTCAAACCGAGATGACCGAGCAGGCCGGTCAGCAGCGCCCGGTGCAGAGGATCGTAGGTGGCCGGCGCTTCATTCAACCGCATCCCCATCTCGGTAATCCGCCCCAACAATTCCTGATGCAGATCATGCCATTCCCGCATCCGCACAAAGGACAGGAAATCGGTCTGGCAAAGATTTCGCAACTGATTTTTGGAAAGCTGGCGGGCCTGCTCATGGTAGTAGTCCCACAGTTTCAACAGGGCCAGAAAATCGGACTGTTCATCGCGAAACCGGCGATGCTTCTCATCCGCCGCCTGCTGCTTCTCAAGCGGCCGCTCGCGAGGGTCCTGAATGGCCAGCGCCGCGACGATGATCAACGCCTCGCTCAAGCAACCTTCCCGTTGCGCCGCCAGCAACATCCGGCCCAGCCGGGGATCGACCGGCAATTTCGCCAGTTGCCGGCCCAGTTCAGTAATGCCGCGTTGTTCATCGACCGCCTGCAACTCGAACAGCAGGCGGAAACCGTCGCTGATTTGCCGGGAATCGGGCGGATCGACGAAGGGAAAATCCTCCGGGCGGCCCAAATTCAGCGCGCTCATCTGCAAAATCACCGCCGCCAGATGGGTGCGCAGAATTTCGGGATCGGTGAACGCGGGCCGCGACTGAAAATCCTCTTCCGCATACAAACGAACGCAGACGCCGGCCATCACCCGCCCGCACCGTCCCGCCCGTTGCTGGGCGCTGGCTTGGGAAATTTTCTCAATCGGCAGGCGCTGAATCTTGCCGCGTGGACTGTAACGGCTGATGCGCGCCATGCCGGGATCAATCACATAGCGAATGCCCGGCACGGTCAGCGAGGTTTCCGCGACATTGGTCGCCAATACGATGCGCGGTCGGCCATGCTGCTGAAACACCCAATTCTGTTCCGTCGCGGAAAGGCGGGCATACAGCGGCAGAATTTCGGTGTTCGGCGGATGATGCTTGCGCAGACTTTCGGCGGTTTCGCGGATTTCCCGCTCGCCGGACAGGAAAATCAGAATATCGCCCGGCCCCTGCCGCCACACCTCATCAACAGCGTCCAGAATCGCCTGCGGCAAATCGCGGTCGCGCTCATCCTCCTCAGCAGCCAGCAGCGGCCGATAACGCAGTTCCACCGGATAAGTGCGCCCGGACACTTCAATAACCGGCGCATGATCGAAATGCCGGGAAAAGCGTTCAGGATCAATGGTCGCCGAGGTGATAATCAGTTTGAGATCAGGCCGGCGCGGCAACAGGCGCTTGAGATAGCCGAGCAGAAAGTCGATGTTCAGACTGCGCTCGTGGGCCTCGTCGATAATCAGGACTTCGTACTGCTCCAGCCGCCGGTCGCTCTGGGTTTCCGCCAGCAGAATGCCGTCGGTCATCAGTTTGACCACAGTCTCCGGCCCGACCCGGTCCGAGAAGCGCACCTTATAGCCGACCTGCCCGCCGAGTGGAGTTCCCAACTCGGCGGCAATGCGCGTCGCTACCGACCGGGCGGCGATGCGGCGCGGCTGGGTATGGCCGATCAGTCCCGCCGCGCCCAGGCCCAGCGACAGGCAGATTTTCGGCAACTGGGTGGTTTTGCCCGAGCCGGTTTCACCGCACAGCACGACGACTTGATGATCACGGATCGCAGCGGCAATCGCTTCACGATGGGCGCTGATCGGCAGATCATCATCGAAGGTCGGAACGGGCAGCGCCGCACGGCGTTCGCTCAGGCGGAGCGCGGCAGTGTCCAATGCAACAGTCAATTGCTCCAAGCTGCGATCAACGGGCTGACCTTCGCGCCAGCGCCGCCGCGCATTTTGGAGACGGCGGGCCAGTGCAGCGCGGTCACGGATCGGACACTCAAGGAGCCGGTTTTGCAGGGAATTAAGGGTGGTTTCCACGAAGAAGGATAAGATTTTGTTTGGAAAGATTTAGTTTTTCGGAGACCGAAAAGAGGGGATATTTTCGCATGAGTGGTGCGCCAGCGCCGATAAAATTGGCTTGCGGAAGTTAAGGCTTTCCAGTACTTTCCGCTCTGGGTGAAGGTCGCGGACCTTCAAAGACCCAGCGCCGGCCTTCGGGTTCGTCCGTTCTCTCGCTGGAATAAGACAGTCCGCACGGACCGGCAAAAAGGAAATTTTTTTGGCTTTGAGGTTTTATTCCTAATGCGTACTGGTACTGTAAAGTGGTTTGACGAGGCTAAGGGCTTCGGATTCATCGCCCCCGAGGATGGCAGCAGTGACGTGTTTGTTCATTACTCGGTGATCGAAGGCAAGGGATTCCGTACCCTGGCCGAAAACCAGAAGGTCGAGTTCGAATTCAAAGTCGGACCTAAAGGCCCGCAAGCCACCATGGTCAAGAAATTCGCGGCTCCAGAAGCAGCAAAATAACAATTTCCCACCTGCCTATCCAGCCAAAGCCCCGCCTTGTGCGGGGCTTTGTCGTTTTCTTCGCTATAATGCCGCGTCTTATCCCGCCCGATAGCCACCCATCGTGATTACACAGTGATTGAAAAACTCCGCAACATCGCCATTATCGCCCACGTCGACCACGGCAAAACCACGCTGGTGGACAAACTCCTGCAACAGGCCGGCACCTTTAGCGACCGGAGCGCGCTGGTTGAACGTATCATGGATTCCAACGACCTGGAGAAGGAACGCGGCATTACCATTCTCGCCAAAAACACCTCTCTGCGCTGGCGCGACTACCGGATCAATATCGTCGATACGCCCGGCCATGCCGATTTTGGCGGCGAAGTGGAACGGGTGCTATCGATGGTTGATTCCGTGCTGCTGTTGGTCGATGCCGTGGACGGGCCAATGCCACAAACCCGCTTCGTTACTCAAAAAGCCTTCGCCATGGGCTTCAAACCGATTGTGGTCATCAACAAAGTCGACCGGCCTGGTTCCCGTGCGCACTGGGTGCTGGACCGCACGTTCGACCTGTTCGACCGGCTCGGCGCGACCGATGAACAACTCGATTTTCCCGTCATCTACGCTTCAGCCCTGCACGGTTACGCCGGTCTGGATGAGACGGTGCGTTCCGGCAACATGGACCCGCTGTTTGAGACCATCGTGGAACATGTCTCCCCGCCTGATGTGGACCCGGACGGGCCGTTTCAACTGCAAGTCAGCTCGCTGGACTACAACAGCTATGTCGGGGTCATCGGCATTGGCCGCATTCGCCGGGGCAAGGTGAAAACCAATACCCCCGTGGTGATCCTGGATCGGCACGGCAACCGCCGCAATGGCCGGATTTTGCAGATTCTCGGCTTTCAAGGCATCGAACGGATCGAATTCCCCGAAGCCTCCGCCGGCGGCATCATCGCTTTCACCGGCATCGACAAGCTGGGCATTTCCGATGTGATCTGTGACCCGAACGCCGTCGAGCCGTTGCCGCCGCTGAAAGTCGACGAGCCGACCATGAGTATGACCTTTCAGGTCAACACCTCCCCCTTTGCCGGCCGCGAGGGCAAATACGTCACCAGTCGCCAGGTGCGCGAACGGCTCCAGCGGGAACTGATTCACAACGTGGCGCTGCGCATCGAGGACAGCGAAGATCCCGACAAATTCAAGGTCTCCGGGCGCGGTGAACTGCACCTGTCCATCCTGATTGAGAACATGCGCCGCGAAGGCTACGAACTGGCGGTCTCCCGCCCGGAAGTGATCATCCGGGAAATCGACGGCGAACTTTGTGAACCTTATGAACAGCTCACGGTGGACGTGGAGGAACAGCATCAGGGCGCAATCATGGAAAAGCTGGGCGAGCGGCGCGGCGACCTGCTGGATATGCAACCGGACGGCAAGGGTCGGGTGCGACTCGACTATCTGATTCCGGCACGGGGCTTAATCGGCTTCCAAACCGAATTCCTGACCACCACCTCCGGCACCGGCTTGATCTACCACGTCTTCGACCGCTACGGGCCGGTCAAAAAAGGGGCCATCGGCGCACGGCAAAACGGCGTACTGATCGCCAACGCCACCGGCAAGGTGCTGGCCTACGCCCTGTTCAATCTTCAGGAACGCGGGCGGATGATGGTTGGCCCCAGCGATGAAGTGTATGAAGGCATGATCGTGGGCATTCATTCCCGCGATAACGACCTGGTGGTGAACCCGCTCAAGGCCAAGCAACTGACCAATATTCGGGCCGCTGGCTCCGATGAAAATATCCTGCTGACCCCGCCAGTCCGGCTGAGCCTGGAGCAGGCGCTGGAATTCATCGACGACGATGAACTGGTCGAAGTCACCCCCAAATCCATCCGTCTGCGCAAGAAATTGTTGCTGGAGCACGACCGCAAGCGGGCAGCGCGCAAGGAGAGCGTTTAACCCCGTTTCTCTAAAAGGGAAGCATCCTGCTTTCAATCTGACGAATCTCTTCTATATTCGCTATGGGCTGCCGTGAGCGCTGTCTCTTCCCAAGGGCGGCTACAGTGCCCCGCAAACCTGAAGAAAATTCATCAATGAGGTTGATAAACAATGGCAGAACAAAAACTTGGTAATCCGGCGGTCGTAGGGCTGGCCGGTTTTGGCTTAACGACCCTGGTCCTGCAATTCCACAACGTCGGCTGGATGCCCAGCATCGGCCCGGTGGTCTGGCTGGGATTGATGTTCGGGGGAACGGCCCAACTGATTGCCGGCTTGCAGGAAATGAAGACCGGCAATAACTTCGGCTACTGCGCCTTCACGTCCTACGGCGCATTCTGGATCGCGTTAGCCTTGATGCTACTGGGCAACAAATTCGACGTATTCAAGGCCGGCACCGAAGACGTCGGCTGGTTCTTGGTCGCTTGGACCCTGTTCACCGCGATTCTGTGGGTCGGTTCGTTGCGCATTCATGGCGCGATGGCCTTCACCTTCACCACGTTGCTGATCGGCTTCATCCTGCTCGATCTGGCGCACTTCGGCTATCCCGGCCTGACTGTAGTCGCCGGTTATGAACTCATGGTCTGCGCGCTGGCAGCCTGGTACATGATGGCGCGCATTATCTTGAACGAAATTTACGGGAGGGAAATTCTGCCCGCCGGCAAGCCTTGGGTTGCCTGAGTACGATCTGACGCTTCCCACTCACCACCGAATTCTGGAGGATTCCAATGATGCGCAAAACCGCGCTTTTCACCAGTCTGGCCCTGATTCTGGGCGCCGCGCCGGCGCTGGCCGCCAATGATCCTAACGCCGCAACTCCTGATGAAGTCGTCACCAAGGTCCATGAAGCCGTTCAACACCTGAACACCAAAGGCTTGGCCGGCTTCTCCGACTTCAACAACAACAAGGATGCCCGCTGGGTCTGGAAGGACAGCTATGTGTTCGTTTATAGCTGCCGGGACAACGTCATGCTCGGCCATCCGCTGCGGCCGGACATGGTCGGCAAGCCGATCTTGCAGATGAAGGATGACAAGGATCATCTGCTGTTCCAGGATATGTGCAAGGTCGGCGCGAATAAAGACGGCGGCTGGGTCGAATACTGGTGGCCGAAGCCCGGCGAAGCCAAGGCATCGCGCAAGATCTCCTTCGTCCACAGCGCCGAGGTATCCTTCAAGCCGGATATCCAGGTTGGCGCCGGGATTTATGACGACAAGTTGAGCGTTGAGGAGTTGAACAAGATGGCCGCGCAGGTCAAGGAACCCAAGAAAGACGCGCCTTAATTCCCGCTGGCTCCACCCTCCCCTCTCCCACAAGGGGAGAGGGGAGCGAAAAAGAACTCGCTTCCCTCCTCGCGGGGGAGGGCTGGAGTAAGGAGAATTTTCGGCTACCGATCTTTCGGCGGCATCACATTCGCGTCGCTGCGGTATTGCACCGTTTCATAAGGTCGATCTTTGGGCGGTTTATCAGTGACCTGCAACCGTCCTCGGTCGTCATACCAGCGGTAGACGGGTCCGGTATATTCCGGCATCCCCGGCAACCAGTTCCGAATCCAGGCTGGCGTCTCCTGGGGTGTGGTATACCAGTACAGAATAATCCCGCCCAGTAAGCCCAACACGATGATCAGCCCTATCGGCACAGCGCCGATCTGCTCTTTCTTGCTCACGGTCGATCCCCGCGCAGCGCTACCACCCGTTCACGCAACCGTGCGGAAGTCGCTTGTTCCGGCGCGACCGGTTCGCCCACCACCAATTCAATCCGCGACCAGAATCGCCGTGGGAAATTCTTCATCGCTTTACCATAGCGGCGGCTGAAGAAACTGCCCCACAACCCGCGCAACGCCATGGGTACGACTGGCGCTGAAGTCCGCTGGATAATCCGTTCGATGCCGTTCTTGAACGAACCGATCTCGCCATCTTTGGTGAGCTGCCCCTCCGGGAAGATGCCCACCACTTCGCCCTCCTCCAGATAGGCGGCGACCCGGTCATAAGCCTGCTCCAGAATTTCCCGGTTTTCTCGCGCTGGAGCAATGGGAATCGCTCCAGCGGTGCGAAACACGAAACTGAGCACCGGGATTTTGAAAATTTGGTGGTCCATGACGAAGCGGATAGGCCGCCGGCAGCAACCGATGACCACCAGCGCATCCATAAAGCTAACGTGGTTGCACACCACGACCGCCGGCCCTTCATCGGGGATGTGTTCCAGCCCTTCGACGCGCAGCCGATAGACGGTATTCACCAGAATCCAGACGATGAAGCGCATCAGGAATTCGGGAACCAGCGTGAAGATATAAACCGCCACTAGCGCGTTGAAAATAGCGGCCAGCAACAAAAATTGCGGGATGGTTAAGCCGACGCTATCCAGAAAGAGAATCGCCAGTAACGCTGACGCCACCATGAATAAGGCGTTGAGGATATTGTTGCCGGCGATCACCCGCGACCGATAACTCGGCTCGCTGCGCTGCTGCACCAGGGCGAACAGCGGCACGATATAGAAACCGCCGAACATCCCCATCAGCAGAATATCCATCAGCACCCGCCAGTGAGAAAAGTTGCGTAGAAACTCCACGGCTCCAATCAGTGATGCTTCCGGCGCCACCGGGGCAGCGGCGAAAAATAGATCCACGCCGAACACGGTCAGACCGATAGCGCCGAACGGCACTAAACCCAGTTCCACTCGCCGCCCAGACAAGCGCTCGCATAACAGTGAACCGATGCCGATGCCCAAGGCGAAAGTCGTCAGCAGCAACGTCACCACATGCTCATCGCCGCCCAGCGTCAGCTTGGTGTAATTGGGCAGTTGGGCGAGATAGGTCGCGCCGAGGAACCAGAACCAGGAAATACCCAGCACCGACAGAAACACGGTGCGATTGCGCCGGGTGATCTTGATCGTGCGCCAGGTTTCGGTGAAAGGATTCCAGTTGATGCGCAGGTCGGGGGCGTCTGGCGCAGCGCGGGGAATGAACAGACTGGACAGAAAACCGAGGATCGCCAGGATCACCACCGCGCTACCCACTAACCAGGGGCCATTGCCCTGCACCGCGATCAACACCCCGCCCAGGAGCGTGCCGATTAAAATGGCAAGGAATGTCCCCATTTCCACCCAGCCATTGCCGCCGACCAGTTCTTCCGGCTTTAAGTGCTGCGGCAGAATGCTGTACTTGACCGGACCAAACAATGTCGATTGTGCGCCCATCAGGAACAGCAGGCTGATCAGCAACGGGATGCTGTTCAGCATAAAGGCCGCCGCCGCCGCCAGCATGATGACGATCTCCAGCAACTTGATCCAGCGCATGAGATGGGATTTCTCATACTTGTCCGCCAACTGCCCGGCAGTCGCCGAAAACAGAAAAAACGGCAGGATAAACAGGCCGGCGCTGGCGTTGATCAGAAGATTGGATTGGGCGGGATTGGCCGCCTGAAAGGCGATCAAGATGATCAGGGCGTTCTTGAACACATTATCGTTGAACGCGCCCAGAAACTGGGTGATGAAGAACGGCAGAAACCGTCGCTCCTTCAGCAGGGTGAATTCGTTGCCGGTGGACATGCGGTCAGGCTCTCCAAGAGGGGAAGAATGCGGAAGTGAACGGCGACTTCGAGTACGAAGTTTAGGTCAATCCGGAGTCGCTGATTCCGAAAATTCTTCGGTATTGTGCTCTACCCAGCGAGAGCCGGTCGCCAGATTCTCACGTTTCCAAAACGGCGCTTTCGCTTTCAATTCTTCCATGATGAAGCGGCAAGCGGCAAATGCTGCGGCCCGGTGCGCGGACCACACCGCGACCAGCACGATGGGATCATTCGGCTGCAAAGCGCCTACTCGATGAATCACCAGCGCATTCAGCAACGGCCAGTCCTGAAACGCGGTTTCGACGATGCGCTGAAGCTGGCGCTCGGTCATGCCCGGATAATGCTCCAAGGTCATGCGCTGCACCGGGTCCCCATCGTTGAAATCGCGCATCGTGCCGATAAAGATCGCGGTGGCGCCGTACTGACCGGGAAGGCGCTCGTCCAGCCTGGCCTGATAATCCGCCAGTTCCGCCAAGGGCGCGAAAGGCTGGTCCCGCAGTTCGATCCGCATCGTCTACCCTCCCGTCACGGGTGGAAAAAACGCCACTTCATCGCCATCCTGTACCGATTGCGTGAGTTCCGCATATTCCAGATTGACCGCCGCCAGGGTGTTCGGCGGCAAGGGCGTGTCTGGATGCAACGCCGCCCACACATCAGCGACCGTTAGACCGACAACGGCCTTCAGTTCATCACCGGCGCGGCCCAGGTGGTTGCGTAAACTGGCGAAGTATTTGATATGAATAGCCATAGGGTTCTCCTCTCCGTTACCGGACCCGCGCCAAGCTTAATAAGAGCGCCGCTACGCCCAGCAGCGCCATCATCCCATACTCAAAGCCATGCGCACCCATCCCGCTGCCCTTGAGAAACACATCACGGATCACCACCAGGTAATAGCGCAGCGGGTCCAGCCAGGTCAGCCACTGCACCGCTTCCGGCATGTTCTGAATCGGGAAGGCGAAGCCCGACAAGATCACCATCGGCATAATGATGAAGAACGCCAGCAGCATCGCCTGCTGCTGCGTTTCCGCGTAGCTGGAAATCAGCAGGCCGATGCCCAGCGAACTCATCAGAAACAGCAGACTGCCCGCCAACAGTCCGAGTACATTGGCCCGGAACGGCACGCCAAACCAGATGACAGCGATGATGCTGATCAGCGCCACATCGAACAGGCCGACGGCGGCCACCGCGATCATCTTCCCCGTCAGAAATTCCAGCCGCGCCACCGGCGTGACCAGCAACCGTTCCAAGGTACCGAATTCCCGTTCCCGCACCACGCTCATCGCCGTCAGAATGACGGTCGTAATCAGCACGATGGTGGCGATGATGCCGGGAACGAAATAGGAACGGTCATCCAGATTTTCATTGAACCAGGCCCGTTCCTCGATCCGCAAGGGCGGATCGATGCCGGCGCGGCGCTGGGCGCTCTGCTGCAACGCCCGACTGAGCTGCCCGGTGATCATCTGGGCGCTGTTGGAATCCGAACCATCCGCGATGATCTGCGCGACCCGTTGCCGTTGAAAATCTGGAGCGAAGCGCAAAATGGCGCGGATTTCGCCGTGATCCAGCACTGCGCTGGCCTCATTCATCGTGGAATGATAGTGCAGGCTGAAATTGCCGGACGCTGCGACCGCCGCCAGCAGTTCGCGGGTCTCTGCGGTTCGCGCCTGATCGACGACCGCGATCTCGGCATGACGGACATCAAAGCTGGCGGCATAGCCGAACACCATCAATTGAAACAGCGGCGGCACGACCATGAAAAACCGCATTCGCGGGTCGCGCAGCAGTTGCAAAAACTCTTTGACCAGCAGGGCGCGCAACCGGATCAGGCTGCTGATTCCCTCTACAGCGACGGCGTCAAACCCCCAACCGTCCAGGGCGATGCGTGATCGAAGGGGTTGCATAGGCATCAACTCCGGATTGATTCACATGCGACGTTCTCGTTTTGCTATTTCATATCACGCAGCCTCCACTTTCGGCTCCGAATGAGGCCAAATCACCGCCGTCTTGACCCGATTGCCGGTGATTTCGACGATCTCGACCGGATGCCCGGCCAAGGTCAACCGGACGCCAGGTTCGGGAATCGCTTCCAGATGCTCCATGATCAGCCCGTTGAGGGTACGCGGGCCATCGGTTGGCAATGTCCAGCTCAGCATCCGGTTCAAACTGCGGATCGAGGTGCGGCCATTGACCACATAGCCGCCATCGGCGCGCGGCGTCAGATTACGGTTGCCGACGGCCGCCGGGTCGGTGGTGAATTCGCCGACGATCTCTTCCAGAATATCCTCCAGCGTTACCAGTCCCAGCACATCCCCATACTCGTCCACCACCAGCCCGAACCGCCGGCGCAGTTGCTGGAAATTCACCAACTGCCGGGTCAGTGAGGTGCCTTCGGGAACGAAATATGGCTCCCGAACCTGCCCTTCCAGATCGGCAAGATTAAAATCCGGTTTCTGCGCCATTAGATTCAACACCTTACGCAGGTGCAGGAAGCCGATCACCTGATCAATGGTGTCGCGGTAGACCACCAACCGGGTATAGGGACTATGAGTCAACTGCGCCACGATCTCTTCCCAACCGGTGTCCAGGTCCAGCCCTGCCACTTCGTTGCGCGGAATCATGATGTCCTGGACGGTGATCTCTTCCAGTTCCAGGATGCTCAGCAGCATGGTCTGATGCCGCTTGGGAATCATCACCCCGGCTTCCAGCACCACGGTGCGCAGTT
Organism: Pseudomonadota bacterium; assembly: GCA_022709365.1. GTDB lineage: Bacteria > Pseudomonadota > Gammaproteobacteria > Competibacterales > Competibacteraceae > UBA2383. The sequence goes on from JAKLIY010000001.1 coordinate 202,326, forward strand.
CCTCAGCGCTCAGGGTGTTCTGGGGCAAGGTCTGGATAGTGACCCGAAATAGCCTTAGCAGACTGTTAACGATAGTGTTGGTGACCCATACCAGTGGATAGAGAATCTTAAGCAGCAGTATGAGTACTGCCGAGGCCGGATAAGCGACCCGTTCGGGATGCAAAGCGGCCAGGGTCTTGGGAGCAACCTCGCCAAAGATGAGCACCACCAAGGTCATGGCAATAGTGGAAATGGCGATGCCGGTCTCGCCCAAAAAATGGATGGCGACGATCGTGGCCAGCGAGGAGGCCAGGATGTTAACGAAGTTATTGCCAAGCAAAATGACGCCAATCAGTCGGTCCGGTCGTTCCAGCAGGTGGCTAACCCGCAGCGCGGCCTTGTCGCCGGCTTTGGCGCGGTGGCGCAGACGGTAGCGGTTGAGGGTCATCAGTCCGGTTTCGGAACCGGAGAAAAAAGCGGAACAGCCAATCAGCAGCGCCAGGGCGACGAACAGCAGCCCTATATGAATATCGTCCAAGTCGCAAAAACCTCGGTTCGGATGGTGAATTTCGTTTTTACGGGTTGCGGGCGCGAACTGTCAAGCACCTTAATAACGGCGCAGCACCAATTCCAGCACCAGTTTGCTGCCGAAATAAGCCAGCAGCAGAAAGGTGAAACCGCTCAGCGTCCAGCGAATGGCGGTGCGTCCGCGCCAGCCAAACCGCCAGCGGCCCCATAACAACACCCCGAACACCCCCCAAGCTACGAAAGACAGCACGGTTTTATGCACCAGGTGCTGGGCGAAAATATCCTCCAGGAAAAACAGGCCGCTGGCCAGGGTAATACTGAGCAGGACAAAGCCGGCGCCGATCATCTGAAACAGCAGGGATTCCATCGCGGTCAAGGGCGGGATGCCGCGCAGAAAGCCACCCGGCTGGCGATGGCGCAGCCGATAATCCTGCACCGCCAGCAGCAGGGCCTGCACTGCCGCCAAGGTGAGCAGCGAATAGGCGAGAATAGCGATCAGGATATGCAACTCCAGCGGCCACTGCCCAGTGTCAGCGACGATGCGCGCCGACGGAAACAGCAGACCGAAGATCAGGGTCAGGGCGCAAAACGGCAGCACGATGATGCCTAGATTCTCCACCGGACGCACCATAGCCGCCGCCAGCAACAGCACACCGATCAGCCAACCGGTGAACGACAGGGCGTTGAAAAAGCCCAGATTCAGGCCGGCGGATGAAAAAACCGTCTGAGACAAAATCATGGCGTGCAAGATTGCGGCGCTCCAGCCTAGCGCCAATGGGCCGCCTTTAGCACCCGGTCCGCCACGGCTGGCGCGTGCCAGCCGCGCGGCAAGCCAACTGCCAGCGAGCAGGTATAGCAAAGCGGCCAAACCGCCGATGAGCGCGTTCATTAAGATTTCCTGGATCGTCTTTCGCTCCCTTCTCCGCTGCCAGGAGAGGGTCATCTTTTCGCTCCCTTCTCCCCTGGCGGGAGAGGGATTGAGGTGAGGGGGGCCGAAGAATAATGACATGGAACGACATCGGCTTGAAGCGCCCCGGCCCGTTCGATTCCTCTATAATCGCCGCACAGGATCGTTAATAAAGGTTAAACCGGCATGTTTGAAAATCTCAGTGAACGTCTGCTCCGCACGGTCAAAAACCTGCGCGGCCAGGGTCGCCTGACCGAGGACAACATCAAGGACGCGCTGCGCGAGGTACGCATGGCGCTGCTGGAAGCCGATGTCGCGCTGCCGGTGGTGCGGGAGTTTATCAATCGGGTACGCGAGCGGGCCATCGGCGAGGAGGTGCTGCTCAGTCTGACGCCGGGCCAGGTGTTGATCAAAATCGTTCATGACGAACTGATCCGCACCATGGGCGAGGCCAACGCTGAGCTGAATCTGCGCACGCAACCGCCGGCGGTCGTGTTGATGGCCGGTCTGCAAGGTTCCGGCAAGACCACCAGCGTCGCCAAGCTGGCTCGCTGGCTCAAGGAGCAGCAGCACAAAAAAGTGCTGGTGGTCAGTTGCGACGTGTACCGGCCAGCGGCTATCGACCAGTTGCGCAAGCTGGCCGGCGAGGTCGGTGCGGAGTTTTTCCCCAGCGATCCCGGACAGGAACCTGAAGCCATCGCCCGTCAGGCGCTGGAACACGCCCGTACCCATGGTGTGGACGTGTTGATCGTCGACACTGCCGGTCGCTTGCACGTTGACGAAGCGATGATGGCGGAAATCCAGCGGTTGCACACGGCGCTCAACCCCATTGAAACCCTGTTCGTGGTGGACAGCATGACCGGTCAGGACGCCGCTAACACCGCCCAGGCTTTCAACGCCGCCTTGCCGCTAACCGGGGTGGTGCTGACCAAGACGGATGGCGATGCCCGGGGCGGGGCGGCGCTGTCGATCCGTCACATCACCGGCCAGCCGATCAAGTTCCTCGGCATCGGTGAAAAGACCACCGCCCTCGAACCCTTTTTTCCCGACCGGGTCGCCTCCCGCATTCTCGGCAAGGGCGACGTTCTCAGCCTGGTCGAGGAGATGGAGCGCAAGGTCGACAAGGAGAAAGCGCTGAAACTGGCCCAGAAAGTTCAGAAAGGCAAGGGTTTCGATCTGGAGGACTTCCGCGAGCAGATGGAGCAGATGATGGGTATGGGCGGCATCGCCGGGTTGCTGGAAAAGGTCCCGGGTTTCAACGGAGCGCCGGCTGCGCTCAAGGAGCAGGCGACGGACAAAGAAGTCAAGCGACTGATTGCCATCATCAACTCCATGACCCCTGGAGAACGGCGCTTCCCGGACATCATCAAGGGTTCGCGCAAACGGCGCATTGCTGCGGGTTCCGGCACACAAATTCAGGACGTGAACCGTCTGCTCAAGCAGTTCGACCAGGCGCAGAAGATGATGAAGAAAATGAAAGGGGGAGGGTTGATGAAAATGATGCGTGGCCTGCAGGGCCGAATGCCGCCAGGCAGTCTGCCACCCATGAAGCGCTAATTCCCAAAAGGTTTCCAACACCTGAAATTTCCGTTACTATTCTCTACTTAATTCGGCCGCCCCCTGCGGGCGGCTTTTTTGTATGGATCTCGAAATTCGCAAGAGGTATTCACAGCGTGGTGACCATCCGCCTGTCTCGTGGCGGCGCTAAGAAGCGCCCTTTCTACACCGTGATTGTGACCGACAGCCGTAACCGGCGCGACGGTCGTTATATCGAGCGGCTCGGCTTTTTCAACCCTATCGCCAGCGGCAAGGAAGAGCGGTTGAGCCTGAATCAGGAACGATTGCAGTACTGGTTGAATACTGGCGCGCAACTTTCCGCACGGGTGGCCAGCCTGGCGAAGGAATACGCCCGTAAACAACCGGTAGCGGCTTAACCGCTTATCGTACTCATTAGATAGTCAGCCGCCATGTCGGATTGGGTCGTGCTGGGCCGGGTTTCGGGTCTGTTGGGTCTGCAAGGCTGGGTGCGGGTGTTCTCTCATACTGACCCGCGTGAAGGCATTGCCTGTTACCATCCGGTGTTTCTGCGGCGGCAGGGCGAATGGCAGCCTTTCGAGATTGAAGCCGGTCACGCTCACGGTGCCGGAGTGGTGCTCAAGTTCGTGGGTTATGACGACCGCGACCGGGCTGCGACCCTGATTCAGAGCGACATTGCCGTGCGCCGCACGCAGTTGCCGCCCCCCGGACCGGGTGAGTATTACTGGTCGGATTTGGCAGGATTGCGGGTGATCACGCTGGAGGGCGTGGATTTGGGGACCGTCGATCATGTATTTGCGACCGGCGCTAACGACGTGCTGGTGGTTAAAGGTGAACGGGAACGGTTACTGCCCTTCGTGAAAGGTCAGGTGGTGGTCGAGATCGACCTCGAACAGCGTCTGTTGCGGGTCGATTGGGATCCGGATTTTTAGTGCGTATCGACGTCATCACCCTGTTTCCCGAAATGGTCGAAACCCTACTGCGCTTCGGGGTCACGGGTCGGGCAGTCGAGCGCAACTTGCTCAATGTAGCGACATGGAATCCGCGCGACGAAGCTCATGACCGGCATCACACGGTCGATGACCGCTCCTATGGCGGCGGACCGGGGATGGTGATGAAAGTCCAGCCGTTGCGCGACACCCTGCGGCGAACGCGGGCGGCGGCGGAACCATCGGGAAAAACCCTGTATCTCAGTCCCCAAGGTCGGCCATTGACTCAGGACGGGGTGCGGGAACTGGCGAGCGGGCCGCGTTTGATCCTGCTGGCGGGTCGCTATGAAGGCATCGATGAGCGGTTGATCGAGGCCGAAGTTGACGAGGAATGGTCCATTGGCGACTACGTCCTGAGTGGCGGCGAACTGGCGGCGCTGGTGGTGATCGACGCGGTAGCCCGGTTATTGCCGGGCGCTTTAAATGACCATGAATCGGCTGAACAGGATTCGTTCATGGACGGTCTGCTGGACTGCCCGCATTACACCCGGCCTGAAGACATCGACGGTCGGCGGGTTCCGGCGGTGCTGTTAAGCGGTGATCACGCGGCCATTGCCCGCTGGCGGCGGCGCGAGGCGCTGGGACGAACCTGGCGGCGGCGACCCGAACTACTGGCGCGGCGTGGGCTGGATGCCCAGGATCAGGCTTTATTGAATGAATTTATTGAGGACTATTCAGAAAGAATGGGGTATCCCGGCGTTGCTGGCGATCTCTTGGAACAACGTGGAGTAGAGTGTGATGAGCAAATTGGTCGAAGCCTTTGAACGGGAACAGATGACCCGTGAAGTCCCCGAGTTCAATCCCGGCGATACGGTAGTGGTGCGGGTCAAGGTCAAGGAAGGCAATCGTGAGCGCCTGCAGGCTTTCGAAGGCATCGTGATCGCCAAGCGCAACCGGGGCCTGAACTCCGCGTTCACCGTGCGCAAGATTTCCCACGGTGAAGGCGTGGAGCGGGTGTTCCAGACGCACAGCCCGGCGATTTCCGATATCAGCGTCAAGCGCCGGGGCGATGTGCGCCGCGCCAAGCTGTATTACCTGCGCGGTCTGGAAGGCAAGGCCGCCCGCATCAAGGAAAAGCTGCGCTAGCCGACGCACCCTCCCTCTGTTCGGGAGGGTCGGGGAAAGTCAAATGCACGACCCGTGGATCCACTGGATCAATCCGGTTCGAGCGCTGGCGGTGGAAGCCAGTGAGCGGATTCTGGCGATTTACGCGACGGCGTTTGACGTGATCGCCAAGGAAGATAACAGTCCGTTGACCGCCGCTGATTTGGCGTCGCATCAAACCATCGTCGCGGGTTTGCGCGAACTGACCCCTGACATTCCGGTGCTGTCCGAGGAATCTGCCGCCCTTCCGTTCGCCGAGCGTCAATTCTGGCGTCGTTACTGGCTGGTGGACCCACTGGACGGCACTAAGGAATTTGTCAAACGCACGGGTGAGTTCACGGTCAATATTGCCTTGATTGATGATCACCAGCCGGTTCTCGGCCTCGTGCGCGTTCCGGTTACGGGCTTATGTTACTTCGCCGCCCTCGGCCATGGCGCGTTCCGCGAAGACCCGGGGCAACCGCCGCAACCGATAGCCGTTAAACCTCTGCAACCCGGCCAACCGGTGCGGGTCGTCGGCAGCAAATCACACGGCGGGCCGGGTTTGCAAAAATTCGTCGCCGCCCTGGGGCCGCATCAACTGGTCACCATCGGCAGTTCGCTCAAACTCTGCCAGGTCGCGGAAGGTGCAGCGGATGTCTATCCCCGCATGGGACTCACCTCGGAATGGGATACCGCTGCCGCGCAAGCCGTTGTCGAAGTTGCGGGCGGTCAAGTGGTGTCCGCCGCAACCGGTCAGCCGCTACGCTACAACACCCGCGATTCGCTGCTGAATCCGTATTTTATCGTCTATGGGGACGCCAGTCGCGACTGGCTGTGCTACGTTCCACACGAGGATTGAAGGGTGAGGTCGTCATGAGCGTCTATCAAGCCATCATCGCGGCGCCATTCGCCTACATCGGTTTGCGCATGGCCGGCGAAGCGGTCAGCGCACTGGATTATCTGCCCGCTGATACGCCTGAGCAGCCGCCCACCGATGCCGCGACTGCCCGGGTCGTCGAGCAGTTGCAGGTCTATTTTCATGATCCCCACGCCCCGCTCACCGTTCCGCTGTTGCTGGAAGGAACCACGTTTCAACAGCAGGTCTGGGAGGCGTTGCAAGCCATTCCGCCAGGAACCGTATTGACCTATGGTGAACTGGCCAGGCAGTTGGGAACCGCCGCCCGCGCCATTGGCGGCGCCTGCCGCACCAATCCCATCCCGATCCTGATTCCCTGTCACCGGGTGGTGGGTCGGCAAGGTTTAGGCGGTTACACCGGAGCAGTGACTGGCGATTCGCTGGGGATCAAACGCTGGCTGTTGCGGCATGAGGGCGTGGATTGCCCACCCGCTTGAAATCCCGCTATCTGTCCACATATCCGCTCCTGGCATACGAACACATTACCCAGGAGACCGTCCCCCCATGACCGTCGAAGCCCATAAGGAAACCCTCGGTTTCCAGACCGAGGTGCAGCAATTGCTGCGCCTGGTCGCGCATTCCCTGTATTCCCATAAGGAAGTCTTCCTCCGCGAACTGATTTCCAACGCCTCCGACGCCTGCGACAAGCTGCGCTTTGAAGCGCTGACCGATGGCGCGTTGTACGAAAACGATCCCGAACTGAAGATCCGCGTCAGCTTCGACAAGGACGCTCGCACCATTACCGTGGCCGATAACGGCATTGGCATGGACCGGCAGGAAGTGATCGATAATATCGGCACCATCGCCCGTTCCGGCACCCGTCAGTTCATGCAGAAACTCACCGGCGATCAGGCCAAGGACGCCAATCTGATCGGCCAGTTCGGCGTGGGCTTCTATTCCAGCTTCGTCGTCGCCGACCGGGTGACGTTGCGGACCCGCCGCGCTGGCATGGGTGCGGAGCATGGCGTCTACTGGGAGTCCATCGGCGAAGGTGAGTACACTCTGGAAACCATTGAGAAACCGGATCGTGGCACCGAGGTCGTTCTCCATCTGCGCGAGGAAGATAGCGACCTGCTCAATGAGTGGCAGTTGCGTTCGATCATCACCAAGTATTCCGATCACATCACCCTGCCGGTCATGATGCCGGTGGAGAAACCCGCCGAGGACAAGGATGCGCCGCCGGTCGTGGTGGAAGAACGAATCAATCAGGCGGCGGCGCTGTGGGCGCGGTCCAAGAATGACATCAAGGAAGAGGAGTATAAGGAATTCTACAAGCACGTCGGCCATGACTTTGAAGACCCGCTGGCCTGGACGCATCACCGGGTCGAGGGCAAGCTGGAATACACCTCACTGCTATTCATCCCGACCCGTGCGCCCTTCGACCTGTGGGATCGTGAACAGCGCCATGGCGTCAAGCTGTATGTGCAACGGGTGTTCATCATGGACGACGCAGATCATCTGATGCCGCGTTATCTGCGCTTCGTGCGCGGCGTGATCGACTCCAATGATCTGCCGCTGAATATCTCCCGCGAGTTGCTGCAAGGCAGCAAGGTGGTGGACAGCATTCGCGCCGGTTCAGTGAAAAAGGTGCTGGGCCTGCTGGAGGACATGGCGAATAACGACGCCGAAAAATACAGTAAGTTCTGGAAAGAGTTTGGCCGGGTGCTCAAGGAAGGACCCGCTGAGGATTACAGCAACCGCGAGCAAATCGCCAAATTGCTGCGCTACGCCTCAACCCACAACGACACGCCCGACCAGACCGTTTCACTGACGGATTACCTCGGGCGGATGAACGATGGACAGGACAAGATTTACTACATCAGCGCCGACAGCTTCGCCGCCGCCAAAAACAGCCCGCATCTGGAAATCTTCCGCAAGAAAGGTCTGGAAGTCTTGCTGCTGACCGACCGGGTAGACGAATGGCTGATGTCGCACCTGACCGAATTTGAAGGCAAGCACTTCCAGTCCGTCGCCAAGGGCGCGCTGGATCTGGACAAGATTGCTTCAGAAGAGGAAAAGCAGGAACAGAAGCAGGCCGAGGACCAATACCAGGGTTTGCTGACCCGGGTCAAAGACGTGCTGGGCGACAAAGTGAAAGAAGTGCGAATTTCCTCGCGGCTGACCGATTCGCCGGCCTGTCTGGTGGTCGACGAATATGCCCTCAGCGCCCACCTGGAGCGACTGCTGCGCGATGCCGGACAGAGCGTGCCGATGAGCAAGCCCTATCTGGAACTGAATCCCGCGCACTCGCTGATCGCCCGGTTGAAGGACGAAGCCGACGTGACGCGCTTTGGCGACTGGACGAATCTGTTGTTCGAACAGGCGGTGTTGGCCGAGGGCGGGCAACTGGAAGACCCGGCCAGCTTCGTCAAACGGCTTAATGGCCTGCTGCTGGCGATGGGTTAACCCTAAACCCGACAAATTTGCTAAATTATTGGCGACGATGATCCCATCATCGCGCTCAATTAACCGGGGAGATGCCCTAACATGATGCAACTGAAGGAAATTCTGAGTAAAAAAGGTGGACAGCCCGTCACCGTGCCGACCACCGCCACCGTCGCCGCCGCGATCCACGCTATGACCGAGCATAAGGTTGGCTCAGTGATGGTGCCGAATGTCGATGGTTCACCAGCGGGCATCTTCACCGAGCGCGATGTACTGAAACTGTGCGCCGAAGGCCGGACCGATTTCGCCAAAATGTCGATTCGGCCCTGCATGACCTGCGACATGACCATCGGCAAGCCAAGCGATACGATCGGCGAAGTCCTCACCATCATGACGGCCAAACGCTTCCGCCACATGCCGGTGGTGGATGAGAGTGGTAAAATGATCGGGGTCGTTTCCATTGGCGACCTGGTCAAGGCCAAGCTCGAAGAAACCGCTCAGGAAGCTCAGGCCCTGCGCGAATACATCACGACCTAAAGCCGTTCGGGATGCCGACTGGAAATTCACCTCCCTCGCCTAAAGGGGGAGGGAGTGAGCGCTTCTGGGAAACCGCTGCCCTCTCTGACCTGACCGGGGCCGAATGGGAAGCGCTGTGCGACGGTTGCGGCAAGTGCTGTCTGCACAAGCTGGAAGATGAGGAGACCGGCGAGTTGTTTCACACCAACGTCGCTTGCCGATTGCTGGATTTGCAGACCGGACAATGTACCCGCTACGCCGAACGGTTCCGCTGGGTCCCCGATTGTGTCTCGTTGACGCCTGCTGAAGTGCAGCGCGTTAACTGGTTGCCAGCAACCTGCGCCTATCGGTTGCGCGCCGAGGGCCAGCCCTTGCCGAACTGGCATCCGTTGCGCACTGGCGATTCGCGCTCCACTCAGAAGGCTGGCATGAGTGTGTGCGGCTGGGCCATCCCCGAACGCCGCGCCCGTCGGCTGGAAGACCACATCATCGAGATGCCTTCATGAAAGTTCGCTGCATTACCCTGGGTGCGTTCCAAGTCAACGCCTACTTGCTGGAAGATCCGGCTACGGGTCATAGCGCGGTGGTCGATACCGGCGAGGGACCACAACTGGCTAAGGTGCTGGCGGATTTGCAACCGCGCCCGAACCTGCGCGCCATTCTGCTCACCCACGCCCACTTCGACCACGCCGGCGGCCTGACGGATTTGCAACAGGAATTTCCCGAAGCCATCACCTGGCTGCCGACCCTGGAGCGGCCCATGTTTGATCTGCTGCCGCAACAAGGCTCTCTGCTGTTTGGCATGGCCGATTTTGACCGGCCACTCGGCCGCATCGACCGGGAAATCCGCGATGGCGAAACCGTCGATCTTGGCGGTGACTGGCGTCTGCAATTCCTGTCCACGCCCGGCCACTCGCCCGGTCAAGGCTGCTATTACGACGATACCTATATTTTCGTCGGCGATACCCTGTTCGCCGGTAGCATTGGCCGCACCGATTTTCCGATGAGCGACCCCGAACTCATGGAGCAGAGCCTGCATCGGTTGCTGGAACTGCCGGGACATCTGCTCGTTTGCAGCGGCCATGGTCCGGCAACCACTCTGGAGCAGGAGTTGAAGACCAATCCCTATCTGAGCGGCGTGCGTCGGCAGCGAGGCATCGCCGAAGTTTCATCCAGCGGGTCCGCCTGGTTGGAACCGCGCTGGGGCTAAGGAGCAGGGCGATGTGTGAATTGCTGGGGATGAGTGCCAATGTCCCCACCGACATCTGTTTCAGCTTTACGGGTCTGATGCAGCGCGGCGGCAAAACGGGTCCGCACCGCGACGGTTGGGGCATCGTCTTTTACGAGGGGTGCGGTTGCCGAACTTTCCATGACCCCAATCCTAGCGCCGAGTCGGAAATCGCCCGACTCGTGCAGCGCTACGCGATCAAGAGCCGGATCGTCGTCAGCCACATCCGCCGCGCTAATCGGGGTCGGGTGTGTCTGGAAAACACCCATCCGTTCAGCCGCGAACTGTGGGGCCGGCACTGGGTCTTCGCCCACAATGGCCAGTTGCGCGGGGTGAAACGGCTGCCGCTGGATTTATACCAACCAATTGGCACGACCGATAGTGAACATGCATTTTGCTGGTTACTCAGCCGTATCCGTGCGGAGTTTCCCGAACCGCCGCGCCGACCTGCGGCGTTATGGCGCTTTGTCTACACGCTGTCCCAAGCCTTGAATCAGCGCGGCGTCTGCAATTTCCTGCTCAGCGACGCCCGCCATCTCTACGCTCATTGCGGTACACAACTATCCTGGCTGACTCGCCGGGCGCCGTTTGGCGAGGCCCGACTGACCGATGCCGATATGACGGTCGATTTTCAGCGGGAAACTACGCCTGACGATGTCGTCACCGTGGTAGCAACCCGACCACTAACGGATAACGAGTCGTGGAGGATCATGCTGCCCGGCACCCTGGCAATCTTCAGCGCAGGCGAGCCAGTCACGACGTTCAGTGGTTAGCCTCCCGCGCTGAGGAAGGTTGCGCCACCTACCAGGCGCTGTTGCCAATAGCGCTGATTCAGCTTGACTTTGTGAACCTGCCGGCTGCCCGAAGAAGCATGGATCATCTGACCACTGCCCGCGTAGATGCCAACATGGGAAACCACGCCGCTGTTATCGGTGCGAAAGAACAGCAAATCACCCGGCAGCACCTGGCGTTGTGGACGACCCGCCTGAAACTGTTGCATAGTGGTGCGCGGCACCCGAATGCCCGCCTGCTGGTAAGCGTATTGCACCAGACCACTGCAATCGACGCCACTGGGCGATTCGCCGCCCAGGACGTAGGGGACACCGACCAGTCGTTCAGCAGCAGCGAGAATGCGCTGACGCGCTGCAGTAGTATGGGGATCGTGCGAGGCTTGCGGGGTCGCGCAACCACTGAGCCAAGCCAGACCCGCCAGCAGCAGAGCGATCAAAATATAACGGGAACCGGGGATAGGCATGAGCGAGATTCCCGATGGTTGAATCAGTCGGTAGTCAGCATGGTTTTTGCGCGAAACCGTGCAAGATGATCTATAGTAAATCTCATTGCATTTGACAGACTGGCCGGAACCGAAAAGGTCTGTTCTATCGCCACAACGGACGTGTAAAATCACTTGGAAAACCCAGTGTTCAGCTAGAGGCATCCTGCACCGCCATGCTGTTGCGATCCCCTCACCTCGCCAGCGAGGAAACTCCACCCTTCGAACTCAAGGGTAGTTTATTTACCTTGACCGTTCTGCATCTGTTTCAGATGGATCGGGCAGCCATCGAGCGACATTTGGTGGAAAAGGTCAAGCAAGCTCCCAGCTTCTTTAATAATACTCCGGTTGTGATCGATCTGGAGGAGATGACTGACTCACCAGAGGGGCTGGATTTTAATGGGTTATACGAATTGCTGCGCACGCACGGCATGGTGCCGGTGGGCATGCGCAACGGGACGCCGATTCAGCAGGCGGCAGCCCGGTTAGCGGGGTTGCCGGCGCTGCCCGAAAGTCGCGCTAATGGCGGCGCTAAAAAACCGGATAAAACCGAACCAGCGTCGCATAGTCGGATTGTCAATCATCCAGTGCGTTCCGGTCAGCAGATTTACGCGCCAGAGGGCGATTTGATCGTGTTGGGTGCGGTCAGCGCCGGCGCTGAAGTTATTGCGGATGGTAACATTCATATTTACGGGGTGCTGCGGGGACGCGCCCTGGCGGGAGTCCGGGGTGACGCTGAAACCCGGATTTTTTGTCAAAGCCTGGAGGCAGAGCTGGTCTCCATCGCTGGACATTACCGAATCAGCGAACAATTCGATTCAGCGGACCGCGGTAAGGCCGCCCAGATTCACTTGATGGAAAACCGATTGGTCATTGAACATCTCACCCGTTGATCCATCCACAGGCGGCGGCGACAGGCAGTATCGGCCGTCCATCCGATCTTTACATGCAACTTTAGGGATAATCGCTTGGCAACCGTTATCGTGGTGACCTCCGGCAAGGGAGGCGTAGGCAAAACGACGACCAGCGCCAGTTTCGCGACCGGTCTGGCCCAGCGTGGTTACCGAACCGTGGTCATCGATTTTGACGTTGGCTTGCGCAACCTGGATCTGATCATGGGTTGCGAGCGGCGGGTCGTATACGACTTCGTAAATGTCATCAACAATGAAGCCAACCTGAATCAATCGCTGATTCGCGACAAGCGGGTGGAGAACTTATACATCCTGCCGGCTTCCCAGACCCGTGACAAAGATGCGCTGACCAAGGAAGGCGTAGAGCGGATTCTGACCGAACTTAAGCAGGGGTTCGATTATATCGTCTGCGACTCGCCGGCCGGCATCGAACGCGGCGCGCTGATGGCGCTGTATTTCGCTGATGAGGCCCTGGTAGTGACCAATCCGGAAGTATCATCGGTGCGCGATTCCGACCGGATTCTCGGCATCCTGGCCAGCCGGTCGCGGCGCGCCGAGCAGGGGGAGAATCCAGTCAAGGAGCACCTGGTACTGGCCCGCTATGCGCCGGAACGCGCTGATCGGGGTGATATGCTGAGCGTCGACGACGTGTTGGAGATTTTGGGTATTCCCCTATTGGGCGTCATTCCAGAATCATCTACCGTCCTGCAATCGTCGAACGCTGGCGTCCCGGTCATTCTGGAAGACAGCAGCGAAGCGGGCGCTGCCTATAACGATCTGGTCGACCGTTTTCTGGGCAAGGCTTTGCCGCATCGGTTTACGTCGATCCAGAAAAAAGGGTTTTTGAAACGGCTGTTTGGTGGGGGATGAACCATGATGGGCCTGTTCGAAAATTTTTTCCGTGCGCCTCCCAGAAAATCAGCCGCCCTCGCCAAGGAGCGGTTGCAAATTATCGTCGCTCACGAACGGGGTAGTCGCCGCAGCAGTCCCGACTATCTGCCGACCCTCAAGAAAGAGTTGCTCGAGGTCGTGCGCAAGTATGTCCCTATCGATCAAAGCCAAATCAAAGTGCACCTGGACCGTGAGGGTGGCTATGAGATTCTGGAATTGAACATTACCTTGCCGGATGAGGAACAGCGCCTGAGTCCGCCACGGCAGAATGGCGGTGCGGGCGTTTAGGTGATTTTGCGGGCAGCACAGCGATCTTTGACCGGTTAATGGCTTTCGCTGATCGGTAGATAGATTAGCCTGACTAGCGTTCGCCCAGCATCTCTCTCAACGTGCGGGTCAACAGGCGTAAATCCGGCTCTCGCGACAGGGTATGTTCCCCATCCTTGACCAGGATGACCCGCACATCGGGGCTGGTGAGTTTCTCCGCGACCCGGATGCTGGTTTGCCACGGGACATCGGCGTCGCTCATGCCATGAATCAGCCGTACCGGGCAGTGGATCGGCAATTTGGGCCGTTCCAGCAACCGATGATGGACGGCTTCCTCGATGAGATGCAGGGCGATAATGTAAGGTTCGCCATAGGGCGAAGGCAGTGAGATAACTCGCTCGCGCCGCAATCGCTCCCGCAATGGTTCGTCCAGCCGGTCCCACAATAGATAATCCGTAAAGTCTGCTGCGCAGGCCAGGCCCAGCAACCCATTGATTCTTTCAGGCCGGGTGAGTGCGGTCAACAGCATCAGCCACGCGCCCATCGACGAGCCAACCAGGATTTGTGGACCCTTGGTCAATTGATCCAGCACCGCCAACACCTCCTCTGCCCAGCGACCGATGGAGCCGTCCGCGAACTGTCCACTGGATGCGCCGTGACCGGAATAGTCGAAGCGGACAAACGCCTGACCCCGCCCCCGGCACCAGTGTTCCAGGGTTGTCGCCTTGATGCCGGTCATGTCCGACGTGAAACCGCCCAGGAAGATCACCCCCGGCGCGGCGCCCGGACTGCGGTGGTAGGCGAGGAGAGTACCGTCGGCCAGGGTCAGCCGGGCGGGCGGGGAAGGAAAAATGTTCATGTTGGGCGAGTGGATCCCCCTATTTCCCTATCTCCCAAATTTGAGAGGCCAGCGCCGGCAGCACCACGCCCGCTGCACCGTTTAAACTGAACGTAACCTGCGGGCTGAGCGGCGTCGGCTGAGGGTTGATTTCCACGACGGTTGCTCCGGCGCGAAGCGCAATCAACGGCAGATCGGCGGCAGGATAGACCAGCGACGAAGTGCCAATGCTAAAAAAGACTTCGGCGCTGGCCGCCGCCTGTTCCGCCGACCGCAATGCGCCCGCTGGTAACATTTCGCCGAACCAGACTACATCCGGGCGCAGTAATCCGCCGCAATGCGGGCAGCGCGGCGGGATGTCGCTGCTTTCCGGCCAGCCTTCCACCAACCGGTCTTCGTCGCAACATTTGGCGCGGAACAGGTTGCCATGCAGTTCCAACACCTGGTGACTGCCCGCCCGGCGGTGCAGGCCATCAACGTTTTGGGTGATCAGGATGAATTCGGCAAGATGGCGCTCCATTTCCACCAGGGCATAATGGCCGGGATTCGGTTCGGCCTGGCGCACCCGTTCCTGTCGCCAGGCATACCATTCCCAAACCAGGCGGGGATTGCGGCGAAACGCCTCGGGCGTGGCTAATTCTTCGGGATTGTAGCGCGCCCACAATCCGGTCTGTGCTTCGCGAAAGGTGGGGACGCCGCTCTCGGCGGAAATGCCGGCGCCCGTGAGTACGGCGACCCGGCGGGCGGCCCGCAAACGGGTGATCAGCTCGCTGGGAATCGGCGGGACTTCGTTCATGACACGGCAGGTCTCGAAATAGGAAACGATTGACTTATTGATGATAGCAGTTCCCCAAGTCGCTCCGATGGAAATTCATCTGGATAGTTTTTTTTTGCAATTAACAGGGGTAAAATAGAATCCAGGGTCGGGTTGCGGGAACCCGCCAATGTTCAGTGGACAAACCCGGGGGAACCGCCATGTCTCTCGAATTTTTGATTATCGATCCGCAAAACGACTTCAGCGATGCACCAGGCGCCGCCCTGCCCGTGCCGGGAGCCAGCGCCGACGCTGAACGGCTGGCCGGTTTGCTGGATCGGCTCGGCGACCGTATCGACGATATCCATGTGACGCTGGATACCCACCAGTTACTGGACATTTCCCATCCGATGTTCTGGGTGGACCGGGAGGGGCACTCACCCGCGCCTTTTACCCAGATCACCGTAGCGGAGGTCGAGAACGAAAACTGGAGGTCCTTCAAACCGGAGTTTCAACAACGAGCGCTGAATTATGTGCGAGCCTTGCGCGATAACCACCGCTATGTTTTGACGATCTGGCCGCCGCATTGCCTGGTCGGGACCTGGGGGCATAATGTGATTCCAGTAGTTAGTGCAGCGCTGCGTCGCTGGGAGGAACGGCGGTGGGCGCGGGTTGACTACCACATCAAGGGCCACAACCCCTGGACTGAACATTATTCGGCGGTGCAGGCCGATGTGCCGGACCCGGATGATCCGTCGACCCAAATCAATGTTCAGTTGATCCAGACCCTCGAAAAGGCGGATCAGGTGGTGCTATCGGGACAGGCGCTGTCGCATTGCGTCGCCAACACGGTGCGGGACATCGCTGATCACTTCGGTGAGGAAAGCGTGCGCAAGTTGGTGTTGATCGAAGACACCAGTTCGCCCGTGCCGGGTTTTGAGAAAGTGGCTTACCAGTTTTTAACCGAGATGAAGCAGCGCGGCATGAAGATCGTTCAATCCGCTGAGTTTCCGGGCTGACCCGGCCATTCCACTGACCCTATCTCATGACCCTCTATCTGGATTCCTATTACACCATCGGCAAACTGCATCTGTTCTGCGAAGACTATGTTTGCCAGGGTAGCCAACCCTTTCCCTATATCATTCTGGCGGATGGCTGCTCCGCCGCCCCGGACAGCGATCTGGGCGCGCGGTTGCTGGTGTTGAATGCCCGCCGTCTGCTGCCCCGGTTTGCGCTCGGTGCATCCGACGAGGCCGGACGAACTGCCCGACATTGGCGACTGGGCCGGCGGCTGATCCGACGCGCTGCCCGGCAGGCGCGAGATTTAGGACTGGATGAGGGGGTGCTTGACGCCACCCTGCTGATCGCTTGGTGCGAGGGTGACACCGTCCATGTCCATCTGTATGGCGATGGCTGCATCATCACCCGGAGCGTTGCCGGCGCAGTGGCGGCGATCCAGGTGGAATACGCCGAAAATGCACCCTATTACCTCAGTTATCTACTGGATGCCGAGCGCGGGGCGCTGTATCGAGAGGCGATTGGCGATGCGCAAACCGCTCAGAGCATCCATTATCTGCATGACGGTGGCGTGACCCTTCGCCAAGAGCCTTTCGATGCGCCGACCGTGTTCAGCTTCAATTTGACGACCTTTTCCACCGTAGCGGTAGCGACGGATGGTCTGTATTCATTCATGAACGCAAACACGGGCGAGCGAGCTGATCTGCTGGAAGTCGCTCAGCGATTCCTGGATTTTCCGAACGTTGAGGCCGGTTTCGTGAAGCGCCAGACGCATGACGTCCTGGTTGAATACAGTCAGCGACGGGTGGTCAATCTGGATGATCTGGGCTGGGGAGCGTTTGTCCGGGTCAGCTAGCGCCTAACGCATCATCGTCCGGTCCAGCGCCCGATAGCTGATCGCCTCGGTGAGATGCGGCGTTTTAATGGCGTCGCTGCCGGCCAGATCAGCGATAGTACGGGCTACTTTTAAGATCCGATGGTAGGCACGCGGTGACAAGCCCAGCCGTTCCAAGGCGTGTTCCAGCAGCTTATGATCGGCTTCGCTCAACGCGCAGTAGCGTTCAATCTCGCGGGTGCCCAGCGCGCTGTTGGGCTTGCCGGCCCGCTGTAACTGCCGGTCACGGGCGATGCAAACCCGACGGCGCACGGTAGCGCTGCTTTCCTCCGGGGCATCGCCGCGCAGCACCCGATGGGCTAACCGGGGAACTTCAATATGTAAATCAATGCGGTCGATCAGTGGCCCTGACACCCGCGCCCGGTAGCGGCGCACCTGCTCCTGACCGCAGGCGCACCGCCGCTCAGCATCGCCCAGATAGCCGCAGGGACAAGGATTCATCGCTGCGACCAGTTGAAACCGGGCGGGAAAGTCGGCCTGGCGGGCGGCACGGGAAATAGTGATCCGTCCCGATTCCAATGGTTCACGCAACACCTCCAGCACATGCCGGTCGTATTCCGGTAACTCGTCGAGAAACAACACCCCGTGATGCGCCAGGGAAATCTCGCCGGGCCGGGGCTGGCCGCCGCCGCCGACCAGCGCCACACCGGAAGCGGTATGGTGCGGCGCACGGAACGGTCGCACCCCCCACTGCTTTAAATCCAGGCCCTGAGCGCTGACCGAGGCGACGGCGGCGGTTTCCAGCGCTTCCTCTTCACTCAGCGGCGGCATGATGCCGGGCAGCCGACTGGCCAGCATGGTCTTGCCGGTGCCCGGCGGACCGATCAATAGCAGGTTATGACCGCCAGCGGCAGCGATTTCCAGCGCCCGCTTGGCGTGCTGCTGACCGCGCACGTCGCTTAAATCCCGCTCCAGGACCGCTTCCAGCGGTATCCGGGGCGGCGCGACCGGTGGTTGCAAGGCATTGCCGGTCGCCAGTTGCCGGCAGACTTCCAGCAAGTGCGCCGCACCCAGCACTTTTGCGCCGCTGACCAGCGTCGCCTCTGCAGCGTTGTCGCTGGGCGCCAGCAGCGTGCGCCCCGCATCGCGACAGGCCAACATGGCCGGTAACACCCCGCGAATGCGCCGCAATTCGCCGCCCAGCGCCAGTTCACCGAGCATTTCGTACTGACCGAGCCGCTCACGGGGAATCTGGCCCGATGCCGCTAACAGACCGAGCGCAATCGGCAGATCGAAACGCCCACCTTCCTTGGGTAAATCAGCCGGCGCCAGATTGATAGTGATGCGGCGGGCCGGGAATTCGAAACCGCTGTTCTGGATGGCGCCGCGCACCCGATCCTTGCTTTCCTTCACCGCGGCTTCCGGCAGGCCAACGATGAACAGTCCCGGCAGACCGCCAGACAGATGAACTTCCACGCTGACCAGCGGCGCATCGATACCGACCTGGGCACGGGTATAAACGATAGCGAGGGACATGCGAATCCTAAAGTGGCGGGAGGATTTTGCACCGATTAAGGGCAGTATTACTCGCTGCTGTCCGGTTCGGCGGATTTCTCGGCCGTCTTGCGCCGCTTGCCACCGGTGGCTTTCGCTTCCAGTTCCGCGACCTGCTTCTCCAGTTCTTCCAGCTTGGCGCGGGTGCGAGCCAGTACACCCTGCTGCACCTCGAATTCCTCACGAGTCACCAAGTCCAGCTTGGCAAACGTCGCCTGTAGAGCGGCATGGGCGTTCTTTTCCATTTCCGCCTGAAATTGCCGGACGCCGGGCGGCACTGCTTCTGCAAAACGCTTGGCCAGGTCATCAAAAGCTTTCGGGTCGATCATTGCCAGTTCTCCAAAGATAGGGATCATCATTGTTAAGTTTAACGGGAATTTTCCGTTTGTATGCCTTCATCGTCATTGCACCAGATGAGTGCATCAGCCGGGGCATCAGCGCGACGAGTTGCCGGATGAAGACATTATCTGATACGGATTTTGTATTAATATATTGATTTTTATTAATTTATTTTCAGTGGCACACGATGTGCTATCACTCGGTGAAACGAATGGTCGGCGTTAGCGGACGGCGTTCGTGGAGACGCTGAAATAGCACGTCGCCCCGTCGGGGTGTTCGAGACCACAGGAGATGTTGCCATGAAATTGATCACGGCGGTGATTAAGCCGTTCAAGCTGGACGATGTTCGGGAAGCTCTTTCGGAAGTCGGCGCGCAAGGGGTTACGGTGACCGAGGTCAAGGGCTTCGGTCGGCAAAAAGGCCACACCGAGCTGTATCGGGGTGCGGAATACGTCGTCGATTTCCTGCCCAAGATCAAGATTGAGGTCGGGGTGCCTGACGATCTGGCGGACCGGGTGGTCGAGGCCATTTCCCGGGCGGCCAATACCGGTAAGGTCGGCGACGGCAAGATTTTTATCTATGACCTGGAAAACGCGGTGCGCATCCGGACCGGCGAATCCGGGCCGGATGCGTTGTAATACCGAATAATCAATATTTTCAACCCTTGGAGAACTCCACTGATGATTAGAACGATGCACACGCTTAAAAAGGGCGGCTGGCTGGCGCTGCTGGCGGCGTTAACGCCAGCGCTGGCCTGGGCCGAAGAGGCGGCTCCTCCCACGCTAAGTTCCGGCGATACCGCCTGGATGCTGACTGCGACCGCCCTGGTGCTGTTCATGACCATCCCTGGCCTGTCGCTGTTTTATGCGGGCATGGTGCGCGCCAAGAACGTGTTGTCGGTGATGATGCAGTGTTTCGCCATCACGGCGCTGATGACCGTGTTGTGGACGATCTACGGCTACAGTCTGGCGTTTGACGCCACCGGAATGACCAACGAAGCGATTAACCTGGCGACCTTTATCGGCGGTTTCGACAAGGCGTTTCTGCACGGCGTGACGCGCGACACGCTGACGATGACCATTCCGGAAACCGTATTCGTGACCTTCCAGATGACGTTTGCGATCATCACCCCGGCCCTGATCGTCGGCGCGTTTGCCGAGCGGATGAAGTTCTCGGCGCTGCTGCTATTCATGGCGGTCTGGTTCACCGTCGTTTATGCACCGATTGCACACATGGTATGGGGCGGTGCCGGCGCGCTGATGTGGGACTGGGGCGTGATCGACTTCGCCGGTGGCACGGTCGTGCATATTAACGCCGGTATCGCGGGCTTCGTGGCCTGTCTGGTGCTGGGCAAGCGCAAGGGCTATCCCACCACCGCCATGCCGCCGCACAACCTCAACTTTACGATTATGGGCGCGTCGATGCTGTGGGTAGGCTGGTTTGGTTTCAACGCCGGCAGCGCGGTGGCTGCCAATGGCGATGCGGGCATGGCGATGGCAGTGACGCAGATTGCGACCGCCATGGCCGCTTTGACCTGGATGTTCGCGGAGTGGCTCACGCATGGCAAACCCAGTGCATTAGGCATCGCCTCTGGCGCGGTCGCGGGTCTGGTCGCCATTACCCCGGCGTCTGGCACTGCTGGTCCGCTGGGTGCGCTGTTGATCGGCCTGGCATCCGGCCTGATCTGCTTCCTGGCCTCGACCAAACTCAAGCGGGCGTTAGGCTATGACGATTCGCTCGATGTGTTCGGCGTTCATGCGGTTGGCGGCATTGTCGGCGCGATCCTGACCGGTCTGTGCGCTGATGTCGCCTTGGGCGGCAAGGGCTTGACCGGGGGCATCACCATCGGTACACAGTTGTGGGTGCAGACTCAGGGCGTACTATTCACTGTCATCTATTCCGGCATCCTCAGCTACGCGATCCTCAAGATCGTAGATATGGTGATCGGCCTGCGGGTGACCGGCGATCAGGAAACCGAGGGTCTGGATATCGCCCTGCACGACGAGCGCGGCTATAACCTGTGAAGTTGCTATTCACTCCTTGCCCACTGGCGGGTGAGGGGGTTTGGGGGTCGCGGTTTCAATGCCGGTCCCCCCGCGCATCGACGGTCGATTTCGGTTATATTCCCCATACGGGTTTTGGTTTTAAATCAGGCGAATCGCCAGAGGGCATCCATGAAGCTGGTTACTGCAATCATCAAACCGTTCAAGCTGGACGACGTGCGGGAGGCGCTGTCGGGGATCGGAGTTCAGGGCATCACGGTCACTGAAGTCAAGGGCTTCGGTCGCCAGAAGGGCCATACCGAACTGTATCGCGGCGCAGAGTATGTGGTGGATTTTCTGCCGAAGGTCAAACTGGAAATTGCGGTCGACGATAGCCTGGTGGACAAGGTGGTGGAGGCGATCTGCTCTACCGCCAACACCGGCAAGATCGGCGATGGCAAGATTTTCATCTATGACCTGGAACGGGCGATCCGGATCCGCACCGGGGAAATCGGCCCGAGTGCGTTGTAAATTTTGTCCTTCCTTCCCTACTCTCCCCTCTCCCTCCTGTTGCAAAGGAGGGCGGAGCAGGCGAAGACGGGCAATGGATGGTGGCGTTGTTGGATAAATTGTTGCAACATATCCAGCAATACCGCAACCTCATTGGTCTGACCCATCATGTTGGAGTACGATTCCGCTAAAAGTCCCCCCCCAGCGATAGATGAGTTCGTTCAGCTCTTTCGTTACCGAGACTTGGTTTTTTTAATGACAGGAAATATCCTGAAAAATCGTTATAAGCGCTCGATGCTGGGTATTTTCTGGATGTTGTTAAATCCTTTATTACAAACGATCGTCTTGACCATCGCTTTTGGGACTATGTTTAAATCATCGCTATCGCATTATGCCGTTTACCTGCTAAGTGGCTTGCTTGTTTGGAACTTTATTACACAAACGACTCAATACGCGATGGGTACGATGGCCTATGGTGGTGGGTTACTGAAAAAAATCTATATTCCCCGCGCTACTTATATTGTTGCCGCCGTTGGTAATGGAGTTATTAATTTCTTGGTCTCAGTCGTTTCTCTGATTGTTATTATCTTTTTTATCGACCACCCATTTAGCACCGCTTGGTTTTTTATTCCAGTCAGTATTCTCATTTTAGCCGTCTTTACCTTTGGCCTTGCCTTGTTATTATCCACGGCTTCAGTATTTTTTACCGATACTGTAGATATTTATCAGGTTTTAATTCAGGCTTTGTTTTTTTTGACTCCGATTATGTATCCGCCATCTATCCTTTCACCCGAATTAAGTCAATTTTTGGCATGGAATCCCTTTTTGATACTAATCGAGATTTTCCGTACTCCTGTTTACGCAAATCATCTTCCTGACGCCAGCCTGATAGTAAATGCAATATCCCTGGCGTTGATCACCCTCCTAGCAGGTTGGATCGCATTCACCAACAAGGCCGACCAACTGGCTTATCGCCTATAACCATGGATACGACTGTCATACAACTGCATAATGTCACGGTGCGTTTCCGCATTCCCCATGAAAAGATTCCAACCTTTCAGGAATACGCAATCCGATGGCTCAAAAGACGCAGTGTCAGTTATACCGATTTCAATGCTTTAAATAATGTTAGCTTTTCCATACAACAGGGCGAAACCGTTGGTATCATCGGTGCTAATGGGGCTGGCAAAAGCACCTTGCTTAAGGTCATTGCTCGAGTGATCCGCCCTAAGCAAGGACGGGTCTTCTTAAAAGGGCGAGTGGCGCCTTTACTGGAGTTAGGTGCAGGATTTGACTATGAAATGACCGGGCGGGAAAATATTTTCCTGAATGGTGCGGTGCTGGGATTCAGTCGTAGAGATATAGCAAATCGATTGGAAAGAATTGTAGAGTTCGCTGGCATTGAAGAATTCATGGATGCACCTATTCGAACCTACTCCAGTGGTATGGTGGCCCGGTTGGGATTCGCGATTGCAACCGATGTTCAACCTGATGTACTGATCATTGATGAGATTCTGTCGGTGGGTGATACAGATTTTCAGAAAAAGTCAGCGGCAAGAATTCTGCATTATCATGAGAATGGATCAACTATTCTGGTAGTTTCTCACAATCCGGATTCAATTAGGAATTTATGCAGTCGCGCCATGTGGCTTGCGCAGGGTTCCATTAAAATGGCGGGGCCGGTCGATGTGATTATGGATCAATATTCGTCATATTCAAAGTCGTGAATGGCCCCTTTATTTCACTGATTATTCCCGTCCATAATGTGGAATACCGATGGCTGGAAGCCGCCATCGACTCGGTCCGTCGCCAAACTTATCCGAACTGGCAGTTGTGTATTGCCGATGATGGATCCTCCCGTCAGGAAACGCTGAACTATCTGCGTAATTTACGGGATGAACGTATTCAGATCGTCTTTCTGAACACGAATCGGGGTATCGCAACAGCGTCCAATGCCGCGCTCCATCTGGCCCAAGGCGAATTTGTCGGCTTTCTCGATCACGATGATGAACTGACGCCACATGCCTTGCAGGAAGTAGCCCAGGCGATTGCTGAATACGCGGCAGATCTGATCTATTCCGATGAGGAGTATATCAAACCGAACGGCCGCCGCTATTCGGCCCATTTCAAACCCGACTATTCACCCGATTTGCTTTTATCGATTAATTATATTTGCCATTTGGCCGTTTATCGTCGCTCACTGTTGCAAAAAATCCGTGGATTGCGCGAGGGCTACGATGGCGCCCAAGATCACGATTTGCTACTGCGCTTTCTAGAGCAAACAGACCGGATCGTTCATATTCCCAAAATTCTGTACCGATGGCGGCGAATTCCAGGCTCTACTGCTGATCAGTTTGCGCACAAGCATTATGCTTGGGAGGCCGGACGTAAGGCAGTGGCTGAGGCACTTCAACGTCGGAGTATCGCAGGTGAAGTGACCTTGGGCAAATATCCCGGCATTTATCGGGTGCGCCGTGAAATCCATAATCATCCGAAAATCAGTATTATTATCCCTTTTCGGGATTTGCCGGCAGTGCTCGAACGGTGTCTGGATTCCATCCTGAATCGAACGGCTTATCCTCATTTTGAAATCATTGGTGTTTCCAACCAGAGCCGGGAACCAGCCACGTTGAAGCTGATAGCCGATTATCCACGCCGGGATACGCGCCTGCGCTTTATATATTATGATCAGTCTTTTAATTTTGCTGCGATAAATAATCTTGCCGCACGACAAGCCAAGGGCGATCATCTATTATTATTGAACAATGATACTGAAGTGATTCATCCCGACTGGCTGCAGGTGTTACTGGAACATTCGCAACGTGCAGAGGTGGGCGCAGTCGGCGCTAAGTTGTACTATCCAAATAATACCATTCAGCATGCCGGGGTTATCATTGGCATCGGGGGCAGTGCTGGTCATTCTCACAAGTGTTTTGACCGGAATGATCCCGGTTATTTCAATCGATTGGAGGCAATTCAGAATGTCAGCGCAGTCACTGGAGCCTGTCTGATGGTCAAGAAAAACCTTTACCAGGCACTGGATGGCTTAGATGAAAGAAATCTGCCTGTCGCTCTGAATGATGTTGATTTCTGTCTGCGTCTCCGTGAGCAGGGTTATCTGAATGTTTTTACGCCTTATTGTGAGTTGTACCATCATGAATCGCGATCGCGAGGTCTAGAAAATACTCCGGATAAGCAAGCGCGATTTCAACAGGAAATTTGCTATCTACGACAACGCCATGCCGCTCTTTTTACCAGAGGCGATCCTTACTATAGCCCCCATTTACCTTTGGATCGTGAAACCTTTGGCCTGCGTTTTCGGCAACTGCGCCCGATGGCTTTTGCCCTGCGTAACGAATGGCAAGCCCATCATTCGTTGTTAGGAATCATGGCTGAATTGAGCCGGGAATTACTGAGATTGATTCATCGTGTCTGAAAATAACGATTCTCTGATTACCCTGGCGGTGCTGGTGGTCAATTTTCGCCGCGCTGTTGATACTGTGGAATGTCTGGATTCTCTGCTACGCATTCAGGAACCCCGGTTTGATATTTTTCTGGTAGATAATGGCTCTGGCGAGGAGGATGCAGCGCTGTTAAACGAATATGCAGCGCGTTATCCCGAATGGATCACTTTTTTTGCGGATTCGCAAAACCGGGGTTTCACTGGCGCGCATAATCGATTATTTGCGGATATTCTCCCGAAAAGATCCTATGAATATCTGCTACTGCTGAATAACGATACATCTGTTGAACCGGATTTCCTAATGCAGATGCTGAAACGAATCGATCGGTCACAACGGATTGAAATGGTGGCTGCGCGGATGATGAAGTATGATAATAGAACTTGTATCGATAATCTGGGCATCACGTTTTATAAATGCGGACTGGCTTCCAATCGTAAATCGATTGAAGATCCACTCCTTGGTCCCTGTGGCGGTTGTGCATTGTATACGGCTGATTTATTGCAGCATATTTATCAGGCGACCGGCGAATACTTTGATGATCAATTCTTTTGCTATGCCGAGGATACGGACTTGGCATGGCGGTCGGTGTTGCTGGGCTATCGGGCAGCCTATGCTGGCGATGCTGTCGTCTACCATAAAGGCTCTATCGCCAGTGGTGGCCCCAACAGCGATTTTGTGCTGTATCATGGCATTCGTAATTCGCTATTTGTGCTGATTAAGGATGTGCCTCTTTACTTTTTACTTAAAAATCTCGGCTGGATTATTTTGTTACACAGCGCAATTTTTTTGCGTTATATGATCAAAGGAAAATTGATGATCGTATTGAATCTCTATAAGGATTTTATAATGGGTATTTCAAGGATGCGTAAAAAAAGACAACTTCTACATCAAAAGAAACTAACAAAAATTAAAGAAATTAATCAACTTGTGAGCAAAAATTTTTATGATCATCAATACTTGAAATCAGCTCTGAAAGAGTTGATTCCAGCACATCTCCGCATTTATTTTTCAGGGGGCATTAAGACTTAGAATGGCTATCGGACCTTTCATTCGCCAATTACTTGGCCCCTTCGAAAAACCAGCATCGGAACTTTACCGTGCTATTTTCGTCGATTTATCAGCATTAGCTCGGCAGATTAAAGACAACGTTCCTGCTGAAAATATTTTGGAAATCGGCTGTGGGGAAGGTGCGCTAATAGAGCGTTTAGCGAATATTTACCCACAAGCTCACCTGGCCGGTATTGATATCACACCCAGAGTAGGGCGTATGTTTCAAGGTGACTTTAACCAAGTAATTTTTCAGCAGAAATTTGTTAAGGAATTTGTTGCTCAAAACAAATCTTGTTTTGATCTGGTCGTAATTAGCGATGTGCTTCATCATATTCCTTGGGGAATGCATCAGGAGTTTCTGACTGATTCCGCAAAAGCCTTAAAACCTGGAGGATGCCTCGTACTCAAAGACTGGGAGTCTCGTTCAACACCAATTCATTTACTCTGTTATTTAGCAGATCGGTATATTACCGGTGACCAAGTGCAATATAAAACATTGGATCAACTCCGAATATTAACTAAGATGGTGTTTGGTGAAGAGTGTATTAAGAAAGAAGTACGGGTTCGCCCTTGGTCAAATAACATCGTTTTTTTCGTTCAATTTTGATTCTGCGAATTTCAATAATGGTGCAGCCTTGGTTGTCGGTCCTAATGCCTACTTGTAACGGTGAAGCCTATTTACCGTTTGCTTTGGATTCACTGCTAGATCAGCAAGAAACCGATATTGAGTGCATCGTGGTCGATGATGGATCAACCGATACAACTCTCTTAATCCTGCATGATTATCAAGATCGATTACCTATTAAAATAGTACAGAAAGAACGACAAGGTAATTGGGTTACCAGTACTAACTATGCTCTTTCAATCGCTAAAGGTAAATATGTTTGTTTTCTACACCAGGATGATCTCTGGTTTAAGGATCGCTTGGCTACATTAAAAAAAATTATTAAGCAATTTCCAGAAGTTGATTTTTTTTTGCACTCCTGCAAATTTATCGATACAAACAACAACCCTTTAGGATTATGGCAATGCCCATTGCCAAGTCTCCCCCAAATTATCAAATCCGAGCTGATAATGGAAAAATTGTTAATACAAAACTTCATCTCTATTCCTGCCCCAATTTTCAAACGGGAGATCGCTCTAAAAGTTGGAGGACTAGACGAGATTTTTTGGTACACGGCAGACTGGGATTTTTGGTTAAAAATTGCCGCATGCAGCGACACACTTTATTATCCAAAGCCCCTGGCAGGATTTCGTATTCATCCCGATTCTCAAACCATGGTTCGTAGTTCCTATCTGCAAGACTTTCGTAAACAAATGGAAAGTGTTGTTGAAAAGCATTTGGCGGTTTGGAATGGGCATGAATCTTTAAAAAAGAGCATTTTCAAAAATGCTCTTTTTTCGATAGAAGCTAATGTTAGCATGGCGAGTATCCTGCATGGTCAAAAACCTCATCTATTTAGACTGATGGTTACTTTTTTATCACTAGGCCCTTCAGGATGGTTTCGTTATTTCAGAGATTCTCGTATTCGGGAACGGGTTTCCGCGAGATTGAAAGTAAGACTCAAAACTCGATACTACTCAATTCAGCGATAGCTGTTATAGGGAGAATATATGTCCCTGGATCCTCATCGGGATGCAACCTTAATCAGCCGAATTGAAGCAGCTCTCAATGAGGCTTATCTGGACGAATGGAGACGCGAATCCGCTGAGGAGCGGTTTTCCATCGAAAATGAGGTCTTTCGCCGTTATAACCAAGCCTGCGAGTACGCCGTCCCCTGGGTCAATCATATTGCTCCTCTGGCCGGTTCCAGAGTGGTTGAGATCGGTTGTGGGACCGGTTCCAGCACCTGTGCCTTCGCGCAATTAGCCGGGCAGGTGCAGGGTTACGATATCTCACCGTCCTATGTCGCCGGTGCGCTGAACCGTGCACGCGCTCTTGGGCTGACCAACGTCGCTGGTCAGGCGATCGCTCCTGAACAGTTATTGAACGAGCTTCGTTGCCGTCATGAGGCGGAAAAAGCGGATTTCGTGCTGCTTTATGCAGTCCTTGAACATTGTACATCCGAGGAATGTCTGGAAACGCTGCGCGCCAGTTGGGATGTGCTTCGTCCGGGCGGTCATCTGGTGGTGATTGAGACGCCTAACCGATTCGGCTATATGGATATTCACACGGCTTTCCTGCCCTTTTTTCACATGCTGCCCGGTCCCATTGCGCTACGCTATTACCATCGATCCCAACGTCAAAAGATAATCAGGACTCTCGATCAGGCGCTCTTCGTGTCTGAACAGGAAGCAGAACTGGCTCGAATCCGGCTCGGCACAGGGATTAGTTTTCATGATTTTCAAATTGCTCTCGATATTGAGGATCTCGGCCCAGTGCTCGCTGCCGACGGCTATGAACCAGAGATGCTGGCATGGTTTCCCATCACTCTTGAAGAGCGCCTGCTGCAAACCTTTTTCCTGGCGCGAGATGTTCCAGCCCCTATCGGCTTCACCCGGTCTGTGTTGAATCTCATCCTTCGCAAACCAGTCGGCGCGATGCCTGATGAGCCATTGTTACCCCTGGTGTCCCGAGCTGAATTTATTACCAACTATCAGTGTGCGAAGATCGAAGCACCCTCACAGCAGACCCACTGGCGCCAAGCGTTTGACCAGATCAATAGAACGGTGCTGATGATCCTAGAAAATCAGACCGACCTCATTATCCCCGGAAATGAATTGAATATTGAGCCGGATCACGACATTATTCGCTTTAAAGCAACTGGATACGATCCTTGTTTCTACCTGCCACCTGTTGAACCGCTGCCCAAAAAGGCATTAATGAAAATCGAAATGGATGCTCCCGGTCATTCAACCCTGCAAGTTTTCCATGTTACCACTGATGCTCCAGATTATACGGAGGGGAAATCCAGTCGCGTGCCGATTTATCGTGGACGCAATACGCTGATAGTAGAATTGCCACCTGGTGTCACCGGTCATTTGCGCATTGATCCCGGTGAGATTCCTGGAGAATATCGTATTTACCATATTGAAATTCGTTGTGAACCATAATGCACAGGAAAATTAGTTTAAATTTTCCTGATTTTTTCAGGAACAATGAATTAATCAAGTTTTGTATCGTTGGTTCTTTTTGTGCTTTACAAAATATCCTAATATTATATTACTTAACTTCTATTTTAAATTTTCATTATATTTTTTCGATATTTCTCCAGATGCTGTACGTTAACACTCTAGGTTTCTATTTAAATCGCCGTTATACTTTCTCTGTTCAAAGCAGCCAATTTTGGCAGGAGCTTTTCAAATATCATACAGTGATGGTCTCCAGTTTTTTTACTGTTTCTATTCTAATGTATTTACTGGTTGAAGTAATGCATATCTGGTATTTGTCTGCTTTTATCCTACTGACTATAGGTATGACTATCTATAACTTTCTGGCGCATAAAAGATGGACTTTCAAAAAAATTATTGACGACAAGGAGCATTAATTATGGTGGATAAAATCAATGCAATGGATAGTATCGAGCTGTCCATTGTTATGCCCTGTTTGAATGAATCTGAAACTATTGGCTGCTGCATTGATAAAGCTCAACAATGGCTTTTAAAGGCGGGGGTCAAAGGTGAAATTATTATTGGCGATAACGGTTCAACCGATGGCTCGCAAGAGATCGCCATTCGCCGTGGAGCGCGGGTGGTTCCCATTCCCCATCGCGGCTATGGTGCAGCACTGTATGACGCAACCCTGGCGGCGCAAGGTCGATACGTCATTATGGGCGACTCTGATGACAGTTATGATTTCAGTGATCTCTCGCCTTTCCTGGAAAAACTGCGGGAAGGCTATGATCTGGTCATGGGTAATCGTTTCATGGGCGGTATTGAACCCGGAGCGATGCCGTGGAAAAACCGCTATATTGGCAACCCGTTGCTGACAGGTGTTGGCCGGGTTTTGTTCAACTGTCCGGTGAGCGATTTCCACTGTGGCCTCAGAGGGTTTTCCAAAGCGGCTTTTATCCAAATGGAACTGCATACCACCGGGATGGAATACGCCTCGGAAATGGTGATCAAAGCGGCTCTACTGGGCATGAAGATCGCAGAGGTTCCTACGACCCTGAATAAGGATGGGCGTTCCCGCGCCCCACATCTTCGCCCCTGGCGCGATGGCTGGCGCCATCTCCGTTTCATGCTGCTGTTTAGTCCGCGTTGGCTGTTTATTTACCCCGGATCGGTAGTCCTGATCTTGGGGTTGATACTGTTTTTCATTCTTTTTCAAGGACCCGTTCGAATTAATGATATCCATCTTGATATTCACAGCATGGTATTCGCAGGCGCGATGACTTTAACGGGATACATGCTGGTACTGTTTGGTTTAATCACCCGACTGATTGGCATGAATCAGGGTTTGTTGCCCCAAAAAAATATCCTGAATTATTTGAGAGCAAAGCCGGTCCTCGAAATTGGCAGTTTGCTGGGTAGTCTTCTGATTATCGTGGGATTATTTTACGGAGTGACGGCTATCATTGAATGGGGCAGCGCTCATTTTGGCGCACTGGACCCGATGGTGACCATGAGAACAGTCCTGCTGTCTGTGATGAGCATCCTGTTTGGCTTTATCACGCTAATTTTCTCTATCATTTTTGGTTTTATCGTTATGCCAACGAATCGCGTAAAAAGTGAGGGCCTGTAAATTTTCCTGTGATGTCGAGGGTTGGCAGCGCAGGGCTAAGGCTTCGACTTCATCCAACCCATTGATCCTAGAGGAAAGGTGATGAGTTCGATTTAATGGATTGAATCAATCCGAGTGAAGGATTAACCGAATGAAACCGAGATATTACTTCGTCACTTTGCTGATCTCTATCAAGCTATGGCTGGTTTCCGATCAACCCCTGTGGGCGCGTGCCGATTTTATTCAAGATGACCTGTTGTTTGTCCGTTTGGCAAACCACTTGCTGCAATTCGACTGGCTAGGACCCTACGATAACCTGACTCTGGTCAAAGGTCCTTTTTATCCACTCTGGATCGCCTTCTCATTTCTGGCAGGCGTACCGCTGCTCCTGTCACAACATCTGCTTTATATCGCGGCCTGTCTGGTAGCTGATCAGGCCCTACATCCGCTCATTGAAAGGCCCGCCACCCGGCTTGCGCTCTTCACGTTGCTGCTGTTGAATCCAGCTACCTTTGGTTTCACGTTCACTTGCGTTTTGCGGGATACACTTTACTCAGGACTGACCCTGTTTATGGCTGCCGCCACCATCGGTCTTTTTGTGCGGCGTCATGCGCCTGCCCGGTCCCTGATTCATTGGGCCTTGATGGCGGGTTTGACAACTACCGCCTTCTGGCTCACCCGGGAGGAAGGCGTCTGGATGCTACCCTTTCTGATTCCCTTGTGGGTTTGGACTCTGTCAGCGACGCTCTTCACCGACTGGCGGGATTGGCAGAAAATCGCTGTCATGACTCTGCCGTGGGTATTGCCAATTCTCGCTGTCCAGACGGTCTCATGGGTCAACCAGATGCACTACGGAGTCTACGCCGTGGTGGAATTCAAAACCCCGGAATTCCAGGCTGCCTATGGCGCGCTGACCCGTGTACGGCATCAGGAGCACAAGCCGCAGGTTCCGGTCCCGAAGGAAACCCGGCAGCGTATTTATGCCCAGAGCGCGGCGTTTGCTGAGTTGCGACCGTTTTTTGAACAGGAGGGATTCTGGACCCTCCAGGGCATAGGATTTGCCGATCATCCGGCGGGCGGTAATGAAATTGGCGGGGGGTGGTTCGCTTGGGCACTGCGGGATGCCGTTGCCGCCGCCGGTTACTTCCAGTCCGGTACCCAAGCCACTGCCTTCTTCCAACGCCTTGCTGATGAAATCAATGCCGCGTGTCAAGCTCAACGGCTCGATTGCTTGGAAGAGCGCGCTTCGCTGATGCCGCGCTGGCGTCATGAATATCTGCTTCCTGTCGCTGAACAAGTCGTCTCGGGTTTTACGCTGCTAGCAACTTTCAAGTGGCTATCGCCCTTATTGCCGGACTACGCCGCCAGTGATGGAGCGCCTGCCCGCTTGGCGCTTTTTGCGGATCTGACCCGAGAGCAACTGTCTGCGCCCACCCTCAACCATCAAGGCAATGTGCAGGTCAGCGGTTGGGCAGTTCACACCTCCGAAACATTAACGGCGACTCTCGTTGAATTGGAAACCGACCACACAGTGGCGTCCGCGCAATTTGTCTCCAGTCCGGATATTGCCCGGTACTTTCTCGCTATGAACCAACCACTTCCAGGAGCCAACCATGCCCGATTTAAGGCGCAAGGCCATTGTGCGCGCCCGTGCATTCTGCGCCTTTCCGGCGAGGATGGTGTGTTGGCTGATATCCCGCTGAAGCGCGGGCCAACAACATGGACAACTGCTCCCTTGTGGGTCTATATCGACGAAGCACGGGTCGATCATCTGCCCCAGCAGACTGCGCTGGGCGATGCGAAACTCTGGTGGCTGGAAAAGATCGCGCTGACCTATCGCGCTATCCTGCCGCTCCTCGGCGTCATTGCTCTCGTCGCCATGAGCGGTTGGCTCGTGCGGTCGTTCCGCAGTCGCAAACCCACGATTCCGGGATTGATAGCGCTGGGCATCGCCATGGCTATAGGCGCACGGCTGTTGATCCTGGCTATTATCGAAGTGACCTCATCCCCCGCGATGGGGGTTGTCTATATGAGTCCGCTTTATCCCCTGCTACTGTTGGGTTACGGCCTGTTGCTTCTGGAATGGCGACCCACAGGCTTGGCCTTTATGCATCCGATACGCTGGACAAAGCGGCTTCGTGAAACAGCGTGGCGTAGTGGGTGCCCATCTCTTCATAGTCGGTCAAGCCCTGCAACACCAGCGGCGAGTTCGCACGATACTGCTCCCGGCGTGAGCGATCCTGAATCAGCGCCGTCAACCGCGCCGTCAATTGCGCCACACCTCCCACCGGGAAATGATCGGCGTTGATCCCTTTGCGCACCTGCTCCACCACGCCATTGACCGGGGTGGTGAGAATCGCCAGTCCGGCGGCCATGGCTTCGAGAATGACCCGGGGGTAACTCTCCATCCCGGAGGTTAAAACGAAGACATCGCCGGCCTGGTAATAGACCGCCACATCCGGCGTTTCCGGGATGACGGTCAGCAGCGCCTGCCGGGCCGGCGACAGGGTCGCGATGCGCTCATGCATCTGTCGGCTGTAGTCATTCTCCCGGTCACCGACGATGAAGAAACGCACAGGTCGAGTCTTGAGCACGGCCTCGTCCAGGCGCGCTAGCGCTTCGATCAAGTCGATTTGCCGTTTGCGGTCACAAACCGTCCCGACGGACACAATGCCGACGGCGTTTTCATCGAGTCCCAGGGTGTGACGGGCCGCCTGGCGCTGGCTAGGCGTCGGCGCGGAACCTGGCTCCAGGCCGTTGGGAATCACCGTGAAGTGGTGGTAGAAGTCCAGATCGCGGTAAATCGTCCGGGTCTGTTTGGCGACGAAGACGACCCGGTAGGGGTAGCGAAAACAGTCGAGAGGCCGCGACCGGAGGGCCGGGGGAACAAAATCGAAGTAATCGCGCCAGCCCTCGCTTTCATGAATGATCCACAGGCAGGGCAACCGCGCCTCATGGGCAGCATCCACCGCGTAGAAACCGTGCAGGGTATTGGCGCAGACGACGTCAATCGCCTGTTCGGCCAACTGGACGCCGATTTCGCCCAGCGCTTCCAAATAACCGGGCAGCTCCGCATGGCGACTCAGGGGGTGGGGCCACACCTGCACTTCGATCCCCTGTTGCTCATACGCCCGGCGCAACGGTCCGTCGGTCGGGGAGACGATCAACGGGGTGATGGCGCTGTGCTGATGGAGGAATGCGGCGATCTCCAGCAACTGCTTGGGTGCGCCCTCCCAGTTCAGGTTGTGGGTAAACAGGGCCACGCGCAGTGGACGATGGGGTTCGCGCGGCAGGCAGCGCGGGGTGAGGGTGAAACAGGGATTCTCCCGGGACAGATTGGGATTGAGATACGGATCAACGACGGTCTTGAAGGCTTGACGATAGGCGGCAATTTCCTGTGGCCGGTCGCTAAAGCCCCGGGTCTGTCCTTCGTGGTGCAGCAGTTCGGCGTTGGGGGTGTAGACGATGCGATAGCCGCGCGCGCGCAACCGGTAGCAGTAATCGGGATCGTTGTAAGCCACCGGGAAGCGCTGTTCATCGAACCCGCCGACCTCGAAAAACAGCACACGGCGCGTTAACAGGCAGGCGGCGGTCACTGCAGCGCAGTTGCGGGTCATGGCGATATAGGACAGATAGCCGTTGTCGCCGCGCCGGGTGAGTTTGAAGGCGTGATCGCACAGGCCGTCAATCCCCTGCACGACCCCGGCGTGCTGCACCTTGCCATCCTGGTAGCGCAGCAGCGCACCCGCCGCGCCGACCCCCGGCAGTTCGGCGTGACCGACCAGGCTGGACAGCCATTCCGGGGTGAGAATTTCGGTGTCGTCGTTAAGAAACAGCACATAGTCGGTACTGGCCCGGCGCGCCGCTTCGTTCATTAAATAGCTGAAGTTGAATCCCTGACCGGACCGGTTGGGAATGGGGACAACTTCATGGTCCAGTTGGTCGAGATAACGCCGGGCCGCCGGCTGGTGGTTTTCGTTATCGACCACCATCACCCGGTAATCGCGATAGGTCGTTTTGCGCAGCGATTTCAGGCAGCGCTGCAACAGATCGGGGTGATTGTGGGTCGGGATGATGACCGTAACCGAGGGGCCGGTATCCGGGAAGCGGATCTGGTAGATGCCATTGCCACCCCGCTGCGCCCAGTCGGGTTGAAAAGCCTGACCGGAACTCCCGCGTCGCTCCAGCGCCGCCTGTACGGCGTTGCGGCCGGCCTGGAAACTGTAGGGCTTTTCGTGGCCGGAGAAAGCGGTCGAGCCGCGAAAGCAGCGCCAGTGATAAAGAATGTAGGGCAGGTGGCCGACATGGCGGGCGACCTCGCCGACGCGCAGGGCGAGATCGTGGTCCTGCGAGCCTTCGAAGCCGACCCGCAGACCGCCGAGTTGTTCAAAGACGCTGCGGCGCACGACCAACACCTGGCCGGCGTACATATAAGATAAGAGCAGCTCCGGCGACCAGTCCGGCTTGAAATGCGGATCGTAGCGTTGACCGTGTTCGTCGATCTTGTCGCTGTCAGAATAGAGCAGGTCGGTGTCGGGATGATCGGCGAGGTACAGCGCTGCTTCGGCCAGAGCATCGATGGACAATTCGTCGTCCTGGTCCATGAGCAGGAGGAAATCGCCGGTGGCCAGGGCGGCGGCGCTGTTGGTGGCGGCGCTAATATGGCCGTTGGTCTCGCGGTAAGTGACGGTGATGCGCGGATCGTTGGCAAGTTCCTGCAGATAGGGCCGCACGCGGGGATCGGTGCTGGCGTCATCGGCGATGCACAGTTGCCAGTCGGGATAAACCTGACGCTTGATGGACTGGATGGCGCGGGTCAGAAAGCGCAGCGGCGGGTTGTAGACTGGCATGATGACCGAAATTTTCGGCAACGGCGAACGGCCAGCCGCCAGTCGGTCTTGCAGGGCCAGGGCTGCCCGAGGGTTCCATTGATTAACGCGCAGCCAAGCGGTGTAGGGATCGACGGGGGCGGGCAAGTGGGCGGGATCGAGCGGGGCGTCGGGTAACGGGACGCGGGCGGGCGGCAGGGCGTGGCGCGTCTTCAGCCATTGCAGGGAAAACAAGGCTCCGGTTTTTTCCAGCACCGGGCGCAGGTGGGTTTCCAAGGCGGGAAACCGGGTTCCGGCGCTGCGCAAGGGAGCGGTCATCCGCCAGGCCAGGCTATTGCGCAGGGTGGCGATTTCGCTGGCCAGCAGGAGCGATTTATGGCGGGTGGCCTCCAATTCGCAGTTCAGGCGGGCGATGTCGCTCGCCCGGTCTTGGGCGGTGGCCTCGGCGATTTCGGCCTGGCGCCGCGCCGTATCCAGTTCAGTTTCCAACCGGGTGGATTCGGCGGTCTGTTCGCGCAGGGCGGTGTCAGACGTTTCGGCCCAGTTGCGAGTGGCGGCCAACTCGCTTTCGAGTCGGGTGAGTTGGGCGGTCAGGTCAGCGGTTTGCTGGCGATAGCGTGCGGCTTGGCGCTCTTCGGCGCGGGTAGCCAGACCGAGCAGAACGCCAGCCTGATCAAATTCGGCGCGGATGGCGTCGAGGCGCTGCTGGGCCGGTTCGTTGTGGGGATCGTCGATCAACTGCTGTAAGGCGGCGTAGGCGTCGGGAATCCAGCGGGGAATCTCCGGTCGGGTGGTCAGCTCGGCGGGTGAGATGACGTGATGACGGACTTCGGCGGAGAGAAAACCGTCGATGTCCAGTTCACTGTCCAGCGAGCGGCGCGGCCAGACGAGACCGGCTTGGCGGGCGATCTGGGTGAGCGTTCCGCGCCAATTGCTGAGCAGGCTTTCGTAGGCACAGAAGGCGCGCGGCAGGTTGCGGGTGGCCTGTTCGGCATCCAGGACATGGCGGAGCCAGATCAGCAGCACGGTTTGTTCGGTGAAGTCGTCTCGTCGGCGGAGGGAGCGGGCGATTTCCAGGGGATTGCGCAGGGGCAGGAGGATGGTGGGATCGATGTGCAGGGCGTTCAGGGCGGTTTGCCACAGGGGCAGCAGGCGGCAAAGCCGAGGGTCCTTGACGACGATCGGGCCGTCTGCGCCGAATTCAGCTTGCAGAATGGCTTGCAGTTCCCGGCAAGCGTCATGAAACAGTGGCGACGCATACCATTCAGGGTTAAACTCTGTCCAATCGTGCCAACTAGAGCCGGCCGATTGCAGGACCCGGTCGTGGAAGTCGACCAGCGCTTGGGTTTCCCAGAAGCCTTTTACATTATGCTGGCTGGCGGGGATCAGATGGCTGGGCAGGCGATAGCCGAGCAGACTGACAACGCGGGTGAGCGCCGAGGTGCCGCTGCGATGCATACCTGCAATCAGGATGGCTGGACGGTTGGGGAGGGGCATGGAGCGTTCCATTCAAAAAATTTTTATGAAAGCGGCTATAATAACAGTTATTCAATAGCGCGTTGACGACCCGACCGCAGGGAAGCCGCGGTGGGAAAGTAGCTTTAATAAAAAAGATACGATATATTGACATTGTGGCTAAAAACCGCTAGATTGTTGTTTAAATCACACAACCCTGATTCTGACGAATCCCCATTGACCCTTGGATGGAGTGTGCGGTGTCTCTGCTACGTTGTTTGATAGTGAGTTTGGTGGTGAGTCCGGCATTAGTTGTTTATGCGGCAACGCCAGAGTCAGGCGCTCCGGGGGTGGAGGGAGTGGTTTCTGCTGCTCCGGCATCGCCCGTCCCCCTGACTACCGAGGTGACCCAGACGCAGCAGGCGCTCTTGGCGCAGCGGGTCACGGCCCGGTGGGATGCGCTCATCCGCAGAGACTTTGAGACGGCTTACTCCTTTAATTCGCCCAATTACCGCGAACTGTTCCCGCTGAATGTCTTCAAGAGCCAATTTGGCGATGGGGCAGCCTGGCGGCGGGTTGAAGTGGTCAAGGTCGAATTGAAGGGTGAGGATGCTGCGATGGTCGGTATCAACCTCTATTTTGGGTATCATCACTTGTCGGCCGAGAAACCTGAAATGGAGATCAAGACCTATGTGCAGGAACCTTGGGTGTCTGTGGATGGGCAATGGTGGTATGTGATGAAGAACTGATTTGGCTTATGATGGGGTCCGATATTCGGGCTGTTTCGTTCCGTTGGGTTCTCTGAGGAGTTTTTAAAGATGATGAATGGTCAAGTGAAAAAGTTAGCGCTGGCGGTCGGCGTGGCGCTGGGCGGAATGGGCATGGTGCCTTCCGCACAGGCGGTCAATATAGCCAACAACAACCAAGGGCAGGTGCTGATCTTCCCTTACTATACGGTCAATGGCGGCTGGAGTACTCTGTTCGGCATCACTAACACCAGCGCCAGCGTCGTAGTGGCTAAGGTGCGGTTCCGTGAAGCCTATAACTCCCGTGATGTGTTCGATTTTAACATCATTCTGTCGCCGCGCGACGTGTGGACCGGCTGGGTGGCCCAAAATGCGAGCGGCGGCGCGTCGATCTTTACCGAAGATACCACCTGCACAGTGGGAACCATCTCGAGCAGCGGCCAACCGTTCCCAGGCGCGGTTTCTTATTCCGGCCCCTATGCGGACGGTGGCCCCACTACCACGGCTCGGGCCAACGAAGGTTATGTGGAAGTGATCATGATGGGTGCGGTAGCACTTCCCCCCGTCGCAACCCCCGATCCGTATGCCCTGGCGCGCGGTGCGGTTCATGCAGCGAATGGCACCCCCCCTGGTTGCGCAGCTTTGGTCTCTGCATTTCAGACCACGACGGGTCTTGCGACCTTGCGCGCTCAATTTGGCTACGACACAGCAGCGGGAACGGGCTCTGCTCCTGGTGCCGCTCCTGTTCCCGGTGTCAACC
The DNA here is from genome assembly GCA_022709365.1 of Pseudomonadota bacterium. GTDB lineage: Bacteria > Pseudomonadota > Gammaproteobacteria > Competibacterales > Competibacteraceae > UBA2383. The sequence goes on from JAKLIY010000001.1 coordinate 240,534, forward strand.
CAGCCGCACTCAACCCGCTCACCGGCAGCTTTAGTTTGGTCAACGGGATTACCGGCCTGAGTACTTCGGGCAAGCCAGTCACCTTGGCGAATTTCTGGGTTCCGCCAGTGCCAGGAGCCATTGGCTCTAATACAGCGGTTTTGGCCCCCGGAGCTTTAAATGTAGCTCTCAACAATATCATCACCGCACAGTTGCCACCCGCCAGCCTTGCTGCTCTTGGCGCTGCTCCCCTGCCTTTCCTGGGTTCCTGGCACGAGCCGAGTCTGAATACGGCGAACACCAATGGCTTTGCGATCGCGCCAGCGGCCGGGCCGGTTGCTCCGGCTTCCGGCGCATTGATCAGCAGTGCTGGTGGTGCTAACCAAAACCAGACTGCCCTCTTGGTGCCGGCTACGGGAGCGAACGCCGTATCGTTTGTGCTGAACGCGACCAGCGTGATCAATGAATGGACGCGACGCACCAACCCGACAGCGGGCTGGACGACCGAAACCGACTGGGTTGTGGCCTTCCCCACCAAGAATTTCTATGTTGACATGGACTTTAACAACGAATTCGCAGGCCGCAACGTGGGCCGCAGTGGCACTGGTGCTGTTGGCACCTTTACCTTGCCAACCCTGACGAGTAATACGGTTCCTTCACCGTTCGCTCAGTACTTCGTCAACCGGGATGTTACTACTGCCACTGTACCGAATAACTTTCTTTCGCCGACTCCTGCTGTCCTCAGGGGATCGTCCTGTGTGGTCACGACGAATACCCTCTACAACCGGGAAGAAGCATCAGTGGTCGGCCAAGGCTTTTCGCCGGGCGGATCTAACTCTTTGTGCTATGAAGCTAACGTGCTGACCTTTGCCGGCAGCAACGTCCTGGAAACCGCACCGCCGATCTCCCAAAGTCTTGACACTCTGCCCGGTACGTTCGGCTGGATGAACCTTGGCCTGGCCGCGACGGCTAGTACTGCTCCTAGCACAACGGGATTGCCTGCGGTCGGATTCCAGCTCACCGTCCGGACTAACAGCATCTTGGGCAATACATCGTTGAACAGCGCCGCTGTGGTCAATCATTCCTACCTCCCTTAGAGGGGGGAGGGGATGCCTGACGATGATTGAGCAAAGGTCGCTCTTCTCCGATCAATAGCCCATGGATGGGCGGATTGAGGGAGTTTCCGTCTGGACTCAAGGCCCGCGTCTCCATGCGGGCCTTTTTGTTGTTGTGACTACTGGAGGTTCTTCTTCACATGACCATCGTGCGTTTACTGATCATCATCTTGGGTTCGCTACTGGCGGTGGCGAGAGCCGACAGCGCCGCTGAACCGGCGCTGCTGCGCAGCGGGGATATCATCGTCACAGGACCCGAACTGCAACAGTTCTTGCTGCTGTTGCCCGAAACTACCCGGGCGGAGACCTTGGCCAGTCCAGAGGCCCTCAAAATTTTTCTAAGCAAAATCTATCAGGCCAAATACATCGCCACCGAAGCCGAGCGCCAGGGTCTGGATCAAACGCCCAAGGTACAGGCCTACCTGATGCTGCAACAGCGGCAGGTGCTGGCTGAAGCCCTGCGCGAAAAAACCCGCGAGCAGATTGCAGCGCCGGATTTCACCCAACTGGCGCGCGAACAGTATGCAGTCCGTCGCGACGAATTCCAGTTGCCGGAACAGTTCAAGGTAGCCCACATCCTGAAAAAAGCCCGTTGTGACTGTGAAAAAGCCGCACAACGGCAAAAAATCGAGCAACTGCGGACGCGCTTACAAGCCGGCGAAGATTTTGCAACTCTGGCCAAAGCGGAATCCGAAGATATCGGCAGCGCCGCCAATGGCGGCGCTCTGGCAGGGTGGGTCAAACGCGAACAACTGGTCGCGCCCTTCGCCGAGGCCATGAGCCAACTGAAACCTGGACAACTGAGCGCCGTGGTAGAAACCGAGTTTGGCTTCCACCTCATCAAACTGGTCGACCACCAACCGGCGCGACAACAGACCTTCGAGGAAGTGCAACCGACTCTCGAACAGCAACTACGGAAAACCTACGTCCAGGATCAGTTGGACAAAAAGGCGCTGACCTACCTGCCCGGCCCGGATGCAAAATTCGATGATAGCGCCCTGGACGCCGTGTTGCGCGACCAAGCCCCAGCCCAGGCGTCTTCACCGCCCGCGCCAGCAGTCAAAATCCCGGATGGATTCCCGAATAAAGGGCAATGACGGAAGCCCCGCGCCCGGCGGAGTCACCAGTTTAGATTCCCCACCTCAGCCCCGCAAGGGGGAGGGAGTCATCGTGCCTCCCTGGACAATTTCCCGCCGGTTATTCCTCATCATCCTGCTGCTCTTTTCCCTCAATGCCCTCTATCACTATCTGGGGGCCGGGCGGGATGATGTGTTCATCACCCTGTGGGCAGGGAAAACCCTGGGAACTGCCGCATGGTTCATCAACTACAACGGCGAACTTCAGGAAATCTCTTCCAGCATTCTCGGCGCACTCACCGCCAAGCTCGCCTATGTCTGTTGTGCCGACGCCTACTATCTGGCTAACAAGCTGTTGGGCGGCGCAGCCGCTCTGGCGACTTTGCTCGTCCTTTGGCTCCAGCGCCGCACCTTTTTCCACCTCTGGCCCACCGCCAGCGTCCTGGCTGCCGCCGCCCTGCTCGGCTTTAACTCCAGCTTCGCCTACTGGAGTCTGGGCGGTTTGGAAACTCCCTACTACGCTCTGCTCATCCTCCTCTACGCCACGTTCGCCATGCGCCTATTTAGTAACCTCAAGACGCCCTCCCCCCTCGTGGGGGAGGGCCGGGGTGAGGGGGGTGAACCGTTACTGTTACTCAGCCTCGTCCAAATCCTCGCCCTGCTGTGCCGACCGGAAGGTTTTTGGCTGATTGGCGTCACCGTGACCCTGTTGGCGTTCTACTGGACCCGGCTGGCCGACCGCCGCCAGCGCATCCTGCTGAGCGCCATCCTCGCGCCGCTGCTGGCCCTCATCGCCCTGTTCGCCCTGCGCTATGCCTTCACCGGCGCGATCTTCCCCAATCCGGTCTACGCCAAGGTCTCAGTCAGCCACCTCGGCGGATTACAGGAAGGCTGGAACTACCTGACCGACTTCGCAGCCACTAGCCTGGCCGGTCTGTTGCTCAGTGGCACCACAGTGATCGCCGCTGCGCTGATCGGCTACGCCGCGCTCCGTCGCTGGATACCGGGTGCTAATCAAGCCGCATTACTCGACGGACACTGGCTGGTTCCGGCCCTGGGCATTTGCGCTTACGATGCCTTCGTCATCCTCGTCAAGGGCGACTGGATGGAATATCACCGCTTTCTGGCACCCACGCTGGCCTTGAAAGCCGTGTTGCTCATGCAACTGAGTGCGAAATTCCTGATGCTCACGCCAGCCTCAGCGCGCCGCTGGGCCGCTATCGCTGCGGCCCTCTTTCTGCTGCTGGCGGTGGTGGACGAATGGCGCTATCGGTCGCCGCAGGACTGCTCAACACGCCTGTCCCTGGACGTTCTGCCCCGGTTTCTCGCTCACCCCGACGACGCTATTATCGCGCTCAACTGCACGCATCGCCGTGACCAGCTCGCCATCCGCCCGTTCATTGACCAAGAACTACCCAAGTACTTAGCGCAACAAGGCCATCTCACGATCCTGACCTATCAGGGTGGCTACTTTCCCTATGTCATCCGCGAGCGCTTCCCGCTGCACGACATCACCTTTGTTGACACGACAGGTCTACTGAATCTGGACATCGCTAAAGCGCCGGGAGAAAAAACGTCGAGGGGCCACTTAGCGCTGGGCGACCTTCCCGCCATTCTCAGCGGCGAAGTACCCGGTCTGTCCGAACGGGTTTCCCGCTACCACCCCAATATGATTTATCTGCTGGGCGTTAGTGAGAACGACCACCTCCGACTGCAGTCGCTGGGCTTTACAAGAATTCTACAAGTCCCCAATGCGGTTATTTACTTTAAGGGTTCCTGATCGATATGAACTTCATTCTTACTACTAAAGCAACACACCGCCAGACAATAATGCTTTTCAACGACCGTCATCACTAATAATAGAGGCAACCCATACAGAAGGACACGTATCTCATTGGAAAATCGCTCCTGTTCTCCATCCATCAATGGCGTCAATAGAAAGAGTTGAAAATTGATAACAATCCACAAAGCAGCTAAATAAGATAATGACTCATGTCCAGCGATTTCAATTTTTGGCGTCACTTCACAAACTCCCCATAAGGTAAACAGTCCTACTATCAATGGATAAGTCCAAATGCGACTTGTATCCCAAGCAACAGCATGTAGAGCAAGCGGCAAAATTATCAGCAGGAAGCTCACAAATAAAATCATCAAAAAATGACCATAATTATTTTTTAAAATATTAAAAATCATAAATAAAAAACAAAAAACTGGCATACCTGTATGAAATAAAAATACTGGGTCTAAAATTCTTAATAAGAATTGACTAGATTGAGTTTCTAAATAATAGAGTAAAGGAGTTGTAAGCGCTTTAGGTACAGTTATATTCTTATTTTCATGGATAAAACCAAACTGGGAAAGATATTCAGTAACCTTTGTACTGATAGCCATTTTTTCCGAAGTTCCATGACATGTAGTAATCAAAAAAAATGAAATTAAAGGAACTAAAAATACCATCAAATATCGTGATATAAAATTAAAAAAAATTTTCTTTTCTATTTTTTTTAATCGAAAATATTTAAAAAATGTAATGAAAAAAACAGAAGGAAAACCAATCAGAAATATCGATTCATGGATAAAGAAACCGAAGGTCAATATTAGTGAAGCCATCAATATTTTATTTTTTATAATAAAAATCGAAGCCAAAAATGATAGAATCACAGTAATATTGTCAAAATAGCCATTCAAATGCGCGCTCATAACAACATATGGACTAGTAAAAAATAGAAGCGCAATTAAAATCCCACTTAAACTAAACTGCAACTTTTTAACAATCTGAATATTGACCAAAAATAATATTGAATAAAAACAAAATAAAAATATTGAAGATATCCACTTTATTGCGCTTTCTATATCTGTCACACCTCCCAAGAAGATAATCAGTTTAAAAAATGTTCCTGGCAATGCACGCTTAATAAAACCAAAATCATAACTGATCAGCCATTGTGCTTCCGCCCAATCATTAGGCCATCTTAATCCTCTAAGTATCGTTACAATAAATACACCTAGTAGTCCACAGATTATCAGCGACTGATAAAACTTTTTTTCTATGATCATAAGAGACTGTCGAAAAACCTTCGTTGCCTAAGCTACTGCAGTAGCATCTGTTTGTAATAATGCAGGTTGTTGAGCATTTTTCTTAGTATGTTCTTTAAAAAACCTCCGCAGCATTAATCGGATTGAAGCGATATAAACATGACCACGACTGGATGTAGGTTTCCGTTCATAATCTTTACTTAACCGACGATATCGGTTGATCCAAGCAAAGGTTCTTTCAACAACCTATCGCCAAGGTAAAACATGAAATCCTTTCTCTTTCTGCTTTTTGACCACTTCAAGTACACAATCAAACTTCTCTTTAGCCCACTGAATAAGTTTTTTACCTCTATAGGCACTATCCGCCCAAATCTTTTTCACCATATTCTAGTCTTGCTAATAGTGATCCCCATATTGCAAACGATTATCTTGAGCTTTTTTTCTAAAAAACCAGAATCTTGCTTAATATTCGTGCTGGGATCTGAATTAGGAGGACTATCACAATAGAAAATAGCGCATTCAATACTTGTTCAGCGCCACGACCATCATAGACAGGACTTTCGCTCAGGCCGGTTGGTAGGCGGGAATACGCGGGTTTCGTAACTCGTTACGCAAATAATCACTCCATAAATCGTGCTTGATTTGATAGAGCGTTTTACCCAGTTTTTTAGCAATCACTTTGCGTGAAAACCAAGCGTGATAGCAACAGGCAAAATGATTGCGTTGTGCG
>JAKLIY010000010.1 GCA_022709365.1 Pseudomonadota bacterium
ATGAAGACAACCCTCTACCAAGTTAAAAACAACCTCTGGAGTGAGTATTTACGTCATGAGTTACGTAATCCGCGTATTCCAGTGTATCAACCCGCTTGATCGAGAAGATTGAGCGAAAGTCCTGTATTTATAAAAATCGTAGTGTATGGTTTTTCGATTGTGCACAGCCTCAAAACCACTATCGAGGAAATTGGAATGAAAAAGCGACTGAATACCTATTTAAGTATGGCGATTATCGCCGCTATGACCTCACCCTCGGCCTTTGCCTACGATCAAACCGACGCCATTGAAGATTGCCAGGCGAAAATCTTCGACGATTCCCAATACTCAAGGTATTCGGGAGTGCATGGCACGACCGCCCAGGAGACGGGTCGCCATTCCTTCAAGGTGTCCGGCCTGGTCAAGGACCGGGACAAAAAGGATCATCGTTTCAACTGCCGGATCGATCACCGCGAGGTGGTGAGCTGGAACGTCAGCCCGGAACAGATTTCGGATTCCGACAAGAAAAAGGCGGCGGCAATCGGTGCTGGTGTCCTCGGCCTGGCCATCCTCGCCGCTGCCGTGAGTGGCGATAAGGATCATGACAACAAACGGAGTTCCTACGAAAAGGGCGAGAACTCCCCATTCGACGACATGGGATATCTGAAGCGGGAATGCACCAACGAAGTGCGCCGCCATCTGGATCGGGATCACGGCCAAGTCCGCAATTTGGAATTGACACATCCGCATTTGCACGACCGCACCCTGTCCGGCAACGGCCGGGTTTCCTTCGAGCGCGGCGGTCGCCGGGAACTGTCATTCACCTGTGATTTTGATCGTCGCGGCCAGGTTCAAGACGGGCACTACAGTTATGCGGATGGCGGTGGCGATGACCGCATGGGACGCGCCGACGAAGATGGAGCGGGCGCAGCCAAGGGCGGTATTCCCTTTTTTAACGCCACCTGTCCTGGCGGCGTCGAGGTGCATGCCGATCAGGGAGGTCCGGTTTTCATCAACGGCAAGGAAACCAAACTCAAAAAATTCAACAACAACGCCTTCGAAGCCACGGGTTCTGACATCACTCTCTCCCTCACCATCAATCCCGACGGTTCGCCAAGCCTGATGTACACCGGCAAGCATGGCGCCAACGGCATTTGCACGATCTCGAACTGATCCCGATCCTGCGCGAGCGGCGGCCTGAGCGCTTCTGCAACGGCCCGCCCCCCATCGTCATCCCCACCGGAGAGCTTTATGCGCCGTTTCCGTCTATCTCCAGTCCTGGCCGGTCTCCTGCTGGCTGGACTCTCGCCGGCCCTGAGCTGCGCGTCCCCGTCCATTGCTCAAGCAGACCCTTCCGACCGCCCCTTGTGGCTTCGCTACCCCGCCATTTCGCCTGATGGGCAGTCCATCGCCTTCGTCTATGGTGGGCAGATCTGGCGGGTTCCCGCTGGCGGCGGCGAAGCACTGCCGCTGACCAGCGCCCTGTTCTACGCCACGCAACCGGTCTGGTCAGCGGACAGCCGCAAAATTGCGTTCGCCTCCATGCGTCACGGCAACGCCGACGTGTTCGTGATGCCGGCGCGGGGCGGCGACATCCAGCGGCTGACCTTCCACTCATCGAACGATGTGCCTTACGCCTTCTCGCCGGATGGCGCGGCAGTGTATTTCGGTTCGGTGCGACTGGGCGACGCCCAGGAAGCCTTTGGCGGTTACAGTCTGGGCGGGGCCGGTCAGCTCTATTCAGTTCCGGTCGCCGGTGGCCGTGAGCGGCTGGTCATTCCCCTCCAGGCGCTCGACGTAGCGCCCAGTCCGGATGGGCGCACTCTGCTTTACACCAACCGCCCGTCGCAGGAAAACGAGTGGCGCAAACACGCCGTTTCCGAGGCAGCCCGCGATATTTGGGCGTTCGATACCAAAGACGCGACTCATCGGCAGATCACCACCTTCCGGGGCGAAGACCGTGATGCGCTGTGGAGCGCCGACGGTAAAAGCATCTATTACCTCAGCGAGCAATCCGGGTCGTTCAATGTCTGGCGGCGACCCTTCGCCGGTGCAGGGGAGCCGGTGCAGATGACCTTCCATCAGCATCATCCAGTGCGCTTCCTGAGCCACACTAACCAGGACGATCTGGTCTACGGTTACGATGGCGAAATCTGGACACTGGCGAAAGGCGCGAAGGAACCGGCGCGGGTCGAAGTGCGGATCGCGCAGGGAACGATGCTTGCCGGTTCCTTCTACGCCAAGGTCAACGATGCCGCGACCGAGATTGCTTCATCGCCGGATGGTTCTCAGCTTGCCGTGGTGGCGCGGGGCGAAATCTTCGTGGTCGAAACCGCCAGCGGCAAGACCCGCCGGGTGACTACTACGCCCCAGCACGAGCGCGACGTGAGCTTCAGTCCCGACGGGCGCAGTCTGCTTTACGTCTCAGAGCGGGGCGGCAAATGGGATGCATTTGAAACCACCATGGCGATTCCTGACGCTCCGTCGTTGCTGGCTCCAGGGCCGCTCAAGGAAACCGCCGTCACCCACACCGCTACCGATGTCCTGCAACCGGCCTACTCGCCGGACGGCCAGCGCATCGCCTTTCTGGAGGATCGCAAGCGCCTCGTCATCCTCGACCGTCATACCGGCAAGACCACCACCGTGCTCCCGGACGGCCTGCTGTTCTCGTACACCGACAACGACCTGCCGTTCACCTGGTCACCCGATGGCCGCTGGCTGGCGGTCACTACCGGTTCAGCGGCCAGCCAGTTCGAGGTTCATCTGATCGACGCCAGCGGGCAGAAGCCGCCGGTCAACATCAGCCGCAGCGGTTTCCAGGAGATGGCCCCGACGTTCAGCCCGGACGGCAAGACCCTCTACTACCTATCCACTCGCGCCGGGTTGCGCACCACCGACGCCAAGGACGCCGAGGTGGATATTTACGCCACCTTCCTGACCCAGGATGCCTACGACGCTTTCGTCCGGCCCGCCGACCAGACCGTTCATGCGGCGGCGACCACCGCCAAGGACGCGACGCCGCCGACCGCTGCCCCGGCGTGGGAGCCTCAGTTTGACGGGTTGGAATTCCGCACCGGGCGGATCACCCCATTCTCCTCAAACATCAACATGTTCAAGATCGCGGCGGACGGTAAGTCGCTGCTGTGGGTGTCCACCTCGGCCACCACCGGGATGACCGGCTACCGCATCAAGCTGGGCGCGCCCGGGATGAGTCAGGTCTTTACCAAGCCGCCGAGTCCGGTCAGTGCCTATGCCACCGACGCCAAAAACGAAACCCTGTTTCTCATCGGCGCTGGCGGAATTGAGCGGATCAAGCTGGCGGACGGCAGCACGGCGACCGTTCCCTTTGCCGCCGAAATGGCCTATGACCAGCGCGGTGAGATGGCTTACCTGTTCGAACACGTCGGGCGGCTGACTCAGCAGAAGTTCTACCGGGCTGATATGCAGGGCGTGGACTGGGCGTTCTACCGCCAGGAGTACGCCAAGTTCCTGCCCCACATCATCCACTGGGAAGACTTCGCCGAGATGCTCAGCGAGATGGCGGGCGAACTGAACGCCTCGCACATGGGTTCCCTGTTTCAGCAGCCGGTCAGCTACGGGGACGCCACCGCATCGCTCGGGGTCTATTACGACCACGCCTTCGCCGGGCCGGGGATGCGGATTGTCGATGTCTTGAAGCAAGGCCCAGCGGGACGCGCCGACAGTCAATTGCGACCGGGCGCGACGATTCTGGCGGTCGATGGTGCGCCGATTCCCCCGGACAGCGACATTTACCCGTTGTTGAACCATAAAGCCTCAACGCCGGTGCGCCTGACGATTCAGCCGGCGGGCGGCGGCGACCCGGTGGAGGAAGTGGTCACGCCGACCCCTTTCGAGAACGACCTCATCGCGGCGCAGGCCCGCTGGGTCGAACGGGCCAGGGAGACCACCCGCCGACTGTCCAACGACCGGCTGGGTTACGTCCATGTCCCGTTGATGAACACCGCGAGCTACCAGAACTTCTATAGCGAGCTGTTCGGCAGTGAGTTCGCCGACAAGGAAGGCGTGGTGGTTGATGTGCGCTTCAACGGCGGCGGCAACCTGGCCAACCAGTTAATCGCTGATCTGTCGGCGACGGCGGCGGGGTCGAGCATCGACCGCGAGGGCCGGTTCATCACCCACATCCCGGAAAATCGCTGGAGCAAGCCGAGTATTTTGCTGGCTAACGGCTACAGCTACTCCGATGGCAGCATTTTCCCGCACCTGTACAAACAGGCCAAGCTCGGCTCATTCGTCGGCGAACCGGTGCCCGGCACCGGCACCTCGGTGTGGTGGGTCCCGATGATCGGCGGCAAGCTGAAGTACGGCATCCCCGAAATTGGCCGGAAGGATCTGCAAGGCCGCTGGTTCGAGAACACCGAGGATCAACCCGACATCCTCGTCCGTCGCACGCCGGACTCGATCGAGGAAGGTCGTGATGTGCAGCTCGAACGTGCAGTCGAGCAGCTTCTCGATCAGCTTGGCGAACCGAAGTGAACGACTCAACGCAAACCCGTTAATTAGAGGAGTTCATCATGAAGCATCGTGTGATTGGCTATTCCGCCGGCATCCTCGCCGCCCTGCTGGTTTTGACGCCAGCCGCTTATGCTCAAGACCCCGCTCCCGATCTGCAGGACCTCGTTGGCGCCAAGGGCAGCAGCGGTGAACAGGCTCTCCAAAAGCGCGGATTCAAGTTTGTCAAGGGCGAAAAGTCTGGCAGCGACAGCTACACGAACTGGCGTAATGCCCGCACCGGGCAGTGCATCATCGTGCATACTGCCGAGGGTCGCTACCAATCTCTCGTCAAAGCGCCGGACCCGGATTGCCAGGTCAGCGGCGCGGCTGACGGCGTGCCCGCACCGGGATTCAGCGAACACGGTAGCCGCTTTGATACGGTTTGCGGGGTGACGGTGGGCAGCAAGACCTACCGCTACAAATGCCTCGTAGAAGGCACCGCACCCGGTGGCTCAGGTAAAACCGTCGTCCATTACCCGGATCAGAAGATCACGCTGCACTGGCGCGGAGGAAAGCGCGTGGGTGTGGAATTCGAGGGCATGAAGACCCAGCAGACGACCTTCAGCACCTCTGAGGGCAGTACCCAGTTCATGTACGAAGGTAAGCCGTACTTCTATGTGTCCGATCCCGGCGCCGCGGAATGGGAAGTGAAGCACTTCCATGATCAGTGACGGAGCCACTGGCCGCAATGGAACCGTGCTGCATACCCAAGACAATATCGGCTTGTTGTTGCTGGGTTTCAGTACGCCAGATTCAAGATTCCGTTCGCTCCTGAAACAACTCTATGAGGCGCTGGCAGGTACTGGATGACCGGCCGTCTTGCTCGTCGATGAGCAAGCTGAAATGAAAAGCCGGGCGAGGTCAGCGCGAAGGTGGCGAGATAGGAGGTAGCGAACTCGCTATCTCGCTATCTCCCGGAGCAAACGTTTACAGCGGCTGCTGTTCGAGATCGCTGTCCTCGACCAGACTCCGATAAGCATGCCAGGTGGCGTGGCCGATGAGGGGTAAGGCAATAGCCAAGCCGAGATAGAAGGTCATCAGGCCGATGCCGGTGAAAATGACGATCAGCACCGCCCACAGCGCCATGGGGGCAGGATTGGCGCGAACCGCGGTCAGGCTGGTCAAAATGGCCGTGATGAAATCGGTTTTACGATCCAGCATCATCGGGATGGACACCACACTGATGGCGAAGACCGCTGCCGCAATGATGGCACCGACCACGGTGAACACCAGCAGGAAGGTCAAACCACTGCCAGAGAAGAAGATCTGCGCCGCCGAAGAGTCCAGACTCAGATCGCGGCCGCCGACGATGACCGCAAATAGCGCCGCTGACAGCCGCGCCCACACAATCATCAACAAACCGATCACTACGCCGAACAGAAAAATCGGCAAGGCGTTATGTCGCCAGGCGGTCAGGGCATGACCCAGCGTTGCCGATTCGCCCGCCTCCAGCCGGCGGCTGATATCGTACAGGCCCATGGCCAGAAACGGGCCAGCCAGCAGGAAACCCGTCGTCATGGCCAGCGCATATTGGAACTGTCCCTCGACCAGATAGACCATCATGTAGCCCATGATCACGAACAGCAACCCATAGGCGATACTGGCTGATGGAACCCGCCACAGGTCTTTCCAGCCAGCTCCCAGCCATTCCCAGGGTTGGTCTATGGAGATCAGACGCACCCTGGGGGTGGTCAATGAGCTTTCAATCACCGGAATGGTAGCAACCATCGTTATTTCTCCTTCACCTTAAGTATCGCGACGCAGAGCTATGAATAAGCATCGTAGCCTGAAAAAGAGGCAGAATCCTTAGTGTCACACTTGGTTTTTCTTGACCCGGCAAATGCGAAAGAGTTGCAACAACGGCAGCCTATCCACGCCCTCCCCCGCAAGGAAAAGGGCGTTTACCGACAGGGGGAGGGGATCAAGGCAAGTTTATTGTGGATGATCGTTACGCTGCGCCCGCAACCGGCGGTAGAGATCATAGGTTTGCTGGGCGATGCTGTGCCAACTGTAGTGTCGCTCCACTCGTTCACGACCAGCCACGGCCATCCGCTTGCACAGATCGGGATCGTTGGTGATGCGATTGATAGCGTCGGCCATGCCACGTTCGAACCGAGCCGGTGAGATCGGATCGTGCGGCGGTTCGGCGGACAGGTGCGGGTCGACCAGTAAGCCGGTTTCGCCATCCACCACCACTTCGTTAATGCCGCCGACGGCGCTGCCGACCACCGGAGTGCCGCAGGCCATCGCTTCCAGGTTAATGATGCCGAACGGTTCGTAGATCGAGGGACAGCAGAAAATCGTCGCGTGTGAGTAAAGCGCGATGGTGTCTTTGCGCAGCAGCATCTTGGGAATCCAGATAATGCCGGAGCGTTGGCTTTGCAATTCCTTCACGATGTCTTCAATTTCGCGCTGCATGGCCAAGGTATCGGCGTCGCCGGCGCATAGCACCACCTGCAGCTTGGGATCGAGATGGGGAATGGCCTGCAGGAGGTAATACAGCCCCTTTTGCCGGGTGATGCGTCCAACGAACAGCACATAGGGACGGTTAGGATCGATGCCGTGCCGGGCCAGCACTTCAGGGGCTTGAATCGGCTGATATTCCTCGGTATCGATGCCGTTGGGGATGACTACCACCCGGGTCGGCTCGACATTGAACAACCGCAGGATATCGTCACGGGTGCTGCGCGACACGGCGATGATGGCGTCGGCCATTTCCAGGGCGCTTTTCTCGATCCAGCGGGACAAATCGTAGCCATGGCCGAGTTGGTCGCGCTTCCAGGGTCGCAGCGGCTCCAGCGAGTGGACGGTGATCACCAGCGGGATGTTGTAGAGAATCTTGGCCAAAATGCCGCTGAAATGCGTGTACCAGGTATGGCAATGGATAATTTCGGCGTTGCCGCCTTCCAGATCATCGCCGATGCCTTGACCGACGAAGGCCAGGCAGGTGCTCAGGGCCTTGAGTGGGGATACGAAGGATTGCGGGCAACCGGCGAAATGGGTGGTGTCCATTTTGATGCCGCGCACATGCAACTGGCCCTCATCAGAGTTCTGGTCGTGAAAGCTGCGCACCTCGACCGGGGTCAGTTTCGCCAGTTCGCGGGACAGGTATTCGACGTGAACACCGGCACCGCCATAGACATACGGCGGGTACTCATTGGTAGTCAGCAGGACACGCATTGTTCTTATGCTCCCTTTGGGGCCAAGCCGGCAGCGAGGCGGGTGAAAGATGTCGGGCATTATGCCAAGCAGAGCAGGGATTTTGAAAGGGCAGAACGGCATCCTGCCCGTGGTCTACGGTTATCGTCGTGTAGGTAACGATTTCATCCGCCCGCACTGTCCTGCTCATTCAATACCTGCCGATCCGCCACACTTCGCCCGCGCCGGACCTGCAAACCCTCGCTCAGTTGATACCAGTCTACCTTTCGGGTCAGCACCATCGCCAGCGCCAGGAAGCCGAACAGCGTGAGTGAGCCGGCCAGCAGCGCATAGTCTTCCAGGCTGATCAGCACATAGAGAATGCCGAACACCCCACTGAGCAGTGTACCGAACCCCAGCCCCCAGGCCATGCTCCCCAACACGTAAATCAGGTAATAGCTGATCAGCGCCACGCAACCAGCGGTCGCTGCCGCATAGGCCGGCGCAAAGCCGATGTGTTCCGACAGCGACAGCAGCAGCAGGTAGAACAGGGTCAGCGCCGCCCCGGTCAGACCGTATTGCAGCGGATGGATCGCCAGACGCCGCAGCACCTCGAACAGAAAGAAGGCGATAAAACTTAAACCGATGAACAGCAGACCGTATTTGAGCGCCCGGTCGCTTTGAACATAGCTGTCGGCGGGTTCCACAAAGCGCACCCCGATCAGTCCATCCAACCCCTGCTGACCGCGCAGATAGGCGTTTAACTGATGATCCATGTTGGCGGCCAGCCGGGTGGTTGCCCAGGCGGCGGTGAATCCCTCGGGCGTCACCGTGCGCGCTTCCGGCAGGAACTGGCCGAAGAAGCTGGGATGCGGCCAGCCGCCCCGCACTGCGATGCGCGTAGCGTCGCCCACCGGAGCGAGGCTGATCGATTGGGTGCCGCGCACATCCAGGGTAAAGGCGAATTCGGCAGACCACGGATTTTGCAGATTCAGTCCGCTGATGCGCGCCTGAATGCCATCCGCCATCCGCTCCTCTCCGGTACCGGGTAGAAAATCGACGCGCTGTTCCCCCCAGGTCAACGCGGGCGCTCGTAAAATGCCACGCGGGTCGGTGATGCCGATGATCAAGCGCGGTTCGCCGAGAATCATTTGCTCGTTGGCGCCGGGCTTAACCGGTTCACCTTCAGCAGCAAACCGGCCCTTGAAAGCGAGACTGGCGCTGAATACGACCGCCTGATACAAGCCGCGCCGCACCGGTTCAGTATTCAGGCTGGCTTGAACGTCCAGTTCGGCGGGCAGCAACAACAGTCGATCCGCGAAGCGTTTTTCGACTTCCAGGGGGCGACCGTCTTCCTTGTCGGCCGGTTTCAAGGTCTTGATGATGCGGGTGTAGGGAATCACCAGCACCGGCCCCACCATCGTTTGCGCGCGGGCAGTGGCGGCGGCGATCTCGGCGACCACGCTGTCGCGGCGGGCCATCCGCTCGTACACCAGAAAACTGATCCGCGCCAGCCCGGCAGCGAGAATCAGCGTGACCAGAAAAATCAGGGCGATTTTGGTGAACAGGCCGTATTTCATGAGAGGCTCCCCGTTGTGGAATGGTAACCATTCAGACCCCCCACCCCGGCCCTCCCCCACAAGGGGGGAGGGAGTTTTACAAAACAGTCGGTTATCTGGCTCCCCCTCCCCGACGTGGGAGGGGGTTGGGGGGAGGGGGTGAACGCATATATGGAATGTACGGGGTGAGCCTACCTGGCTTGTTTGAGCGGGTGATGAGCGAATCGTGGGGAAACTGTGGGGATGGGGTGAACCGGGTGATCAGGCTGCCGGCAGCGTCAAACGCGCCGCCACGCCACTGGCCTTTCCCGCTGCGTTCAGTACGTTATCCACCGTAATCGTCCCCCCGTGCAGTTGCGCGACTTCCCGGACGAACGCCAGTCCCAGACCGGTGCTTTTACGTCCGGTGTCGGGCCGGGGCAGCGAATAGAATCGCTCAAACAGCCGGTCGCGGGTATAGTCGGGAAGGGCGCTGCCAGTATTGGCGACGGTCAACCGCCAGGCGTCGCTGGTTGCTTCGGCTGCCAGAGTGATGCAGCCCTGTTCCGGCGAAAAATCCAGCGCATTGTCCAGCAAGTTGCCGATGGCCTGCGCGATCAGGAACCGTTCGCCCAGCAGCACCGTATTTTCTGGAATGTGTTGATCAATCCGCAGGCGTTTCCGGGCGATGATCGGCATCCGCGACGCCAGTAGTTCCTGCACGGTCGGCTGTAGCGGTATGGGTCGCTGTTCCTGCAATTCACGCCGTTGCTCGACCGTGGCCAGCGCCAGCAACCGCTCGATCATCTGCTGCAACCGCTCGGCCTCGCCCGTCACCAGGCCGGCGAACCGCTCCCGTTGCAGTGCGGGCAAGGCGTCCCGCAGCAGTTCGGCAGCGCCGGCAATCGCCGCCAGCGGACTTTTCATCTCATGGGTCAGGGTATGGACATAACGCTCCACATAATCCCGGCCCTCCAGCCGGTCGCGCATGGTCTCGACCGCTTCGGCCAGCGCCCGCAGTTCCGGGCCGCCGTTGCGGGGAACCGCCCGCCGCTGACCCTCAGCCGCGGCGCGGGCATAAGCGGCCAGCCGGTTGATCGACCGCGCCAGCGACCAGGAAAAGGCCAATCCCACTGTCAACGAGACCGCCACCAGCACCGCAGCGGCGCGCCGCAGTTGCGCTTCCGCCCGATCCACATAGGGCTGGACGCTGGAGCCAGGCTTGGCCACGGTCAGCACGCCGATGATCCGGTCCCCGTCGCGGATCGGCGCAGCGACATACATCACCGACGTCCGCTCGTCATCGGGATTTTCACGGGTAGTGCGAGCGCCATACTGGCCGCGCAGGGTCAGATAGACATCGTTCCAGCGGGAATAGTCCTGACCGACCGCCTGGCCAGTGGAATCGAATAACACGATGCCCTGCGTGTCGGTGATATAGACCCGATGGTCCAGCGTGTTTTTCACGATGTCCCAGACTCGGGCGTTGGGCGTGCGGCGGGCGTATTCCGCGAGCCGGGCCTGAAAGCGGCCATCCGCCAAACTGCCGTTCGCCAGATCGTCCCGCGCCAGCACCGCCAGCAGATGGGCCGTGTCGATCAGCGTCTCCTCGGTCGCCTGACGGAAAGCCGGCTTGATTTCCACGCCGAGGATGTTCAGGGAAAAGTAGACGCCCAGACCGACAATCAGGAAGTAGCCGAGAAACAGCTTTAGGCCGAGGCGCATGGTGGGCTTCAGGGTGAGGCGTCGCGCACCCGGATCGAATAACCCAAGCCCCGATGAGTGCGAATCGGATCGTTGTTGGGATCGATGTCGCGCAGTTTGGCGCGCAGCGTCTTGATATGAGTATCTACGCTGCGCTCAAAACTGGCCGCCGGATCCGGCCAGACCTGATCCATCAACTGAGCGCGGGAAAACACCCGTTCCGGCTGGGCCAACAGCGTTTTGAGCAGCAGATACTCATAACGGGTCAGGTCCAGGGGCTGGTTCTGAAACCGGATGATGGCGCGGGCTTCATCGACGACAAACCCGCTTTCCCGGCGACTTTGGCCCGTCTCGCCAGCATCAGGTGGCTTGCGAATCGTGCGTTTGAGAATTGCCTTGACCCGCGCCGCCAGTTCCCGAGGGCTGAAGGGCTTGGTGACGTAATCATCCGCACCCAGTTCCAGGCCCAGCACCCGATCCAGTTCCGCATTGCGGGCGGACAGGATCAGTACGGGCATTTCCGAATGGCGTCGCAACCGCTTGAGCAGTTCCAGCCCGGAACCATCCGGCAGGCCGAGATCGAGAATCGTCAGATCACAGGGGGTTGCCGCCAATTCGGCCTCGGCCTCGCGGACCAGCGTTCGCCACACCACCTGAAAACCTTCGCTGGTCAGGGCGAAATCGACGATTTCGGCGATGGACGGCTCATCTTCGACCAGCAGAATGCGGGCGGTCATCACTCGGGTACGCAGATTTCCTGACGGTGAATCGCCACCAGAGTGCGGAATGTCAGCGTCGCCACCACTAGGCTGAGCAGCGCCAGCAGCCCGTAACCGAGCAGATGGAATGCCGGGCCGGGCAGGCGCGTACTGATGATCAGCGTCGCCAGGGTCAACGCCGCCAGCGGGAAGGAATAGGCCCAGGCGGAGATGAAGAACGGCAACCGCAGGAAACGCAGGGCATTGCTGGCCAGCAGCAGGGCGAGGAACAGGGCAGTGTAGTAAAGAATCCGGGCAAAGGCGTCGAGGTCGCCGGTCAGTCCCACATAGGCGATGAAGCCGACTGAGGGTGGCGCGAGCAGAATGAATAAGGTGGGCGCCAGCCGGGCCGGCAGCGGTTCGTGAAAGAACAGCCGGTACAGCACCATGGTCAGCAGTACAATCCAGAACACCAGACCGATGCTGAAAAAGAACCAGGACAATTCGGAAAAACCCAGTCGTACCCCAGCCACCGGCACGATGATGTTGCCGACCACCGGAATGAACCAGGCGGGGTTGATATGTTTGATATCGTAATGCGTGTGGTGAAGCCAACTGCCGAAAATCGCCAGAGTCAAGCCCAGATGCAGGAGCGCGCCGGCGACCCACAGCCAGAACGCCGCCTCAGGCGCGGATTCGAAATAGGCGATGGCCAGCAATAGCAGGGAAATCGACACAGTGGGGAAGAAGTTGATGCGGATGGGATGGCGCATTTCCATTTTGACCGCTTGCGGATAACGCAGAATTTTCAGGCTATAGAAAACGAGCAGGATCAAGAATAGCGCGCTCGCTGCGCCGCGCACCCCTTCACCGATGACTACCGGCAAGCCCAACACTGCATGGGCTTTCAGCCAGGCCAGCGCCAGGCCCGTCGTGCCCATGATGATCGAGAACAGGGCGATGGGAAAATGTTCCAGTCGGTGACCGGCAGATTCCTGGCCGGATACCGTGGGGGACAGGGGGGCGGAAGCAGTCATGTCAGGATCCTGGAATGCTGAGAGTCAGGTGCGCTGCAATGATTATATTAGTATAAGCTAATATTTTAAAGTGCAGGTTTTTATGTCTCACCTGCTTGCACTAGTAATGAGGAGTCATCAATAGGGATGGGCACGGCGGGCCAAGGTTCTGAGCAACCATGTGTATTACCATTGCCACCCCCTTGATCTTTTGGATGTCAATGGTCGAGCTGCTCCTCGGCAAACAGTGCCGCACCGACAATCCCGGCCTGATTGAGAAAACCAGCGGGAACTACGGGCGTCTGCGTGGTGATCCGCGACGCAAACTTGGACAGCTTTTTGCTCGCGCCGCCGCCGATCACGATCAAATCAGGCCAGAACAGGTTTTCCAGGGTGATCAGGTAGTGGTTAAGACGATCACCCCAGTCTTTCCATTTGAGCTGCTTGGCGACGCGCACGGCGTCCGAAGCGTAACGTTCGGCCTCCAGACCGTTGTCGAGAATAAGATGGCCCAGTTCGGTGTTGGGCAGCAAATGTCCGCCGCTAAACAGGGCTGTTCCGAGTCCGGTGCCAATCGTGACGATGAGCGCTACGCCGGCGACCTCTTTGCCGGCGCCGAAACGCATTTCGGCCAACCCCGCGACGTCAGCATCGTTGGCGACATACGCCAAATTGCCCGTTTGTCTTGAAAAATAATCAGCCACGGGCAACCCGATAAAGGCGGGGTCGATGTTCGCCGCCGTGCGGGCGATGCCGTGCTGGATGGCGGCGGGAAACCCGATGCCGACAGGACCGGACCATTGGTGCTGCTCGACGAGTTTTTTCACCGCCATGCCGATGGACTCGGGCGTCGCCGGGCGGAGCGTCTCGATACGCAGGCGTTCGCTCACCAGTTCTCCGGTCGAAGTTTCGACAATAGCGCCCTTGATCCCGGTGCCGCCGACATCAATACCTAAGATTTGCATGCCTGTTTCCTTCAATATATTTATTTATCTTGATCAATTTGTTATGAGAATTAATATTGGGCATGGGAGCCGGATGGGCCGGATCAGAAACCGAAGCTTCCACGAAACTTAACAGATTGGACTCATCGGTTCATCATTAACCGTTCATTTTCTTGTGGGAACTGATCCAGTGCATCCGAGATTGCGCTGGCAAAGCTTGCTTGCTTTTTAGCCTCTGATCCTTTGACTGGAGATCGACTAATGAATCCTCGACCGATTCTACGCCCGGACATCACCCTGGCATGGCTCAACGAACTGGGGACCGAGTATCTGCCCGGCTTTCTGGGCGTGGAATTGCTGGAATTAGCGCCGGGACAACTGCGCGGTCGGATGAAGCTGGCCCAACAGCACTTTGCGCCTAACAACTTTCTCCATGCCGCCAGCATTGTAGCCCTAGCGGATACCACCTGCGGCTATGCCACAATCGCGCACCTACCGGAAGGCGCTGCCTCTTTTACCACGATTGAGTTGAAGAGCAATCATCTCGGAACCGTCCGCGAAGGCACGATTCTCTGTGTGGCTAGCGCCCAGCACTTGGGGCGCACGACGCAGGTCTGGGATGCGGTGGTCACGGACGCGGCGAATGGACGCTCGCTGGCGCTGTTCCGCTGTACGCAAATGATTCTGTGGCCGAAAACCCCGTAGGGGCCTTCAGCGAAATGGGCGTTGATGAGGGATGATGTTGCTGAGTGATCACCGCCGCGCCATGACCGCTACCCCGGTGATCACCAAGGCCATGCCCGCCAGTTGCGCGACGCCCAACGGCTCATCGAGCAGGAGCCACGCCAACAGCAGGGTCACGCCGGGTCCCAGGCTGCCGGTCAGAGCGACCTGGCCCGCCCCAAGCCGGCGGATCGCTTCCGACAACAGCCACACCGGCAATACGGTCGAAAACAGCGCCATCGCCAGCGCCAACCCGTAGACCGGACATGGTTGAACCAGCGTGGTGACTGGGCGCATCAGGAGGAATTGGCCCAGCGCCAGCAAGCAAGCAATGACCGACGCAACAGCGGTCACCCGCATTGTCCCGATCCGGCTGACGACCCTGCCGTTCCCCAAGAGATAAAGGGCATAGGACAAGGCGCTGCCAAAGACCAAGGCGCTGCCGAGGGCCAGGTCTCGCGTTGATCCCGCCAGCCGCCAATCGTGTGCGACTGCCAAAGCAATGCCGGCATAACATAGCGTCAGCGCACTCAGCACCCGGTGAGTGATGCGTTGACCGAACAGCAGCGCCGCGAGCAGAACGACCAAGGTTGGGTAAACGAACAGGATCAGCCGTTCCAACGCCGCGCTGATGTAGCGCAAGCCGAGAAAATCCAAATAGCTGGCCAGGTAGTAGCCGAGAAACCCCAGCCCGAACAACCATGCCCAGTCGCGCCGCGTCAGCCGGGCCACCTTTGGGTGGGCGCTCATCCAGCCCATCGCGACGAAGAACGGCAAGCTGAACGCCATGCGCAAAGCCAGCAAGGTTTCGGCGTCTACGCCGTGTCGGTAGGCCAGCTTGACCAGGATCGCCTTGCCAGAAAAACCGACCGCCGCCAATACCGCGCACAGCAGACCGATCCGGTCGGCGGCAAGGTCCGCGCCCGGAAGGCCAGGTATTGTTCGGTTCATCGCTTGTTGACCAAAGCCACCATCCGCTCCTGCCCCGCGTTGGTGTAAATCTGCGTAGCGTTCATCGTAGTATGCCCCGGCAGTGCCTGGTGGGCTGCCGCAGAAGTTTTGATAGATGAAGTTTTGATAGATTCAGATACAAGGGTGAGCTTAAACAAACGACACAAAAGTCCCATGGGATTTTGAGCCATGGCGTGGCCTAAACACCCCGCTTATCGAACCACCCGGAAATCCAGTGGGCGGGAGTCCGGTCGAAATACACGTTCTCGACGGTACGCCGACCAATACGGGTGCGTTGAGTTCGCCGGGGTCCATCGACTCGAACTTCAGATAGCCCCAGTTTGGTTGACGCTGTTTGAACCGCTCGCTATAGACTCAACGCCTCGCTCGCGGTTATAGCGATCTGGCGTCCTTCATCCAGCGGCGTATCCCTACGGTGTGGAAAACAGGCAGTGTAGCCGTTGGAACAGAGCGCCTTTGAACGGGACTGCCCGCTAGCCACCATTACCTTGGAGTCAACCGCCGCCGACCACACCTTGCGGCAAGCCTTGGCTCAAGGATTTAGTGAGATCAGAGAACGGCTGACTTGTCTGCTGTCACAGGCCGGTGTGAGTTCGGCCAAGGCGGCGCAACTCTCTAAATGCCTAACCTTGGCGTTGTCATGCGCCTGCCGTCGGCCCGGCGGATTCTGCTAGAATCGCCGGCCATGGACGTTTCCTGGATTCTCAATAACCTCAACGAACCCCAGCGCGCCGCAGTCACTGCGCCGCTGGGGCCTTTGCGTGTGCTGGCCGGCGCCGGCAGTGGTAAAACGCGCGTGCTGACCCGGCGCATCGCCTGGCTGATGGCGGTGGAAAACGCCTCGCCCTGGTCGATCCTGGCGGTCACCTTCACCAACAAGGCCGCCGCCGAAATGCGTGGCCGTGTGACGGCGATGCTGGAGCAACCGCTCAGCGGGCTGTGGATTGGCACTTTTCACGGCATCGCCCATCGCCTGCTTCGTCAGCACTGGCAGGAGGCGCGCCTGCCGCGCGCTTTTCAGGTACTCGACAGCAGCGACCAGCTCCGGCTGGTCAAGCGCGTGCTGCGCGACCTGAATCTCGACGAGAAGAAATGGCCGCCGCAATCCGCAGCCAACTTTATCAACCGTTGCAAGGACGACGCACAACGCCCGGCGAATGTCATCGACGACCACAGCGCAACCCAGCGCCAGTACCTGCGCATCTATGCGCTCTATCAGCAGGAATGCGACCGCAGCGGGCTGGTGGATTTTGGCGAACTGCTGCTGCGCGCCTATGAATTGTGGCGCAATGACCCGGACCTGCTGGCTCACTACCGGGAACGGTTCCAGCATCTGTTGGTGGACGAATTCCAGGACACCAACGCCATCCAGTATCAGTGGGTACAGTTGTTGAGCGGTGGCCAGGGCGATGTCTTCGTCGTCGGAGACGACGATCAGTGCGTCTACGGGTTCCGAGGCTCCAAAGTCGAGAATATCCAACGCTTCGCCGACGATTTTCCCGGCGCGCAAACCATCCGCCTGGAGCAGAATTACCGCTCGACCGGTGCGATTCTCCACGCCGCCAACGCGCTGATCGCCTACAACACCGTCCGATTGGGGAAAAATCTGTGGACGGACGCCGGCAACGGCGAACCGATCCAGGTCTACGCCGCCTACACTGCAGCCGATGAAGCCCGGTTCGTGGTCGAGCGCATCCGGCAATGGGTCGAAGCCGGCGGTAAGCGCTGTGAGGCGGCGATTCTGTACCGTTCCAACGCCCAGTCACGGATTTTCGAAGAAACCTTGATCGGCGCCGCC
This sequence comes from Pseudomonadota bacterium, assembly GCA_022709365.1. Lineage (GTDB taxonomy): Bacteria > Pseudomonadota > Gammaproteobacteria > Competibacterales > Competibacteraceae > UBA2383. The sequence goes on from JAKLIY010000010.1 coordinate 17,044, forward strand.
ATGCCCTATCGTATCTATGGCGGGCTGCGTTTCTTTGAACGCGCTGAAATCAAGGACGCCCTGGCCTATCTGCGGCTGGTCGCCAATCGCCATGACGATCCCTCATTCGAACGGGCGATCAACACCCCGCCGCGTGGCATTGGCGAACGCACCCTGGATTTGCTGCGCGAGACGGCGCGCGCCGGAAACTGCGCCCTGTGGCAGGCCGCCGGATCACTGCTCACCGCGCGCGTTTTCAGCAGTCGGGCGGCGAACGCCGTGCGCGGTTTTATCCACCTGATCGAGGCGCTCGATCACGATAGCGACCAGCAGCCCCTGCCCGAACGGGTCGCGTATGTCGTCGCCCACAGCGGTTTGCGGGCGATGTATGAGGAGGCCAAGGACGATAAGGGGGAAATGCGTGTCGAGAATCTGGAGGAACTGGTCAACGCCAGCGCCAGTTTTATCATCGAAAGCGACCCGGTCATCATCGGCATCGATCCTGATGAACCGGACTGGCTGAACGCCTTCCTGACTCAGGCTGCGCTGGAATCCGGCGAACGACAGGCTGGCCTCGGCGACGACTGTGTGCAAATGATGACCCTGCACATGGCCAAGGGGCTGGAATTCCCGCTGGTATTTCTGGTCGGCTGGGAGGAAGGACTGTTTCCGCACAGCCGTTCGTCCACTCAGGACCGTCAACTGGAAGAGGAGCGGCGGCTGGCCTATGTCGGCGTCACCCGCGCCCAGACCCGGCTTTATCTGTGCTATGCCGAGTCGCGCCGCCTGTATGGCAAGGAACACCAGGCGGAGCCTTCGCGCTTTGTTCGGGAAATCCCTGCGGAGTTGACGCATGACGTGCGCGCCCGGAAGAAATCGCCTACTTCCGTAGCGGCGGTGTCCCCTCCTGCGCCTAAGCCCGTTGCAGGCAGTGCGCCAGCCACTCTCCGGCCCCGCCAGCGGGTGCGTCACGCCAAATTCGGCGAGGGCGTGGTGCTGGAGGTCGAAGGGCAGGGCTACCATACCCGGGCGCGGATCGACTTTCCAGCAGCAGGCGGTTCCAAGTGGCTGATTCTGGCCTATGCCACCCTGGAAATCATGTGATCCGTCCCAATTCCTTCGCCCCGCTAACCTACCGCACGACGCATAGCAACGCCGACACCCAGTCCCGCCCCTCATCCCGGCCGCGTCTGCCCGAACACCGACTGACCTTGAAGGAAGTGCTGGACGATCTGATCGCTGACGGTCTGGTCGATCCCGCTGAGGTGGAGCAAGCCGGGGTCAGCGCTCGCGTGGAACGCAACGAACTGCATCCACTGGTCATCATCGCCAACAAGCAATTGCGCCAGCGCCAGCCGCCGCACCAGGTGCTGAGTCTGGAGCTTCTGACTGAATGGCTGGCCGGTCAGGTGGACCTGCCGTATCTGCGCATCGATCCGCTCAAGCTCGACATCGCCGCCGTCGAGCGGCTGTTACCGTTTGTGTCCTACGAATACGCTGCCCGTTATCACATCCTGCCGGTGGCAGCGGATGAGCAGCGGGTGACGTTTGCCACCACCGAACCCTGGTTGAGCGAGTGGCAGAGCGTGTTGCGGCAGACCCTGCGCCGGGACATCGCGCGGGTCATCGCCAATCCACTGGATATCAACCGCTACCAGTTGGAATTCTACGGGGTATCGCGTTCCGTCCGGGGCGCACTCAAGGGAATGCTGGAACCGGCTTCGGGCATTCTTAACTTCGAGCAACTGGTGGAACTGGGTCGGCGCGGCGAGTTGAGCGCCGATGAGCGACCCATCGTGCAAATTGTCGACTGGCTGCTGCAATACGCTTTCTCTCAGCGCGCCAGTGATATCCATCTGGAGCCACGTCGTGAGCAGGGCCAGATCCGCTTTCGTATCGACGGCGTCCTGCACGCCATTTATCAATTGCCGCCAGCGGTCATGGGTGCCGTCACCAGTCGGATCAAAATTCTGGGTCGGATGGATGTGGCCGAAAAGCGTCGGCCACAGGATGGCCGGATCAAAACCCGCAGTCCGGCGGGACGAGAGATTGAGTTGCGGCTGTCGACCATGCCGACCGCCTTTGGCGAAAAGTGCGTGTTGCGCATTTTCGACCCGGACACGACCGCCAAGGATTTCACGCAACTCGGTTTCGCGTCAGAAGAGGAAACGATCTGGCGGTCGATGATTGTTCAGCCGCACGGCATCGTGCTGGTGACCGGCCCGACCGGCTCCGGCAAGACCACTACGCTGTACACCACGCTCCGGTATTTGGCCGCGCCCGAGGTCAATGTCTGTACCATTGAAGATCCCATTGAAATGGTCGTCCCGGAACTCAATCAGATGCAGGTGCAACCGGCGATTGATCTCACCTTCGCCCAGGGGATTCGCACCCTGTTGCGCCAGGACCCCGACATCATCATGATCGGTGAAATTCGCGACCTGGAAACGGCGCAGATGGCGGTGCAGGCGGCGTTGACCGGCCATCTCGTCCTATCGACACTGCACACCAATGACGCCGTTTCGGCGATCACCCGCTTGCTGGATCTGGGCATACCACATTATCTGATTCAGAACGTATTGATCGGCGTGATGGCGCAACGGCTGACTCGCACCCTCTGCCCGCACTGCAAGGAGAATGCTCGTATGGACGACGGACTGTGGGAGGCTCTGGTTCGGCCCTGGTCATTGCCGAAGCCGGAGGCCGTCGGCGCACCGCACGGTTGCCCGGAATGCCGCAACACCGGTTATTTGGGCCGGGTCGGCCTGTACGAGTTGCTGCGCATCACCCCGGAGCTGCGCCGCCTCTGCCAGGCGGACGTGGATGAAGACGCCCTGCGACATGCAGCTTTTGAACAGGGGATGCGTCCGTTGCGTATCAGCGCCGCCCTGCAGATCATCGCGGGTTTGACTACCTTCGAGGAAGTTGCGCAGAGTCTGCCGCCGCTGGAGCATTGAACGCTGCTTTTTGTCATTTTAATACACCACAATATTTTTGACTAAATTGTTGTGTTTAACATACAATGCCTTGGCGTTCTTATGGCCTTTAGCCGAATCCATCCAATAAATTTCAAACTACTGCGTTTTTAAGGAGTGCGTGATGTCTTCCAAGATGCTGAAGAGTGCTGTTGCCGTTGCCCTGGCCGGTGGTCTGCTCGCCGGAGCCGCTCAGGCTTACGAGGCGGGTCAATGGCTGGGCCGAGTCGGCGCTTACGGGGTGTTCCCGGAATCCAATGGTCTCAGTAACGTCCTGGGCACTGGCGCTAATCTCGAAGCGGACAATGGCTATACCCTCGGCTTCAACTTCACCTACATGGTGAACCCGAATATCGGTATCGAACTGCTCCTTGCTCTGCCGTTCCAGCACGACCTTAAGCTCTCGAGCGCCGGCACGGTCGGCAAGACCGATCAGTTGCCCCCGACGCTCAGCATCCAGTATCACCTCATGCCCCAAGGCACCGTCCATCCGTATATCGGTCTTGGCCTGAATTACACGAACTTTTTCAACGAAGAGACCGAGGGTGCGCTGACCGGCACCAGCCTCAAGCTGGATGATTCATGGGGTTTGGCGGGTCAGCTCGGCATTGACATTGACGTAGCGCCCAACTGGTTCGTGAACGCCGACCTTCGCTATATCAGCATCTCGACCGACGCCAAGCTCAATGGCGTCGGCATCGGCACGGTGGACATCAATCCCTGGGTCGTCGGTCTGACTGTCGGCACCCGCTTCTAATTCAGTGATTGGCGGCTTTCTCGCTCGACCAGGAGCGAGAAAGCGCTCATCCCTCACGCCTTTGCGGGATAGCCCAGTTCCCTGAGCATCCCGCTCAATTCTCCCCGAACATCCCCGGCTGTTTCCACAGTGACCCGCCCGGTGGGCACGTCTACTTGCACCCCGCGAACCTGCGGATGCTGGCCGAGTCCGGCGCGAATTGCGCTCGCGCATCCCTGACATTTGACGTTTTGCACCTGAAATTCGAGTTCCATCAGCTTTGCCCTCTGGCGATTGATCAACGAAGAAAGTATAAGCCCTGACGCCCGGTTCGAGTCATCATGGGGCAATGAGCCACGGCTATCGAACCAAAATAGTGCAAAACACTGGGCCTTTGCTCCATAATAAAGCAATACGCCTGATCTGCATGACGATGAATAGCCGCAGACTATCGTTATGATGAAAAATTTTTCCGTGGCATGAATCCTGCTAAAAAGGCCGGGTATTATTCATTGAAATCCATCCCTGACATAACCCCCGAGGAATTTGCTCCAATGAAAGCTGCTGATGTGATGAAGCTGATGGAAGAAAAGGGCATCAAGTTTGTGGATTACCGGTTCACCGACACCCGTGGCAAGGAACAGCACGTCACCGTCCCCGTCAGCCAGGTCGGCGAGGATGTGTTCGAGGACGGCAAGATGTTCGACGGCTCGTCCATTGCCGGCTGGAAGGGCATCCAGGAATCCGACATGATCCTCATGCCGGACCCGGCGACCGCCCGCGTCGATCCGTTTTTCGAAGAGCCGACCCTCAATCTGACCTGCGATGTGATCGAACCGAACACCATGCAGGGCTACGAACGCGATCCGCGCTCGGTCGCCCGCCGCGCCGAAGCTCATCTGAAGTCTACGGGCATTGCGGATACCGCTTATTTCGGGCCGGAAAACGAGTTCTTCATTTTCGACGACATTCGCTGGGGCGCTGATATCAGCGGCTGCTTCTACAAGATCGATTCTTCGGAAGCCGGCTGGAACTCCGAGCGGGCCTACGAAGGCGGCAACTTCGGCCATCGCCCCGGCATCAAGGGTGGCTACTTCCCGGTCCCGCCGGTCGATTCGCTGCATGATATTCGCTCCGCCATGTGCCTGACGCTGGAAGCCATGGGCGTCAGCGTCGAAGTGCATCACCACGAAGTCGCCACTGCTGGCCAGTGCGAAATCGGCGTACTGTTCAACACGCTGGTGAAAAAAGCCGATGAAGTGCAGGTGCTGAAGTATGTGATTCAGAACGTGGCGCAGAGCTACGGCAAAACCGTGACCTTCATGCCCAAGCCGCTGGTCGGCGACAATGGCAGCGGGATGCATGTCCATCAATCGTTGGCTAAAGACGGTGTCAACCTGTTCGCCGGCGACCAGTATGCTGGCCTGTCCGAAGCAGCCCTGTACTACATCGGCGGCATTATCAAGCACGCCAAGGCGCTCAACGCCTTCACCAATGCCTCGACCAACAGCTACAAGCGGCTGGTGCCTCACTTTGAAGCCCCAGTCATGCTGGCCTACTCAGCGCGCAACCGCTCCGCTTCGATCCGCATCCCCTACGTCAGCAGTCCGAAGGGTCGCCGCATCGAAGTGCGTTTCCCGGACTCGACCGCCAATCCTTATCTGGCCTTCGCCGCCATGATGATGGCCGGTCTGGATGGCATCCAGAACAAGATTCATCCGGGCGGGCCGATGGATAAGGATCTTTACGATCTTCCCGCGGAAGAAGAGAAGCAGATTCCCAAGGTCTGTTTCTATTTCGACGAGGCGTTGAGCGCGCTGGATGCCGACCGTGAATTTCTGCTCAAGGGCGGCGTGTTCACCAATGACCTGATCGATGCCTATATCGGTTTGAAGAACGAAGAAGTCACCCGGTTGCGGATGACCACCCATCCGGTGGAATTCGATCTGTATTACAGTCTGTAACGCTCTCCCAAAACCATTCACCCCTCCACCCTAACCCTCTCCCAATTCCAGGGGGAGGGAGTTTTGAGACCAACCAAGGTGTTGAAAAACTACTATCACCGGGTGGTGGAAAGTTTGAGCATCGCCGTGCTGGTGCTGGACCGGCGATTGCGGCTGTTGTTCATGAATCCGGCCGCCGAGACACTGTTCGAATTCAGCTTCCGCAAGGCCCGCCAGCAAACGCTGCCGGAGCTGATCGTCGGCGCCGAGGCGTTTATCGCCGGGTTACGGCACTGCCTGGACAGCGGCTATCCCTATCTCGAACGGGAACTGCAACTCACCTTTTCACCCGGACGCACCGTCACCGTGGACTGCACTGCCGCGCCACTGCCGGAACGCGATCCGCCCAGCGAACTGCTGCTGGAGCTGCGGCAAGTGGACTGGCGGTTGCGTATCAGCCGGGAGGAAAACATTTTGGCCCAGCACCACACCACCCGGGCGCTGGTGCGTAACCTGGCCCATGAGATCAAGAATCCCTTGGGCGGATTGCGCGGGGCAGCGCAGTTGCTGGAGCGGGAATTGCCCGATCCGGCCTTGCGCGAATACACCGGCATTATCATCGGCGAGGCTGACCGGCTACGTAATCTGGTCGACCGGATGCTGGGGCCGAATCAGTTACCCAATCACGGCGAAGTCAGCCTGCATGAAATTCTGGAGCGGGTGCGCGCCCTGGTCGAGGCCGAGGCAGCCCCCGGTATTCGCATCGAGCGGGACTACGATCCCAGCATCCCGGCGCTGTGGGGCGACGCAGACCGGTTGATTCAGGCGGTGCTGAACGTGACGCGCAACGCCGCGCAGGCGCTGCATGAACGCCAGCAAGGCGTCATCATTCTGCGTTCGCGGGTGCAACGCCAGTACACCATTGGCGCCAAACGTCACAAACTGGTGGCCCGGCTGGATGTCATCGACGATGGCCCGGGCATTCCACCCGAGGAGCAGGAACAGATTTTCTACCCGATGATCAGTGGCCGACCCGGCGGCACCGGGCTGGGCCTGTCCATCGCGCAGAGCATCATTAACCAGCACGGCGGGCTGATCGAATGCGCCAGTCGGCCCGGCGAAACCGTTTTTACCCTGTTGCTGCCCCTGGATCGCATCGAATGAGCCGGAAAGAACACATTTGGGTAATTGATGACGATCACGCGATTCGCTGGGTGCTGGAAAAGGCGCTCCAGCGCGACGATTTGGCCGTTACCACGTTCGACAGCGCGGTGGGCGTCATCGATGCCCTGCGTCACGGCAAACCGGACGCGGTGATTGCCGATATCCGTATGCCCGGCATGAGCGGTCTGGAACTGCTGGCCCGGTTGCGCGAGCGGTTGCCGGAACTGCCGGTGATCATCATGACTGCCCATTCCGATCTCGACAGCGCGGTGTCCGCCTATCAGGGCGGGGCATTTGAATACTTGCCCAAGCCATTCGATGTCGACGAAGCGATGGCGCTGGTGCGTCGCGCCTGCCAAACCCACCGCCAGCAGACGGGACCGGATGAACCCGCAGAACCCTTGCCGGAAATTATCGGCGAAGCGCCCGCCATGCAGGAGGTCTTCCGCGCTATTGGCCGGCTGTCGCGTTCCAACATCACGGTGCTGATCACCGGGGAATCAGGAACTGGCAAGGAACTGGTGGCGCGCGCCCTGCACCGTCACAGCCCGCGTGCTGAAAAACCCTTCATCGCCATCAATACCGCCGCTATCCCCCGCGATCTGTTGGAATCCGAACTGTTCGGCCACGAACGCGGGGCCTTCACTGGAGCGCAAGCCGCCCGGCAAGGCCGGTTTGAACAAGCCAATGGCGGAACGCTGTTCCTGGACGAAATCGGCGACATGCCGGCGGAATTGCAGACCCGGTTATTGCGGGTGCTGGCCGAGGGCGAGTTTTACCGGGTGGGCGGCCATACCCCGACCCGGGTCGATGTACGGGTCATCGCCGCCACCCATCAGACGCTGGAGCAGCGGGTCCGCGACGGGCTATTTCGTGAAGACCTGTTTCATCGCCTGAACGTCATCCGCATTCAACTGCCGTCGCTCAACCGACGCCGTGAAGATATTCCGTTGCTGACCCGGTACTTTTTGACCCAGGCGGCGCGCGAATTGGGCGTTGAATCCAAGCTGCTGCGCCCGGAAACCGAAAGCTATCTCAGTCGGCTGGATTGGCCGGGCAATGTCCGGCAACTGGAAAACCTGTGCCGCTGGCTGACAGTCATGGCGTCCGGTCGGGAAATCCATCTGGAGGATCTGCCGGCTGAGCTGCGCGAGCGTGCGCTGGCGGTCACCCATGGCGGCGCTGATTGGGAAACCGCCTTGCGGCTGTGGGCCAGCCAGAGTCTGGCGTGCGGCGAGCAGAAATTGCTGGACACGGCCCTGCCCAGTTTCGAGCGGGTGATGATCCGGGCGGCGCTGGAACAAACCGGCGGTCACCGTCAGGACGCGGCCCGACTATTAGGCTGGGGGCGCAACACACTCACGCGGAAAATCAAGGAATTGGGGATGGAGTAAACGAACCCCATGTTCCAGGTCATCCTGTTCGAGCCGGAAATTCCGCCCAATACCGGCAATATTATCCGCTTGTGCGCTAATACCGGGGCCGGGCTGCATCTGATCCGCCCGCTCGGTTTCCAGATGGCAGATCGCCAGTTGCGACGGGCCGGCCTGGATTATCATGAATGGGCGCAGGTCCGCGACTATGCCGATCTGGCGGACTGCCTGACGGAACTGTGTCCGCCGCGACTGTTCACGTTCACTACCCGAGGTCAACAGGCTTATCATACGGTCGCTTATCGGCCTGGCGACGCTTTGTTGTTTGGCCCGGAAACGCGCGGTTTACCGGCAGCGGTTCTGGACACCATTCCCAAAGAATGCCGCTTGCGCATCCCGATGCTCACCGTTGGGCGCAGTCTGAATCTGTCCAACGCGGTCGCAGTCGTCGTATACGAAGCCTGGCGGCAGTATGGCTTTCCCGGGGCGTGCTGAGGAAGCGAACCGCCCACTGACTGCTATGCTTTGGCGATCATCGCGTATAACGCGCTTCCCGTTCTTTCCAGGAGACCTCGTTCATGGATTTTCTGCTTGACCCGCAAGTCTGGGCCAGCCTGGTCACCCTGACCGCGCTGGAGATCGTCCTCGGCATCGACAACCTGCTGTTCATCGCCATCCTGTCCAACAAGCTGCCCGAGCATCAACAACGCGCCGCACGGCGCAGTGGCCTGGCGTTGGCGGTCATCACCCGTCTGCTGCTGCTGGCCAGCATATTTTGGCTGGCCAAGGCTACAGAACCCCTGTTCAGTGTGTTTGAGCATCCAGTGTCGATTCGCGACCTGATTCTGCTGGGCGGCGGTCTATTCCTGCTGGCCAAAGGCACCACCGAGATTCACACCACCGTGGACGGTGTGGAAGAGGAAATGCGCCAGGCCAAGACCACCGGCTTTGTAGCGGTGATCGTTCAGATCATGGTTCTGGATATCGTGTTTTCTCTGGACAGCGTGATTACCGCAGTGGGCATGGCTCAGCACCTGTCGGTGATGGCCGCCGCCATTATTATCGCGGTCGGCATCATGATGTTCGCTGCTGAGCCGCTGAGCCAGTTCATCAACACCCACGTTTCGGTGAAGGTGCTGGCGCTGAGTTTCCTGATTCTGGTCGGCGTGGCGTTGATGGCTGACGGCCTCGGCTTCCACATTCCCAAGGGTTATCTCTATTTTGCCATTGCCTTCTCAGTCGCGGTCGAGGCGCTCAACCTGAGAGCGACCAGCCGTCGGCGGCAGGCGGTGGCGCAAGCCCATTGAACCAGGCAGACGGCAAACATGGCTACGGAAATCGAACATAAATTTCTCCTCCGTAATGATCGCTGGCGTTCACAGGTCGAGCGTTCGGCGCGGCTGCGGCAAGGCTACCTGACCAGCGATGCCCGTTGCTCAGTGCGAGTGCGCGTTGTGAATGGCCAAGGTTTCCTAAATCTCAAGAGCGGTACGCTCGGTATTCAGCGCAGCGAGTACGAATATTCCATTCCGCTGGCTGAAGCCGAAGAAATCCTCGACACCCTGTGTGAGAAGCCGTTGCTGGAAAAGACGCGCCATTACCTGCATTTTGGCGAACACTTGTGGGAGATCGATGAATTCGCGGGCGACAACGCCGGGTTGATCGTGGCGGAAGTGGAACTGAGCCGGATCGACGAGCTGTTTGCCCGGCCTGACTGGCTGGGTGAGGATGTTTCGCACGATATCCGCTATTACAACTCACAACTGGCCCGGCATCCCTACCGGAATTGGTGATGTCCGAACGATTGATTCACATCAGTATTCCAGAGCAGCGGCTGGAAGTGCTGGAAGCGCAACGTGTGATGGCAACTTACCCAGTGTCCACCGCCCGCAATGGCCCCGGCGAGCGGCGCGGCAGTGGATGTACGCCGTGCGGCTGGCACCGCATCCGCATCAGGATCGGGGCCGGATTGCCCCTCAATACGGTCTTCGTCGGGCGCCGGCCTACGGGCGAAATTTACCATCCGGAACTGGCGGCCCGCTATCCGGATCGGGACTGGATTCTGACCCGGATTCTCTGGCTGACCGGGTTGGAACCCGGACGCAACCGGGGCAGCGATAGCGATACCCTGCGCCGGTTCATCTACATCCACGGTTGTCCGGACACGGCGCCGATGGGCGAACCGCGCTCGCATGGCTGTATCCGGATGCGCAACCGGGACTTGCTGGAATTGTTCGAGCAGGTGAGCGCGGGCGACCGGGTGTTGATCAGCAGTTAATTGTTCAACCGGGATCGCAGGCTATCCAGTACTCCCTTGAAGGCTTCCTGATTACGGGAATTAAGATCGCTCAGGGTCTGGTGCGCCTCATAGACGATCCGGGTCAGCTCATCCTTGCAGGGCGTATCAATTGCCAGTTGTTGCAAGGCCGCAGTAATGGCCTCGCCAGTGTCGCGAATATTAAATATCTCATAAAAACCCATACTATCCAGGATTTGATTAACATCCGGATTTGTGGATAGCAATGTGGTTTTATGAGCGAAATGTTGAAGATTAAAATTAGCGATCTTGGCTAATAAACCCAGACTAGTGCTGTCGATGGAATGGGTTTCAGTCAGATCAACGACGATATCATTGTAGTCGGTGTGGGTGAACAGTCTATCCAGAAAATCCCCGAGTGCGCAACCCATCGTATAGCGGATATCACCGATCAACTTGAGAATATAAATATTGCCCTGCCTGACATAGAAAGCCGCACCGGATTCCATTTCAGTCCATCCTCTCAACCAACAAAAGCGTGACGTCATCGGGCAGTGGTTCCGCCTGATCCAGCCCTAGCGTCTGGATCAGATTCTCAATCGTCAATTCGGTATGGCCGACCAGCTCCAGTAGAAACGCCTGCTTGTCGCGCAGGGTCGGTTGCGGCAGCGTTTCCAGAATACCGTCGGAAATGAACACCATGGTAAAGCGCGGCGGCAATTGGAGGGATTCGGTCTGATAGTTGGCGAAATCGAACAGGCCAATCGGCAAGCTCTTTTTCCCCACATAACTGGCCTGCTTGCCATCGAACAGGATTGGGAATGGGAACTGTCCGCCACTGCTGTAGCGCAACTGATTAGTTGACCACTCGATCACACCATAGAACATGGTCAGATATTTGTCCATGTGGCAGCCAAAGATTTCCCGGTTCAGCCGACTTAGCGTTTCCGCCGGGTTGAGAATGCCCTTGTCACGATTTTGCCGGCGCAATTCCCGGTAGCGGCCCATATAACTTTTAAGCATGACGGTTACAAAAGCCGAGGAGACTCCGTGGCCGGAGACATCGGCAATGTAGAAACCGAGATGATCGCCGTCAATAGCAAAATAGTCCACGAAATCGCCGCTCAGGTACTGCGAAGTCAGCAGATGCCGACTGAAACGATAACTGCGGTAGAGCTTGTCATTTTCGGGCAGCAATTGAAACTGGATACGCCGCGCCGCCGCTTCGTCCTCGCGTAATTGCCGCACTGTCTGCCGCAGTTGGTCATTGACCGCTTCGAGATGTTCGCGGTGTTGACGATTTTCCTGGCGTAGCCGGGCGCGTTCCAGCGCATAGGCAATGGCGTGCTCCAGCACCGCCATATCCTCAATCGGCTTGGTCACGTAATCCCAGGCGCCAAATTTAAGCGCCTGAATGGCGTCGCTCATCCCACCCATCCCCGACACCACCAGAATCGGCAAATCGGGAAATTCGCGGGTCACGGTCGCTAACACTTGCAAACCGTCCATACCGGGCATGCGCAGATCACAGAGCACCAGATCCGGGCGCTCACGGCGGATCAGGTCGATGCCGGTCGGCCCGTCGCCCGCCTGGAGCACTTCGAAACCACTGTCTTCCAGATAGGTGGCGAGAATTTCGCGCACCATCGGTTCATCGTCAATCGTCAGGACGCGCACCGCTGGCGTATTCATGAACGGCTCTCCCGACTCGACAAGATGTGGACTGCGGCGGCCAGCGGCGCCATGTCGCTTAGGGGCTTTTGGTAGACGCGGTCGTCGTCAAGTCCTATCGCACGCAAATCATCAGGCAGGCTGTAGCTGGAGGAACCCGTGTGGATCAAAAATTCCATGTTGGGATAAAGCTGGTGCAGGATGCGAATGGCGGAGTTGCCGTCTATATCGGGCAGACGCATGTCCATAATGCACACTGGGCAGGTGTCGCCCTCGACGAGCCAGCACAGGGCAGGGGTGACCGACTCGAACGCCATCACCTGCAAGCCTTCATCTTCCAGATAGGCCTTCAGATTTTCCCGAATCATTTCCTCATCATCGACGATCAAGACCCAATCCGTCATGAGAGCGCCTCCCGGCCGATGGGCAGGCGGATACTGAAGCAGGCGCCTTGACCCGGTTTAGACGCCACCGCCAGCTTGCCCCGATGCTGCTCGGTGACAATGAAATAGGATACTGATAACCCCAAGCCGGTCCCTGAACCGACCTCCTTGGTGGTGAAGAACGGTTCGAAAATCCGCTTGAGGGTTTTTTCATCCATACCGGGTCCGTTGTCAATCACTTCGATTAAAACGTAATGCGGTTCGCGGAGAGTACGCAAGGTGATCGTCGGGAAAGGCGCGCTGTCTTCGGCCATCGCTTGGGCAGCGTTCTTGAGCAGGTTCAGGATCACCTGCTCGATCTCGGTCTTGTCGCAATACACCAGGCGCAGAGTGGGATCATAGTCGCGCTGGATCGCGATGCGCTTGAAGTCGTACTTTTTTTTCAAATCATAGTCGCTAGCGGCCAACCGCAGCACGGTTTCCAGCAGGTCTTCGAGATCCACGGGCGCAAAGCGCGATTCGCTGCGCCGGCTGAACGAGAGCATATCGGCGACGATCTTAGCGGCGCGGGCGCCCGCTTCCCGGATGCCTTCCAGAAAATGCAGAACGCGCCGCTGTTCCAAATAGCGGTTCAACCGGTCCAGGTCGATGCCGATGGCTTCGGCGACCGCACGATTCTGGGGCATATCCGGAGTGATGCGGCGCAGGATGTTTTGGCTACCCTGCAGGATCGCGCCCAGCGGATTATTGATTTCATGGGCCATCCCGGCGGCTAACCCACCCACCGAGAGCATTTTTTCGGTTTGCACCATCATGGATTCGATACGGACCCGGGCGGTCACGTCATCCACCCGGATGACGGCACCGCTCGCGCTGTCCGCGATTAAAGGATAGACCATCACATCGGCATAATGGAGTTCGCCCTGATCCTCGAGCGTCATGCGCGGGGTCTTGATCGGGGTGCCCAAGCGGATGGCTTCTCGAACCTGCTCAAATTGACTTTCCAGTTGCGGGAACATTTCGCCGAAAAACCGGCCTTGGGCGATTTCCCAGGAGGCGCCGCAGGCTTGTTCGGCAGGCTGATTCAGGACAGTGATATAACCCCAGGGATCGACGCCAATCAATACCGAGGGCATCGAATCGATGATATTTTTGAGATACAGCCGCATCCGCGCCACTTCTTCCTTGGCCTGTTTCTGCTCAGTAATATCGATAGACACGCCTAAAACAGCAGTTTCGTTCAACCCCGGTTCGCTGAACGGAATCTTGATCGTTTGCATGATGCGTGCGCGGCCGGTGTGATCGGTGAACGACTCCTCGGCGATCAGCTTGGAAGCGCCGCTTTCAATCACCTCCCGATCATCGGCCAGCATCCGCTCGGCTTCTTCATCAATCTCATGCACGACGCCATGAGAACGATCCACCAATTCCTCAACGGTCAGGCCATAGGCGGCGGCAGCAGCGCGGTTGGCCAGCAGAAAACGCCCGTTACGGTTTCTGGCGAAGATCATGTGCGGCACCAGATCGATGATGCGTCGCAGCCGCAACTCGCTTTGCTGTAGCGCGGCTTCCGCCTTAACCTGCTCGGTGATGTCCGTACCTGTGCCGCGATAGCCGGCAAATCGGCTCTGCTGGTCATAAATGGGCTTGCCGCTGACTTTCAGACAGCGATCCTGATCAGAGCGACCGCCCACGTTGGTGCGGTAGACGAAATCGCGAAAAGATTGATGGTTTTCCAGCATTTCCCGGTGCTGTCGCCATTTTTGCGGGTCAATCGCTGCATCGACCGTCGCCAGTTCCCACCGGGTGCGACCCAGGACGTGTTGCGGGGCGATGCCGGTCAGCGCATAGAAGCGTTCCGACAGGTAGGTAAATCGCAGATTCCCGTCCATCTCCCAGATCCAGTCGCTGGCTGCCTCGGTCACATCACGGAAGCGTCCTTCGCTTTCGCGCAGGGCGGCTTCCGCCTGCTGGCGCTCACCGAGTTCCCGTTGCAACTGGCGGGTCCGATGCGCCACCTTCCGCCGCAACAGCCAGGACCACAACAGGGAGGCGACGGTGATCAGCGCAATCGGCAGCAGCATCCAGAATGTCAAACGCAGCATGGTCGAGAATTCCCCGGTCTCCACCGGCTCCTGATCCAGTGCGTAGGCCAGGGTAGCGCCGACGAGGGTAGTCACAATCAGCAGCGTCCACACGGAAAATCGCGCCAGCCCGGCAGTCAACCGGGTGGCGGGGCGAGGATGGGTTAAAAGACGTGATCGGTTAAGCATGGAGGCTGATGATGACTGGATTAATCGCTATGATAGAACCATTTTGCAGCCATGGTGGATTTGGAGCGAATAATGATGGCATTAGGACCGGTGATGCTGGGACTGGAAGGTTTGGCGCTGACTGCCGAGGAGCGGGAGCTGCTGCGCCATCCGCAAGTAGGTGGGGTGATTCTGTTTGCCCGCAATTATCAATCGCCGGAACAGGTGATGGCGCTCACGGACGCCATCCATGCGCTGCGACAACCCCGGTTGCTGATCGCCGTGGATCATGAGGGGGGTCGGGTTCAGCGATTCCGCGAGAGTTTCACCCGCCTGCCCGCAGTGCGGCGACTGGGCGAAATTCACGATCAGGATCCCCAGCGCGCCCAGCAACTGGCGCGGATCACCGGTTGGTTGATGGCGGCTGAATTGCGAGCGGTTGGCGTCGATTTCAGCTTTGCGCCGGTGCTGGACCTCGACCATGGCGTCAGCGGCATTATCGGCGACCGGGCCTTTCACCACGATCCCGAGGTCGTGGCGGATCTGGCCCATGCCTATCGGAGCGGGATGCAGAAAGCCGGCATGGAGGCGGTGGGCAAGCACTTTCCCGGCCATGGCGGAATCGCCGCCGACTCGCATCTGGAACTGCCGGTGGATCCACGTTCCTATGACGAACTGGCCGTTGCCGACCTGCTCGCCTTCGAACGGATGATTCATTACGGCCTGGCGGCGCTGATGCCGGCCCATGTGCTCTACCCCCAAGTGGACGACCAGCCGGCCGGCTTTTCTGCGCGCTGGCTCAAGGACATTCTGCGTCGACATCTGGAGTTTCAGGGCGCGATTTTCAGCGATGATCTGGACATGGCCGGAGCGGGACTGGCCGGTACGCCGCCGGAACGGGCGCGAGCGGCGCTGGCGGCGGGTTGCGACATGGTGTTGGCCTGTAATGATCGCGCCGCCGCCGTGGCGATTCTCAAGGGGCTGGGCGAAGCGCTCGATCCCGTCAGCCAGTTGCGGCTGATTCGCCTGCACGGGCGCGGCCGTTCCAACCTGGAGCGCTTGCGGCGCAACCCGGTCTGGCAGCGAGCGATTCACCGGGTGCAGGATTATGATGCGTTTCCCTTGCTGGAAATGGATATTTGAATTCGGAGTCCGCGATGTCTTCCTCAATCACTCCGGAACAGGCGCTGGCCGTGCTGCGTGATGCGGAACTGCTCTGCAGGCCGGAGCAGATTCAAGCGGCGCTGGATCGTTTGGCCACTGCGATTACGGCCTGCCTGGAGCGCCATAACCCGTTGGTGTTGGTGGTAATGAATGGTGCGTTCATTCCCGGCGCGGAATTGTTGCTGCGTTTGCCTTTTCCCTTACAGGTCGGTTATTTGCACGCGACCCGCTATCGCAGCGGCACCCAGGGCGGCGAAATCGACTGGATCGCGCCGCCGCGTCCGGCGGTCGCGGGACGCACGGTGTTGGTGGTGGATGATATTTACGACGAGGGCGACACGCTCAAGGCCATTCTCGATGCCGTGCGCCGGGAAGGCGCGGCAGCAGTCTATAGCGCGGTGCTGGTCAACAAGCGGCATGAGCGCAAGGTCGCCGGGCTGACGGTCGATTTCGTCGGTCTGGAGGTCCCGGATCGCTATGTCTTTGGCTGTGGCATGGACTATCAGGAATATTGGCGGCAACTGCCGGCTATCTATGCAATCAGTCAGTAAACGCCGCTCATCTCCTTGTGAGGAAGTTCATCATGACCCCGACCGTCGCTATCATCGGAGGCACCGGCCTCACCGCTCTGGATACGTTAAAAATCACTCGCCGGGAAGCACTATCCACACCTTACGGCCAGCCGTCCAGCCCGCTGATTTACGGTGAACTGGACGGACGCTCGGTAGTGTTTCTGGCCCGGCACGGCCTGCATCACACCATCCCCCCACATAAGATCAACTATCGGGCCAATCTCTGGGCGCTGCAGCATATCGGCGTTCGGTGGGTGATTGCGGCAGCGGCGGTCGGGGGCATTCGCGCCGATATGGAACCGGGCGTTCTGGCTTTTCCTGACCAGATTGTTGATTACACCTGGGGTCGGCCCAGCACCTTCTTCGAGGATCATCTCAGTCATGTGACCCACATTGATTTCACCGAGCCGTATTGCCCCACACTGCGTGAGAAGCTGATTCAGGCCGCCCGCGAGCTGGGCCTTAATGCCCGAGAATCGGGTACTTATGCGGCGATGCAGGGGCCGAGGCTGGAGACGGCGGCGGAAATTCGCCGGCTGGAACGGGACGGTTGCGACATCGTGGGGATGACCGGGATGCCGGAGGCGGCGCTGGCCCGGGAACTGGGGCTGCGCTACGCCGCCTGCGCAGTGGTGGCTAACTGGGCGGCGGGTAAGATTCCTGGCGAAATCACCATGGCCGAGATCGAACGGAATCTGGTCGGCGGCATGGAGCAGATTAAAAAATTGCTGGTGCGGGTAATTTCGATGTTGGATGAAGAGTGAGCATGGTGGAAAGCAACACCCGTCTGGAACTGACCTGGATCGGCAAGGAGAACCGGCCAAAGCTGGAACCGCGTATCCTGATCGAAGACCTAGACAAGTCCTATCACGACGCCCATCGGGCCAGCGAGAACGACCTCTTCGACAATCGGCTGATTTTTGGCGACAACCTCCTCACCCTCAAAACGTTGGAACAGGAGTTCACTGGCAAGATCAAGTGCATCTACATCGACCCTCCCTACAAACCGGGATGGTTCGGGCATCAGCGACCGCCCAGCGGCAATAAACATTTTCGTTGCGCCCTGCCTTCGCGTTATCATCGCCGCCTTGTCATCATCAAACCCTTCGTCAAAATCCCCAACATTTTGTTGGAACTGAAAATTCACCCCATCGTTACTGATTGATCATGCCAAAAACGCTCTTTGAAAAAATCTGGGAGTCGCATGTCGTTGCCGAACAGCCCAACTCCCCGGCTATTCTGTACATCGACCTGCACCTCGTCCACGAAGTGACCTCGCCCCAGGCGTTTACCGGCCTGCGCCAGCGCGGTTTGCAAGTCCGCCGCCCCGAACGCACCGTCGCCACGATGGACCACTCCATCCCGACCACGCCACTCAATGTGCCGATTGCCGATCCGCTGGCTGCTGCGCAAATCCGCCAGATGGAAACGAACGCCGCCGAATTTGGCGTCACCCTGCACGGCATGGCCAGCGCCCATCGCGGCATCGTCCATGTTATCGGCCCGGAACTCGGTCTGACCCAGCCGGGTATGACCATCGTCTGCGGCGACAGCCATACGGCCACCCACGGCGCGTTTGGCGCATTAGCTTTCGGCATCGGCACCAGCGAAGTCGAGCATGTTCTCGCCAGCCAATGCCTGTTGCAGAGAAAGCCGAAAACCTGCGAAGTCCGCATTGATGGGACGCCCCCGGCGGGCGTGACCGCCAAGGATATTATCCTGGCGCTGATTGCCAAAATCGGCGTCGGTGGCGGCACCGGCTACGTCTTTGAATATACCGGCTCCGCCATTCGCGGGCTGACCATGGAACAGCGGATGACCGTCTGCAATATGTCCATCGAAGCCGGCGCACGGGCTGGACTCATTGCGCCGGACGAGACGACCTTTGCCTATCTGAAGGGCCGTGAACACGCACCGAAAGGTGCGGAATGGGATCAAGCGATAGCTCGTTGGCAAGCACTGGCCAGTGATGAAGGCGCGACCTACGATCACGTTATCACCCTTGACGCCGCCGCGCTGGAACCGATGATCACCTATGGCACCAATCCCGGCATGGGCATGGGCATCACCGGGCGCATCCCCGATCCGGCCCGCCTGAGCGACGCCAACCAGAAAGCCGCGCTGGACAAAGCGTTGCGCTATATGGGCCTCCAGGCCGGGCAAGCGTTGCTCGGTCAGAAAGTGGATGTGGTGTTTATCGGCAGTTGCACCAACTCGCGCATTTCGGATCTGCGTGAAGCGGCGGCGCTGCTCAAAAACCGCAAGGTTGCTGACGGCGTGCGGGTCATGGTGGTGCCCGGCTCGCAGGTCATCAAACAGCAGGCCGAAGCCGAAGGACTGGATCAGGTGTTCAAGTCCGCCGGCGCGGAATGGCGCGAACCCGGTTGCAGCATGTGCATTGCGATGAACGGCGACCAGCTTCAGCCCGGCCAATATGCAGTCAGCACCAGTAACCGCAATTTTGAAGGCCGCCAAGGTCAAGGCGGGCGCACCTTCCTCGCCAGTCCATTAACCGCTGCTGCGAGTGCCTTAGCCGGCGCCGTGGCTGATCCGCGCGCCTTGGCCGGAGATCGCTAACATGGCCCAGTTTACCTCCCTGACGTCCCGCGTGGTCGCGCTGCCGGTCAACGACATCGACACCGACCAGATCATTCCCGCCCGGTTTTTGAAGGCTACTGACAAAAGCGGCATGGGCGACAATCTGTTCGCCGACTGGCGCTATCACAGCGACGGTTCGCCCAAGCCGGATTTCGTGCTGAATCAGCCCAAAGCGGCGGGCCGCCAGATTCTGCTGGCCGGCGACAATTTCGGCTGCGGCTCCTCCCGTGAACATGCGCCCTGGGCGCTGACCGGCTTTGGCTTCCAAGCGGTGATCAGCACCTCGTTCGCCGACATTTTCCGCAGCAATGCGCTGAAAAACGGCCTGCTGCCAATCGTTGTCGATGAGTCCACCCATCAGCGCCTGTTCGCCATGGTCGGGGAAAATCCCGGCGTGGAACTGACCCTTGATCTGGCCACCCAAACGCTGTCGTTCCCCGGCGGTTCGGTCTCGTTCTCCATTGACCCGTTCAACAAGACTTGCCTGCTCAATGGCGTCGATGAACTGGGTTATATCCTGAGCTTCGAGAAAGAGATCGCGGCGTTTGAAGCCCGAAGATAAGCCCATGTCCTTGATTCAAATTTACGATACGACCCTGCGCGACGGCACGCAGAGCGAAGGTTTCACCCTGTCGGGTCACGATAAAATTCGCGTCGCTCAACGGCTGGACGATTTAGGCGTGGCCTTCATCGAAGGCGGCTGGCCCGGCTCCAACCCCAAGGACGCTGAGTTTTTCGAGCGCGCCCGCGATCTGGAATGGAAAACCGCGCTGATTGCCGCCTTTGGCTCCACTTGCCGGGTCAAGGGCGGCCCGGAAGATGACGCTAACCTCCAGTCGCTGCTGGATTCGCAGGCCCCGGTCTGCACGATTTTCGGCAAAACCTGGACGCTGCACGTCACCGATGTGTTGCTCACCACGTTGGAAGACAACCTGCGCATCATCGAGCAGTCGGTCGCTTACCTGCGCGCTGCGGGCCGTCGGGTCATTTACGACGCCGAGCATTTTTTCGATGGCTACCAGGCTGATCCGCTGTACGCCATTGAAACGCTCAAGGCCGCCATTCGCGGCGGAGCCGAAACGGTCGTGTTCTGCGACACCAACGGCGGCACCCTGCCCTGGACGTTGGAAACCATCATCCACGAAGTGAAGGAGGCCATCGATCACCCGTTTGGCATCCACACCCACAATGACGGCGATTCTGCGGTCATCAACGCGCTGCTGGCAGTGCGCGAAGGCGCGATCCAGGTGCAAGGGACGATCAACGGTGTGGGCGAGCGTTGCGGCAATGCGAATTTGTGTTCGGTCATGGCCAATCTGGAACTGAAAATGGGCCGCCAGTGCCTGCCGAAAGATGGCTTGAGCAAATTGTACGAGTTGTCGCATTTTGTCGATGAAGTCGCCAACGTGACGCCCAACGACCATCTGCCCTATGTCGGCAAGAGCGCGTTTGCCCACAAGGGCGGCGTCCATGTAGCGGCGATGCGTCGCTCGGCGCAGTCGTATCAACATGTCGCGCCGGAGCAGGTGGGTAACAAGATGCGGGTGGTCGTTTCCGCACTGTCCGGGCGGGCCAATCTTCTCAGCAAGGCCGAAGAACACGGCGTCGATGTCAGCAGCGTGACCGATGTCGTCGGTGTACTCAACGATGTTAAGGAACTCGAAGCACGCGGTTTTTCCTTCGAAGCTGCCGAAGCCTCGGTCGCCATGATGCTCAAGCGCCAGCAACCGGGTTACCAGCCCTTGTTTGAACTGGTGGATTTTTTGGTCAACGTCGAGCATCGCCAGGGACGGGGCATTTTCGCTGAAGCCATGGTCAAGTTGAAGGTGGGCGAGGAAGTGCTGCATACCGCCGCTGAAGGCAATGGTCCGGTGAACGCTCTCGATCTGGCCCTGCGCAAGGCGCTGATCGGGCATTACCCGGAAATAGCCTCCTTCCATTTGGCGGATTACAAAGTCCGCATTCTGGAGGGCCAGAACGGCACCGAAGCCATCACCCGCGTGTTGATTGACACGCGCAACACCACCCGAATGTGGAGTACGGTCGGCGCGAGCGCCAACATCATCGAAGCCTCCTGGCAAGCGCTGGTTGATGCAGTGGAATATGGGCTGTCCGTAGCGCATTGATGCAGGGATGCCGGGTCTGTCCCCCTGTCGATTTCTGGTCTTTATTTATACCGGGAGATGTTTAAATGCAGTGGAGAGGTATTCTCAGGTTAATGGCTGCCAGCCCCACGATCATTGGGCTTGGTGTTTTGGCGATAACAGTTCCTTCTAAAGTCTTCGCGGCGGATATGCTGTGTCGAGGAACCATTCATCGCGCTAATAGCAATATCTCATTTTCCGTGCCCTGGAGTCCTAATACCGGTTTTGAGCAGCAAGTGCAGTTCCGCAACGCACGGACTGGCATAGATATTTCCCGATCCTCCCGGCTACGTTTTGATCGCAAGAATGAGAAGGGTCAGCGGATTTATCGCGGCAACGTCAGCGGTATGGCGGATGTCACTTTAATCAACTTATCCAGATCCTTTCAACCTCGACCCGGCGGGCAGATTTCCGTGAATTTTGATGGTCAATGGGGGCGTGGAACCTGCTCTAATCGTCGTTAGATAGGGAACACTTCTGCATCCTGAGTAGAATCGCCTTAAAACAATCCCCCTCTGCTATTTCATGGAAGTATGCCCGAAAAGCAGGGGACCCTTCACGGAATCCTTATGAAAGCTCATATCGTTTTACTGCCCGGTGACGGCATCGGCCCGGAAGTTGTCAGCCAGGCCGTTCGGGTACTGGATGCCATCGCCAGCCAATTCCGACACGAATTCGTTTATCAGGAACGGCTGATGGGCGGCTGCTCTATCGACAAGTGCGGTTCGTCGCTGACCGACGAAACCCTGGCGGATTGTCAGGCGGCGGATGCCGTGCTATTGGGCGCGGTGGGCGGGCCAAAATGGGATAATCCGAACGCCAAGGATCGCCCTGAACGGGGATTATTGGCCTTGCGTAAGGGTCTCGGCGTGTTCGCCAACCTGCGTCCGGTCAAGGTTCACCCGGCGTTGATCGATGCCTCGCCGCTGAAACCGGAAAAACTCCAGGGTGTGGATATTCTGGTCATCCGCGAGTTAACCGGCGGCCTGTATTTCGGCTGGCCAAAAGGTCGTGATGTCAAAGATGGTCGTGAGCGCGCCGTCGATACGCTGGAATATTACGATTACGAAATTCGCCGGGTGATGGAATTGGCATTCAAGTTGGCTCAGGGCCGCCAGCGCAAGGTTACGTCAGTAGACAAGGCGAATGTCCTCGAATCTTCGCGGTTGTGGCGACAGATCGCCGTGCAGGTCGGCGCAGAGAACCCGGAGATCGCCTTGGAACATGTGCTGGTGGATACCGCCGCCATGCGCCTGATCACCGGTCCCGCCTCGATGGATGTCATGGTCACTGAGAACATGTTTGGCGACATTCTCACCGACGAAGCTTCCGTGTTGGCGGGTTCGATGGGCATGTTGCCGTCGGCCAGTCTGGGCGCGGGCCGGGTCGGATTGTACGAACCGATTCATGGTTCCGCTCCCGATATCGCCGGGAAAGGGATCGCCAACCCGATTGGCATGATCCTGTCCACGGCGATGCTGCTGCGTCACTCGTTGGGGCTGGAGACGGAAGCCGTGGCGATTGAAAAAGCGGTGGATGACACCATCACTGCCGGGGCGCGTACCGCTGATCTCGGTGGGAAATTGACCACCACCCAGATGGCGGATGAAATTATCCGCCGATTCTGATTTCCGCAAGAATCCTCGCAGAATTCTACTGGAGTGGACGATCTTCTCCACCATGCCCAATAGTTATTCTGCATTTTGCCAATCACTTTCTCCATCTCGTTCGTCTGCGGGTGAAAACAACGAAATCATCTACTGCGGGCACACTGGCCATTGCCACCAACAGGAGTGCTAATGGCACAGTGGCGATGTAGCCAACCAACTTAAAGCCCCACACTCCGATCACACCTCCGGTAAAAAATAACACTGCCAACGAGATCAGCACCTGGAGACGATCTCGGTTGGCAAACACCTTCGGCAAGTGGTTCGATCCAGGTGCGCTCCAATACACCAGTTTGCCCAATTCAATCCCAATATCCGTGACCAGGCCAGTGATATGCGTAGTCCGGATTTCGGATCGGGACAGCTTGGTAATCACCGCGTTTTGCAAGCCCATAATGAAGCTCAACAACATCACGGTGAGTGGGACAAACAGTCCGGCGATCTCGGACAGTTTGTTGCCCAACACGCCAAAGCACAGTAACAGCGCGGCTTCCAGCAAAAGTGGCAAAGCATATTCGCTGTGCATTTTCCGAGATCGCGCATAGTTGACCATGATCGCTGTACATGCCGACCCGGCAATGAACGACAGTAGCGCCCCAAATCCAGTCAAATACTCTCGGTACGCACCCAGTGCCAGATGGTCAGCCATCGATGACACAATTCCAGTCATGTGCGATGTGTATTGATGCACGGCCAGAAAACCTCCGGCATTAGTAGCACCCGCCACAAAAGCCAACATAAAACCTAGGTGTCGGTTGGCCTGGGCGGTACGTTTTCTTCCCGTGAGTCGTCTGGAGTACTTGATGGGCATGATCGTGACCGCCCCGGACATACCGGCCTATTCGTGAGAAAAACAGGAACGATGAAAGCTTCGATATCTTTTGGCGGAAGCGATTGATTATTCGAATAGTATACTTCAACTCTATGATCAATGACGCTGTTCCGCCGAACCCTCGCGCCGGTTGGTTGCCAAAAGGCCGGAATGGTCCTTTCGGAACTGGCCCCACTTACGGAAACCTTATGTGCAGAAATCGCTTTGTCGCCCTAGCCTGCTGGCTGACCGTCAGCCCGCTGGTCGCCCTCGCCGCCACCCCGGTGCATGAATTCATCTTGGACAACGGCCTGAAAATTCTGGTGCGCGAAGACCATCGCGCCCCGGTCGTCGTTTCGCAAGTCTGGTACAAAGTCGGCTCCAGCTACGAGCCGAGCGGTCTGACTGGCATTTCCCACCTGCTGGAACATCTGATGTTCAAGGGTACCCCCAACGTGCCGGGTGGTGAATTTTCCCGCCTGATCGCCGCCAATGGCGGGGATGAGAACGCCTTTACCAGCCACGACTACACGGCCTATTTCCAAACGCTGGAAAAAGAACGACTGGAACTGAGCTTCCGACTGGAAGCCGACCGGATGCGCCATCTGCTGTTGAAACCGGAGGACGTAGCCAAGGAAGCGCAGGTCGTCGCCGAGGAACGCCGGTTGCGCACGGAAGATCAGCCCGAGGCGCTGACCCAGGAACGTTTCCAGGCGGCGGCCTACATCACCAGTCCCTACCGCAACCCGATCATCGGCTGGATGCAGGATATTGAGTTGATCAAGCCCGACGATTTGCGCCGCTGGTATCAACAATGGTATGCGCCCAACAACGCGACGCTGGTGGTGGTCGGCGATGTCGATCCCGCCAAGGTGCGGGAACTGGCGGAGAAGCACTTTGGACCGTTGCCGACCAGCGAATTAACCCCGCCCCGGTCGGCGGTGGAGATTCCCCAAAAAGGCGAGCGGCGCATCACTGTCAAAACCCCGGCGGAAGTGCCCTATGTCGTCCTCGGCTATAAAGCACCGACGCTGAAAACTGCCGCTGAGGGGTGGGAACCCTACGCGCTGGATGTGCTGGACGGCGTTCTCGACGGCGGCAACAGCGGACGCATCAGCCGCAATCTGATTCGCGGTTCCCAGGTCGCCGCCGCTGCGGGAACCAGCTACAGCACGACATCACGGCTGGAGGAATTATTTACGCTGGCTGGCAATCCCGCGCCGGGCCGCACCAGCGCCGAACTGGAACAGGCGCTGCGTGCGGAAGTTGCCAAGCTGCGTGAAGAACTCATCAGTCCCGAAGAATTGGCGCGGGTCGTTGCGCAGGTCACCGCTACCGATGTCTATCAGCAGGATTCGCTGTTCTACCAGGGTATGCGGCTGGGCACTCTGGAAACGGTCGGGCTGGGCTGGAACAAGCTCGATGACTATGTGCAACGAATTCAGGCCGTCACCCCGGAGCAGGTGCGTGAGGTTGCCCGCAAGTATCTGACCGATGACCGGTTGACCGTGGCGATGCTGGATCCGTTGCCGCTGGAAGGTCGGCGGCCGGCGGCTCCCGGCGCGGCGATGGATCATGCGGTTCGCTAAAATTTCCCCTCACCCCCGGCCCCTCTCCCACAAGGGGAGAGGGGAGTTAAGGATTCTTTCGCTATGCTTTCTCTGAAATCGTTGTTATCCGGCGTTCTCGCCGCACTGTTGCTAATGGCGTCCGGGCTAGCGGTTGCCGTCCCGGAAATTCAGCACTGGCGCGCTGCCAATGACGTACCGGTTTACTTCATTCCTGCCCGTGAGTTGCCGATGGTGGATGCGCAAATCCTGTTCAGCGCCGGTTCGGTGCGCGATGACGGGAAACCCGGCTTGGCACAACTGACGAATGCCTTGCTGGAGGAAGGCGCGGGTGACTGGTCGGCGGATGTCATCGCGGACCGGCTGGATCGGGTGGGCGCACGCTTCAGCGCCAGTTCACGGCGCGATTCGGCGGTCCTCTCACTGCGCAGCCTCGCCGATCCGCGCTATCTGCAACCGGCGGTCGAAACCGTCGCCCGGCTGCTCAAGGAACCGACTTTTGCCCCGGACGCCGTGGAACGGGTGCGCCAGCAGATGCTGACTGCGCTCCAGGAACGCGCCCAGTCGCCCGGCACCATCGCCCAGGATGCCTTTTTCAAAGCGCTCTATGGCGATCATCCCTACGCGACGCCGCCCGAGGGAACGACCGCCAGTCTGAACGCGCTCACCCGTGCGGACATCCAGGATTTTCACCGCCGCCACTACACTGCGGCTAATGCGGTCATCGCCATCGTTGGTGATCTGGATCGTTCCGCCGCCGAATCGCTCGCGAATGCCCTGGTCAGCGGTCTGCCCAAGGGTGAACCGATTCCGCCGCCCCCGCCCGTTTCCCCGGTTCCCGCCAGCCAGACGATCCGCATTCCCCACCCGTCCAGCCAGAGCCATATTCTCATCGGCCAAGTCGGCGTGAGCCGCGCTGATCCTGACTATTACGCCCTCTATCTGGGCAATCACGTCCTCGGCGGCAACGGCTTGGTCTCGCAACTGTCCCAGGAGATTCGGGAAAAACGCGGGCTGGCTTACGGAGCCTATAGCGCCTTCTCGCCTTCTCGCCAAGCGGGTCCCTTCCTGATGAATCTGCAAACCCGCAATGACCAGGTCGATACCGCGCTCCAAGTGGCGCAAACCACCCTGCGCGAATTTACCGCCAAAGGCCCGGAATCGCCGGTGCTGGAGGAAGCCCGGCAGAATATTACCGGTGGCTTCGCCCTTGACATTGCCGGCAACGGCAAACTGGTGAACTATCTGGGGTCCATCGCCTTCTACGGCCTGCCGCTGGATTACCTGCAAAACTTCATCGGCGTGATGAACGGCATCAGCCTCGATCAGGTCAAGAGCGCCTGGCAACGGCACATTCAACCGGATCGGTTGATCACCGTCATTGTCGGCGGCCCGGCGCTAACTCCATCGAGTGCGCCCGGCACATGAACCGGCGCGGGCGACCGTCTAACCAGTTGCGCATCATCGGTGGCCAGTGGCGCAGCCGACGTCTGGCGTTTCCCGACCTGCCGGGGTTACGACCGACCCCGGATCGGGTGCGGGAAACCCTGTTCAACTGGCTGACTCCGGTACTGCCCGGCGCCCGCTGCCTGGACTTGTTTGCCGGCAGCGGCGCACTCGGCATAGAAGCCCTGTCACGCGGCGCAGCGGAAACGGTCTTTGTCGAGCATCACCCACTGGCCGTTCGCACCCTGCGAGAAAATTTGGCCCGATTGAACGCTCAGAGCGCACGGGTTGAACCGGCGGAGGCGCTGGCCTGGCTGCGCCAACCGGGAATACCCTTTGAAATTGTGTTTCTCGATCCGCCGTTTGGGGAAGGACTGCTGGAGCCGGTCTGCGCCCAACTGGAACAAGGCGGCTGGCTGGCGGCGAATGCCTGGATTTATCTGGAAGCCGAAGCGAATCAACCCGCACCAGCGCTGCCGGCGGATTGGACGCTGCATCGGGAAAAAATCGCCGGGACGGTCGCTTACCGGCTGGCTGTGAAGCAGTGATGGACCTGAGCCAGCAAATCCGCTAGCCCCAGGAGTTTCTTCCGGCAGAGAGGCCAGATAGTTAGCCAGGTTGAGCATACGGTGCAGACTATGACTCTCCCGGCGACGGGCCGCCCGACAACGGCGGGAATTCGGGATGGGATGATTCCCGCTGCCGAACCGCTGGGTTATAGCGCAGGCAGTTGGGGACGCAGGGACATTCAAAGGCGATTTTCATCGGCGCGATTCGCCCCTCATTTTTAAGCTGGAACAGCTTCGGCACCACTCGGTCGCGCAAGGTTTCCGGGTCAATGGTATTGACATAAATCTTGGTGCCGCCCTCAAACCCCGCCGGAGTCGATACCCGCCATTTGATCAGAATACGCCAGGGCATTGGCACATCGACATCAGGCGGCTTGTAGTACCACTCTTCATTGCAGGGAATATCCGACCCGGCGGCGGCATGGCAGCCATGCACCAGATCGGACATGCTGCGCAACTCCTCGGGCGAATGATTCCACGGCTGGCTGCGTTCGCTCTTGGAGAAAATCTCCAGCGTCGGATAGCGATGGCCGAAGCCGGCATAGGCAATGGCGTGATCATTTTCCGCCACCACCAGATTGCGGTAACTGGCGAAGTTAACTGCCGCCTCGTTGTAAATGTTGGGATTATCCCGCACCCGGTGTAATTCCATCTCGTTCTGGACGCCGCGTTCGTCAATGGCCACCAGTTGCTTGTGCAGGTGATCGAACGACGCCCCCGCCGGTTTCAACCAGTTCTGGAAGACCGCGACATACCGGACATAGCGGTTATTGATGTACAGATCGCGCAGGGCATCGATAGTGAAACGCAGATATTGATAGTGTTCCTCCGGGGTCAGCGTTCCTGAAGAAGCTAATTGATGGTCATGGGTCGCGCCGTCGATGAGATGGCGTCGGGCGACGATCACTTCATGACCGCCGCCGAAGAAAGCATTAGCGAGTTGCAACCGCTCGTCCACCGACAACCGGTTGCGGGCGGCTTCATCCAAACCAGAAGCTTTCAAGCGCTGTTCGACGACTTGCAACACATGCTGGCGGCCCGCTTCCGAGGCCAGATAACTGCACTTGTGCGCTTCCATGGAGTCTGGAATCTGGTAGCCAAAGTTCTTTTGCCAGTAGTCAAAAGAGACGATCTCGAACAGGTTGGGAATGCGCCGGAATTCAGCCACGGTGTCAAACAGTTCCTCGGCGTGGAGATGGCGCAGGGTGGTGAAACCCTCGCTGGTTTTAACCAGCCGCGCTTTTTCCGGCGGGGTCTCCAGATAATGCCGGGTGCAGAATGAGCAGTGGGCATCGTGCTGGGCTGGATCGAGCGGCTTGGGGTTGGGTGCGCTGACGCCCAGTGGCCGATTGCCCCGGCCCGGCACGGTCCATACCTCCGTACCGGTGAACGGGTTGACCTGCTTGATGGTCCCATCGGCCATCCGCATCAGATAATTGGATTCGGGAATAATCTGCGGCAACATGCCCGCTATACCTCGCTGCTGCGTCAAAATGAGCCTGTATTGCCTAACTCTAGTCCAGAGTATGCGGGCCTGCCACCAGGCCCCATGACTCATCATCCACCGTTCAAGATTGACCGGGTGATCGCGCTCCAGCGCAAGAATCTGATCGCCAGGGAGGAACTTCCAGACCCCGACCCTGTTTCAGATTGCCCAGGATCTGCGGGCGATGCAGATCGACACCAGCATCGCCGAAGCCGATGTCGGCGTTTTACAACCGGGCATGGCAGTACACTTCACAGTAGACGCCTATCCTGAGCAACGCTTTCAGGGCCGCATCCGCCAGATTCGCCTGAACCCGACTATCCAGCAGAACGTCGTGACCTACAGCGTGGTGGTCGACGTGGACAACGCCGATGGACGGCTGCTGCCGGGCATGACCGCTTACGTCCGCATCACCACTGGCGAACGTAAAAATGTGCTGCGCGCACCGGTGGTGTTCTTGACGTGAATACGGATATCAATAAAATGCTTACAACACATTGATTATAAATAAACTTAATGAATCTATATCCACGTTTGAAGCACTACCCAAAAAAAATTAGCGAAACTCCGGTATTTTCATCAAACTAGAATATAATTGACATTATCGTAAACTAAGTTTCTTAATGCTTGCTGTTGCAGTGAGTATCAGAGTTTGCGATAGTGTCTAACTCCTGATTTGACAACTTATTGATAAGCACCAACTGGTGGAGGCTAGCATGAAAGCTAAAATCATTAGCTTATTTTTTACGGTCTGTGTGATGTTTGTTACTTTATTCGCAATTCCTCAGGCTGCCATGGCTCAGGCTGTAACGGATAACATCCTAACAGTTGAAGAGCCTCTTCCTAACGGTACTTATTCCGGCGTTGCCAACTTGCGGGGTTGGGCAGTATCAATCAACGGAATCGAGCATATTGAGCTTCTTGTTGACGGCACATTTAAGACTAATATTCCGTCTGGAGGGTTAAGAACAGATGTAGGTGATTCTTTTCCAACTTACCCCGCCTCAGATAAATCCGGTTTCTCAATGGCTTATAACTATTCAGACCTTTCTCCTGGTCAGCACACCTTTACCCTCCGAGCCGTTGATAATCGCGGCAACGCCACGGCAAAGACCATTGCAGTGTTCACCACGCATTTTGACGTTCCCGGTAATTTTTTAGCTGATCCAGAAAAGGTCAGTCTGCGAGGTGCTACTTTTAGTCTTGGGACCAACAACGATAGGTCATTATTTATCAGAAATATGACGGTAGATGGTAAGACTTATACGATCCTTTTGGATTGGAGTACTCCTTCTCAAGGATTTTCCATTACGCAGATCTCTAGCCCTTAGTTGCCAATTCGGTGGTGTTCTTGACGTGGACATGGATATCAATAAAATGCTTACAACACATTGATTATAAATCAACTTGATGAATCTATATCCACGTCTGAAGCACTACCCACGATCTTTACTGCAAACCAGCGAGTGATTCAGGAAGCCAAGACAGCTCATCGGCTCAGGCTGCGTTAGCGCCTTGCCGAGGTTCCACGGTTCCTGGACAACTGCTCAGCCCGAACTGCCCACTACATCACTGTCACCGAAATACTCCGTCGTATAGCGCTCCACCCGCAATTCCGGCGACCAGAAATCCAGCGGCAATCCCGCCTTCTGCTTGAGTTGCGCCAAGAATACATAGGGATCCGTCAGATGCTTC
Source organism: Pseudomonadota bacterium (assembly GCA_022709365.1). GTDB lineage: Bacteria > Pseudomonadota > Gammaproteobacteria > Competibacterales > Competibacteraceae > UBA2383. Next base: position 47,497 of record JAKLIY010000010.1, read on the forward strand.
CACACCGACGGCAGGAAGGTCCCCCGATGATGGCGAAAATGCAGAATCAGCCCATCCTCGCCGGGCCGCAACTGCGCCAGCAATTCGTCCTCGGAAGCAAAATGCAGCGGCTCTGGCGGCGACAGCACCGAAATATGAACGTCCAGCGCCGGAAATTCCTCCATGCGCACTTCTGGGAAGCGCGGATCCTCGAACGCCGCCGCGTAAGCGTGTACCGCAGCATCCTGAACCAGCGGTTGATAGGCGGCCAGCGCGCCGATACAACCCCGCAACTGACCACTCTTCTCCAAGGTGACAAAGGTTGCCCGCAGCACACGGAGGGGTTCTGAATAGTTGCCCGGATTGACGTCCAGCGGCTGGCGATGGCGCAGGCCGTGCTGAATCGAAGCGCGGGCGACTTCAAGCAACGTCGCCCGGTTCTCCGGTGACAGCGAATTAGTGGAAGGCATAAGCACCATACCCCACGACTTGATCGCGTGTCCCGGCGGTATCGCCGGAATTGCGCAGATCGAGGGTTTCGCACCGCAAACCCTTGCGCCGCGCTACCCAGAGCAGGCCATTGACCGGATTGCGCCCACAGGCCTGTTCATAGCCGATGTCCTCGAAGCGCAGGTTTTCAATGGCGCTGGAGGTTTCGCGATCCATGGCGCGGGCAGTCTGATAGTCGTGATAATGGCTGAGATCGGAACTGATGACGATCAGCGTTTCCGGGCCGCCCCACAAGGCTTCCAGCACGGCCCCTACCTGGGACGGGCGGGCGTCGCCGACCACCAATGGCGCGAGCTTGAAGGCGCCCAGCACTTCCTGCAGGAACGGCAGATGCACTTCCAGACTGTGTTCTTGGGCATGGGCTTGCTCCAGGAAGCCAACTTCCGGCAATTGCCGAACCTGTTCGACCGCTTCCTGGTCTATGGGAATCACGCCCAACGGCGTAGCAAACGCGGTCATGCTGCTGACGGCGATGCCCCGGAAACCGACCCGGTGGCTCGGTCCCAGCAGCACCACGCGGGTAATCAGGTCGCGCACCGCGCTCAACCGCGCATAAGCGGATGCGGCAATCGGGCCAGAGTAGATATAGCCGGCGTGCGGGGCAATAATCGCCTTGGGCGGCGGCTCCGCCGGAACTGGAACTTGGTTGAGAAAAGTCTGCACTTGTGAATGCAGTTCGGCGGCGCTCGCCGGATAGAACATGCCCGCTACGGCAGGTGTGCGTGTAGTTTGCATAACGACGCCCTCCCGGTTTAGTGTGCCAACGTCGATCATCAGCGCACAGGATGATTGGCGAATTTATCATCTAAAGTATAGAGCGTTATTCAAGCAGAAAAGATCAAACCCTATGAACCGCTAGGTTTCCACTGGCGGAATAACGACGAGAGCCTTTGCTCATGAGGCCGCCATGACGATTAAAACCACCATTCCACCAATGCCTGCTTCTACCATTCCGGAGTTCTTTCCGACCCAATACTGGCATATTCTCGACGATGGCCGAGTGCAATGCGATGTTTGTCCGCGCTATTGCAAGCTGCACGAAGGCCAGCAGGGCCTGTGCTTTGTGCGCGGCAACCATGATAGCCAAATCAGGTTGACCAGTTACGGACGCTCCAGCGGATTCTGCATCGATCCCATTGAGAAGAAGCCGCTCAATCACTTTTTGCCGGGAACGCCCGTGTTGTCCTTCGGCACCGCTGGCTGCAACCTGGCCTGCAAGTTTTGCCAGAACTGGGATATGAGCAAGTCCCGCGAGATGGATACCCTGGCTGATGAAGCTTCGCCGGCCAAATTGGCGCGGGTTGCTCACGAACTGGGCTGCCGCAGCATCGCCTATACCTACAACGACCCGGTGATTTTCATGGAGTACGCGATGGACACTGCCATCGCTTGCCGGGAGTACGGCATTCAGTCGGTGGCGGTTACTGCGGGCTATCTGTGCGAAGAGCCGCGCCGCGAATTCTTCAAATACATGGATGCCGCCAATGTCGATTTGAAAGCGTTCACCGAAGATTTCTACTGGAAAATCTGCGGCGGCCACCTGCAACCGGTGCTGGATACCCTGATTTATCTCAAGCGGGAAACCCAGGTCTGGTTTGAGATCACGACGCTGCTGATTCCCGGCGAGAACGATTCTGATGCGGAACTGGAGGCGCTGACCCAGTGGGTGATGGAAAACCTCGGGCCGGATGTGCCGCTCCATTTCACCGCCTTCCATCCCGACTGGAAGATGATGAACCACTCGCCGACGCCGCCTTCCACCCTGAGTCGGGCGCGGCGCATCGCCATGAAAAACGGTGTTCGCTACGCCTACACCGGCAATGTCCACGACGAAAAGGGCGACAGCACCTATTGCCATCAATGCGGCCACAAGTTGATTGGCCGTGACTGGTACACGCTCGGCGTCTGGAACCTGACGGCGGAGGGCCGATGCAATGCTTGCGGTACGCCTTGCGCCGGTGTGTTTGAGGCCGAACCGGGAACCTGGGGCGCACGGCGGCGGCCGGTACGGTTGCGGCAATATGCAGATTGAGCCGATATGCTGAGCTACCGCCATGCTTTCCATGCCGGCAATTTCGCTGACGTATTCAAACATGTCCTGCTGATCCAGCTCATCCGCGCCCTGCAATGCAAGGACAAACCATTCCGGGTCTTCGACACCCATGCCGGGGCGGGGCGCTACGATCTGCATTCCGCGCCCGCCCGCAAAAATCGGGAATATCAGAACGGCATCGGCCAGTTGTGGGATCAATCGGCATTGGGGCCGGAATTGCGCGAGTATCGGGAACAAGTGCGGGTGTTGAACCCGGATGGCGCATTGCGGGAATATCCTGGCTCGCCGCGCCTGATCCGCACCCTGTTGCGACCGGAAGACCGGTTGACGCTGATTGAACTGCACCCTGGCGACTATCCGGCGCTCAAAGCCGAATTCACTGGCGACCGGCAAGTCGCGGTGCATCATGCCGACGGCTACGCCAGCCTGAAGGCGTTTTTACCCCCCCCGGAACGGCGCGGACTGGTGTTTATCGATCCGGCTTTTGAACTGCGGAATGAATTTGACCGATTGGTCGAGGCGGTGCAGACGATGCACTGGCGCTGGGCGACGGGAATGGCCGCGATCTGGTATCCGATCCTCGACCGTGCGCCCAGCTTGCGCTTTCAGCGGAATCTGCAACAACTGGGAATTCCGGCGATCCTGTGCGCGGAGTTGGGACTCTATCCCTATGATCAACCCGTCGGTCTGCATGGCTGCGGGATGATCGTCATCAACCCGCCTTGGAAACTGGATGAAACGCTTAACCGGCTGTTGCCGGAGTTGCTGGCGGCCTTACGAACCGGCGAACCGGGTCAAATCCGGCTGGAGTGGCTGATGCCGGCGAATTGACTGTCTTACGCTGACGGAAGGGGTGGATACAGCGTTTCCAGCGCTTCCGGCTCCACCCGAATAACCTCGATATCCCCTTTGCGGGTGAAATTCCAGCCGTGCGCATGTTGCGTCCCGAAGATGGCGTAGGACAGGATGGAATAGCCGCGCAGGCCGATTCGATCCGCAATCTTCATCGTGCTGCTGGCCCGGTCCAGGGCCTTGCTTTGAATACCGTTCCCGTTCATAGCCATCTCTCCAAGTCGTGAACCCTGATCGGCGATCAAGATGTATAAGGATTATCGGCGGCGGTGATCGAGTCTGTAGATACAAGGTGGTTCACCGTAACCCCGATATCGCCACCGCCGTTCCAAGTCTGACCAGAGATTTTCAGCAAGTTTCACGCCACAAATTTACTTATCGCCAGGCAATGGTTCGAGGGCTTGCTGCGGCGGGACGGTGAACTGGTGGGTGGCCCGCCATTCCTTGACTTTCTTCTCGGCTTCAGCAATTTGCGCCGGGGTCATCTTGGCCGCGATCTCCCGTTTGGCTTGAGGTCCCTGACTGTCGCCCTGGCTGTCCGCCATCGCATACCAGAAATAGGCTTGCACCAAGTCTGCCGGCTGGCCTTCGCCCTCCGCGTACATGATGCCCAAATTGATTTGCGCCTGCGACAGGCCCTGTTCAGCCGCCTTGCGATACCATTCGATTGCTTTTTGGTCATCCATCGGCACACCGTGTCCGTTGTCGTACAGGACGCCCAGGTTGAACTGGGCAAAAGCGAATCCCTGCTCGGCCAGTGGCCGAACAATCGCCAACTCCGTCGCATAATCGCCGCGTTCGTGGGCCGTTCTGGCCCGATCCCAGTCGCCCTCGGCCCAAACTGGTGCGGCGCACAGCAGGCTGCCCGCTAGCCACAGAAATAACAGTTTTCTCATCAGTAAATGCTCAGTCGATGGAGGTGGGAGACAACGGAATGGCTCAGGCCCAACGCAGATCGTCGCTATTGTTCCAGGCGCGGGCCAGAGAAGCCCATCCCGCCATCCAGGCGTGGTAAAGGTGGCTGTTGGGGACGTAAGGATTGCGATCCTCGCCCCGACTGGCCGCTTCGACGCCTTGCCGGAAGGCTTGACGCAAGAGCGGGGCCAGTTTTCTGGAAACGTCGATAGTACTGCGCATAAGCTGAATGAATGAACCACGCCAAATTTTGAAACCGTTGAAATAAACGGTGTTGCGTATTTGACATCATTTTTATTGATTTTGCAACTTTGTTGCGCTGGCGCTATCCGCCTGCATTCGGTACAGGCTGGCGTAGCGACCGTTGCAGGCCAGCAATTCGGCATGCTGGCCGATTTCAACAATGCAGCCCCGGTCGAGGACGACGATGCGGTCGGCGCTTTCAATCGTGGACAGGCGGTGGGCGATGACAAAAGCGGTGCGACCTTGGCGCAGGGTATCGAACGCCTGCTGGACCTTGCGTTCGGACTGGGTGTCCAGCGCCGAGGTGGCCTCGTCGAGAATGAGAATCGGCGCGTTTTTCAACAGGGCGCGGGCAATGGCGATGCGCTGGCGCTGACCGCCGGACAGACGTGCGCCATTTTCGCCGATCAACGTGTTCAAGCCTTGGGGCAATTCGCGGATGAAATCCATGGCGTAGGCGTGTTCGGCGGCTTGGATAATCTGCGCTTCGCTGGCCAGAAAACCGGCCCCATAGGCGATGTTGGCGGCCACCGTATCGTTGAATAGTACGATCTCCTGGCTGACGTAGGCGATGTTGGCGCGTAAATTCGCCAGCCGCAGGTTACGGATCGGGATGCCGTCCAGCAGGATATCGCCGGATTCCGGCTCGTAGAAACGTGGCAGCAGGGCCATCAGTGTCGTTTTGCCACTGCCGGACGGACCGACTAAAGCGATCGTTTCCCCCGGACGCACGTCTAGGTTGAGGTTCTGGATGACCTCCGCGCCTTCATCCCGGTAGCGGTGGCTGAGGTTCTGGATGCGCACTTCGCCACGGGCGCGGCCCAGAGTTTGCATTCCTTGATCCGGTTCCGGCGATTCATCGAGCAGGGCGAAAATGGTTTCCGCCGCTGCCAGTCCGCGCTGCAATTGTTCATTGACCTTGGTCAGGCGCTTGATCGGCGCCAGCAGCATGGCCATCGCCCCGAACAGGGAAACGAAACCACCGACGGTAATCTGGTCGGCGGCGGATTGCAGAGAGGCGAAATAGATCACCGCGCCCAGGGCGAGGACCGTCAGCAGTTGCACCAAGGGTCCGCTGGCTTCGGAGGCGGTGACCAGTTTCATGCTCAACTGACGAACCCGGTTGTTGACCCGGTGGAAACGTTCCCGCTCATAATCCTGGCCACCGAAGATTTTGATGACCTTGTGGCCCTGCAGGACTTCGTCGATGACGTGAGTGAGATCGCCCATCAGTTCTTGCAAATCCCGGCTGAGTCGCCGCAATCGCCGGCTGACCGTGCGGACGATGAAAGCGATGCCAGGAGCAATCAGGAACGCCATCAGCGACAGTTGCCAGTTGAGATAGAGCATCCAGCCTAGCAGACCGACAACCGCCAGCCCATCCTTGACCACAGTAATCAACGCCTGGGTGGTGGCGTTCATGACCTGAGTGACGTCGTAGGTCAGGCGGGACAGCAGGTTGCCGGCGGAGTGATCGTCGAAATAGCGGGTGGGCAGAGTGAGCAGCCGGTCGAACAGGGCGGCGCGCAGGTCCATCACCACCCGGTGGGCGATCCAGTTCATCGTGACCGAACCGATAAAGCCGGTGATGCCGCGCACGATGAACACGGCGACGAGCAACACCGGCATCAGGCGGATGCTGTGGGGGTCTTTTTCGACGAAGCTGCCATCCAGCAAGGGCTGAATCAGGGCTGGAATCATCGGTTCAGTGGCGGCGGCGGCGGCGGTGCCCAGCATCGACAGGATGAAAATGCGGGTATAGGGCCGGACGTAGCGCAGCAGCCGAAAATAGAGGTCTTTGCTGTTCATAAATAGCCACGCTCAACCAACGGGTAGTCAGGCACTTTTTCGTGGATTTCTTCCAATCTATCGAGCCACGCAAGGTTTCTGCCAATCACCAGTTCAACCAATTGGGCATGGTGGGTATTATTCATGGGAATCTGCCGCATTTGAAAACCATGCTTTCTCGCCAGATTTTTGACTTCATCCGCATGGTCATAGGTCATTAAAAAATCGCCTTTCAGCGATTCGGCAATTTCGAATAACCGTCCATGATCCATATTGCAATGACGATACAGACGCTTGCCCGCTTTTTTGCCGCCCGCTGTATAAGGAGGATCAATAAAAAAAACTGCGTTTTTATTTTCAGCGTAGTCAGGCAGCAATTCCAAGGCGTCCGCTTTAAAAAAAGCCATTCTCTGCCTGATATGATTTAGGTTAATAATACGGTTAGCCAGTGTTTTCGGATACCAGCGGGATTGAATTCCTTTGCCGTTTTCTCCATTTCTGAGCAGCCCGGCGCCTTCCGCCAGAATGCCGCCATGAAGGGTTCGATTTTTAAGAATGGTTTGAAAAGCGCATTGTTGAATTTCAACGGAATTTATTTTTAATTCATTTTCCAGATTTTCATGAGTCAGATCAAATTGCTGAATCCTTTCAGCCAGCCACTCAGAATAACCAAGAATAACCGCTTGCCAGACTGCTGCAACTTCATGATCCATTTCAATCATAACTGCTCGTTCAACAAAATTCTCGAATAATGCGGTAAGACTGATAATGCCTCCTCCGGCAAAAGGCTCTACAATCAAATCCGGCTTAAAATCAAGGGATTGCATCCATTGTCTGAAGGTGGGTACGAACCAGGTTTTTCCACCAGGATAGCGAAAAGGACTGCGCTGCGGCACTGAGGCAACATTCACCGGCTTGTTTTTCTTGCAAAGAAAACCGGTGCCAGAAAAAAGACTTTGCTGTTCCGGGAGATTCATACCAATGGATTTTCAATGGATTGGTTATCAGGAGCCGATTCCAGATGATCACCTAACTTCTGCTGAAGTATGTTGATAAAATCCGCAATTTTTCCGGGCTGAGGCGTCGTTATTTTAATCAGTGAAGATTGGAAACTTGTAAAAACTTCATCAACTTTTTCAAGCTTGAATCTTTTAAGTTCCGGCTTATAAATCAGTTCATATATAAACCATCCAATTTCCCCATCGTTTTTTGAAACCGCATCCAACTTGGATATAGGAAGAGTTTCATAAAATCCTTTGTTTAACGCAACAGCGACTTTCTTGTTCCAGGAATTTAATATTCTACCCTTAAATAGAAGTTGAGGAGCAAGCCTTTTTCGAGAAGAAGATAAATAATCAGGACGTGGGTAGTTAGGCTGATTTGTCCAATTCATATCTTGGTTATTTATAGATGAATTGATATAATTCTCGAAAGGTTCACGAACATTTCCAGAGATATAGACAGCTTGAATTTCAAGCGCTCCAAAGTCATAAATATGTTCATTTTCATCATACGCTACCAGAACAACATCAATATTACCTGCTGATTTTCCATGAGCATCATTTAATCGAACTTCGGTTAAAGAACTCCAGGTGGCGCCTTCAGCAAAGAAAAATTCTGCGGCGTCCTTAACGATCAGCCAGTCTTCACGAAATCGGATTGGGCATGTAATGACTGGGGAATCATTGTGAAAAATGCTACAAACACCGAGAGGATTTTTAGCTTTATCCTTTGTGCAGTTAGGGACTTTGTTATTGAATGGACAAAGCTTGTTTTGACGATAAAAAACAGCCCGTTCAGAAAAGTCAGTCGTCAGTTGGCCAAAGACTTCAGCAAGAGGATGTTGGGGTAGTTTCATCATGCAATTCCTTATGTTATTGAGAAAGCGATTCCTGTCCGGAGCGACTGAAAATTTATGATGCCACACCCGCCAAAATCTGGCTATGTGCGATGCATCCCGACAAGGCCAGTGTCTTCCAGCGCCGTGTTATGATGTGCCCATCATGCAACATTTTCCATGACCAACCATGAAACCCGAGATACCCCGTTTTGAACAAGCCCGTGTACTGATCGTCGGCGATGTCATGCTGGATCGCTACTGGTATGGCCCCACCTCCCGCGTCTCGCCAGAAGCGCCAGTGCCGGTCGTCAAGGTCGAGGAAGTCGAAGAACGTCCCGGCGGCGCAGCCAATGTGGCGGTCAACATTGCCACCCTCGGCGGTCAGGTCCGGGTACTGGGCGTGGCCGGCGCGGATGAATCGGCCACCGTGCTGGAAACCAAACTGCACCGGATCGGTGTGGTCTGTGAGTTACTCCGCCAGCCCGGTCAGGCGACCATCACCAAGCTGCGGGTGTTGAGCCGCAATCAGCAATTGCTGCGACTGGACTTTGAGGACGGCTTCCCCGGCTTCGATCCTGCCGCGCTCCGCGAACGCTTCGTTGCCCATCTGCCGGATGTGGATCTGGTCGTGCTGTCCGACTACCAGAAGGGTGCCTTGCGCGAGGTCGAGTCCTACATCCAGTTGGCCCGCGCTGCTGGCAAGCGGGTGCTGGTCGATCCCAAGGGGCAAGATTTTCGCCGCTATCACGGCGCCACCCTGCTGACACCCAACTTGGCCGAGTTCGAAGCGGTCGTCGGTCCCTGCCGCGATGAAGCGGAACTGGTCGGTAAGGGTCAGGCGCTGCGTCGCAATCTGGAACTGGAGGCGTTGCTGATCACCCGGGGTGAACTGGGCGTGTCCCTGCTACAGTCCGGAGCGGAGCCACTGCATCTGGCGGCCCGCGCCCGAGAAGTCTATGACGTGACCGGTGCCGGTGATACGGTGATTGCGACCCTGGCGGCTGGCCTGGCGGCTGACCTGGAATTGCCCGCTGCAACCGTCTTGGCGAATCTGGCTGCCAGTATCGTCGTCGGTAAACTGGGTGCGGCCAGCGTCACCATTTCTGAACTGCGCCGGGCGCTGTATGACCATGAAGAACCGCCGCGCGGGGTGGTGGACGAAGCCCAACTGTTGCGAGCGGTCGCCGACGCCAAGGCCCACGGTGAAACCATCGTCATGACCAACGGCTGTTTCGACATCCTGCATGCTGGTCATGTGACCTATCTGGAACAGGCCCGGCGCTTGGGCAACCGGCTGATCGTCGCCGTCAACGACGACGATTCGGTTCGCCAACTCAAAGGTCCCGACCGGCCGATTCATGCGCTCTGGCAACGGATGCGGGTGCTGGCCGGACTGTCGTCCGTGGATTGGGTCGTGTCCTTTACCGAGAACACCCCGGAACGGTTGATCTGCGCCGTCAAGCCCGATTATCTGGTCAAAGGTGGCGATAACGATCCGGCCCATATTCCCGGCAATCACTGCGTGTGGGAAGCGGGCGGCCAAGTGGTCGTCATGGACTACATCGAGGGCTGTTCGACCTCCAGCACGATCACCCGTATTTTGAGCCGACCCGGAGCCTCATGAATCCAACCCTCAATATCGACGTCGCCATCATCGGCGGCGGCATCGCTGGTTTGTGGTTGCTGGCGCGATTGCGTGAGCGCGGCTATGGCGCACTGCTCATTGAGAGCGACCGACTGGGTGCTGGTCAGACCCTCTGCGCGCAGGGCATCATCCACGGCGGCGCCAAATACGGCCTGCGCGGCTACGCCGGCCCGACTGCCGAAGCGGTCGCCGGGATGCCCGCTTTATGGCGGTGCTGCCTGAACGGTGAAGATGAAATCAATCTGCACGGCGCTGCATTGCTGGCTGAACATCAATATCTCTGGGCCACTCACGCCCCAACCTCCCGGCTGGTCGCCTTTTTCGCCAGCAAGTTGATGCGCGGCCATGTGGAGAAGGTGGCGGACGGCGGTATGGACGCCAGCGATTATCCGCCGGTCCTGCGCCATCCCGATTTCCATGGCGCGGTGTACCGGTTGGATGAACCCATTATCGAGGTCGCCTCGGTGCTGACTGTGCTGGCTGAGCGTTATCAGGACGCCATGGTCCGTAATCGTGGGCCAGCTATTTTGAAAGCGGACGGGAACCTGACCCTGCACCATCCTGAACGTCCACAATGGGTGATCCGGCCGGCAGTCACGGTGTTCACCGCAGGAGCCGGCAATGCCGGGCTGCCGTGGGCAACTTTGCAATTGCGCCCGCTGCACATGGTGATGGCGCGCGGCGTCAACCTTCCCGGACCCTTGTATGCACACTGTCTGGGCGCCAGCGAGGTCCCCCGCCTGACCGTAACCAGCCATTACGACGCTACTGGCCGGTTGATCTGGTATCTCGGCGGCGGACTGGCGGAAGAGGGAATTCGGCGTGATCGCCGCGAGCAGATCCGGGCCGCACGGCGGGAATTGCAGGCGTTATTGCCATGGGTAGACTGGAATCCCGTGGAATTTGCCACCTTCACCATCCAGCGAGCCGAGGCCCATCAGCACGGCGGTGGACGGCCAGCGACGGCCAGCGTGTTCCGCGATGGCCGAGTGATCGCCGCCTGGCCGACCAAGCTGGCGCTGGCGCCGCTGTTAGCCGAACAGGTTGAGGGACTGTTGCAAACCTTGAAAGTGCCGCGCCGTCCGGTGGATTTGAGTCCGCTGGCGAATTGGCCGCGCCCGGAAATTGGCGTCTATCCCTGGGATCAGGAGGAAATGGAGTGGAGTTAAGGTCCTTGGGATCAACTGGCGTACAGGTCAGTCCCCTGGGGTTGGGGACGGTCAAGTTCGGTCGTAACCAGGGGGTTAAATATCCCCGACCGTTCGCCCTGCCTTCGGATCAGGACGCACTGACGCTGCTGGATTTAGCTTGGGACCTGGGGATTAACCTGCTGGACACCGCCCCTGCTTATGGCGAAAGCGAGGAACGGCTGGGCCGGTTGCTGCGGCAATGCCGGCAGGACTGGGTGATCGTTACCAAGGTAGGTGAAGAATTCCACGATGGCGTCTCTGTGTTCGATTTCTCCGCCGCCGCCACCCGCACCAGTGTTGAGCGCAGTCTGCGGCGGCTGGGGGTGGAAACGCTGGATGTGGTGCTGATTCATTCCAGCGGTGATGATCTGCGCATTCTGGAGCAGGAGGAGGTTTTACCTGCGCTGCGGCGTTTACAACAGGCCGGTCTGATTCGCGTCGTGGGGATGTCCAGCAAGACGGTCGGCGGCGGCTTGCGGGCTGTGGAATGCTGCGATGTGGTCATGATGACCTATAACCTGTCACAGCGGGAAGAACTGCCGGTCATCCGCACCGCGCACGCCGCCGGCAAGGGCGTGTTGATCAAGAAGGGTCTGCTCAGTGGACATCTGGATTCGCTGACGAACGCTGATCCAGTGCGGGCGTCAATGGAGTTAATTTATGCCGAACCGGGAGTGAGCAGCGTCGTGGTCGGGACGTTGAACCCGGGACATCTTCGGGCGAACGTGGCGGCGGTGGAAGAGGTGTTGAGCCAGCCAGCCGTATCCGATCCGGTTGGAACCACTGCTGGCTGATCCCGATTGCTGTCATCCAGCGCTGAGGTTAAGAGAATCATGCAAAACGCTTATCGTACTGTATAGCGGTTGGAAGGTCGCCATTTAGTTCATTAATTAAATTAGGTAAACCCCCGGCTTAGCCGGGGGACTCCCCAAGATTTGACCGTTCCGGCGGTCAGTTGGATTCTCTACGGTCCCTTCAACGACCGAGGTGAATCTACCATGGCAGAGTATCGGAGTCTGAGTCATACGAAATGGGATTGCAAATATCATATTGTTTTCATTCCCAAACGGCGGAAGAAAGTGATCTATGGTCAAATCAGGAGGAGGCTTGGAGAGATGTTTCACGAATTAGCCAGCCATAAAGACGTAGCAATTATCGAAGGGCATCTGCGACCGGATCATGTTCACCTGTGCTTGAGGATAGCACCGAAGTACGCGGTATCGAATGTGGTGGGGTATCTGAAAGGGAAAAGCGCCATGATGATCGCTCGATTTTTTGTAGGAAAGGAGAGGAATTTCACGGGCGAGAGCTTTTGGGCCAGAGGCTACTTTGTATCGACGGTGGGATTGGATGAAGCGACGGTTATTGAGTACATTCGGAACCAGGAGGCCGAAGAGGAGCGCCATGAACAGTTGAGGTTGCGTATGCCGCTTTGAGCGGCCCCAAGCATCCACAACCCCTTTGAGGGGTTCACCTAATAAGCCCCCGGCTTTGCCGGGGGTCATTTAACTGTAGATTTTCCAAAATCTGGCGATGTGGAAATTATTATTCTTTCGCTCGATTCGACCGATGAAGCCACAGGCCGACTCTTAATGCGCGAATGGCTGGCCCGCGCTTGGGGTTGTGCGCCTGATTTCCCCGACCGTCCCGATCAACCACCACTCGGTGACATCACGCTATTATGACCTCCCGCTATTTGCTGGACACCAATATGTGCATCGAAATTGCTCGTGGGCGTCATTCAGGCATTCAAACGCGCATGGCGACATTGTCCTACGGCGAAGTGGCGATCTGTTCCATCGTTTGGGCTGAATTGGAACTGGGAGCGTATTTATCCCCCAAGGGTTATGGTGATTTCTGGAAATCGAGATCCCATTACAACGCTAATAGGAGTTACGAATTGACAACCGGTTGAAATTGTGAGTTAAGATTTTCCATACTAATAAGCTGTCGCAAAAGTTTTGATAGGTTCTCGTTCCCACGCTCCAGCGTGGGAACGCCGACGAGCCGCTCCAGCGGCCCGAATGATCTCAATAAAATCGCGACGCTGGAGCGTCTGGACGTACTCCCACGCTGGAGCACGGGAGCTAGGCGCTACCTGTCAGAATTTATGCATCAATCCACTAGAGATATTCTCAATGTCTGCCCTCATCGTCCCACTCACCACTCGGATCCATGCACTCTTCACTCAAGCCGCCGCCGCCAGTGATGATGTGGAACAGGGCCTCATTGATCCTCCGCTTAAAAATCAGTTGCGACGGTTGCGAGACGATTTTCACGGAAAAAATCTACATCTGTTGATCGTCCCGGCTAGCTCGGAGGTAATGCCAATGCTGTTAGCAGCGTTGCCACAAGGTGTTCTGCCATCGCTACTGCCGGATCCTCTCCCCGCGTTGTGCAGTTTGGTTCCTGACGGTTATCCCTGCGTATCCTGGAATGATGGATCGCCCCAGCGGTCATTAACATCAACGGCCCGGCAACTCCGTTGGATTCATCACTATCCATCGTCTGTATTTCCACAGCCGGTTTGCCTTCATGTGCTGGGCGATCCCGAGGTGATACTGAAATCGCCAGTGCTGCTTGGTGAGTTGATCGGCTGCGCTGATCTGACGCTGCTGGTCAATCTGGCGGAAACGCCGGTTTCCACCAGCGCCGGCTGTTTCAGTGATATTCCGGGGTATGCTGAGACAGTTATTAACTGGGTTTTGATATCGCGATCTGCAGAATCTGTAGACGGATCGGAATCAACTGAGAACTTTGATCAATGGTTTCTCAACCAACTGAATATTTTACTTAAAAGTCCGCGTTATGATGGCTATTTGTTGATAGCCGCTGCGCGTAAACTGGCGTGCTTGAAAAGCGTGTTTCAATATGTCATTCAACGTCGTCAGGAACAGATTAAAATATGGAATTTTGAAGCTACCCACCGCAAAAAGAGACAAGATGATGGCTCTAAAAACCAAATGGATTTGATCCGTGATTTGGAAAAAATAGCCGATGAAGAATTGAAAAAAATTCGCTCTGACTTTGTCCAGAGTTACCGATATTACAAAACGGCATTGGATCAAGCAAACTTTTCACAAAGTGGCATTCGCACCACAAGCTATTGCTATCCTTTCAATATTGAAGGTGTATTGCTGGACCAAGTGGATAGCGATGATCTGGAAAAAATGAAAACCCGTCGTCATGAACCAGTCTTCAAAAATCAACTTTGGCGCTATCTGTCCACCAAGTTTGGTAACACTGAATACAGACTTTTCATTAGCAATGGAAAATTGGCATTGCTCGCTAAAACAGTGCAAAATAAGCTAAAAAAACATGTGGATAAGGAGTGCAATGGATTTAACCAAGCGATTAATCAATTACAGCAAACCCTGCAATGCTATCTCCACGACAATAATCTTGATGCAGACTTGCAATTACCAATGATAAAGTCCGAAGTTTTGACGACAACATTGGGGCAACCGATCTGCATTGATGGTGATGAAACCTTCGTGCAATACGGTTATGGACAACGGTTTCGGGAAGGGCGAATGTTAATGGGAGGTGGATTTTACATGGTCATTATGATGCTAACTCGGGTTTTTCGCGAAGACATCAATGCGTTGTTAAATTTGAAGGGAACGTCTAATATTACAAGTTATTTAATGCTATTTATTATGCTATTTTCCCTGATCATTTATTTTCCATACGCTGGCAAAAAATATGCAGCAGATGCAGAAAAATCCATCGAATCAGCGCTGAATAAACTGCGAAAAAAACTACGGGATACTATCCAAAAAACCTGTAAAGATGTGGTAGAGGAAAATAAGAAGAAGGAGTTTTCTGCGCATCTTGATCAGGTTAAAAATCGAATCAAGATTGAAAGTGACCGACTTCGCGCCAGCATGACTGCTAAAACGCCCATTGAAGGCCACTCCGAGAAGTACATCGCCCTGAAAACAAAGACATTGCAACAGTTGACTGCACCGACCGCCGCCCTTAGCAAGTTTAACAGCGAAACCGATCATGCCGCGCTAAAAACCGACCTGCAAAAGCTTAAACTGGAACTTGAAAAAGCATAGGAGCAGCAACCCGTGTATGCGTTGGGGATTCATTTGGGCAGCCTGACCACCCAAGCTGTTTATATCGACTCGCTGGGCGACAGCGGACGGCTAACCGATCTCGAAGAAGGCCGTAGTTATCCGATTCCCAGTTGGGTAGCGCTGGATGGGTTCGGGTCGTTGACCGGTTACGCCGCCCTGCGGTTGCGTTCCAGTGAATCGCCGCCAGCTCTGATTCGCTTCGCTCGCGAGGCGTTGTTGGTGGATAAAGCGACTCTAGCCAACGCTGATCAACCGCGCACTGCTGATGAAATCGGTGTCCTGCTGCTGAATAAAGTTCTGCGCGATTTGCCTAGCCTGCGGCGCGATGATCTTTTTGTGGCGCTGACCGTGCCAGACGGCATGAGCGACCAGCGTCGGCAGCAAATGCATGAGATTTGGCGCGGGGTGGGCCTCCAGAACTTGGCATTTCTTGAGGACAGCGTTGCGGTACTCAACGCAGCTAACAACCGTGCGGCACTGAGCGGCAACACCTTTTTATCGCTGGTCTTTGATGAAGATGCCCTAAAGATTAGCTTGCTGCGCCGCCAAGCATCGGAGTTCACGGTATCGGCGCATACTGTGATCGAAGCCGTCAGCTTGCTGGCAATTCGCAACGCGCTGGCCGAAGCGGTGACGCGGGATGCCAAGCTGCTGACCAGCGGGCATGACGTGGTAGAGCCGGCGGAATTGGAGGATTGCTGGTATCGCCACGGCGATGCGTTCATCGGCCATTGCGCCGATGCGCCGCAAACCGCGTTCAGCCGGGAGTTAATCCTTCGCTATGGCAACCGCTATCTGACCCTGATATTCACGCCTGCCGCGCTCGATGAGAGCCTGGATGCCCAGCGCCGGATGTTGGAAAGCCGCCTGCTGGAGTTTGCCCAGCGCCATGCCGGTCCGAGTATCGATCAAGCGATCTGTACGGGCAAGCTGGGGCGGTTGCTGAATGCGTCGGGCCTGCTGCAAAAAACGCTGGGGTTGCGACCCGATGCGATTACGATCCAGCCCGATACCGCGCTGGCGCATGGCGCGGCTTTGTACGCGGCCCGGATCGATAATAATACTCGTGCTGCCGGTAAATGATCACGCTGGAAAATTGCACAAAGTTGGGGAAGCAGCCTTGGCAACGGGATCAGCCAGATCAGCAGTTGATGGCACACACTGGCACCCCAAGGGTTGCTTTATGAGGATTAAAATGATGGATAAGTCTGGTTAGCGTAACTGGCCGTTCTCGGCCAACCTGGCGAGGGCAGCTTGCGCTTGCGTGTTTCCCTGTTTTGCCGCTTTGCGATACAAAGTCACAGCTTGAGCCATATTTTTGGGTACTCCGCGACCATTCTCGTACATCCAACCGAGATTTAATTGTGCCATTTCATCACCCTGTTCGACGCCTTTTTGAAACCATTCGATAGCTTTTTTATCATCTTGAGCCACACCAAAACCTATCTTGTAATTCATGCCAAGGTTATTAAATGCCGAAGGATAGCCTTGTTCGGCAGCCTTTCGGCACCAGAATACAGATTGTTCCGGATTGTTGGTCACTCCTTCGCCTTTGCGGTAACTCACGCTGAGATTATACTGCGCCTCAGCAAACCCTTGTTCGGCTGCTTTGCGATACCAGAGTACGGCTTGGGCATAGTCTTGGGTTACCCCAAGACCTTTGTCATACATCCAGCCAAGTTGACTCTGTGCCGGAGCGTATCCCTGCTCGGCTGCTTTGCGAAACCACTTAACAGCTTGTGCATTATCTTTCCCAACTCCCTCACCCTTGTGGTACATGTCACCGAGATTTACCATTGCTAACAAGATACCTGCCTGTGCCCCCTGCTGGCACTGTACAAGTGCGTCCTGTGAACGATTCGCTTTCCTTAGAGCGCGGCAGAAATAGGCTTTAAGTTTAGGGTCTTGAGGATTATCTCGCACGGCCTGTTCACAGGCAGGCACCGCACGACCGGGATCAATGTCATCAAACTGGATCCAGCGCGAGTCACTCCAACCGGCCGCAAGCTGGCGGCACTGATCAGCCTCAGCTTGTTGTGCCTGCCGTTCAATCGCCGCTTTTTCTTCCTGCAGACGCTTCGCATCGACCTCAGCTTTCTCCCGTGCTTGCCGCTCAATCTCCAATTGTTGCTGGTGCTGTGCGGTGCTTTCATTGGCCTGCCATTGGAAGTAGCCGCCTCCCGCCACTGCAACTCCCAACACCATCGCCGCCGGCAGCAACCAACCCCGGATTGACTTACCCTCCCCCCCCAGCGCCGCTTGCCACGCTTCAATACTTTGATGCCGGTCACGCGGCTTGAGCGCCAGCGCTTTGTCCACACTCGCCAGCCACTGCCGCGAATACCCCGCCGGTCGGATTTCACTGAGTGGCTTGAGCCGGTCGTCCAGTACCCGATCCGGCGCCGCCCATGGTTTGTTGCCGGTGATCCATTCGTAGATCGTAGCGCCCAGCCCGTAAAGATCCGTCCATGGCCCTTCCTTGATCTCGCCGCCGCTCCCCCCGTATTGCTCGATCGCCGCGTAGCCAGAAGTGTAGGCGTTGTTTGAGGAACTACGGCTTCCTTCCACCACCACCCGCCGCGCCGCTCCAAAGTCCAGCAGCACCGGCCGCTCGCCATCCACTAAATAGATGTTGTCGGGTTTTAAATCCCGGTGCAGCAGCCCTGCCTCATGCACTGTCCGCAACCCGTCCAGCAGTCGCTCCAAAACCCGTTGCACGCGCGCCGGTTCCGGGCGTCCTTCTCCCAGTTCCGCCGCCAGCGTTTTGCCTTCGTAGTACGGCATCACCAGATACGCGGTGCCATTGGCTTCCAGCACCCGGTACACCCGCACAATGTGCGGATGATCCAGCCGCGCCAAGGTCCGCGCTTCGCCAAGAAAACGGTTTAATCCCTGCTGGTACGCCAGCCGGTACTCCGCCGATCCGGATCTCGACCGCGCCGTTACCTGTACTCCATCCCGGCCCCGTTCCGCCACCAGCCCCGGCAGAAATTCCTTCATCGCCCGCCGTTTCCCCAGCGTGTGATCTATCACCAAGTACACCACCCCAAAGCCGCCTCTCCCCAACACCCGCTCAATCTCAAATTCCTCCAGTCGGGTTCCCGTCGGCAGTTCGTCATTATTGTTTTGCTCAGTCATGCCCTGAAAATCCTTGATGGTGGGTCAAAACGGCTTGAGTTTGTCGCAACTAATACTAACATTGCCAAAATCCTTCAAGAATAGGGACGCACTCGGCGCTTCATTCCGCTCTGGCATCAACCCCTGAATTCCCAACCACAAACCCACAAGGATGCTGTTCATGGACGTCAACGATTTAGGCCGCAACGTCGCCGAAGTCGTCAAGATCATCAACACCACCCTGGAAGGGCGCTATCTGCCGGCGATTGAGCATCAGCGTCAGCAACTGGAAACCGGTCGCGCTCAACTGGAACAACTGCTCGAAACCCTGGAAACCGCTCTCGACGAAGCGGATCAACAGGTGCAGCAACAATTAACGGAATGGGAGCAGGGTCTGGAAACCGCCAACCAGCAGGTCACTGCCGTCGCCGACGAGGTACGCGACAAGATCCAACAGGCAGAAAACTTCGTTAGTCAGTTCAAGGATTTTCTGCACCAGCTCTCCGAGCAGTTCAACCAGCATCACCAGCAGATTGCCACCGAGTTCAGCCAGTCCGCCAGCCACACCCAAGCCGCCCATGACCAGACGCTGACCCGTTTGCAGCAATGGGTTGCCGACACCGATTCGGGTCTGGAAAAATTGGGGCAGCAACACGCGACCCTCGAATCCGAATTCACTGCGCTCCAGCAGCAGGGCATCCAGCACTTCAGCGCCATCAGCCAAGCCTATCAGGAACTGAGTACTCAGACTGACCAACATCTGACCGGCGTGGAGCAACATCTCGATACCGCGCTGGAACAGATGCTCAACCAGTTTGAACAACTGTGGCAACACGACACGGACAGTACCTTGACCACCGACGCCAGCCATCTGAGCGAAATTCTGGAGCAGTTTAGCGCCGCTGGCGATCAGTTCAGCAATGTGTTCGATAGCGACACTCGCCAGATTCTGGAGAAAATCCAACAGGTCGCGGAAATCATCGAAAAGATCAAACCGATCCTCGACCTTGTCGACCAGTTGGCCTAACGGTTCCCGCCTTTCGATTTCAGGAGCGCAACATGGCTATCCCCGTCGCCAGTATTGGCCCGGCGCAATTGCAGGCTATTGGCCAACAGCTTGAAACCCACATCGACGCAGCTAAGGACCTCCTGATCGATTTGGATCAGCGTTTCGCCCATCTCAGCCCCGAAGGCGACGCTGGCGGCTTGACGCGGGAGCATGATTTCACCCAAGTCAGCGAAACCACCAGCCACGTCCATGAGGGCTTGCAAAAGCTGACACAAAGCGTGAGCGAAACCGCTGCCCAGAGCCAGCAGACCCTAACTCAACTGAGCACGGGCTACACCCAGTTCAATCAGCAGGTCGATTTAGGGGAACAGGAACTGCAAGACTGTCATCAGACGGTGCAAACCCACGGCGAGGAAACCACCGCGCTGCTCGAACAATTTTTGCAATCTCTCCAGCGCCTGTTCGAGCAGACCGGCCAAACCTATCAGACCACCGAGCAGGAAATCGCTCAACTGCACCAGACCGGCCTGCAAACATTCAATACGGTCGAATCCACTCTGAACAACTTTCAGCAAAACGCCGTACAGCATAGCCAAACCGAACTGGAGAACGCCGCTCAGCACCTACAGGAACAGTTGCGCAACCTGGGCAACCAGCAGATTCAGAATTTCGCCCACACCATTCAGAACCGATTTGACGAAACTCAGACCCACTTTACCCAAATCAGCAGCGAGTTAAGCCACAAGGTGCAAACCATAGAACAACTACTCACTGAAGCCGGACAATTCGCTCAGGAGCAAGGCCAGCACCATATCAGTGAGCAAGTGGATAAACTGATTCAGGGCGCGGTCCAGCGCCTAGTAGAGGAAATCGTGTTAGCCATTGCCGAAACCGAAGCGGGCGCCTCAATTACCGGGGCGCTGATGCCGATCATGCCGGAGCTGATTGTGGTTTATAAGGCGACCGAATCGATCAAGGAAGCCATCCGGATATGGAAGGAACTCCAAGACACCCTTGGCGGCGCCAGCCATATCTTTAGTGGAGCCTAAAACTGGCGCCGCTCGGTTCAACGCTCAACCCGGAGATTTTTATATGGCCGATTTATTTGAGAGCATCGTCCAGGAATCCAACGAAGTAAACGCGCTGCTGGAGCGAGTGGTGCAGGAGATGCTACACGTCGGCGAGCAGATTCAGCAGGCCGGTGAACTGATCACCCAAGGTCGCGATCACTTGCAGCACGAGATCGAAACGGTCAGTACGGCAACGCAGCAGCTCTGGCAACACTTCGAGGAACAGGCTCAGCAAGTCCATACGCAAGGAAGTCGGGTTGAGCAACTGGTGCAAGGATTGTCCAGCCAAGTGGGGGATATGGACCAGCGCTTCCACGAAGAGGTTAACCACACGCGCACTGCCTTTGAGGAATACCGCCAAGGCATCGCGCACTGCGCGCAAACCCTGCAAACCCAGCAGGGTGACTTTGAAAGCCGCCTGAACGCTGGCCACGAAGTCTTGCAACAACTTCAACAGTCGTTGCAAACCCAGTTTGAGCAGTCTGCGGCTACCTTGCACGAGTTTGAACAGCACACGCAAACGCTGGAAAACGAATGGCGACAGTTCATCGAGCAGAGTCTGGAGACATTGCGCACCACGGAACAGGAAACCGCCCAGGAAGTGGAAACCGCCCTGATCAACGTCATCAACCAGGAAGCGGAACACCTGGCCAGCGCAGTTGAGCAGGTAGGGACTGGTCCGCTGACCGAGACCACGCAACAGCTCATTGACCTAGCGCGAGACGAGTTGGAACAGCAGATCAAGCAACTCATCAGCGAGATCGGCCAGCACTTCAACGACATCCTAAGCCAGATCAGCAATGAACTCACCCAATCCACCTCCGGCAGTTCGGAAATCCGGGAATTACTGAAACCTGTTTTCGAGCAACTGGAAAACATGACGGATCCGATTAAGGAAGTGGTCGAGAATGTTCGACGGGTTGCCGAAACGGTAGGTATTCACGTTTAGATCACGGAGAAAACCACATGGTCGATTTTGCCAGTCAGATCGAAAACGAAGCCCGGCAGATGCTGGACAATCTTGGCGGGATTCGTGGGCAGTTGCAGCAGGCCAGCGCACGGGTGATGGAAACGCAGCAGCAGGCTGAAGGTTTGATCACCGAGACTCAGACCGCCTACGAACAATTGACTGGCCGTTTGCAGGCCGTGCGCCAGCGGGCCGACCAGGTTCGGGAGAGCGTGACCACTCGGGTTTCGGATCTGGTGCAGCAAGTTGAACACCTGCTCCAGCAGGTTGAACAAGGGCATCAGCAGGTGACAACGACTTATGGGCAGGTCAGCGCGGCGTTGGGGGCGCTGGTCAACGATACCGGTCAGCGGCACACTGAGTTACAGGATTATACCGAACAGAGCCACCAACAAAGCCAGGAACTGCTGGGTACTGTGGAAAGCTTGCTGCATGGCTTGCAGCAGGAGGCGCAGCGGGCCGAAAGCGTGTACGGGCAAAAAGTCACGGAGCAGGCCCAGCACTGGGGGCAACGCTGGCAGGAATTGACTGGCGCGGGGCGGCAGGAGTTGAGCAGTGGGGTGGAACAGCATGTTCGCAACGGCAACCAGCAGTTCAATGCCCATGTGCAGGAAGTCGCCGGGCGGTTCAATCAGAAGCTGACAACTTCCGCGCAGCGTGTTTCGGATCAGGGGCAGCAGGTTATGCAGACGTTTAGCCAGCACCAGCAGGATCGGTTGCGCAAGCTGGGAGAGGATGCCAATCGGCTCAAAGAACATTTGTTCAGCGTAGCCGAGAACTTCCAGACATTGACCCACGGTGCGACCGAAGCCACCGGAACCATGGTTAAAGGAATGGATGCGGTCAATTTGGGCCTGAAAGTCACAGTAGGGACCTTGAATAATGTTAAGGAGGTTTTAGACGAAATCGGAACCATGATTTAAATGGGGGATAGGGTGAGAAGAGCAATCAAGTTTTTTAAATGATTACATCAGTAATTATAGTTCGAAAATTCAACTAATTTAAGTGAGCAATGGCAGTTTTGACAGACATTAGCGCCATTTTTAGCGTAATGATTTGGGCTGTAATATTGCAGTTTGCAACAAACAGAGTTGCTTATCCCCTTCCTCCTTAATAGACCAGTGAATAAACCTGATTCAAATACAATGGAATAACAGGCCCATGACCGAATTTGAAATTGGCTACCACTTGCCGGTGGGTTACCGGCTGGAAGAATTCGAGATTCAGCAAGTGGTTGGGGAAGGCAGTTTCGGGATAGTGTATTTGGCGCACGACCACATCCTGAACCAGCGGCGGGCCATCAAGGAATTCCTGCCACCCCAAATGGCAGCGCGTGCGCCAGATGGAATTCAAGTAAATGCACGCACTCGCAACAAGGAGATGCAGACCGCCTATCGAGTGAGTCTGAGACGCTTTATCAAGGAAGCGCAAATGCTGGCAGCACTGGATCATCCCAACATCGTACGGGTGTATCGCTGTCTGGAAGCCAATGGCACAGTCTATCTGGTGATGCCTTATTATCCCGGGGAAACCCTGGAACAGCATATTGAACGGGCTGGAAGCACAGCGCCTGACCCTGCCTGGGTGCAGCGGTTACTGGAACGACTTCTGGATGGATTAGCGGCGGTCCATGCCTGCGACTTGCTGCATCGAGATATCAAACCCGCCAATATCTATCTGGTCAACGGCGAACGGCCGGTACTGCTGGACTTTGGCGCAGCGCGACAGACGATGGTTCAGGAATACTCACAGAGTTTCGGGTTGATCCTGACTCAGGACTATGCCGCGATTGAACAGTATGGCATTGATCGTTCTCAGGATGGGCCATGGACCGATCTTTACGCCTTGGGCGCCACCTTTTATCAATTGATATTAGGTAAAAAACCACCACCTGCCGCTAAGCGCATCTTGGAAGACAATTACCTGCCACTCATTGCGGCAGCACCCAAGCATTACCCCCGCTCTTTGGTGGCCAGCATTGATCGAGCGCTGGCGGTACGCCCACGCAATCGTTATCTCGATACGGTTGCCTGGCTAAGGGATTTGCAACCCACCGGAGTCTCGCCATTGTCATCGCCAAGAAAGCGCGGACATATGCCGGCAATCCTGATCGGGTTGGTCGTCGGGGTGGGAGGCGCAAGCGCAATGTATTCCAGGTTCAAGCCCGGTCCCACGCCCATACCCACACCTACCCCGACCGTCCAGCCTGCGCGATCATCGAATGCCCAACCACCGCCGCCCTCCACGATACCTGAGTCCCCCCGCTACGATGAGATTAGTCTAAATGTTGATTCTCCGGCTAACTGGTATATTAAGCGTATGATCCAGTATGCGCGCGATAGGACCCAATTTCAGTCGGATCAAGAGGAGTTGAGCGCTCTTGAAAAACCCTCCAGAGGCGACAGAAGATCAGCTAGACCACTAAACGATCAGGCAATTGCTTTAATTAGGCAATCAAACTACGCGGAAGCGCTGCCACTGCTTGAGGAAGCTCATCAAACCGATCCACGCGATGAGGAGATTGCCGATAATCTTGGATTCGCTTACTTGAATAATAATGAATACGACAAGGCAAAACAGGCTTTGGTTAATGCTTTATATATTAATTCTGAACGTAGCACAGCATGGCAAAACTTAGGCGATGCCTTCGCTATTGACGGAGATGAAAAAAGCGCCATTAATTGTTATATCAATTTCTATTTTTCTTCAAGAAATAGAGAAAGAGCTTTGTCTTCTTTAAAAGATAACGGGACCGATGACTCCAGCCCAACAAGCGCAGCCCACCAGAAAGCCTATGAGTTCTTGCGCCAGCAGGGTTTTTAGTAAGCCGATTACGTTGCTGTTAAAAGCATTTATATAGTACTTCAAAATCCGGGGGTTTGGCTCTACTCGAAAGGTGATTGCTCACACTCGGCTTTGATTAATGCTTGTAGAGCTTTCCAGAAACTGTAAACAGGTTGATCAGGGCGTGATAATAGGTATTTTTTTATCTCTTCTTGATCTGGAATTTGACCTTTTTTGTATATTACAGATGGAAATTTTGTATCAATTCCTCCACCTGTAGAATGAAAGACATCTTCTTTTTTCATAATCACTCCCGGAAATTCAATACGAATACGAATAGAAAAAGTATCGTCGTTTAAAATGTAGTAGACTAATCTATATGAAACTCTCTTAATATTAATAGAACATAAAGCATAACTCCATGTAATAGTACTATCACCGCTTTTCTCCTCGGTATAAAGTGTCTTACTATTGTTATCATACCTGATCAATTTTTCACTCATATCTTCTGAATGCTTTTTGAGCCATTTGAGAATATCTTCCAACTGATTAGCCCGCTGCTGATCCTGATCTAGTTTGCGTTTATTATCCTCATCTAATTTACGTTGCCGATCAGCCGCAAGTCGTTCTTCAGCCTTGCGGTTAATTTCATCAATTTTTGATTGAAAATTACGGTTAATCTTATCAATTTCTTCTTGAGCCTTACGGTTAGCTTTATCAATCTCTTCAGCGGTGCGTTGTGATTGATCCCTATAGAGCCAATACCCCCCTCCCAGCAACACCAGCGCCAGCGCACCAACCGCCCCTGGTTGCCAGCGAAAACCGGAAGACTTCCGTTGCGCGGCCAGCGCCGCCAGCCACTCATCCGCGCTCTTGTAGCGATCCCGGGGACGAACCGCCAGTACCCGGTCAAGACTAGCCAGCAGGCGGCGTGGATAACCCTTGGGCGCGATCTCGCTCAGGGGTTTGAGTCGATCCTCCATCGCCCGCGAGGGAGCGTCCCACGGTCGTTCGCCGGTAATCAGTTCATAAAAGGTTGCGCCCAGCGCGTACAGGTCACTCCACAGTCCCTGCGGCATACCACTGTCCGCATATTGCTCGATGGGCGTGTAACCAGGGCTGATCACCGTGTTCAGGCTCTGGGTGCCTTGCGCCACCAGCCGCCGGGCCGCGCCAAAATCCAGCAGCACCGGCCGCTCTCGACCGGCCAGATACAGGTTGGCTGGTTTAATATCGCTATGCACGATCCCCCGCCCATGCACCACCCGCAGCCCTTCCAGCACCTGGGTCAACAAGCGCTGTACCC
The DNA here is from genome assembly GCA_022709365.1 of Pseudomonadota bacterium. Lineage (GTDB taxonomy): Bacteria > Pseudomonadota > Gammaproteobacteria > Competibacterales > Competibacteraceae > UBA2383. The sequence goes on from JAKLIY010000010.1 coordinate 72,850, forward strand.
AATCCGGATCCGGTGGAGTTCCGCCCGCGTGCGCCAGGTACTGAGCCAGCGTCTCGCCCGGATAGTACGGCATCACCAGATAAGCTGTATCATTGGCTTCCAACACCCGGTGAACCTTCACAATATTAGGATGATCGAGTGCCGCCAGCGTCTGTGCCTCTTCGATGAAACGCGCCAAGCTGTCCCGGTAAACGCCGGACGCTCCTCCGGAACGGGCCGTAACTCGTATCTCCCCACTGGCCCGTCGCGCCGCTATGCCGGGTAGAAACTCCTTGAGTACCCGAGGTTGGTTGAGAGTACGGTCTTTAGCCAAGTACGCCACTCCAAAGCCCCCTTCTCCCAATACCCGCTCAATCTCAAATTCCTCTAGCTGGTAGCCGGCTGGCAAGTGATTGCTGTTCGCTTGTTTGGTCATGACCTATAAACCCTTGACAGTGGTTACAACCTGCCTAAGCGAAAGTCCTGGTCTTTTAATCGCAACACCCGCCGCAGCCGTTCTACGCCCTCCGCTAGTTGCGGGATAGCGCTGGTATAGGCGAAACGGACATGCCGGTTCGGCCGGTGATGGCCGAAGTCCAAGCCGGGAGTGATAGCGACGCCCACCTCATCGAGCAGGCGTAACGCGAAGGCGTAGCTGTCGTCGGTGAAGCGGCCACAATCGGCATAGAGATAGAATGCCCCGTCCGGGGTCACGGGAATGACAAAACCCAGTTCCCGCAAGGCCGGCAGCAGAAAATCCCGCCGCGCCTGAAATTCCTGCCGCCGTGCCTCAAACACGGTCTGCGCTGCCGGGGTAAACGCCGCCAGCGCCGCGTATTGCGCCGGGGTCGATGCCGCTAGAAATAGATTCTGCGCTAGCTTCTCCGCCACGCCAACGCTATCTTCCGGCGCGACCAGCCAGCCCAGTCGCCAGCCTGTCATGCCGTAATACTTGCTAAAACTGTTGACCACGAACGCTTGATCGGAAAACGCCAGCGCCGTTTGCAGCGCTGCGCCATAAACCAGCCCGTGGTAAATCTCATCCATAATGACTCGCCCGCCGCGTGCCTCGACGGTCGCGATGATCGCGGACAATTCTCCAGGCGGGATCACTGTGCCGGTAGGATTGGCCGGCGAGGCCAACAACACCGCAACGGTCCGTTCATCCCAGTGCCGTTCTACGAGATCGGCGGTCAGTTGATAACCGGTTTCCGGCCCCACCGGAATTCCTACCGCTTCGCCTTCCACCAGCCGCACAAAATGCCGGTTGCAGGGATAGCTGGGATCGGCTAGCAATACCCGGTCGCCGGGATTGATCAGCACCGCCGTTGCCAGTTGCAACGCGCCGGACGCGCCGGGGGTGACGAGAATGCGCCGGGGCGGAACTTCAACGCCATACCGCTCCCGGTAGTGGTCACTGATCGCCTGACGCAGTTCCGGCAGGCCCGCAGCGGGGGTGTAACGGGTGCGACCTTTCGCCAGCGCACGCTGACCGGCGGCGATGATCGGTTCGGCGGTCGGAAAATCCGGCTCGCCGATTTCCATGTGAATGATGGAACGACCTGTTGCTTCCAGTTCCCGCGCACGGGCCAGCAACGCCATGGCATAAAACGGCGCAATATCCGCCATCCGGCGGGCCAGCACGCTGCTCATATCCCGAACCGGCTTCCCCCCCGGTTGTCATCCTCGTCGTGCAGGGTCAGATCGGCCAGGTTGGAGGATGATTTACTGCCCGACTCCATGCCTTCCGACAGGCGGATCTGCAAGGCGACGTTGTTCTTGGAATCGGCGTTCTTGATCGCTTCATCCTTGGAAATTTTGCCTTCCTTGTACAGCTTGAACAGCGCCTGGTCGAAGGTCTGGGTGCCGGACTCGGTGGACTGCTCCATGGCGTCCTTGACGTAATCGATTTTGCCCTTTTGAATCAAATCGGCGATGTAGGGCGTGTTCAGAAGCACTTCCACCGCCGGAACCAGACCGCCGGTCAGCGAGCGGATCAGTCGTTGCGAGATGATGGCGCGCAGGTTCATCGACAGGTCCATCAGCAACTGGGGCCGGGCATCCTCCGGGAAGAAGTTGACGATGCGCTCCAGCGCGCCATTGGCGTTGTTCGCATGCAGGGTGGACAGCACCAGGTGGCCGGTCTCGGAGAAGGTCAGCACATATTTCATTACCTCACGCTCGCGGACTTCGCCGACCAGAATGACATCCGGCGCTTCACGCATGGCGCTACGCAGGGCGAATTCATAACTATGCGTGTCGATGCCAATCTCGCGCTGGGCCACCACCGATTTCTTATGCTGGTGGGTGAACTCAATCGGGTCTTCAATGGTGATGATGTGGCCCGGCGAACTGGAATTACGGTGATCAATCATCGCCGCCAGCGTCGTCGATTTACCCGAACCGGTCGCGCCGACCAGCAACACCAGACCGCGTTTTTCCATGACGATCTGCCGCAACAGTGGCGGCAAGCCCAGTTCCTCGACCTGCGGAATGTCGCCCTTGATGTAGCGGATCACCATGGACACTTCGCCGCGCTGCTTGAACACGTTGGAACGGAATCGGCCCACCCCATGCAGCGGAATGGCGAAATTCAGCTCCCATTCGTGCTCAAAGTCCTTGATTTGATCGTCCTTCATGACCGAGTAGGCGATTTCACGCACCTGTCCCGGCCCCAGCACCTTGTTGCCAATGGGCCGCACGACGCCGCCGATTTTGATATTGACGGGCGCGCCGACATGGAAAAACAGGTCGGAAGCGTTCTTGTCGACCATCAATTTGAGATAGGGCGTAATGTCCATGGAGAACTCCTTCCTCAGGCCAGCCGATTCAGACCATTCAGCGCCGCGACCCGGTACGCCTCAGCCATGGTCGGATAGTTGAATGTGGTGTTGACGAAATATTGAATCGAGTTGGCTTCGCCCTGCTGGGCCATGATCGCCTGGCCAATGTGGACGATTTCCGCCGCCTGGTCGCCGAAGCAGTGGATGCCGAGAATTTCCAGCGTGTCACGGTGGAACAACAGCTTGAGGATCCCCACCGTGCGACCGGTAATCTGGGCACGCGCCAAGCTCTTGAAATAGGCGTGGCCGACCTCGTAGGGTATCCGCGCCTCGGTCAGTTCGCGCTCGGTGCGGCCTACGGAGCTGATCTCCGGCGACGTGTAGATGCCGGTCGGGATGTAATCAATCAGGTGATGGTCGCAACTGCCCTGCACCAGATGAGTCGCAGCGAAGCGCCCCTGGTCGTAGGCGGCGCTGGCTAGGCTGGGATAGCCGATCAGGTCGCCAACCGCGTAGATATGCGGCAGCGCCGTGCGGTAGTTTTCATCCACCTTGACCTGGCCGCGATTGTTGGGCGTGATGCCCAAATCCTCTAGGCCCATGTTCGCCGTGTTGCCGGTGCGGCCATTGGCCCACAGCAACACATCGGCCTTGATGCGCTTGCCGGACTTGAATGACATCGCCATGCCATCCGGCAGGCCCTCGACCTGCTCGTATTCTTCGTTATGGCGAATCATCACGCCTTGATCGCGCAGGTGATAACTGAGCGCGTGGGCGATTTCATCGTCCAGGAACGACAGCAACTGCGAACGAGTGTCCACCAGATCCACCTTGCAACCCATGTTGCGGAAGATGCTGGCATATTCGCAGCCGATCACCCCGGCGCCATAAATCAGAATCGAGCGCGGAGTGGTCGACATGCTGAGGATAGTATCGCTGTCGAAAATGCGCGGATGGTTAAAGTCGATGTCGCGGGGCCGGAATGGATGCGAACCGGAGGCGACGACGAAAGCGTCAGCGGTCAGAATAGCGGGTTCAATACTGGTGCTGGAGCGAACTTCGAGAGTATGGGCATCGAGGAATTTGGCGTGGCCATGATAGAGCCGCACCCGGTTGCGCTCGTAGAAATCCCGGCGCATGGCGGTCTGGCGGGCGATCACCGACTCGGCGGAGCGCAGCAGGTCGGGATAGGACAGCTTGAGCGCGTGGCCCAGGGCATTGCGAAAGGCCGGACTAGTGTTGAATTCCAGCATCCGGTTGATGGAATGGCGCAGGGCCTTGGACGGGATGGTGCCCCAGTGGGTGCAACCGCCGCCCACCAGATGGTGTTTTTCGATCACCGCGACGGATTTTCCGTCTTTGGCGGCTTTCATGGCGGCCCCTTCTCCTCCCGGGCCTGTGCCAATCACGATGACATCGTATTTTTGGTCGTTCATGTCGCGCTCGTCGGTGGTTGTTCTATGAATAGTTTAAACCCTTTCGGGGAGGGCGCAAAAACGGGCTGATCTTGTTTGAGCACACGACCACAGCGCTTCAAACGAATCATTCCACCGTCACCGACTTGGCCAGATTGCGCGGTTGATCGACGTCAGTGCCTTTGAGAATGGCGACGTGATAGGCCAGCAGTTGCAGGGGAATAGTGAACACGATAGGCGCAATGGATTCCGGTACAGCGCCCAGCGACAGTACATGGGTGTCAACGCCGCTGAGTGGGGTATCCACTTCCCGGTCAGCGAACAGGAACAATACTCCGCCCCGCGCCCGCACTTCCTGGAGATTCGACAGCACCTTCTCCAGCAATCCATCCTTCGGCAATACGCACACCACCGGCATATCGCTGTCCACCAGCGCCAGTGGCCCGTGCTTGAGTTCGCCCGCCGGATAAGCCTCGGCGTGGATGTAGGAAATTTCCTTCAGTTTCAGCGCCCCTTCCATAGCGATGGGATATTGCGGGCCGCGTCCCAGGAACAGGGCGTGATGTTTCTCGGCGAAATGCTCGGCCAGTCGCTCAATGGCGCTGTCCAGCACCAGCGCCTCTTCCAGCGCCTTCGGCAGCCGCTCCAGGTCGCGCACACAAACCGCTTCCTCGACTTCGCTTAAACTGTGCTTCCGGCCCAACCGCAACGTCAGCAACCGCAGGGCCACCAGTTGGGTCGTAAATGCCTTGGTGGAGGCAACGCCGATTTCCCGGCCAGCGCGGGTCAATAGCGTCAATGCCGATTCGCGCACCAGCGAGCTTTCCGCGACATTGCAGATCGCCAGCGTGGACAGATAGCCACGCTCTTTCGCCGCCCGCAAAGCCGCCAGCGTGTCCGCCGTTTCGCCGGACTGGGAAATGCTGACGAACAGCGTTCCGGGCGGCGTCACCCCGCGCCGATAGCGATATTCGCTGGCCACTTCGACCGTGCAGGAAACGCCCAGATTTTCCAGCCAGTAGCGGGCCACCATCCCGGCGTGATAGCTGGTGCCGCAAGCGACGATATGCACACCCCGCGTCTGATCCAGCACGGGTCCCGCTTCCGGCCCAAAGCATTCATCCAGCAACCGGCCCTGATGGATGCGCCCCGCCAGTGTTTCAGCGACCACCGTCGGCTGTTCAAAGATTTCCTTGAGCATGAAATGGCGGTAACCGCCCTTGCCGACCGCGCCGCCCTGTTGCGCCGCGTAGGCCAGGGGCCGCTCGACCGCCTCGCCCATGCGGTCGTAGATCGTGAAGCTCTCGCGCTGTACGTCAGCGATATCGCCTTCTTCCAGAAAAACAAAAGTCTGCGTGACCGGGGCTAGGGCGAACACATCCGAAGCGATGAAGTGTTCCTCGATACCGATGCCGAGCACCAGCGGACTGCCCGCTCGCGCGGCAATCAGGCGCTCCGGGTCTTCACAGCAAATCACCCCCAGGCTGTAAGCGCCAGTGAGCCGTGTTACGGCCTGCTGGACGGCGGTCAGCAGATGGCCGGTTTGCCGCATCCGTTGGTCGATCAGATGGGCAATCACCTCGGTATCAGTGTCGGATTCGAAATGGTAGCCGGCGGCGATCAGCTCGTCCTTCAGTTCCCGGTAATTTTCGATGATGCCGTTATGCACTACGGCTACTGAATTGTTACTGACATGCGGATGAGCGTTGCGCTCGCAGGGTTCGCCGTGAGTGGCCCAGCGGGTGTGGGCAATGCCCAGCGGGCCACGCACCGGTTCCTGTTGCAGGCGGTCAGTCAGCATTTGCACCTTGCCGACCGTGCGCAACCGGTGTAATTGACCGTCCCGGCTGTCCAGGGTCACGACGCCCGCCGAGTCATAGCCGCGATATTCCAGCCGCCGCAGCCCTTCAAGCAGGATGGGAGTGACATTGCGTTCAGCAATAGCGCCTACGATTCCGCACATGATCGTTTTAACCTCCCAGTACCAGTCGCCGGGTATGCCGGGCAATCACCAGTTCCTCGTTGGTGGGCAACACCCAGACGGCGGTTCGACTGCCGGCCTGGTCAATCCGCTGAGCGTCGCGGGCATTGGCCGCTGCATCCATCTCGACGCCCAACCACGCTGACCGGGCGCAGACCTGTTCACGCACCGCTGCCGCGTGTTCGCCGATGCCGCCGGTGAACACCAGCGCATCCAACCCGCCCAGCGCTGCCGCCAGCGAGCCGAGTTCGCGGGCGATGCGGTAGCAGAAATAATCGACCGCCAGCCTGGCGTTGGGATCGGGACTGGCCAGCAATTCCCGCATGTCGTTGCTGATCCCCGACAGTCCCAGCAATCCCGACTGCTTGTACAGCAGATTGGTCAAGTCCTTGGCCCCCATGCCGTGCTGCTCGATCAGATAAATCAGCACGCCCGGATCGAGCGACCCGGTGCGAGTGCCCATCGGCAGACCTTCTATGGCGGTGAAGCCCATGGTGCTGGCGATGCTCTGGCCGTCGCGCATGGCGCACATGCTGGCGCCATTGCCGAGATGGGCCACGACGACTCGCCCTGTCGCTGGAGTCCCCATGATCTCCGCCAGATGGCCGGCGATAAATTCATAGGACAGTCCATGAAATCCATAACGCCTGACGCCCTCTGCACGGTAGACGCGCGGCAACGCAAACAGCTTCGCCAGTTCCGGCTGGACATAGTGGAATGCCGTGTCGAAACAACCGACCTGCGGTAAGTCAGGCCGAACCGCGCTCAGCGCATGGATACCGGCCAGATTATGCGGCTGGTGCAAGGGCGCTAACGGGATGAAATGTGCCAGACGGGTGACGGTTTCCGGGGTCAATAATTGAGGATCGCTGTATTCCTCGCCGCCATGCACCACACGGTGACCGACGGCGATCACCTCGGGCAACCCTGGGGTTTTTTTTAACCAGGTCAATAAGTCGCGTAGCGCGGCCTGATGATCGTAAATGGCGGTGGAAACGGGCGTAGAAGGCGGCGGCGGTGTTAAAAGCGGGTCGGACGCCCTGCGGCGCAATTCCGGCCCCAGCTTGCGATACTGACCCTCGGGGGCCGTCAGCCGAATATCGGCCAACACCTGCCCGGCGTGATCGAATGCTTTGAAATGCGGATTATCCTCGCCGATATTTTCCTGAAGGCCGCGACAAACCAGTTCCAGCTCGCCATCGCCCGCCGGCAGCGCGAACACCGAGAATTTGATGCTGGATGAACCAGCATTTAAAACCAGTAATCCTTGGGACATGATGATTGATTCCCCTTCAGTATTCCGTCGATGAAAAGGCTTCCCCGGTTTTCCGCGCTTTCCGTGAAAAAATGCCTATTCGCTGGTGCCCGGCGCAGAACCGCTAAACTGGCAGCCACAGGATTGCAGATAGGCGCGGAACCGCTCGCCCAGTTCCGGATGACGCAAACCGTATTCGACCGTCGCAATCAGGTAGCCGAGTTTGCTGCCGCAATCATGGCGACGTCCGGAAAATTCATAAGCTAACACCTGTTCTTCGTTGATCAGCGCGGCGATGCCGTCGGTGAGCTGGATTTCATTGCCAGCCCCGCGGGGAATATGTTCGAGCAGGTCGAAAATTCGTGAGGTCAGGATGTAGCGGCCCACCACCGCCAGATTAGAGGGGGCATTTTCCGGCTTGGGTTTTTCGACGATGCCATCCACATTGCTCAGCCGGGTGGCGAAGGGCAGTGGATGGACGATGCCGTATTTGTTGGTTTCAGCTTGGGGCACCCGCTCGACGCCCAGGATCGAACACTGGTATTTATTAAAATACCGAACCATCTGGCTCATTGCGCCGCCTTCCGTGGCGTCATCTTCGATCAGGTCGTCGGCCAGAATGACCATGAATGGTTCATTGCCCACGACGGGTCGGGCGCACAATACGGCATGACCCAGCCCCAGCGCTTCGGCCTGGCGGACATAGACGCATTCCACCCCTTTTGGCACGATGTTGCGCACCACGTTGAGCAGGTCGGTTTTGCCACGGGTTTCCAGTTCAACTTCCAGTTCATAAGCCTTGTCGAAGTGATCGGCAATGGCGTTCTTGGTACGGCCAATGATGAACACCAGGGTGTCCACTCCCGCCGCTACCGCCTCTTCAACCGCGTATTGAATCAGCGGCTTGTCGACGATGGGGAGCATTTCCTTGGGACTGGCCTTGGTGGCCGGCAGGAACCGCGTTCCCAGACCAGCGACTGGAAAAACCGCCTTGCGCACACGCCGTTTCACGCTGTTTACCTCGCAGATGGAGTGATGAGAGATGGGTGGTGAATGACGCTGCATTGTCCGGCAAGCGGCGGGATTGGACAAGCCTGCTGGAAGTCCGCCAGCCAGAACATGCGAACTCCCTATCTAACGTGAGTTCTGGATAAAGATTAGGGAGGTGGCCCTTGGAGCGGAACCGGCTTAAGGTTGCCGGTATCACCGCGGCTAACCGCTCGGTCAAACCGATCTGGCGGTCGATGCCGCGTAGGATCACGGGATCGAAATCCGACGACAGCGCGCTGCCATTAAACGTTCTACGGAGGCTCAAACCAGCGATGGGGAAAACGCAGTAATTTTGGGGTAGACTCAGGCAAGGGTGGCCTCGTTGAGTTTCTTCCGAAGCGCTATTAGCGTAAAACTTATTATATCAATAAGTTAAAAGGTTTTTTTACCCCTTTTCTTGAATAATTCGGGAGTAATTATCCGCAACTTCCACCCGACTGTATATCCATAGATGGTCCTTTTGGTGGCAAAATTCCAGCTAAGGCTGAACGAAGGACATGATCATGCGACGTTTTTTGCTGGCATTCATCGGAATCGGGTTGCTGCTGTACGGCGTGGTATACCTGCCACCGGTGCGAGACCAGCTTATTGCGCCTTTTACCGATGGGTTGACCGTGGCGGCGGGCGGATTGATCACCCTGTTCGGCGGACAGGCCTGGGTACAGGGTAATGTGTTGACGATTCCCGGTTTTAGCGTGCGCATCCTCGATTTGTGCAACGGCGTGGAAGCCACCTTGCTGTTGTGGACTGCCATACTGGCCTTTCCCGCGCCGTGGCCTTATCGACTGTGGGGTCTGCTGATCGGCGTGCTGGGAGTGCAAGCGATTAACCTAGCGCGAATTGTCAGCCTGGTATACCTGGGGGTGTGGAAGCCAGCGTGGTTCTACTGGGTGCATTGGTACGTCTGGGATGCGCTGATCTTGCTGGACGTGCTGTTGATCTTCCTGCTGTGGCTGCGCCGGCTACCGGTGGACATGACACCGCATGCCCCGGCTGCTTGATCCGCTGCTTCGCCTGCTGCTGGGCGCGGCGCTGTGCCTGCCGCTGTGTCTAGGGTTGTGGTGGTGGTTCGTCCGCAAGCCGCTGATAAATTTGTTGGTTTATGCGCTTGGCCTCGTCAGTCCATGGCTGTGGCCGGAAACCGTACTGGGCGTTGGTCTGGATGGCGATAAAGGTCTGATCGTAAGCCTGCTGCCGCCGCTGACCGACTCGGCCCGGATGTTCATGGCTTTGCCGTTGTCCTTCAACCGTGCGGCCGTGATCCTGCCGCTGTTCTGGGGGTTGACGCTGGCCACGCCGGGACGTGGCCTGTTTCGCCGGCTGCTGCTCGGCACTCTAGTCTTGCTGCCGGTGGCGTTTGCGATGGTTCTGCTTTACGTGCAGTTTCAGATCGCGCTTTATCGAACCCACCTGCCCGTGTTGACGGAAACGCCGCCCGCCGAATATGCCTTGGCCTTGCCGGATCCGCTTTGGTTGTATCACCTGTGGGGGCTGGGCCGGCAACTGGCGGTTCTGGTGCTCCCAGTGTTTGCCCCCCTGCTCGCTTGGCTGTTGCTGCACCGATCTTTTCTCCGCACGGTCATCCTCGGTGGACTGCTGCAACGCGGTGCTCGATCCGGTCCCAGGCGGCCGGTGGCACCCCTGGACCCCGAAGTATGATGGTCCACCTTCCCCGATCACTGGCATTACTCGGCGTGTTGCTACTGCTCGGCTGTGATCCACAGCAGAGTCAATACCGGGTCGCGATGCAGCAATTATTTCACCGCGACTACCGCGCGGGCGCCCTGACGCTGGCTTCGCTGGCCGAAAACGGCCACGCGCCGTCCCAATTCCGGCTGGGGATGCTGTATCGCCTGGGGTTGGGCGTGCCGCGCAACCCGCAGCGGGCCGTCTATTGGTTCGACAAAGCCGCCCGGCAAGACGATGTCGGGGGTCAGTACTGGCTGGCCGAATCCTTTCGACGTGGGGAAGGGGTCCCGGTTTCACACGAACTGGCCTTCGAGTGGTTTCACCGCCTGGCCGAACGGGGTTACGCCCCGGCGCAGTACCAGGTGGCCCTGGCCTACGCGGACGGGCGCGGCATCGCCCGCGACGAACCGGCGGCCGTCCACTGGTTGCGACGGGCCAGCGCGGGGGGATACCCGGACGCCGCCCGGCGGCTGGCGCGGGCCTATCGGCACGGCGAACTGGGCTTGCCGCGCGATCCGGCGCAAGCCGGGGCCTGGGAGCGGAAAACCCAGCCGGCGCGGTTTTGATTTTTCGCGCTTTTTTCGTCAGCGGCGGTGCTGGCGGAAACCGGAATTGTGACGTAAATTACAGGGAAATAGTTCGCAGCAGAAATCATGAGGGAGGGTACTTCGATGGCGCGTCCTTATTGTCTTCGTCCACTCACCGGGGCACTCCTGGGGTCCGTCTTGAGCCTGTTCATCCTTTCCAGTGGGGCGGTCGCCGACCCCCCAGCGGCAGCGTATAGCTTCACGACCTTGGATGTACCCGGCGCCACTTCAACCCATCCCACCAGCATCAACGACAGCGGCCAAGTGACGGGAGGTTACGCTGTTAGATCCGGCGGTTGTAAAATTTGCGATCCCGACCAGGGTTTCGTATACAGCAAAGGCACGTTCACGACCATCGACCCGCCGGGCGCCACTTACACCGAAGCCCAGGGCATCAACGCGAGTGGCCAAGTGGCGGGATATTTCGCTGATAGTTCCGGCGGCCATGGTTTCATATACAGCTACAGCAACGGCGTGTTCACGACCATCGACACGCCGGGTGCCATTGCCACCAATGCCACCAGCATCAACGATAGCGGCCAGGTGGTGGGTAGGTATGCTGATAGTTCCGGCGGCCATGGTTTCATATACAGCAACGGCGTGTTCACGACCCTCGACGCGCCGGGTGCCACTTCAACCTATCCCACCAGCATCAACGCAAGCGGCCAAGTGGCGGGTTATTTCTCTAGCTTGGGTGTTCATGGTTTCGTGTACAGCAACGGCACGTTCACCACCTTGGATGCCCCGGGCGCTCAAATCACTTATGCCATCAGCATCAATGCCAGTGGCCAAGTGGCTGGTTATGGCCTCGATGCAGATGGAGGAGGTCATGGCTTCGTGTACAGCAACGGCACATTCACCACTTTGGATGTCCCGGGCGCTCGAGGCACTCATCCCGCCAGCATCAATGCCAGTGGCCAAGTGGTCGGTGATTTCATCAATGCAGATGGAGGTCATAGTTTCGTCTACAGCAACGGCACGTTCACGACCCTCGACGTTCCGGGGGCCACTTCCACCTATGCCAGAAGCATCAACGATAGCGGCCAAGTGGCGGGAGGTTACTACGATGGCTCCCGCATCTATGGTTTCATCGCCACCCCGATGGTGACCGATATTCCCACCCTGAGCCAATGGGCGCTGCTGTTGGGCGGTGGGTTGCTGGTGGGCATGGCTTTGCTGGCCCAAGTCCGGCGGTCCCGTTTGCTGCGAGGGTAGTCGCCATCAGGAATCCCCAGCGGGGCGTCAGATAATTTGATTGTTTAGATGGATTTATGATGTGCTTACCGTATGGGTGATGTCGGTTTGGTCAGACAGAAGTTTGAAGCACTGCGTCCGCTGATGGACGAAAGAATGCGGTACTTGTGCGCAGGTTCTGAAGCCGTCGCCTTGGGGTACGGCGGCATTGCCGTCGTGGCCGAGGCCACGGGGATGGCCCGAAATACCGTGGTTGCTGGCATCCGGACGCCGCCCGGCGGCTGGCGCGGGCCTATCGGCACGGCGAACTGGGCCTGCCGCGCGACCCGGCGCAAGCCGGGGCCTGGGAGCGGAAAACCCAGCCGGCGCGGTTTTGATTTTTCGCGCTTTTTTCGTCAGCGGCGGCGCTGGCAGAAACCGGAATTGTGACGTAAATTACAGGGAAATTGTTCGCGGCAGAAATCATGAGGGAGGGTACTTCGATGGCGCGTCTTTCTCATCTACCCATCCCGCCCCTGCTGTGGCTCGTGCTGATTTTGTTCGGCCTTCCCGCTGGGGCGGCCACCTTCACCGTCACCAATTTCAACGACAGCGGCCTCGGTTCGCTGCGACAGGCTATCCTCGACGCCAACGCGGCGGCGGACGACGACATCATTGTCTTCCAAGGCGGCTTGAGCGGCACGATTACCCTGACTAGTGGGGAACTCGTTATCAGTAGTAACCTCACCATCAACGGGCCAAGTGCAAATGTACTGGCGGTGAGCGGTGATCGTCTCACCTTGCGGATTTTAAGCATCGCTCCAGGAGCAACGGTAACAATTGATGGGCTGACGCTCAAGGATGGTTTTGCTGGCTATCCAGTTGGCAACAACGGCGGCGGTATTAAAAACCAAGGCAATCTGACGGTTGCCAATAGCATCCTGTCCGGTAATTCATCTGGCAGTTACGGTGGCGCCATTTCCAATAGTGGCACGTTGAAAATCACTAGTAGTACTTTGATCAGTAATTCGTCGTCAGCACAACGTGGTGGCGTCGGAGGCGCTATCTACAACGAGGGCACACTAACAATTACCGATAGTACCCTATCCAACAATGTGGCATCATTTGGTGGTGGCGCTATTGTTAATTCTGAAACTGGCACCCTGACAGTTTCCCATAGCACCCTAAGTGGCAATTCCAGCTTTCCCGGCGGCGGCATTGATAACCGAGGTACCCTAACAGTCGTTAACAGTAGCCTATCGGGTAACTCCGGCGGCGGCATTTTCAACTCCAATATCGGTACTTTGGCGGTCACCAACAGTACCCTATCGGGTAATTTTGGAGTCCCCGTTGAAGACAGCGGAGTTGGCATTTCCAACAGAGGGACCCTAACACTTGGCAATAGCCTAGTGACTGGCAACAACGCGCCAACACGCATAGAAATTGACAACAACTTTGGCGGTGTTTTCATCTCCCAAGGCCACAACCTGTTCGGCGAGAACGGGATTTCCGGAGTGGAGGGAGGCACATTAACACCGACCGACATCGTTCCAACGGTCGGCATCAGCGCTATTCTCGCTCCCTTGGGCGACTACGGCGGGCCGACTCAGACCCATCTTCTCGTCCCCGACAGCCCGGCGATCAACGCTGGCGACAACGCCCTAATCCCGAACGGCGTTTCTACCGACCAGCGTGGTTTCCCCCGCATCCAGAACGGCACGGTGGATATCGGCGCGGTGGAGGTCGTCGGTTCCGCGACTGACATTCCCACCCTGAGCCAATGGGCGCTGCTGCTGGGCGGGCTGCTGCTGGGCGGTATCGCTTGGTGGACTCTGGGGCGGACCCATTCGCTGCGAGGGTAGTCGCAATCAGGAATCCGAAGCTGGGTGTCAGATAATTCCTCCTGTAAATTTTCCTGTGATCAGGGACTTTGGTCGAGGTGGCACACGATGCGCTAATCATAACTATCAATTAGTTGGAAGGTATTCAACAGCCCGGCCTACCCCATGACCGGCTGCTATCACAGGAAAATTTACACGAGGATAAAAAACCCTGCTGGCGCAGCGTAGAGCGCCAGTCAGGGTTTATCAATCAATGACTTTTGGCTAAAAGCTGGGAACCCTTCCCGAACACCAGCCCCTCGCGCCCGGCATCCACAGTGACCGTATCGCCCGGGCCGAACTCGCCGGCCAGAATCCGCCGCGCCAGCGGATTTTCCAATTCCTGCTGAATCGCCCGCTTTAATGGCCGCGCCCCATAAACCGGATCGAAACCTACCTCACCCAACCGATCCAGCGCTGTTGACGTGATGTCCAGCCCCATCTGCCGCTCAACCAGCCGTTGCCGCAGATAGCCGATCTGAATATCGGCGATGGCGCGAATCTGCTCCCGGCCCAGCGGATGGAACACGGCAACTTCATCAATGCGGTTGATGAACTCCGGACGGAAATGATCCGCCACCTGCGCCATCACCATGCTCTTCATCAGCGGGTAGTTATCCTGCGCCGCCAGTTCCTGAATCATCTGCGAACCCAGATTAGAGGTCATGACGATCACGGTATTGCGGAAATCCACCGTCCGCCCCTGTCCATCGGTCAACCGCCCGTCGTCCAGCACCTGCAACAGCACGTTGAACACGTCCTGATGCGCTTTCTCGATTTCATCCAGCAGAATCACGCTGTAGGGCCGCCGCCGGATCGCCTCGGTCAGATAACCGCCTTCCTCGTAACCGACATAGCCGGGCGGCGCGCCAATCATCCGGGCGACCGAGTGCTTTTCCATGAACTCCGACATATCGATCCGCACCATGGCTTCTTCGGTATCGAACAGAAACGCCGCCAGCGCTTTGCACAATTCCGTTTTACCGACTCCGGTCGGGCCGAGGAACAGGAAGGAGCCATTCGGTCGGCGGGGATCGGATAACCCGGCGCGGGACCGGCGAATCGCGTCGCACACTGCCTTAACCGCATCGTCCTGACCCACCACCCGGCGCTGAATCGCCTCTTCCATGCGCAACAGTTTCTCGCGCTCGCCTTCCAGCATCTTGGCGACGGGAATGCCGGTCCATTTGGAGACAACTTCAGCAATTTCCTCGTCCGTGACCTTGTTGCGCAGCAGCTTGAATTGACCCACCTCAGCAGCGGTCGCCTGGGTCAATCGGCGCTCCAAATCCGGGATGCGGCCGTAGGTTAATTCGGACATTCGCGCCAAATCACCCGCACGCCGCGCCGTATCCAGTTCCAGCCGCGCCCGTTCCAGCTCCTCCTTGACCTGCGCCGAACCGTGCAGGGCCAGCTTTTCCGCCTTCCACACCTCTTCCAGATCGCTGAACTCACGCTCCAGCTTGGCGATTTCCTGTTCCAGCAATTCCAGCCGCTTCTTGGACGCTTCGTCACTTTCCTTTTTCAACGCCTCGCGCTCGATCTTGAGCTGGATCAACCGCCGTTCCAGCCGATCCATTTCCTCCGGCTTGGAGTCGATCTCCATGCGGATGCGGCTGCCGGCTTCGTCCACCAGGTCGATGGCCTTGTCCGGCAGGTTGCGGTCGGTGATGTAGCGGTGCGACAGTGTAGCGGCGGCGACGATGGCTGGATCGGTGATTTCCACCCCATGATGAACTTCATAGCGCTCGTTCAATCCACGCAGAATGGCGATGGTGTCCTCGACGCTCGGTTCATTGACCAGCACTTTTTGAAAACGCCGTTCCAGCGCCGCGTCCTTCTCGACATATTTGCGGTACTCATCGAGGGTGGTCGCGCCGATGCAATGCAATTCGCCCCGCGCCAGCGCCGGTTTGAGCATGTTACCGGCATCCATCGAACCCTCGGCCTTGCCCGCCCCGACCATGGTGTGCAATTCGTCGATGAACAGGATGATTTGCCCTTCCTGCCTGGAGAGGTCTTTCAGCACCGCCTTGAGCCGTTCCTCGAATTCGCCGCGAAACTTGGCTCCGGCGATCAGCGCGCCCATGTCCAGGGCCAGCACCCGTTTGCTTTTCAACCCTTCCGGCACTTCGCCGTTAATGATGCGCTGGGCCAGACCCTCGACAATCGCGGTTTTACCTACGCCCGGCTCGCCGATGAGAACCGGATTGTTTTTGGTGCGCCGTTGCAAGACTTGAATTGTGCGGCGGATTTCATCATCGCGGCCAATGACCGGATCAAGCTTGCCCTGCTCGGCCCGTTCAGTCAGGTCGATGGTGTACTTCTCCAAGGCTTGCCGCTGATCTTCGGCGTTCTGATCATCGACTTTCTGGCCGCCGCGCAGGGCGTCGATGCCCCGCTCGATCAGACTCTTGGTCGCGCCGACCCGGTGCAGCAGCGCGCCCAGTTCGCTTTTGTCTTCCAGCGCCGCCAGCACGAACAGTTCGGAGCTGATATAGGCGTCCTTGCGTTGCTGGGCGAGCTTGTCGGTCAGGTTCAGCAAGCGCGACAGTGCATTGGAAATTTGCACGTCACCGCCGGTCCCGGTGACTTGCGGCAAGCGATCCAATGCTTCATTCAGTTGCGAACGCAGCAGCTTGAGGTTGACATCGGCCTGAGCGAGTAGTGGCCGCACTGTGCCGCCTTCCTGATCGAGCAGGGCTGCCATCACATGCGCTGGTTCGATAAATTGATGATCACGGCCCACCGCCAGGCTTTGGGCGTCGCTCAGGGCCAGTTGAAACTTGTTGGTCAGTTTGTCCATACGCATGGGTGGCTACCCTCTTGATGATACGATTTCCCTACAAAATGGTAGTCATTTGTGGGAATTCAAGGGGGCGCTTCTCCGGTCGCGATCAGAACTCAGCGGCGTCTGAACGTAACGTAAGTTGTGCAGACACTACCGGCGCAACTGCTGCTCATTCCCCCAAAAGTGTAGCCAGTAGCCGGAGCTGCCTGTAGGGTCACGCTCGTGCCGCTGGGATAGACCTCACTGCAATCTGTCCCGCAGTTGATGCCTGCCGGGCTGCTGGTCACTGTGCCACTGCCGGTACGGACCACTTTCAACGTGTAGGTGCTGGCGGCTTGCGCTTTGAAGGTCGCGGTCACGCTTTGGGCCGCGTTCATCGCTACGGTGCAGGTAGTGGCGGTCCCGGCGCAAGATCCGCTCCAGCCGCTGAAGACATAGCCGCTGGCCGGAGTCGCTGTCAAACTCACGCTCGCGCCGCTGGCAAAGGGTTCGCTGCAATCCGTTCCGCAATTGATCCCCGCCGGAGTGCTGGTCACTGTACCGCTGCCGGATTTGGTAACCGTCAACGCATAGGTGGTCGTCGGGGGGGGAGGCGTTGTTAGTTGGGCAGTGCGGAAGTTGGCGACCGCTATCCGGGTATTATTCAACGACAATGCATTGTTCGCTGCATTCGACGCGGTTTCGCTCACTCCGCAAGCAATGCCATTGGCGCAGGTGATTGCTGGATTGGAAAATTTGGCGATTCGAGGATTGATATAGCTCATCACCGTCCCAAACGTGCCGCTCACTCCATAACCGTAGGAATAGGGATAAGCGCCTGAACCACCGCCCGCATTGGCGCGTTCGTGCATACTGCCCATGTTATGGCCGAGTTCGTGGGTAAAGGACAGATCGAGGCAGTAGTAGTTGGAGCCGTTGACATCCACGCCGTCGCTGATCACCGAATAACCATAATTGGCATATCCCGAAATCGGCTGCCCACCGTAACCGCCGACCCAGGCGACGCCGCAACTGCCACCGGACGCATTCATGTTGAAGGGCCGGATCAGCGACACCAGATCGGCTCCATAGGTATTGCGCAAACTGGCGACGTTGGCCAAGGCGGGGTCGCTGCCATTGGTCAGAGCGTTCAGCGCAGCGTCATTAGTCGTCGCATCGCTGTAGCTCACCTGCTGGCGGTAAACCATTCGCAGGTTGATGTAGATGCCGCTGTCGCGATAAGCCTGGTTAGACAAGGCCACCAGTTGATCCAGCCGAGCCGAGAGTCCAGTACCCAACCGAGTGGCCAAGCCGGGCGTGTAGAGAATCATGACGTCAATCGTGGCGAGCGTCGTGTCAGCGGTCGTGGCAGCCTGGTCGCCCGGATCAAGCTGATTGCTCAAGGGGGCTTTCTTGACTGTTTCGCCGGTTGACGGCTCCTCGTCCGGTGCGGTTCCCGGCCCAGCGTCCGGGAGGCGCTTGTGAATCAGCTCTTTCGGCACCGGAATCAGAGCATCGTCCATCGCTGATTCTGCCGGCGCCCAACCCGCCGCCTGCGTGTCAATCAGCCATTCGCCGTCAGCGTCGGTTTCGACCAGAAATTCGCCTTCCGGAGTCAGGACGCGGCCTGAAACGCCGCCCTCTCCTGAAGTGATGACCGCCCGGTAATCGTCGCCATAGTCCTTAAGATGACCAATCCACGTCACATTACCGCTGGGATGGTCGATGCTGTGGTCAAAGATCAATTCATAACTGACGCCACGCGGCAGAGAAAACTGCGCTGTGCTGCCCTGCGGCAGACGATTGAGCGCCCGGTTGAACCGAATCGCTTCGCGGCCAGCCTGATCGGCTTGCAGTGCCTGGTGGCCGGTGGCTTCCGGCAGGAAAAGTTCGGGACTGGATTCGGCGGCGACCGCAGGCAAGCCGGCGACAGCCAAGGCCAGAGCGATCAGCGTGGGCCGACAGCGGGTCAATAAAGTCCGCTGGGCAGACCACCATGAACCGGCGAGAGCCGGAGTGGAAACGACATGAAATTGATAAGCCATGATATCGCACCTTGAATGTGTGCGGTCCATGACCATGCCATGAATCAGGGAAAAGCCGGTGCGCTTCAGGGCGCTCTCTCTGGCGGTTCCGCTGTCATAGGGCAAGGCCCCTTAGACCGGTAACTTTGCGTCACTACCTTTCAGTAGTTTTGCCTTTCGCAGATTTACTGCTGCTGAGTTGGATATTGCGATTTACATGCCAGCCTTATTCCAACGCTTGCGCCAAATCGGCGACCAAATCACCCACATCCTCAATCCCCACCGACAATCGTACCAGCCCATCATCAATCCCCAGTTCTCGGCGCACCTCGGGCGGCACCGAGGCGTGGGTCATGATCGCCGGATGTTCGATCAAACTCTCCACGCCGCCTAAACTCTCTGCCAGCGTAAATACCCGGCAACGGGTCAGGAACCGGGTCACTTTAGCCAAATCACCGCGCAGCACCACGCCGATCATGCCGCCAAAGCCGTTGCTCATTTGCCGCCGGGCCAGTTCATGCTGAGGATGACTGGGCAAGCCGGGATAAATCACCCGTTCTATCTGCGGATGCGCCTCCAGCCAAGTCGCCAGATGTAGCGCATTATCGCTATGCCGTTCCATGCGCAAGGCCAGGGTCTTCAACCCGCGCAAGGCCAGGAAGCTGTCGAAAGGACTGGCGATGGCGCCGATGGCGTTTTGCAGATAACCCAACCGTTCAGCCAGTTCTCGACCCCGGCACACGACAACCCCGCTAATGATATCGGAATGGCCATTCAGATACTTGGTCGCGGAATGCGCCACAATATCGAAGCCGAATTCCAGCGGCCGCTGTGCCCAAGGTGTGGCAAAGGTGTTATCCGCCACGGTTAAAATGCCGCGCTGACGGGCCACATCCGCGACCATCGCCAAATCGACCAGCCGCAACAGCGGATTACTGGGCGTTTCGACCCAGATCATCCGGGTCTTCGGGGTCAACACCGCTTCCAGCGTCGCCCGGTCGCGCAGGTCGGAATAGGAGAAGCTCAGCCCGGCGCTGCGCCGCCGCACTTGTTCGAATAACCGCCGGGTGCCGCCATACAAATCATCCAGCGCCACGACGTGATCACCGCTGTCCAACAGTTCCAGCACCGTTGAACTCGCAGCCAGACCGGAAGCGAAGGCAAATCCCGCATCGCCGCCCTCCAGATCGGCCATGCAGCGTTCATAGGCGAAGCGGGTGGGATTCTGGCTGCGCGAGTATTCAAAACCCTGATGCACGCCCGGACTGGACTGCACATAAGTCGAGGTTGCGTAAATCGGCGTTACCACCGCGCCGGTACTCGGATCGGGCATCTGCCCGGCGTGAACGGTGCGGGTGGCGAACCCCAGGGGACGGGAGGAATCGGTCATGATGGGCGTCTGCGCGAAAGGCGGCGGAAAATCCAGAAGAGTAGTTCACTGACGAAGCAGGTTCGCCATAATATCGGCATCACCCCGATCTGACAAAGGAATAGCCATCATGCCCCTCGCTGATGACCTCTGGCGCGACAATGCTGATTTGGCTCAAGCCTGCCTCGCGCATCCCTTTGTGCAAGGTATCGGCGACGGCTCGTTACCCCGTCCGCGCTTCGCCGGCTACATCGGCCAGGATGCGTTCTACCTGCAAGCCTTCGCCCGCGCTTATGTGATCGCCGCCGCCAAGGCCCCGGACTGGGCCGGTTTCCGCGAACTGCATGAGTTAGCGGGTGGAGTTCTCCAGGAATTGGAACTGCATCAAGGGGTGGCGCAAGCCTGGGGACTGGATTTGTCCACGGTGACGCCCGACCCGACGACTCGCCGCTATACCGATTTCCTGCTGGCCACCGCCTGGAGTGGTGAAACCGGCGTCACTCTGGCCGCTATGACCCCCTGCATGAGGCTGTATGCTTTTCTGGGTCAGCAACTGGCCCGCCAGCAAAACCGGACGCATTCCTACCGCGCATGGATTGGCACCTACAGCAGCGCTGATTTCGCATCGTTGGCCGTGCGGCTGGAACGGTTGCTGGATCGCTGCGCGCCAGACGCTGCGATGGCCGCGCATGTTTATCGCTACGCCATGCAGTGCGAGCTGGATTTTTTTCAAGCGGCCTGGGCTGCTTGAATCCGACGCCAAGCGCCGGACCCTAATCCCTGAACTCGGATGCTGCCCATGAACGATGCCCCGATCCTCGCTGAAGCCAAACTGCAACATGGCCAGAGCCTGCGCCGCGATCTGATTTGGCAAACTTGGTCGCTGGTCAGCCTGGCCATTCTGGTCTTTGCCATCGCCGCCTATTTTATGGTGTTCTCGCGGATGGTCGACGAACTGGCCGCCAGCGCCCTGCATAAGGGCGCGCATGTGATCCGGGCGCAAGTCGAAGCGCTGTTTAGCCAGGTCGACCAGATCGCCTATGACGCTCAGGAATGGGGCCGCAATCACACCTTCACCATCGATGACCTGGGGCGTTTTAATCGCCTGTTTATTCCCATCCTGGCCAGACACCCGCGCATTTCCTCCCTGTTGCTCGCTGAAGACAGTGGTCGAGAATTTCTGCTGCTGAAAATGCCCAATGGCGAGTGGCACAACCGAATTACCGATGGGGAACGGTGGCGTAACCAGCAATACTGGCGCAAATGGAGCGAGAACTACACGCTACTCGGCGAAGAATGGCGCGCCAGTGATTACGACCCCCGCCGCCAAGCTTGGTATCAGGGCGCGCTGCGCCTGCAACAGGAGAAAGAGCTGTACTGGAGCGACCCCTACCCGTTTTCCACTACCCAAGAACCCGGCATGACGGCTTCGACGCACTGGCTCGATGGAGCTAACGAGCACCTTTACGTGATTGCTCTGGACGTGAAACTGCTGGACTTGTCCCAGTTCACCCGTGATATGGAAATCAGCCCCAACGGCCGAATCGCGATCATGCTGGCCGATGGCCGACTGCTGGGTCTGCCGCGCCATCCCCGGCTGCAGACGGATGCCGATATCAACGCCAGCGTCCTGAAAACGGCGACTGAAAACGGCTTTACCCCACTAGCCAAAGGGATCGAACAATGGGGTAAGACCAACAAGCCGATCAATCAGGTGCTGTTCTTCCGGGCCGATGGTGAAAATTGGGTCGGTCATTTCCTGCCGGTGGTTTTGCACAACCAGCAACTGACCATTGTCGTTATCGCGCCGCGTGGCGATTTTATTCCACTGAGTGCACGCGACAGCCTGATTTTCTTCATCCTGTTCATCGGCGTACTGTCACTGGCGTTTTTTGTCGCGGCGCGCTTCGCCCGGCAGGTGATCCGGCCGCTGGAGAGGCTGGTCCTCAACAGCGAACGGATGGGCCGCATGGAACTGGAACAGCCGGTGGCGCTGCCGCCCTCTTGGCGGGAAATGGACACGTTGGCCGCGGCCCAGGAACACATGCGGCAAATGCTGCTAGCTAATCGCTGTGACTGGCAGCAGGTTAATACCGAACTGGAGCGCAAGGTGGCGGAACGCACCTTGGAACTGGCGGGGGAAAAACAGCGGGCCGAGGAAGCGACGCGCGCCAAGAGCGCCTTTCTCGCCAATATGTCGCATGAAATTCGCACGCCGATGAACGCCATTATTGGTATGGCGCATCTGGCGCTGAAAACCGAGTTGACCGCTAAACAACGTGACTATGTGCAAAAGATTCACGAGGCGGGCAACTCGCTCCTGAGCATCATCAATGACATCCTTGATTTCTCCAAGATCGAGGCGGGCAAACTGGACATGGAGCAGATTGATTTTCGCTTCGATGACGTCCTCAACAGCCTCTCGACCCTGATCAGCCAGAAAGCCCATGACAAAGGGCTGGAGCTGCTGTTTCATGAACCGATTAACCTACCCCAGCATCTGATCGGCGACCCGTTGCGGCTGGGACAAATTCTGGTCAATTTGATTAACAACGCCGTTAAATTTACTGAGCGAGGTCAGATCATTGTCGATGTGCAGGAGCGAGAACGCACCGACGACAAGGTCATGCTGCAATTCGCGGTGGGCGATACCGGGATCGGCATGACGGAGGAGCAACGCGGGCGCATGTTCCAGGCTTTTACCCAGGCCGATGGCTCCACCACCCGCAAGTACGGCGGCACCGGCTTGGGTTTGACCATTTCCAGGCAGTTGGTGGAACTGATGGGCGGCACCATCTGGGTAGAATCGACCCTGGGCGTCGGCAGCACTTTCTATTTTACCGTCTGGTTGGGTGTCGGCGACGAACCCCGGTTGTGGCGACCGGTGTTGCCGACCATTTTGAACGGACTGCACGCTCTGGTGGTGGACGATAATGTAGCTGCCCGCGACATTCTCCAGGAAGCGTTGGCATCCCTCACCTTGCGGGTCAACACCGTAACTTCAGGCCCGGAAGCAATCGCCGAGGTGCGGACCGCAGACCCGGTGGATCCCTACCGGATTGTGTTCATCGACTGGAAAATGCCCGGCATGGACGGTATCGAAGCCACTCAGCGGATCAAGCACGACGAAACCCTGACGGCAACGCCCCGCATGGTGATGGTGACCGCTTTCGGGCGTGAAGAAGTGTGCGCCCATGCCGAAGTGGTCGGGGTAGATGGCTTTCTGATCAAGCCGATCAGCTACTCGCTGTTACTGGACACCTTGATGAATCTGTTCCCACCAGCGAACGGCGAGGCCCAGGAACATTATCGCGCCCGGCATGAGGAACCACAGACGCGATTGGATGGGCTGCGGTTGCTGCTGGCCGAGGACAATGAAGTGAATCAACAAATTGCCGTTGAACTCCTGGAGTTGGCCGGCGCACGGGTGGCGGTGGCTAACAACGGTCAGGAGGCAGTGGCGCAACTGTGGGCCAGCCTGGAGGGTGAACCCTTCGACGGTGTGTTGATGGATTTGCAGATGCCGGAGATGGATGGCTTTGGTGCGACTCGCCAGATTCGGGCCGATCCCCGGTTTGCGAGTTTGCCGATCATCGCCATGACAGCTCACGCCCTGCTTGAGGAGCGGCAGCACTGCCTGGAGGCCGGGATGAATGACCATATCGCCAAGCCGATTGAACCTGAGGCGCTGTTTCATACGCTCCGGCGATGGCTCCCGTCTAAATCGGGGACACCCACGTTGCGTCGGCGACGGGTGGTCCCGGTGCGCTCCAGCGATGCGCTGGAGCTACCCCAGCTACCGGATCTTGATACTGCCAATGGTCTGCGCCGGGTAGCGGGCAACCGCCGGTTGTATCGGGAGTTGCTGGGCAAGTATGTATCCGGCCAGGCTGAGGTGGTGACGCAAATCCGGGCCACGCTGGCCGACGTCGACTGGGTAACCGCGGAACGGCTGGCGCACACCCTGCAAGGCGTGTCGGGCAATATTGGCGCGACTGCACTTCAGCAACTGGCCGCCGAACTGGAGCAGGCGCTGCGACAAAACGCCGATAGCGCAGTGCTTGAACCCTTGCTGGCGCAAGTTAGTGAAGCGCTGGAGGCTTTGACGACCGGCTTGCGGGTTGCGCTGGCTACCGCCCCGCCGGCGACTTTGGCGGTCAGTTGGGACAAGCTGGAGCCGGTTCTGACCCGTCTGGAAGTACTGCTGAGTAATGACGACGCCGAAGCTGCCGATTATCTGGCCACTCATCGGGCGATTCTGGCGGAAAACTTGCCGATCGAGCCATTTCTGGCCATCGAGAAAGCCACCACTGACTATCATTTTGAAGAGGCTCTGCAAAGGTTGCAGACGGTGATTCAATCCAGGAAAGCGCATGAATCACACTAAAGAGGTATCCCGGCCATGAACAACACCCCCGATTTCGCCGAACGACAAACCCTCCTGATTGTGGATGACACGCCGGATAACATTACTCTGCTGAGTAGCCTGCTCAAAAACCGCTACCGGATCAAGGTCGCCACCTACGGCGAACGCGCCCTGAAGATCGCGGCGATGGAGCCGCCGCCGGATTTGATCCTGCTCGATATCATGATGCCGGGGATGGACGGCTATGAAGTTTGCGAACGGCTCAAGGCGGATCCCCGGACTGCGGGTATTCCGGTCATCTTTCTCACTGCCAGGGCGCAGGTGGAGGACGAAGAGAAGGGCCTGAAGCTGGGTGCGGTGGATTACATTACCAAGCCGATCAGCCCGCCGGTCGTACTGGCCCGGGTGGAAACCCATCTCACTTTAAAAAACGCCCAGCAGTTTCTCAAGGACCGCAACACCTATCTTGAGGAAGAGGTACGCCGCCGCACTCGGGAGGTGGTCGCAATTCAGGATGTAACGATTCTGGCCATGGCCTCGCTGGCGGAAACCCGGGATAACGAGACCGGCAACCATATTCGCCGCACCCAGCACTATATCCGGGCGCTGGCGAAAAAGCTGCAAACCCATCCCCGCTTCGCGCAGTTCCTGACAGACGAGACTATTGACTGGCTGTTTAAATCGGCGCCGTTGCACGACATCGGCAAAGTGGGCATTCCCGACCGGATTCTGCTGAAACCGGCGCAGTTTACCCCGGAAGAATTCGAGGTCATGAAGACGCACACCACGCTGGGGCGGGACGCGATTCTGGTAGCGGAGAAGCATCTGGATTTGCCGCACTCCTTTTTGCGCATCGCCCGCGAGATTGCCTATTCCCACCAGGAGAAGTGGGATGGCAGCGGCTATCCAGAAGGGCTGTCCGGCGATGACATTCCGATTTCCGCGCGGTTGATGGCGGTGGCGGACGTCTACGATGCGCTGATCAGCCAGCGGATTTACAAGGAAGGGATGCCGCATGAACAGACAGTGGCGATCCTGCGTGAAGGCCGGGGTACGCACTTTGACCCGGATGTGGTGGACGCCTTTCTGGAGATCGCCGAGGAATTCCGAGCGATTGCCGCCCGCTTCGTCGATAGTCGTCAGACTTTACAGGAGCAGGCGAATCCACCGGGTGTCGAGCCTGATCCACAAGGACGCCGACAATTTGATGAAAATTAAGCAAACGGTTGCCACCCATAACCTGCGTACTGGCGCTTTCAAGCTCTGCAAGAACTGTAAAAATTCCTGACAACTTTCCGCCGTCTTTCAAAGTCCCAGAGCAGTAAAGCCATCAGGAAGTATTTTTTCGAGTTTTTTGACTCATAAAAAATACCTTAAAAAATAAGCATTTTTCTAATCCAACGTGATTCATACAAAATTGTCAGGAAATTTTACACAATTGCTTTTCGTCAATATTGGGTTATGAAATTTAAGTTATTGATATTTATTGGATAGCTTTAATAGGTTGTCAGGAAATCTTACACAATTACTATGGATTTTTAGATCATAAAAACTAACATATTGATATATATATTATTATGGCATTTTAATTGCTTCTTAAAATGGGCAAGGCTATGTTCGCATATCTTGCCATGGCGCAGGATATGCGGAACCAGTTAATTACTTGTTGTCGCGGACGCTTCGCGCCCGCGACAGTCTTTTCCAACATGGTATGAGTCTGAAGGGGTATCACCCTGGATTCACTAGAATATAGAGTCCAAACGCCTTCAACGAGGCTGCTGAACAGCTCCAGCAAGCTAAACAACAACTCTTCCTGTCCATCCACAACCGATCCAAGGTGGCTGCTTGATAGATCAACTCTCGCCTCGTTCAGACTCATACCTCAATTGGAATTGACTCAACGGGGCGGCGGATAAACATCCGCCGGTTGTTTGGCGCTTCGCGCCGCACAACCAGCGGATCAAGCCGACTTCGGGCGGAAAAGCCTGCGGCTTTCCCGCCCTTCGCGGCTTATCCGCCGCCCCGTTAGGCGCCAATACGATGGCATATGTATGCAGTGAACTTCAATAATCTGGAGAATCCGGAGATAAGCGGTGAACGCAACAAAACTTTTCCTGTTAGCCACAGTTCTCTTTATCGGCGCCCTCGGCTCGACTAGCCATGCTGCGACCATTCTTTACACCCAGAACTTTGAGAACCCCGTCGGGTTCGTCCAAAGCTCTGTCTACAAGGATCTATCTCAGCAGTCGGTTAATACTCTTTACGCTAACCAACCGGTTGGCTTCACCTTCTCGCAGGCATTTACGGTGGAGACCATCCACCTTACTGGCGGCACCGCTTTTGGGACGGGCTATGTCGATCCGACCGGGCAAGGCGACGACTACAGCCTTGGCATGCTGTCCACACTTCAGAATGACCTGCTTGGCTTGAGTTTCGACGTGGGAGCCAACGACTTTCTCAATTTCCAACTCGATGTCTCCCGCCTCGGTGTCGAAGGCCCCAACGGACCAGCCGCGAATGGGGCGCCGAGTTTTCGTTTCCGCCTGTTCGACAACCCGACCGGGGCAGCTAATCTCCAGGGCAACGGCACATTGTTGTCGTTTTCCGATCTGTCGGGTGCAGATTCCACCAACAACTTCACATTGAATTGGACCACGCTGCTGGCTCCGCTCGACGCTTCGAGTTCGTCCAATGGCAAGGTCACGCTGCAGATTGACCTGTTATCCGGCGGTTATGCGACGATGGACAATTTCATAGTTGCTGCGTCGAACCAGCCGGGCGACGTCACTCCCCCTCCGAGCGTACCCGAACCCGGAATCCTGATGCTTTTGAGCATCGGTTTGGCGGGCATGCTTCTTGCGTCGCTGCGGCGTAAGCGAGTCCTGTAGCGCGTAGGGCGGGTTAGCGCAGCGTAACCCGCCGCAATTGCAGTCGAGTAGGGTACGCAGTGCGTACCCTACTGCTGCTGCGGTATCGCTATTATCGCCATGATGCTACCGGGCGCCGTTTCGGACGCCTTCATCCGTATACGCTGAGCGCGCCCGCACTCCAGAAAGCCCGCCCCGCACGGGCTTTTTTGGTTTTCCCCCTCACCATTCCCCGCGCCGCAATCGACCGCTCGCGCACGAGTGGAAGTTGAAGGACCACAATCCACGACCAGAGGTTTCTCTGCTTACCCTTAGCCGCGCAACGCGCACACGAACCCTTCTTGTGCAAAGTGGGCATCGTTCGTCAGCACGTCACTCAATCCTTCCCGGCGCATGACCTCCATCGAAATGCAGTCGGTTAGGCTGTAGCCTTTGTCCGGGCGCGCTCGGTAGAGGCGGTAACCGGAAAGAAAGCCCTCGCGGGTTTGCGGGACGATCTGAATGTTCCGGTCGGAGTGCATCCGCTCCACCAAGCGGGCAGCCGCCCTGCGAAGGAAGGGTCCGCGCTCGGCGAAGTAATTGAGAAATTCAGTCAGCACCTCGTCGGTTGTCACGATCCGAACTGATATCAAGTCTTTGCTGACGGTAGCCACGCGAGCATGCGCCTGATCGTTTGGATTGAGCAGGGCGATCCAATAAAAGGTGTCGGCGAAGACGGTCTGCATCACGGTCGTTTAGCGGCGCCGTAAAGGTAGTGGTTGTGCTGCGCGGCGCCGTCGGTGGGGAGGGCGTTCAACACGTCCTCGGGGATGTCGCGCACCAGTTCCGCCGCAAACTCCCAGATGGGTTTATCCGTATCGGCGCACGGCCGTGGTTCATCGGGTGTTTCCAGCAGCAAGGTTACCTCTTGATGCTCGGCGAACTGCACAGGCTCCAGCGGGCGAAATACGCCGCCTTCGTAGATGGCTCTAAGGTGCTGGGTCATGGTGAAACCTGGTTTTGCTTAGGCGATGTCCAATCATAGTCCCCCGCTCGAATGAGGGGAAGGCAGGGCCGCAGGATGCGGTGAGGGGCAAACCGTATCGTTCGCGATGGATGCGGTTCCTTCGTCACCGCATCCTACGAACTCCTCCTCGGCCATCAAACAAAATGGTTTACTGCTCACTCCAGCCAAATCAACGTCGCCATCCGCCCGGTGCGGTTCTCACGGCGGTAGGAAAAAAACCGTTCCGGTTCGCTGAACGTGCAATAGTCCCCACCGTAAATCGCGGCGATCCCCAAGCCGCGCAACTGCCGCCGTGCCAGTTCATACAAATCCGCCAGCCAGCAGCCGGCGGGAGAGGGCCGAAAGCAGCCGGCATTGCCGGCATCCAGCGCCAGAAAGGCGGCGAGCACCTCTTCTCCGACCTCGAAAGCGTCGGGACCGATGGCCGGCCCCAGCCAGGCCAGCAATTCCGCCGGTCGCACGCCCATCCGGGCCACCGTTGCCGCAATCACCCCGCCAGCCAGTCCGCGCCAGCCGGCATGAGCCGCCGCGACCACCGTACCAGCCCGGTCGCAGAACAGCACCGGCAGACAATCCGCCGTCATCACGACGCAGGGCCGGCCCGGCCTTCGCGTGAAGGCGGCGTCAGCGGCAACCGGCGTCAACGCGGTTTCGGCGTCAACGACCGTGGTTCCATGAACCTGTTTCAGCCAGGCCGGTTCGATGGGGAAGCCCGCCATGGCCGCCAGGCGTCGGCGATTTTCAGCAATATGAGCGGGATCATCACCGACATGTTCCGCCAGATTGAAGCTGGCATAGGGTGGCGGACTGATCCCGCCATACCGGGTGGTACTCACCGCTCGCACCGTCACTGGCGCCGGCCAGTCCGGGATGATGAAATGTTCAGGGCGCTGCTCACTCATGATGAACTCTCCGCATCTTCGGCTAACGCCGCGATCAACTCCGCTAAATCCGTCGGCAGTTCCGCCTGCCATTCCCGCCGTTCACCAGTGACCGGATGCGTCAGCGCCAGCCGTTCAGCGTGCAGCGCCTGACGACGGAACTGCTGGATCGTTTCGAGGCAACGCGGCGACGCGCCCGGTGGAACCCGTGGCCGTCCGCCATACACCGGATCACCGAGTAGCGGCAGACGGTTATGAGCCATGTGGACGCGAATTTGATGGGTGCGCCCAGTTTCCAGTTTCACTCGCAACAGGGCATGGGCGCGGAACCGGCGTAGCACCCGGTAGTGCGTGACTGCCGGTTTACCACCCGGCGTGACCGCCATGCGCTGCCGATCCACCGGATGCCGGCCCATGGGCGCGTCCACCGTGCCGCCCGCTACGGGAACGCCGGTGACCACCGCCAGATATTCCCGTTCAATCGCCCGGGCCTGCAACTGCTCGACCAGCGCGGTATGCGCCCGTAGATTGCGCGCCACCACCAGCAACCCGGTGGTGTCCTTGTCCAGGCGATGCACCAGCCCGGCGCGCGGCAATGCCGCCAGTTCCGGCGCATGATGCAGCAGGGCGTTGACCAAAGTGCCATCGTGGTTGCCGGCGGCCGGATGCGCCACCAGCCCGGCAGGCTTGTTGATGACCAGCAAATCGGCGTCCTGGTAAAGCACGGTCAGCGGAATGTCCTGCGCCGCCGCCGTGGTTTCGACAGCCAGCGTCAGTTCGCCACTGACGATCTCGCCGCCAGCGACTGGATCGCGGGGTCGGCGAATCGCCCCTTCCACCCGCAACTGGCCGGCCTTGAGCCACTGTTGCAGGCGACTGCGGGAATAGTGGGGCAATAATTCCGCCAACGCCTGATCGAGGCGCATTCCGGCGCAAGCGGCAGGGATCGCGCAGGCAATCCGTTCAGTCATGATGGTTTTTAGCAGTTCGGGCGTTATACTGGTTTTCATGATGCATTCTACTTCCGACCACCCTCGCTCCATGTCATTTTCTATGCGCCATACCCTGAAACTGTTATTGACCGGCCTGCTTGCGGCTGTATTGCTCACCGGCTGCTCGTTACTCCCGGAAAAAATCGACGAAACCCAGGGCTGGTCGGTCCAGCGCCTGTACAGCGAAGCCCGGGAAGCCATGAATGAGGGCAACTACCAGACCGCCATCGAGTATCTGGACAAGATTCAGGCCCGTTACCCGTTTGGCCGCTATGCCCAGCAAGCCCAGATCGACACCATCTATGCCCAGTATCGGGACGGCGAACCCGACGCCGCCATCGCCGCCGCTGATCGCTTCATCAAGGCCAACCCCCGGCATCCCTATGTCGATTATGCCTATTACATGAAAGGGTTGGTGAACTTCCAGCGCAGCAACACCCTGTTTGACCGACTGGCGCCGGTCGACCGCGCCAAGACCGATACCAACACCGCCCGGCAGTCCTACAACGACTTTTCCGAACTGGTGCAAAAATTCCCCAACAGCAAATACGCCGAGGATGCCCGCCAGCGTATCCTCTTCCTGCACAACAGTCTGGCCACCTACGAAGTCAACGTCGCCGATTATTACCTGCGGCGAGGTGCTTACGTCGCAGCAGCCAACCGCGCCAAGTATGTGCTGGAAACCTACGCCCGCACTGTCGCCACGGAACGGGCCTTGAGCATCATGACTCAGGCTTATGTCAAGATGAACATGCCGAAACTGGCCGCCGACAGCCTGCGGGTGCTGGAGCGCAACTACCCGCAATCTCCCGAACTGCCAAAGCTGAATGCACTGGTTAAAGGCGCGGGTTAAGCCAAGCATTGGCTCCCCTGGCCGGCTTGTGGGAGAGCGGTTAGGGGAGAAAAAAGATATTCAATGGTTTAACCCCTCTTCACGACTCCATCACCCCGAGGGCTGCGCCATGTGGGATTTTTTTGAAACTGTCCGCCATCGTCACTCCATCCGCAAATACCAGCCGGATATGTCGGTCGAACCGGAAAAGCTGCACGCGATTCTGGAAATGGCCTGCGCCGCGCCCTCAGCGGGGGATTTGCAAGCCTATCGCATCTTCGTCGTGCGCGACCCGGAGGAACGGCGGGCGCTGGTCCATGCCGCCCATGAGCAAACCTTCATCGCCGAAGCACCGGTCTGTCTGGTGTTCTGTGCTGACCCGGCCCGTTCCGCCAGCATTTTCGGTGAACGCGGCGCCAACCTCTATGCGCTGCAAGATGCCACTATCGCCGCCGCCTACGCGCAACTGGCCATCGTCGCCGCTGGCATGGGGTCTACCTGGGTTGGGTATTTCGAGGAAGGCCCGGTGCGGGAAATCCTGAAACTGGAGCCGGGACTGACGCCGCTGGCGCTGCTCAGTCTGGGCTATCCGGCGGAATTGCCGGAATCCAGCTCCCGCCGCCGACTGGACGAAGTGGTGACATGGCGGTGAAGACAGCGATTCTGTAGCGCAATGATCACCAATCAGTTCTAATTTTAAGGAACTGCTCAAGGATTAACTGAGTAGTTCCATCGCACCGGAATTTCTCTGCATGGCTAAGCACACTCCCCTGTATGCCCGCCACCTTGCTCTGGGAGCCAAGATGGTGGATTTCGGCGGCTGGGACATGCCGCTGCACTACGGCTCACAGCTTCAGGAACACCACCAGGTCCGTAACGCCGTCGGCCTGTTCGATGTGTCGCACATGACCATCGTTGATTTTCCCGATCCCGCCGCGACTTGCGCCCTGCTGCGCTATCTGCTGGCCAATGACGTCGCCCGACTCTACCCCGGCAAAGCACTATATACCTGCCTGCTGAATGAAGCCGGTGGAGTCATCGACGACCTGATCGTTTACGACCGGGGAGACGCGGGTTATCGGCTGGTGCTGAATGCCGCCACCCGCGATAAAGATTTGGCCTGGATCACACCCATCGCCGAACGCTTTAACGCGGCTTGGCAGGAACGTGACGATCTGGCCATGCTGGCGGTGCAGGGGCCGGAGGCGCTGGCGAAACTGGATGCGGTGCTAGACGCCAGAACGGTGGCGGCGGTGCGTGCCAGTCGGCGTTTCCATGCGGTGGAAAGCGGCGGTCTGTTCATCGCCCGTACCGGCTATACCGGCGAGGATGGCGTGGAAATCCTGCCGCCGGTTGCTGAAGCGTCCGCTTTATGGGATCGGCTGCTGGCGGCGGGCGTCGCGCCGTGTGGCTTGGGCGCCCGCGACACCCTGCGCCTGGAAGCCGGCATGAGCCTTTACGGCAGCGATATGGATGAAACCACCACGCCGCTGGTTTCCGGGTTGGGCTGGACAGTGGCCTGGCAACCGGCAGACCGTGATTTCATCGGTCGCGCCGCGCTGGAGCAGCAACGAGCCGCAGGCGCGCCGCAGACCTTCATCGGCCTGATGCTGGAAGATCGCGGCGTTCTGCGCAGCCATCAAACCGTGTATGACGGTGACCGTGAAATTGGCGTGACCACCAGCGGCGCATTTTCGCCGACCTTGAACCGGGGCATCGCCCTGGCCCGCGTGACCGTTGGCGTCGGCGACCACGCTCAAGTCGAGGTGCGCGGCAAACGCCTGTCAACGCGGGTGGTCAAGCCGCCCTTCATCGCCCGGTAACTGAACCCTTTTCCCAATCGTATCGTTCTGCTCCAACCTTGTTGAGGAACCGACCATGAGTAGCAACATCCCCGCTGAACTGCGCTATGCCGAAACCCACGAGTGGGTGCGTCCCCAGGAGGATGGCATCGTCACCGTGGGCATCACCGACCACGCTCAACATTTGTTGGGCGATCTGGTGTTTGTGGAACTCCCGGAGGTCGGTCGGGTGGTGGCCGCTGCGGAAAGCTGTGCAGTGGTCGAATCGGTGAAGGCAGCTTCTGACGTGTACTGTCCGGTGGACGGCGTGATCGTCGAGGTGAACGAATTGCTGGCGGACAACCCGGAACTGATCAATGAAGATCCCTATGGCGAGGGCTGGATTCTGCGCGTCAAGACCAGTGCCACGCTCGACGGGTTGCTGGATGCCGTCGCCTATGAAGCCATCGCCATCGATGAGGACGAAGAGGAAGAAGGCTCGTTAACCAACGCCAAACTGGCCGGTTAGGCGATTTCGGTCATGCCGTTTATTCCCCACACGCCGGACGAGGTCCGGACCATGCTGGACGCCATTGGCGTTCCAACTCTCGATACGCTGTTCGATGAAATCCCACCCGCGTTGCGGGTAGGCGAATTGCCCACCCTGCCCGAGGCGTTGAGCGAAGGGCAGGTTAGCCGGTTGTTGACGGAGCGGGCGGCGGAGCCGCAGCCGCTCTGTTTCCTGGGTGCGGGCGCTTACGAACACTTTATCCCGGCGGCGGTTTGGGACATCGCCGGGCGCGGCGAATTCTACAGCGCCTACACACCTTATCAACCGGAAGCCAGTCAAGGCACCCTGCAAGTGCTCTACGAATACCAGAGCATGATGGCGGGATTGACCGGGATGGCCGTGTCCAACGCTTCGCTGTATGACGGTGCCTCGGCGCTGGCCGAGGCGTTGCTCATGGCGGTGCGCGCCAACCGCAAATCCAAATCGAAACGGGTGCTGGTTCCCCGCGCTCTGCATCCCTTCTATCGCCGGGTCGCCCATGCCATTGTCCATAATCAGGACATTGAGTTGGTGGAACTGCCCTACGATCCAGAGGGTGGTCTTACCCCGGAAGAAGCGCTCGCATCGTATGCCGGACAGGATTTCGCGGCGCTGGTCATTTCGCAGCCCAACTTTTTCGGGGTGCTGGAGGACGTCGATGTGCTGACCGATTGGGCGCATGGGCAGAACATGCTGGCGGTCGCAGTGGTTAACCCCACGGCGCTGGCCATTCTCCAGCCACCCGGCGCATGGGGTGCGACCGGGGTAGATATTGTCTGCGGCGATGGCCAGCCATTGGGTGCGCCGTTGTCTTCGGGCGGTCCCTACTTTGGATTCCTGTGTTGCCGGCAGGAGTTGGTGCGGCAGATGCCGGGGCGATTGGTGGGACGCACCGTCGATTTGGACGGGAAACCCGGCTTCACCCTGACGTTGCAGGCCCGCGAGCAACACATCCGCCGCTCCAAGGCCACGTCCAATATCTGCACCAACCAGGGCCTGATGGTCACGGCGGCGACGTTGTATCTGTCGTTACTCGGTCCACACGGTCTGGAGCAGGTTGCCGCGACCTGTCACGCCAACCTCCGGGCGCTGGTGGAGTCGTTAACGCAGATTCCGGGCGTGAGCCAAGCGTTTAATCGTCCAGTGTTCCATGAGACGGTGCTGAAGTTGCCGCGACCGGCGAACGAGGTGTTGGATGGGTTGCTGGAACGCGGCATTCTCGGCGGCTTCGATTTGAGTGGCGAGTATCCCGAATTGGGAAATGCTCTGTTGGTCTGCGCCACAGAAACCCGCAATGCGGCGGATTTGCAGCGGTACGCCGAAGCGTTGGCGGGAGTCGTTTGAAGGAATAATGGTTCTTCAACCTTTGCTATGTACTTCCCGCCAACCCATCATAAGGACTTTCCTATGGCCAAACTCACTTTTAAAGGCAACCCCATCAACACCAATGGCGATCTCCCCGCCGTCGGTCAACCCGCCCCTGATCTCAAACTGGTCGCCAACGACCTGAAAGACCTGACCCTGGCCGATTTCGCTGGCAAGAAAAAACTGCTGAACATCGTCCCCAGCCTCGATACCTCGGTGTGCGCCCTGTCCACCCGCAAATTCAACGATCACGCCAAGGCGCATCCCGATACGGTGATTCTGGTCATCTCCGCCGATCTGCCCTTCGCCCAAAAGCGCTTCTGTGGCAACGAGGGCCTGAGCAACGTAGTTACGTTGTCGATGATGCGCTCGCGCAAGTTCGCCAAGGACTACGGCGTCTTGCTGGAAGAGGGTCCGCTGGCCGGCCTGACCGCCCGCGCCATCGTGGTGCTGGATGAAAACAATATCGTCCGCCATACCGAACTGGTCCCGGAAATTGCCCAAGAACCGGATTATGAAGCCGCCCTAGCAGTGCTGAAATAGTTACGCGCCAGTCTCCGCCGAATCGATGCCCGTTCCATAATACCGGCGGAGAATGGCGTAGCGGTTCCTAAAAGCGATCAACTGCCCTTAGCCCGTTCTGTCTAATCGGCAGTTAGGTATTAGGAAAATCTACAAAATGTTCACAATAGATAGGGGAAAGCTCGAAGATGCAAAAAAAGTTGTTGACTATCTTTTAGACGATACTTACATCAAGACCTTCTTACTAAATTTCTTGTCTAATGTAATAATTTATTCTAATGGGTTAGAACCAAATAATTGGAATTTAAATTTAGACAAAAATGGTAGATTTTTGAGACTAAATGTTGGACATGAATATTGTGTCGAAATATTTAAGAAATATACTCAAATACTCGTACTAAAAAATGTATTAATAAGTAAGCTAAAAAATAAGAATTTTGAAATATCCTTTAAAGGATATGAAGGTAAAAAAAGAATATCTACCAGGACTTTCGCTTGGAGTTCCAGGTTGTTGATTGTTTTGGTATAATCTCGACATGATAACCAAACAGCAATACGTTCAATATTTGATTAGCACGCCAGTCAATTATACGTGCACGAATCTTGC
>JAKLIY010000100.1 GCA_022709365.1 Pseudomonadota bacterium
GAATCGGCAACTTGCGAACATGTTCCGGCCAGCCGGCGCAATTATCGCTGGTGATGATGGGCTTGTCATGTTTCCAGAGCAAGGCACCATAGCGAGGATATTTGTCAGCCTCGCCCTGAATATGATCCATCACAAAGCCCAGGTCGTGCTGGAAAACCCCGATACCCCGATTTAGCGTCCAGATTTCATCCAAGCCGCACACCGCTTCTGACAGGTCTTGCGCCAGCCAAGCGTTGATGTAGGCATTGCGCGAGGGTCCGAGGCAGACCAGGGCGACGGTTTTGGGAGTGTTGCCGGTGGGGTGTTGCCAGTTTTTCATAATACCTCGTTTTTGCGGGTTATCTACTTGTTAGCCTGCCACGCATCCAGGGCGCGGCGGATACCCTCCGCCGAGTTGCCATCGCCGATAAGACGCGCCCGTTCCCATTGGGCAGGCGTAAGCTTGACGCTCTTCATGAGCGTGGCCGGGATCGGTTTACGTCCGGCCCCGTCCCTGGTGCCGCCGTGAGAACTCTTCATTTGTTCAAAAATAGTTCCGCAGCTTTCTTGGCGCTTGCTTCTTTGGCGAAAGTCTTAACCCCGGCATGTTTCCATCCGCAGCCCCAAGTTTCTACAGAAAATGATACTTGGTACCATGACCCTAACCCACCACAATTGCGATTGTTGATTTCAATACGGCGATGATTTCTGGTAATGCTTTCGATCAAGTTCATCTTCTCTCTCCGGTTGATTCACTCGCTTCTTGATTGTTAGTATACATCCATCCGGTAGACTGTCAACTACTTTTCAAAAATATTTTGCGTGAATGGCTAACTGCCTTGGTGGATATTTGAGTGTAAACGCCTTAAAACCATACATAAACAAATACTTACCCACGGTGGAAACTATCGAGTTTATTATTCCAGGAACTCCACTTAGGGGCAAAGGATCAC
This sequence comes from Pseudomonadota bacterium, assembly GCA_022709365.1. GTDB lineage: Bacteria > Pseudomonadota > Gammaproteobacteria > Competibacterales > Competibacteraceae > UBA2383. The sequence continues at coordinate 933 of JAKLIY010000100.1, forward strand.
CCACGCAAACAGGCAAGCAACCTGCAATAGAAAGATGACGCTGATAGCCACGGCCATCCGCCACTTGTTCAAGACGATGATCTTGTTTCGCTCAAAGTCATTAGCGGAAAAATAGATAAAATCCTTCTTGAATTCTATTTGAGACTTATTTGTCCAGTGATTAAATAAAGATTTAGGACTTAATACGCTCAGGGTTCCGTATAGCCTGGCGCAAATACCAATAACTGACGCAACCACAAAAAGAGCTACAGCGAGATAAAACCAGAAAGAAGCAAAGGCTATGCCCCGCGTGTTAGCTATTGACGGAACGACCACAGAAACCGCAGCTACATAGGCTGTGATTGTCTGTAGCCGGGCGTCTACACTATCAAACCGTTTTATTGCTGTGTCATACGCGGAAACAGCCAATGGATACACTAGATCAATGCTCGGGAAGGTTGCTGCAAGCTTGTCAACTTCCCCATCATGCGTTTCCGTAACGTTGGTAGTCATGTTAATTTACTCATATATAATTGACTGAAGAATCTGTTTCGTTGAAAACACAGGCCAAGTTCCGATGCCCCCCAAATTTGATCCGTCCGCGAATGAACGTGATTCGTCCTTTTGGTGCTGTCATCGTATCCACGGAACTCCAACAGGTCGATTGATAAATCCGCCACCAGCGGGCGGTGACGGCTTCGGTTTGGGTGGTGGTGGTTTGGATGCGGCGACAGGTTCCCCCGACTTAATCGGGATCGCCGAGCGAATCGGTTGCGCCCAGGTGGGCGGATTGTTCCAGTCCAACCGTTCCGCGCGCAGACAAAGCCAGGCGGCCTGGTTGTACACCATCAAATCCATCGCCTCGTTACGGGCCCCGCCGGCATTCTCCCAGCCCTTGGCGGTCCGCACTTCGGCCGTCAGTTCCTCGAAAAACCAGCCGCCCAGCCAGGCCGGCCAGTGAATATAACCCGGTCCGGGTTCAGTGCGCTCCATGTCAGCCGCCAGCGCGTCTTTCAGTATCAAGGTATTGAGCAGCCACACGGGAATTTCACCCCGAGCATTCGCTTTCCGGTCTTGGCGCTTAGAAGCATCAGGATAGGATTTTGAGATGCGCGGCCCGTCCTTGCTGCTGGATCCTTTCACCAACATCAAGCTGCGGCTGGCGCCGGAACGGCGGGCTTGCCGCCAGAACAGATAGGCCCGCTCGGTGACACCCGCCTTGCCGCCTGAATCGACAGCGGTCATCAGTGGCGCCAGTCCTTGCGTTTCGTCGTGGACGAACGGATAGGGCTTGCGGATGACTTGATCGATCAGTAGCGCCCAGTCTTCCAGACGGCCCGCTGGATCAATCGGCTCCGGCTCGTCGTTGCCACCCTTGCGACGTGACCAGCGCAAGTTATAACGGTCAACCAGCCAGCGTTCGCCGTCCTGACCCCAGCCCACGACCTGCACCACAAAACGATTTTTCTGCACGTCAACCGCCGCCGTGAGAAAACAGACGCCGGGCGGAATCGTGCGTTTCTGTACGTCTTCTGCGCGTTCTTGCAGGATACGCGGATCGCGGATGACGTGCAGTTGGCGAGGCCGATAGGCCATGCCGAAATCGCCGCTCATGACCGCCTGCAACCGTTCCTCGGCGCCGGTCTTGTCCAGGTCTTCCTGCGCGGCCTGCACCTTACGCCAGAGAGAATCCCAGCTTTGATAGACCGCCGCCGGGCCAGTCAGCCAATAGCTGGCCAGCTTGGATTTCGGCGGCTCTCCGGTTATCACGCCGTCCATGCTGATGGTTTGCCCTGATGCCAGCCAGACGCCCGCCGCGTTCATCGTCCGCTTCTTGTCGCGACCAATGGCGGCCCCGCAATGCGGGCAGATCAACCGCGCCTCTCCTTCGACTTCGATCAGCGCATCCGGCCCGGGTGCGGCGGTAAAGTACATCCCGCAGTCCGGGCAGGGCCAGTACCAGCGGCGGCGGTCGCCCTGATTGTACAGGCCGAAAATCCCCTTGCACGGCGGGCCTTCGTGCGGGTCGCGGTATTGCCATTTGGCGTCTTCGATTAGCCAGCCAGGCGACGATTCCACGCAGACGCGCCCGGCACTCAGGAATGTCTGTACCCGCTTGCTGGCCAGGGTATAGGGATCACCTTCGCCATCAATGTTGTCGGTCATCCGGTCATAGTCCGTGATGGCGACATAGCGTAAGGTGCGGCCAGACAGTTGATTGATGCTGGGCCACCCGAGTAACAAGCGCATTCCATGCCGGTATTGCTTATCAAATACGTTGTCGTCACTGGCATAAGACGATAGCCGGGCCTTGAGTTCCGGCGAATGGCGATGAGCGCGGGCTATGTCGTCTTTGGAAAAATCGCGGGCCGTCGCTTCCGAGGTGTTTAGAATTAGGAAGTCGCCAGGATCACAGCAGACGGCATAGGCCATCCAGCCCAGTACCAGCGCGGCGGTTTTGCCGGTTCGCGCCGGCCCGACAAAGATGACGGCCTCGATGGTACGGTCCGCCAGCCGGTTCATCGGCTCTACCATGTAGGGAACCAAGTCAGCCCGCCACGCGGAACTGTCGCTGCCAGGCCGGTGGATATGCAGGTAGCGACTCGCCGCTTCAGCGACCGGCATCCGTCGCGGCGGGCGCAGGATTTCAGCGGCGGATTGCAGAATGGAAAGAGCGGTCATCAATCTACTTGTGGTTTCGCCGTTAAGCCAGTGATCGCCTCGTACAACCTCTCTCGGGCTTGATCGAGGATGCGTTGCACCAGAGCGACGGCATCCGGGCTTAAATGGCCGTCGCGTTCCAGGGTATCGGGGAGCACGTCAATGGCCTGGGCGATGACCTTAAACGCCTCGCCGGCGACCGCTTCTACCTCGACAGCCGGAAGCAGGGCGCGGACTTCCTGGGCTAGCTTGAGGCGCTCGCGTTCGGCTTTGAAGTGATCCAGCCGGTCTTTAGGCGGCAACTTGGCGGGATTGACGGTATCGCTGGCGCTGTCCAGGCCGTATTTGCGGCGGTAAATGGCCTCGAACCCTTCACGCACATGCCAAACTTGCCGCTTGCCGATCATTCTGTAAGGCGCGGTTTCCAGCGC
>JAKLIY010000101.1 GCA_022709365.1 Pseudomonadota bacterium
AATTTGAAACAAAGATAGAGATTGTCGGCGTACTGACAGATGCACTGATCGGGTACGAGTGTGACCCGGAAGACGGCTGGCCCATCATCAGTAGCATCAAAGCCTATGTCGTCAAAAAGGTGACTGGCGCGCGCGGTGAAGTGGACCTGACTCCGATCATGGATGAGTACCAACTGCACTCATTTGCGTCAGAAATCAATGACGCACTGAACGCGGACAGGAACGCGCTTCGGATCGAGCAGATGGAATTGCGAAGGATGGAGCGTGATCGTGCGGCAACCTGAAAAAGAAGCCGCCTGGTATTACGCATCAGGCGGCTCAATAAAACCTAGCCCAGTCAAGGAGAGCGTCCCATGAAGAGACTATCCAATTCTACCCCATCCGCCCGCTGGGCGGAAGTCTGGCGCACCGCCCGCCGCCTCCGCTTCGTCGGAGGTACTTACGGCGATGAATGCGCCCGCCGCCGCCCTGACGTGCGGGTGGCGCTGTGCCTGCTCGAAGCGCGGGAGTGGGGCACCACCACGCGCTACGACCTTGCTTTCTTGATCTCGAAGTTGTCGGAGGAAATGTATGAAAAAGTCCTGCGTCGTGTCCGCAAAAGTTGAACGGCTCTCGCCAACGCCAGCCCAGGTCTTTCATATTCGCAATCCAAATCTTCGCCCGATGGCGACGCGGCTGGATACGCCTAAGCCAGCCGAGGTGACGCCGGTAGCGCCGGTATGCATAGAGTACCCGCGCACAGAACCGATTATGGACTTGCGGGATGTGGCGACCAGTATCAACACGACCGCCCGGAACATAGTACGGGCGCTGGTGGTTATGGCGGTCATGATTGTGGCCGTTGCGCTTTGGAGGGTATGGGGATGAAACTCAATAGGCTGAAGCGAACAGGTCGGAGCTTCTTGGCGGGGGACAACGTGCGCTTTGAGCCGCCGCCAGGCGCGTACAGCCCGCACAGTGCACAAGCGCGATATGCCGGCATGGTTGGGCATGTTTATGCGGCGAACGAGGCCCAGGCATTTGTCTGGTTCACCGACCGGCTTCTTCCAGTCAATCCTGATTACTTGAGTTTGGCCTAAATAAAGTGGCCGCCAACGCGAGCAACGCCAGGCGGCCCGGGAGCAAAAATGAACGACATCGTTTCAATTCAGTCCGTTCCTGTCCCTGTCCCTTATGCCGATATGGAAAGGATGGCGACTGTCATTGCACAATCTGGGCTATTTGGCGTAAAAAATCCCGTCCAGGCGCTGGCTCTGATGCTGGTGGCGCAGGCCGAGGGGCTTCACCCCGCCACTGCGGCGCGGGATTATCATGTGATCCAAGGTCGTCCTGCATTAAAAACAGACGCGATGCTGGCCAGATTTCAGGCCGCCAGTGGGCGCGTGCAATGGCACGATTACAGTGATGCGGTTGTTTCTGCTACATTTTCCCATCCTTCCGGTGGCTCGGTAAAAATAGAATGGACGATTGATCGAGCTAAAACTGCTGGGCTGACCGGAAAAGACGTCTGGAAACAATATCCTCGCGCGATGCTACGGGCGCGTGTGATCTCGGAGGGCATTCGCACAGTTTATCCAGGAGTCCTGTCGGGAATGTATGCCCCGGAAGAAGTATCCGACTTCCGGCCAGACGAACGCGAAACGCAAGGAGTCTCTACGACAACAGGCCCCGAGGTGCTAGCGCCTGAATCGACGGCGGTTCTTTTTTTTGATCCAGATGCCGCAGATACGGCGATTGAGACATTTACAGACGTGGCGGGACTGCGCGTTTGGCTGGCGAACGAGCGCAAGCAGCATGGATGGAAAGCAGGCGATTCCCAGTATGAAATGCTAAAAGCGGCTTGCGCTGAACGGGCGAAAGCGATTAAGCAACAAGCGCAAGCGGCGGACATCGAAGCATCCACGCCTATCGAAGCGCCGGCCTTGGAGTCTGCTGATGAATAACCTAACCCTGTACCAGTTGGCCGACGAGTACCGCCAACTACTCGATCTCGCTGCATCGGAAGAGGCAGACGAGGAATCGTTCGGCGCGGCGCTAGACGCGATGCAGGGCGAAATCACCACCCGCGCCGTTTCCTTGGCCCAAGTCGCCCGCAATCTGGAATCGTTTGAGCAGCAGATTGAAGCGGCTATAGAGGCTATGAGCAAGCGGGCTAATCGTTCTAAACAGCGAGCGGAATCTATCCGCACCTACATCAAGGAGCAGATGGAAAGGGCCGGCATCAGCAAACTGGACTCGCCATTTTTCGCGCTCGCCATCCGCAAGAATCCGCCCCGGCTAATCGTTGCAGAAGACGCGCTGATTCCGCGTGATTATCTGCGGGTCATCCCTGAGCGGTTGGAGCCCAACAAGCCGGAAATCGCCAAGGCATTGAAAGCCGGCGTCGATGTGGATGGTTGCCGACTTGAAGCCACTACGAGACTGGAAATCAAATGAAATCCGCCGCCACGGACGGCGCACTTTCTAATTCCACCGAATTCGGGTGGAATAAAACTACTTCGACGGCCATCAAAAATAGTTCACTACCCTATTGACACAGTTTCGAAACTGTGAGATATTAAGGTCATGAAAGGCGGCATGGGGCCGCCGAGGAGAGGAAGATGAAAACGAACATTTACTCGGCCACCAATTACGCTCTGACTGTCCAGGGTGACGTCGCCACCCTGACGAATGGCACGAAAACCCAAACCATGCCCCTGCGGCATGGCGACGACGTTATCCCCGCCAGCCTAGCCGCCGCCCTAAAAAGGGCCGGTCAGAACCCCGCCGACTATTTCGCAGTAGCAGGACGCTACGTTATCCGCCGCGCCGCGTTGGCGGCCTGGACGGCGGCGGTGGATGCCCGCATCGCCGAGCGCCACGCCGAAAAAGCGGCGGCTGATGCGGCACTGGCCGCCGACATCACCGCACGCGGTCAGCGCGCCCTAGTTCTGCATGGATCATATCTGATGCGGTCTAGTCTCGTCTATGTCCGTCCGATGGAAGCGGCGGAAGCTGAGAAGTTCGCGCCTGAGCGGCGCGCCAGCGCTAAGCTAGCGATGGGAGAATGGACTTCCATCGCCGCGCCGGTCGCCCAGGCGTTCTTAGCCAGCCATCCGCGCCAGAATGACGGCTGGCTGCCCGGAACGGAATCCGTGGTCATCCTGATCTCAGAAGAGGAATGGAATGCGCTACTGTCCGGCGACCTCGCTGTGCTGGAAACCGCGAAAGCGGAGAAGGCGGAAAAGATCGCTGCTGAATCCGCCCGCATTGAAACCGCCAGCCAGCAGGCTGGACAGACCGGAGAGCCGGTCGAGATTGGCCGGTTCATGGACGAATGCGACGGCACTGAGCAGGACTGCTCGTTCGACTTGGTTCGCCGCATGGTTCGTGGCGACGGATCGAGATTTACGCTGCGCACGCATTGCCACTGACCCCACAAAAAGCCGCACTCCGGTGCGGCATTGAGGAGAGCAAGATGAAAACTAAGACTGAACGCCACCTGACGCCGGATGAAATCCGGATCATCCTCTAACCAACTACCCGCCGCCCTCCGGGGCGGCATGAAGGGGAATGATATGAACGCTGACTTGAGAAAAAGCTTCCGGTACACCCGGCACCTCGCCCGCGCTTATCGCGCCGGCATCCGGCGCCAAGAAGTTGCGCCACAGGAGTGGCGTGAAGAAGGACTTGAGGCGCTGACGCGAGAACTTCGCGGCGTACTCGACTGGTGGGCGGCCCAGGGGCTGGCCCAGGTCTATGACCGCGCCATCAGTCCAGAATGGGACTGGAGGCACCCATGACCCACCCCGCCGCTGCCCTCCGGGCCTTGCGCCCGGTGAAGTCCTATACCTGCGCCCAATGCGGGCGCGGGTTTACCGC
>JAKLIY010000102.1 GCA_022709365.1 Pseudomonadota bacterium
GCCAGCATCAGTTCGAGAAAGTCGAACTGGTGCAGATCGTCCGCCCCGATAATTCCTATGCCGCTCTGGAAGAATTAACCCGCCACGCTGAAACCGTTCTGCAACGGTTGGAGCTTCCTTATCGAGTTGTGGCACTCTGCACCGGCGACATCGGATTTGCTTCCGCCAAAACCTACGATTTGGAAGTCTGGCTCCCCGGTCAGGGGAAATACCGGGAAATCTCCTCATGCAGCAACTTTGAGGATTTCCAGGCCCGTCGTCTGCAAGCGCGCTGGCGCAACCCTGCTACGGGCAAGCCGGAACTGGCCCACACGCTGAATGGCTCCGGGCTGGCGGTCGGACGAACTTTGGTCGCCGTTATGGAAAATTGCCAGGATGAACGCGGCCACATTCGCGTCCCGGAAGTACTCAGACCTTACCTGGGCGGATTGGAATTCATCGTCCCGGACGGACGCTAAGCCGCCCGCTTTCCATCTACACCCACTCTGAAAACAACCACGGCTCATACACCCTATGATTGTCATTCTGGATTCCAGCATCACTGAGCAGTCCGAGGAATATCAGCGGACGCTTGATCACCTGTCCCAACTACCCGGCATTACTGCCCGCATCCATAAAGTACAGGGCGATCAACAGGACCTAACCGAAATTTATCTGATCGGCGATACCAAGACTCTGTCCGCTGATGACATCCAAGCGTTGCCGGGCGTAGAGCGGGTTATCCGGGTATCGGAAGAGTATCGCATCCTGGGACGGCATCGGGACCAACAACGGGTCAGCGGCTTCGAGTACAACGGGGTGCTCTTCAGCCAGGATACACTACATGTTTTTGCTGGTCTGTGCGCAGTGGATACCCCCGAACACGTCGAAATCATGCTCAAGGCATTGCACGAGCGTGGTCAGGTCTGTACTCGCATGGGGGCCTACAAACCGCGCACTAATCCCTATTCGTTCCAGGGGCACGGCAAGAATTGTCTGCCCTACGTATTCGACCTGGCCGGGAAATACGGAATCAAAGTCATCGCCATGGAGGTGACTCACGAAAGCCACGTTGATGAAATCCATGAAAGCCTGAAACAAGCGGGCCAGCCCACCGGAGTGATGGTGCAAATCGGCACCCGTAACACCCAGAACTTTGAATTGCTAAAAGCGGTGGGGCGTCAGCAGGAATACCCGGTGCTATTCAAGCGCGGCTTCGGTATTACCCTCAACGAATCACTTAATGCCGCTGAGTATCTGGCCAGCGAGGGCAATTCGCGGGTCGTGTTCTGTTTACGTGGGGTTAAGACCAACATGGGCGATCCCCATCGCAACCTGGTGGATTTCAGCCATGTGCCGGTGGTGAAGCGGTTGACCCGGATGCCGGTCTGTGTAGATCCTTCCCATTCGGTCGGTTCCCGCGAACGGGCTCCGGATAGCATTCCTGATCTGATGCATGCAACCGCGCAGGGAGTGGCCACCGGAGCTAATATGGTGCTGGTGGATTTCCATCCAGCGCCGGCTAAAGCACTGGTGGATGGACCACAAGCTTTATTGATGAGTGAGCTGGACTGGTTCCTGGAAGATATCGCTCTGGCGCGCGAGTGCTATGAAAAACGGCTGGCTCTGGTAGAACGCCAGCGGTCCAGACAGAAGCTTTAAGATAGAAGCTTCTTTTTATACCATCATCTTTTTTTAACTCAAACCTCCCAGCAAAACATCCCGCGCCTGATTCAACCGCGCCGCCAAATAGGATGACCCACCGTGATCCGGGTGAACGCGCTGAATCAGGCGACGATAAGCGGCCTGAATCTCCTCACGACTCGCCTCCGGTTGTACACCCAGAATCTGATACGCCTCAGCCCGGCCCATAGTTCCGGAAACCTTATCCGCCTGATCAGCAACATGCGCCTGTTCACGCCAGTTCGCATCCGCATGACGATCCAGATAAGCTTCCAGAACAGCCACTGACTGGGTATCAACCCGACACTCCCGCCATAAAGCCAACAAATCCCGGAGCGGCAAATCCCGGAGCGAATGGCCAACAAAACGGCCTTCCAGTACCCTTCCGGTCATTACGCCTGTCGCATGGTCCAGCTCCATAGACAGGAAGCGGGTTGTAACCGTGGAACAGCCCGATAATCCCGGCTGCACCGGATCAACCGGAGAGGGCAGGGGACGAGTATTAAGCCAGCGCACCAGCAATGGCGCCAGCACAGTCAACAGTGGCAAGGCGATCTCAGCACCACCGCGCACTGTTAATAGCAGTAAGAAGACTGTTATTCCAATAGCGATGACCAGACGGGAACCTTGCACCCGCCAGGGGAAACGCCGCAGGCGGCGGACCAGGAAATACCCACCGATCAACACAGCGACGATGAGCAGTATTCGCACCAGCATTCGCCACTCACAATTGTTGAGTCAAATGCTGGATAAGACCGCCATGACGCTTGCCAAATTCCGTCAAGGCCAGACGACCACCTACTGCGTAGATCGCCACTGCGCGCAGCAGCTCACCTAATTGATGGGCGCTGCCTGCATCAAACGCGCAGTAAGCGCCGCGCGTCAGCCGGGCGATCTCCCGGAAACCCAGCCTGGCGTCAGGATCACCACCTTCCTGGAACATAAAGACGGGCACTCCCAGCAGGCCCAGTTGACCAGCCAGATGACAGAGCGGATCTAACGGTTCTTCCAGACAGTCGCCAACCAGAGCCAGCGCATTGACCCGCTGCCGCCGGGTTTCGCGGATCGCGTGTTCCAGTACCCGCCCGATCTGAGTCAAGCCACCTCGACATTGCACTGAAGTCATACGCCGCTTCAGCTCTGTGGAATCCATGAGCCACGGTTCGATCTGAAACTCGCCATAACCTCGATACCAGACCAGTTGCAGAGACAACCCTCTAAGTTCCGCCGCTGTGGTAAACATATCGCCCTGCAACCGGCAGGCGCGATCCCAAGTCGGCTGGCGGCTGGCGGTCGCGTCCAAGGCAAAGATCAGCCGACCATGCGGTGCCGAGGTCACTGGAGTTTTCGCCGCTTGGCCAAGAAACTCAGCGACCTCGGTGGAGGTGGATTGGATCTGTTTCACAGCTAATGCAGCTTAAAAAAATCACTTCCGCAGCACATACGTTCCTGGCGCATCGCAGATCGGGTAAAGCCCCTTTTCCGGCGCGCCCATGCCGTGCGGTGAAACCTGACTCTGAGCGGAATGCTGAACCAGCCAGGCCTGCCATGCCGGCCACCAGGAACCTTTCTGCTTGGGCGTAGTGGCGTGCCAGGTATCGGGATCAATGTAGCGATCCTGATCAGTGCGGGACGCCATTTGATAGGTGCGCCGGCCATGCCCCGGTTCGCTGACGATGCCGGCGTTGTGGCCACCGCTGGTCAGCAGGAAGGTCACTTCATCCGCATCCGCCAGCAAATTGATCTTGTACACCGAACGCCACGGGGCGACGTGATCCTGCTCAGTGGCGACGGTAAAGATCGGGGCGCGAATGTCGGTGATCGCAATGGAACGGCCGTTGACCTTGTAATGACCCGTGGCGAGTTCGTTACCGAGGAAAATTCTCCGCAGGTACTCGGAATGCATACGGAACGGCATCCGGGTCTGATCAGCGTTCCAGGACATCAAGTCGTTCAGTGACTGACGCTTGCCCAGAAGGTAGTCATGGACCAGCCGCGACCAGATCAGGTCATTGGAACGCAATAACTGGAACGCGCCTACCATCTGGTCGGCGTCCAGATAGCCCTGATCCCACATCATGTCTTCAAGGAAGGCGACCTGACTTTCGTTGATGAACAACAGCAATTCGCCGGCC
>JAKLIY010000103.1 GCA_022709365.1 Pseudomonadota bacterium
GCGGAACCGGGGCCTATCTGGTCGAGGTATTGCGGCGGATTCAGCAAACCTTGCACGAGAAGGGCGGCGCGGCCCTGACCACCGCGCAACTCAAACAGGCGGCGCTGACCCGGATTTTCGGCTTTGAGATTCTGCCCGCGCCCTTCGTGGTCGCCCATCTGCAACTGGGCCTGCTGCTGCGGCAGCTCGGCGTACCGCTGCGAGAGGATCGGGAACGGGTGGGCGTCTATCTGACCAACGCCCTGACCAACTGGGAACCGCTGGCGCAGGCTGGCCGGCAGATGGCGATTCCATTCCCGGAATTTCAGGAGGAACGCGACCAGGCCGACGAAATCAAGCAGCGCAAGGCCATTCTGGTGATTCTGGGCAATCCGCCCTACAACGCGTTTGCCGGCGTCAGCCCGGAAGAAGAGGGCGATTTGGTGGAGGCCTACAAGGAGAATCTGAACAAGCCGGTCGCGGAGGGCGGCTGGGGAATCAAAAAGTTCAATCTGGACGATTTCTACGTGCGCTTCTTCCGCGTAGCCGAGCGGCGGATCGTCAAGACCGGACGCGGGGTGGTTTGCTACATCTCGAATCATTCCTGGGTCGGCGATCCGTCATTCGTGGTGCTGCGCCAACATCTCTTGCAGTCGTTCGACAAGATTTGGGTCGAAAATCTGCACGGCAATCGCAAGGTGAACGAATATGCCCCGGATGGCCGCACCAGTGACTCGATCTTCATGATTTCCGGCTTTTCGGAAGGCATCCGGCAAAGTGTGGTGACCTCGCTCTGGGTCAAAGCTGGCCGCTCGAAGTCTGCCAAGCGTCCGGCGGTCGTGCGGTTTCGTGATGACATTGATGCAGCGCGGGCGGCGGAGCGGCGAGCGCAACTGCTGGCGAGTCTGGACGCCGCTGACTTCGACGGTCAGTATCAACTGGTACAGCCAAACCGGGAAAACCGCTTTTCCTTCCGCCCGATGACGATTTCGGCGGTTTACCAGGGCTGGCCGAGCGTTCTCGACCTCTGCGCCGAGCCGCCGACCAACGGCTTAATGGAAAAACGCGGCGGCGGCTTGATCGACATTGATCGGGACGCGCTGGAACAACGGATGCGCGCCTATTTCGACCCGGCGGTGACCTGGGCTGAACTGGAGGCGCGAAACGGCGGATTGACTCGTAATGCGGCGCGCTTCGATGCTCGAAAAACTCGCGGCAAGTTGCTCGCGACCGAACATTTTGATCCTGAACGATTGCGGCGTTATGCGGTGCGAGCCTTCGATAATCGCTGGTGCTATTACCTGCCGATTCGGCCTCTGTGGAACGAGCCGCGCCCGCGCTACTGGGAGCAGTGCTGGGAAGGCAACGCCTTTTTCATGACCCGGTTCCGGTCCTCGGCTTCGCCGGAGGGCGTGCCCTGTTATTGGGTGACCGAACTGTCCGACGATCATTTCATCGTGCCGGACAACGCCTGTTTTCCGGTGTGGCTGCGCCGCCTTCCGCAAACCATCAAGGCAAACGGTTCCAATGGCGTGCTGGCCGGCATGGGTGAAGAAGTAGTCACCGCCAACCTCTCGCCCCTGGCCCGCGCCTATCTCCAACACCTGGAACTGCCCGATCCCGACCAGGACGCCGAGACCGCCGCGCTGCTCTGGCGGCACGCGCTGGCTATCGGTTTCAGCCCGGCCTATGTGCGCGAGAACGCCGACGGGATTCGCCAGGATTGGCCCCGGATTCCGCTGCCCGAAGATCGGGAGGCGCTGCTGGCTTCCGCTAATCTGGGCCGTGAAATCGCGGCGTTGCTGGATGTTGACCGACCGGTGGCGGGTGTGACCGCCGGTAAGATTCGCCCGGAACTGCGGATCGTGGGCGCGATGTTCCGGGTCGGCGGCGGCAGTATCAACCCGGACGATGGCGAACTGGCTATGACGGTGGGCTGGGGTTATCCGGGCAAAGACGGCGTCACCATGCCGGGCAAGGGCCGCATCGAGCCGCACCCGGTTGAAGGAGCAGCGACTGAACCCGCTTACGATCTCTACCTGAATGAGGTCGCCTATTGGGCCAACGTGCCCCGGTCGGTGTGGGAATTCACGATAGGGGGTTATCAGGTCATCAAGAAGTGGCTGAGTTATCGGGAAAAGGCAGTGCTGGGGCGGGATTTGCGGCTGGAGGAGGCACTCTACGTCACCGACCTGATCCGTCGGCTGGCGGCGCTGGTCGCTTTGCAGCCCGCGCTGGACGCCAGTTACGCGGCGGCGCGGGATCAGGCTGGAGGCCCAACATGAATGACTGCGCCGGAGTTCAACGCGCGTTCAAATCGTGATCCAGCGGCATTTCCTTCTCGGCGGAATACAAATCCATAATCCGTTCAATTTCGGCGAGCGCACGCTTAAAGGCCGGCAGCAAATCCGGGTCGAAATGACTGCCGGCGCCCTGCTCGATTTCCTGTACCGCATCCATGACCGCCCAGGCTGGCTTATAGGGACGAGCGCTGGTAAGAGCGTCGAAGACATCAGCGATGGCGGTAATGCGGCCAATGAGTGGAATGTCGGCGCCCTTAATGCCGTGTGGATAACCACTACCATCCCATTTTTCATGATGGGTCAGGGCAATTTGCTGGGCGAAGCGCAACAGATCATTACTGTGTTCGCCGATAATTTCGGCTCCAATCACCGGATGGGCGCGCATGATCCGCCATTCCTCGTCATCCAGCCGGCCAGATTTGAGCAAAATGCGGTCGGGGATGCCGATTTTGCCGATGTCGTGCATGGGCGCGGCATTAAACAGCAAGTCGGCCTGATGTTCGTTCATGCCCGCCGCCAGACCGATCAACCGGGTGTAATGGCTCATACGCATGATGTGGTTGCCGGTTTCATTATCCTTGAACTCAGCGGCCCGCCCGAGCCGGCGAATGATCTGCAAGCGTGTCTGATACAGCTCCCGGGTGCGCTGGCGGACCCGTTGCTCCAACTCGCGGTTCTGATCATACAGCGCCAAATGGGTGCGCACACGCCGGGCCAGCACGGGTGGACTGATCGGCTTGGTGATGTAATCCACTGCACCTACGTCGAATCCCCGGCTTTCGTCCGCGACCTCCCCCATCCCGGTTACAAAGATCACCGGAATATCCGCCAGCCGAGGATCTGCCTTCAACCGCCGACACACCTCGTAGCCGTCCATCTCCGGCATCATGATATCGAGCAGGATCAAATCCGGTGGGTTTTGCAGCGCCAGCCGCAAAGCGGTAAGACCATCGCGGGCCACCCGCATTCGGTAATCATTGGCGAGCACGGCCCGGATCAGGTCCAGATTCTCAGGCGTATCGTCCACCGCCAAAATGGTGGGTTTCGAGGGCGCGTCGAGACGGGTTGGGGCCAGAGGATTAGTGTTCATGACATTCCCGGAGAGGCGGGGGTCAGGTTTAACGTAGCCAATGCAGCGTTAAGCAGGCGTGCGGCCTTGTCGAAATCATAGCTGGCGATCGCTTGCCGCACTGGATCGAGCGGCTGCCCGACAGCGGGGCCGAGCAGCGCGCGCAGCGCGTCAAAGCTCAAATCAGCGTCGGGATCGCCCTCGGCCAACTGAATGTGCAATTTCGCCACGGCCGCCG
>JAKLIY010000104.1 GCA_022709365.1 Pseudomonadota bacterium
CTGCAACTTTCTCTTCTGCCAAACGTGATTCCTCTCTTGCATCGCGGGGCGGACCATATATGTCTAAAAATTAATATATTGACTTTTAATGATTTTTTTGGTAAATTGAGGGTAAAAATGGGGTATAAATTAAAAGTAACTACCTACTACCTCATGCCGCTGCAGCAGCATGAGGGGGCGAGAATAACTCACGCAGCCGGGCAAAGACGCCCTCGCCTTGTTTGCGAAAGGTAGAGATGACGGCCTGAAGACGAGCATAGACGCAGGCACCCTCAACCGTGCGAAAACCACCGCTGACCTTAAGCTTAACCTTGGCAGGACGTAAGTCCCGTTCAGCCTGGTTATTCGTGAACGGAACCCCCGCGTCCAAGGTAAAGGCGAGAACCCCGTCTTGGTGTGTTCGCAAACGGTCCAGGAGGTTGCGCCCGGGGGTTTGTTGGGGTTTACCCCGCTGGCTCGGTTGGGGAGGCGGTTCTTCCTGATCGGCTTGCTCAAGGATCGTTGGGTAGGGTTTCTGGACCGCGTCCGCCGCGGCGATCGGATGCGGCCTTTTATGCAGGTCCAGCAAAAACTCATGCATCGCCGCCGCCCAGCGGCTCCCGCCTTCTTTCAGTCCATGCAGTTCGCGTAGCAGATACGCGCCACACAGCACATGGCGGGCCTTCGTGAATTTGAAGTACGGCGACCAGCAATCATGTACCGCGATCCCGGTAAACTCGTTGAGGACCGACGCGGCGCTGGTGAGTGCTTCCTGCCCGCGTTTGGGGTGAACAAATAAGTGGGTGTGCTCGCTCGTCGAAGCCGTGTGCAGCCAATACAGCTTCCCCGCGACTCGAAGGCCCGTTTCATCGAAGTGGACGACCTCGGCTTCCTGCCAGCGGGCTATCGTGACCGCCTCGAGTGGCGCAGCATGGGCGTAACCGCGCACCGAGACGTGCCGCCCACCCCGCAGGGGTTCACCGAACATAAAAAGGCTGGCGGTGCCCGCCCGCTGGTACTCATAGTCTACCCGACGCGGATGCTTGCGCGTCCCGGCAATGGGTATGCGCGTTTCCTTCAACAACTGGATCGGTTGCTCATCCATGCCGAGCACGGGATAGCGAGGATCATAGAACCGGGCGTAGACGTCGAGTACTTCCTCCATACTGGCGGCGAATTCGGCATCGGCGTCCGGTGGAATCACCCCATAGGCGATCTTCCTCGTTGTGAAGTGATTTTTTTCCTCCTGTAAATTTTCCTGTGATCCGAACGATGGGGTGGGCAGGTGAAGCGAAAACGCCATCTGGCCCACGAGCAGGAACCCTTGCCGCTGGCGCTGTTCTCGTCCGGCTGCCTGTTCCGTGACTGGACACTGGCCGCCCTTATCGGATCGCCTACACCAACGCCAGCTTCAGCAGCATTCTGGCCGCGGTAAAAGCCGGCCTGGCGGTGACCGCCCTGTGCCGCAGCGTCTTGCCGGCGGGGGTGCGACCGCTTGGGGTCGAAGAGGGTTTTCCGCTCCTGCCGCCGACCGGCATCACCCTGCATCGGGGCCGCTCGGGGTCGGCGGTGGCGGACGGTCTCGCCGGTTACCTTCGCGAGGGGTTCGGCGCGGACGTGCCACTGCCGGCTGTCGCCATGGACCCGGTCCCGGCGGCGCGCGCCGGGGGCACGGCGATAGGCGCACGCACGTCACAATTTTAAAGCTTGAGTACTCGACAGATTACGCCCGCGTCCGTCCCCCAAAAGCTATATTGTCTATGCAGAGGGTTCCCGATCCGTGGAGGGCGTTGAAGCTAAAGCTAATGTTATTGAGCGATTTTTTATTCACGTCCCCGAATTCAGCCAAAGGAATGATCACTTCAACTCCATTTCGGAGGGCACGGGTAGCTATCCAATCCTTGGATTCGATTTTGGTTTCTCTCGCGCTAGTATCTTTCAATCCAATTTCAAACGATTCATCGCCACTCACTCCACGAACCCAGAAGCTGAAATGGTCAAACCCGGAAGCATCGAAAGATTGGGTCGGTGCATGGTCCCAATGCACGCCCCAACCACCCTGTTGCATATCGGGAGCCACCCCATATTGGATCTGTAATCCCGATGAGGCTCCAAAAAAGCCAAAACCATTTTTTAACTTGGGTTTAGCACATCGACTATCAAATCCGGCTTTAACTGACTGGTCTGGATGCGCCCACAAGAATTGCCTACCCGCAGTAGCTTGCGGAAAGAGTTCTGATAGGGGCTTAGTAGGGGAAGATGACAAATAGATAAAAACCAAACTGACCACAAAGGCCACGACCCCTTTCAACCACGCCAACGTGATCATCAATTCTTTCAACCATTTCAATACACCCAAAGTTTTCTTCAGCCGGTCCGCAAAGGTAAAAACAACGGTTTCCGGCGCATTTTCTGATTTAGAAAGAGCGATTCTTTCAACGTTTCTGCGTAAGAAAAAAGGCTTTTTTTTGTTGTAAATGATCTCCCTCGGTGGCGCGGCCATCATCACATGTTCTCCTCTTGTGTCAATAACCTACTGGATCAGTAAATAAATAGATGGCAAATAGTATGCCAATATATAGTTTAATTCATGTTATTTAGACTGTTGTTAAGATTATCTATTTTTAGCTAATCCAGAACGATGGATTTAGAGAACATCGATGATCAAAATGAACTGATGGCCGTTCATTTTTAGCCGTTCGCTATCTGAGTCATCCCAATCGTGGAACGAACCACCCTAATCGACTCCACCAACCCCGCAGCCACCCGCGGGCCATTCGGGATCGACCAAGGCGGTACGTTCACCGACGGATCTCCTGATCGGAGACCCACGCTGCCACCAGCGGGGCTTTGCCCCGAAGTTGACCGATCGTGAAGTCATTACTCTGGAAGTCGTAGGAGAATTTTTGGGCATGGATACAGCGGTGCCGATCTGGCAGTACTGTCGGCGGTTCCGGCGCTTTCGGCACCACCTCATCCGGCTTGGGCTGGCGCTCGAATACCGGCATGCTGGGATGCTCCAGCCGGAACCCGCCCGCGAGGGCTTCGCCCTGCGGGCCACCGCGTGGGTCTTCATTATGGATTCACCGTGCCTGGCCCGCGGCGTGATGCGCCGAGGGAATCGCCGCCTATTCGCGATCGCCCTCGGTCAGGGCGCGATACAGCGGTCGCCAGACGCCGCCGTAATGCTCGTCGTCGGTGGCGATACTCAGCACGCTGCCGGGGATAGCAGCGGGGCCGGCCAACACTTCTACTTTCAGGCCGTCGAGACGCCAGGCGGTGCCGAGGTTTCGGGTGGATGGCGACCGGCGGATCGCGATCCAGGCGCACCGTGGTCGCCCGGTAGACCACCGAGCGGAAAGGCCCTTGGTCGCCGCCATCCTCGCTGGCCACAGCCCACAGCACGCCGTTGGCGTCCAGATACAGATCGGCGATGACGCGCTTCTCGCGCGGGTTGAGCCACGGACCCGGCGGGTTGACCGCCACGCCGGCCTGTCCCGCCGGTGGCCAAAACAGGGTGCCCACCGCGGGATCGAACACCCCCCAGTACAGCCGGCCCTGGGGATAGGA
>JAKLIY010000105.1 GCA_022709365.1 Pseudomonadota bacterium
CGCCCTTCGCCAATCTGGTCGAACAGGCCAAGGGCGCGTTAAAGCGGGATTTCCCCGGCTTGCGGGTGCGCGATTTGGCGAGCGAGCGCGTGGCTTATTCCGCCCAAAGCGGCGACGTGTTCGTGACGACGTGGGCTTCGGTCGCAGCTCGCAACGCCGAAACGCGCAAGTTGCGCACCAGCGGCGATTTATCGCTGGCGCTGGATGATTTCATTCCCGGCTTGCGGCAGGCAGATTTCCGCATCGGCGTCGTGGTGGATGAAGCTCATCACGGTTTTACCGGTGCTACCGAGGCGGTGCGGTTCTATCGGGATATCATGCGCCCCGACTTCACTCTGCTCATTACCGCCACGCCGGATGATGCCGATGTGGAAAAATTCAGAAAAGCGGCGGGCATTGGGGAATTACACCGACATCGGGTTTCCCGCAAGGATGCCGTGGACGCTGGCCTGATCAAGGGCGGTGTGCAGTGCATCGCCTATCTGGCTCCTAATAACCAGGAAACCCTGGGCGACATTCCCGCAACCGCATTGGCGGAAGGCTGGCAAACCCACAACGCGATTAAAAAGCAACTGGCAGAAATTGGCATCAACCTCACGCCCCTGATGCTGGTACAGGTCGGCAACAAAGGCAACGCCGGCGCATCCGCCATTCAGGAAGCCAAAACCCGTCTGCTGGAATTGGGCGTGCCGGAAGACGTGATCGCCTGGTATACCGCCGACGAACCCAACGATGATTTGCTGGCGGTGGCGCTGGACGAAAGCAAGGAAGTCTTGCTGTTCAAAATGGCTGTGGCGCTGGGATTCGACGCGCCGCGCGCCTTTACCGTGGTTTCCATGCGCGGGGCCAAAGATACCGATTTTGGCGTGCAAGTGGTTGGACGCATTTTGCGCGTGCATCGCCGCTTGCAATCCAAAGCTATTGATCAATCCCTGCCCCCGTTATTGCGTTGTGGCTATGTCTTTCTGGCCGAGGCGGAAAGCCAGAGCGGCTTGATCGGCGCAGGCGAGAAAATCAACGCCATTCAAACCGAACTTTCCGGGATTAGTCCTTATACCATGCAGGTGCGCATCGCCGGAGAAACCCAGGTTCAGGTGATCAAAAACGGGCAAACCACCTTATTGCCACAGCCTTATACGCCGCCTGTCTGGAAGCCGGCGACCGATAACGAATCCGAACCCACAGCAGCGCATATTCATGATCCATGGAATTCCGGGGCCATACAAACCTTGCCCGGCTTTCATTTGCCCTTGCCGAGTGAACTTCGCGGATCAAAACAAAGTGCGCCTTCTCAACCTGTAACGGCTTTACCCGGTAATGGACTTCACCCACTGCGCGCGGGAGTTCCGACCCGGTTTCAAACCGAACGCTTGCCGCTATCCACCGATGAACTGCTCAAAGGAATCGGAGCGCATCTCAAGCTGAATGCAGAGGTGTTGAACGCGGGTTTGCGCAAAAGCGTCAAAATCACCCGCAAGAAAATTACCGATATTTTCAGCCACCATGAGGAAGTGGTGGACACGGTGCAAGCGAAATTATCCCGCGCACAACTGGCGCGGCGAGCGCAGCGCGTTTTATACGATGCGCAGTATTACAGCCCGCGCGACCTGGAGGAAATGTTACTGTCGCGGTTGCGGCTGGAATACAACGACCATCAGGGTATCGGACTGTCCGATGAAGAATTACGGGATGCCCTGAATCTGATTCTGGTGAATTATCCCAAATTAGTGCGCGATGCAGCCCGAACCAGTGCGGCGCTCAACAAGGAAATAGTAGAAACTGCGCCCTTGCCTGATCATCTGGAAATAGCCGCAGGCGCCCCGCACTCTCGCCTGAATGTCTATGGCGTCATACTGCCAGACCTGAACGAACACGAACGGAAGTTCGCTGAAATGCTCGACGCCGACACCAAGGGAACGGTGTTGTGGTGGCATCGCAACGAGCCGCGCAAGCCGTGGTCCATCGGTATCGTATTGCCCGATGGGGACCGCTATTTCCCTGATTTTGCCGTCGGCGTGAAAGACCGGATGCGTGGCGGCGGCGTGCTGCTGCTGGAAACCAAGGGCGGGCATCTGCTTAACAGCGATGAAACTGTGGAGAAAGTCGTCGCCGTGCACAAAACCTATGGCCCGCCGGTGATGCTCAAACGGCGTGATGATGGGAGCCTTTGGATCGTGCGCTACATCGCCAGCAGGAATCGCGTTGAGGAAGATCAAGCCTTTCGCGTGGAGAATATGGCGCAGTATTGAGTTAAGTTTGATTGCAAAGCGAGATTAAGTCATGCAAGCTATTCGCCAGATTTATGATAATGCGCCTGACATTATCCCTGTTCCTGAAGCGTTCCGTCATCGCCGACTCGAAGTGCTGCTTATTGTGGAAGAAGAAACTGTATCGCCGCCCAGTTTGAAATCTCTTTTGGCCGATATGCCTGATGTTGGAGACGATAGTGATTTTTCCCGCCCGCGTGATTTCGGAAGGCAGGATATGACATGGGATTCCTGATCGACACAAATATTTTGGCTGAACTACGTAAACGCGAACGCGGCAATCCCGGTGTCCTTAATTGGTATAGTGGGATCGAAGAGTCCGAAATTTATATTTCTGTAATTGTTTTGGGTGAGATTCGCCGAGGAGTAGAGTTGCTGCGCCGTCGGGACCAAGTGGCAGCGGAAAGCCTGGAGGCCTGGCTGAACTGTCTCCGAGTTTCGCTAGGTGATCGGTTGTTGTCAGTCACAGAGGCGATAACCGACTGTTGGGGTAGGCTCGGTATTCCAGACCCTATTCCGGTTGCCGATGGTTTACTCGCTGCCACTGCATTGGTCCATGACCTTACTTTGGTTACCCGCGATACCCGTGATGTAGAACGCTCTGGGGCGCGTTTGCTCAATCCGTTCTCTTGAATTTGCCACGGACGGAAACTCCGTATGCCCTTACTCAGCATTGACCACCTCTCCATCGCCTTCGGCGCCGAAAAGCTGCTGGACGACGCCAGCTTCCAACTCGATGCCGGCGAGCGGGTTTGCCTGATCGGCCGCAACGGCACGGGCAAAACGACGCTGCTGCGCCTGCTGGCCGGTGAAATTCAGCCCGACAGCGGCGACATCTGGCGGCAGCCCGGCTTGCGCGTCGCCACCCTGGCGCAGGAATTGCCCACCGACACCACGGCTACCGTATTCGAGATCGTCGCCGGTGGATTGGAAGGGCTGGGCAATCTGCTGGCCGACTACCACGACGCCGCGCTGCGCCTGACTCACGACCACACCCCGGAATCGATGCGGCGCATGGATCAGTTGCAGCACGAGCTGGAAGCACATGACGGCTGGCGCTGGCAGC
>JAKLIY010000106.1 GCA_022709365.1 Pseudomonadota bacterium
ACGGTGTCTCCTCGGAATATGGGATGGCTTTTATTGGCGTTCATTATGGTCATATTAGAAGTTTTGTTAAAATTGATTGATCTAATCAAATCAATAAAAATAGGCTATTTACCGGTTCTCCGGCAAACTCCTCTACAACCGGATATTAATGAAGTACTGGGTAGTGATCACCCGCAGGGCTGTAAAGGCCCAACGCTCATTCCGGCAATGTCACAGGTGATGCAGAACCTTGGGGCTTGATCGCCAGCAGAGCGCACTTGAGTTGGCTCAGGATGGCTTCTGCCGTGTTGCCGATGATCAAGCCGGAGATGCCGCTGCGCCCGGCTGTCCCCATGACGACCAGATCGAACTGGAGCCGATCCACCAACTCCGGGATAGTCTCGGGGGCGCTGCCCCGGAGGAGATGAGGGATTGGCTTCAGGTGGTCGTAGGCATCGGCCCCGATCCAGTTCCGCAGCTTGTGAAGCAAACGTTCGAAGCCCTCCTGATGGCGGAGGTGTTCGGTATTGACCGAGTCGGCGATCTTGGCGGCATCGTCCGGGTCGCTCCAGAGGCGCATCATGTCCTCCGAGAGCGGTTCCCAACAGTGCGCCAGGTGCAGTTCGGCGAAATCGGCGAGGGCCAGCGCACTGCTCAGTTCGAGGATGCGCCGGTTCAAGGCGTCGTTTTCCAGTTCCGGCCGCCAGGGATCAAAATCCACCGCCGCCAGAATGCGACGATAGTTCTCCCGATCGCGGGGGGACAGGATCCAGACGGGGCAGGGCGATTTGCGCAACAGTTGCAGATCCATGCCGCCCAGGAGACGATCCAGAAGCCCGGTCTCGGGGCTGGCCAGCTTGATAATCAGATCCCGGCCCTCGGCCAGAACCTCCTGAATAGCGACAAGGAAGGGGACGCCCAAACGGACCTCGATGTTGATAGCCAGGCGTTCCCGCCAGGGCGCAGCCAAAGCTTCCAGACTCGCCGCCATGCGGTCTTGAGCCTCGAGCGTACCGTGCTCGACCAGAAGACCAGCTCGCGGGGGCTCGCCGACCTGCAACAAGGTCAATCGCGCCTGATTGTTTTCCGCCAGGGAGACGGCGCGGGCCAGCGCGGCAGTCTGATCCAAACCGGGTTCGGCGAGGTAAAGAATGTTCTTGAACAGTTTCATACCCTCTCTCCCCAAGCGTTCGCACGACCGATGTTCTCCATCGGCCTTCAGATATCCCGGATATGCCCGCCATGCGGCCCGGCCAAAACAGGCAGGGCGAGTGAAGCGCCCGCCAGAGACCCGCCCCGCCGGTTGAGCGCTCGCCGCTACCGATCCAGCTTTTCCTCGACCACTGGCTGGTAGTTCCAGTCCCGCACGCCCTGCAGGATTCGATCAACATCCTGGGTCGGGACACGCAACATCTGCAAAGCGATCGCGCCCAGTCGCAAGCTGGATTCAATCGCTTCCGGATAGGCGTGCAGGGCGCCGGCTTCCAGCAATTGCGAACTGGCTTTGAGATCCCGCGCCCGGGTGATGATGGGCACTTGCGGACACAGGCTGCGCAGTAATGAAACCGTCCGCAGCGCGGTCTCGGCGTGGTCAATGGTGATCAGGATCAGCGCCGCCTGCTGGGGCTGGGCGGCGGCCAGCAATTCCGGGTCGGAGATATCGCCGTACACCACCTGATGGCCCGCCGCCCGGCCCTGGGCGACCCGTTTGGGGTCAATATCAAAGGCGATAAAGGGCACCTTGCTCATCTGCAAGAGCACCGCGATGGCGTGGCCTACCCGCCCGTAACCGCCGATGATGACCTGTCCGGGCGCCTCCGGTAAGCCGGCTGGCGCCTCCGGCGCCGCATCGTGCCGGGAGCCAAACAGTCGGGCGGCAATGGCGTGGTTGAAGCGAATCAGGAACGAGCCTGCCACCATCGAGAACAGCACCGCAGCCAGGGCGATTTGCCCTAGACGGGCGTCAATCACACTGGTGTCGATGGCGATCGCCAGCAGCGCAAAACCAAATTCGCCGCCGACCGACACCACCAGTCCGATGCGCCACGCCGTCAGCGCATCAATGCCGCTCTTGCGCACCAGTGCCGCCACAATCAGGGTCTTGCTGGCCAGGATGAGCAGCGCCCCCAGTAAGGCCTGGGGCCAGATGTGGTAGATGACCGCAGGTTCGATCAGCATCCCGATGCCGACGAAAAACAGGCCAAGCAACACATCGCGGAAGGGGCGGATGCTGGATTCGACCTGATGGCGAAACTCCGTATCGCCCAGCATCATCCCGGCCAGGAATCCGCCAAACGCCAGCGACAACCCCAGGCTGTTGGTCGTCCAGGCCGCCAGCAACGCCACCAGCAACACGGCCAAGGTAAACACTTCTGCGGAACGATGAGCGGCGATCAGGTGAAACAGCGGACGCAGCAACCAGTGCCCGACAACAAAGACGAGTGCGAAGGCCAGCACGGCTTTGGCGAGCGCCCACCCCAGCGCGCCCGCCAGCACGCTGGCGCCGACCGCCATGCCCAGCACCGGGATCACGACCAGAAAGGGAACGGCGGTGACGTCCTGGAACACCGAGATGGCCAGTCCCATGCGGCCGTGGCGACTGTTCTCTTCGCCCTGCTCGGTCAATTGCCGGCCAATCAGCGTGGTGGAGGACTGGGCGAACACGGCCCCGATGACGAAGGCGGCGGCGGCGGGCAATCCGGCCAGCCAGACGATGACGCCTACGATAACGGTGGTAAACGCCACCTGTCCGGTTCCCAGCCCCAGTACTTGATGCCGCAGGGCGTGCAGTTGGGGCAGGGAGTAATTCAGGCCAATGGTAAAGAGCAGAAACACCACGCCGAACTCGGCCAGCGCCTTGAACTCCGGGACATAAATAGTCGGTCCGATGGTATGGGGTCCAAGAATCAGGCCGACCAGCAAATATCCAAGGCTGGTTGGGATCCGCAGGCGCTGAAACGTCACTACCACTGTTACCGCCACGCCTAGCAGCAGGATGATTTGTACGAGATGCTCCATCATGAACAGAACTCCAAAAGTGGTCGTGCGCTTAAGGCCTTTGAGGTGATTTCCTGGAAAGGTTATACCTGGTTACTGATCTCCCTTCTCCCGCACCAGGACGTAATCCGTCCGGCGTACACCGCGAACCAGCATCTCGGTATCTTCGCCCGCTACACCCAGGCTTTCCA
>JAKLIY010000107.1 GCA_022709365.1 Pseudomonadota bacterium
TTTCACATCAAATAGACAGAATTTCAAAGAACCATGAACTGGCTGACAAAATTTCTGTTCACACACACCCGCCAGACTATCCCGGATGGGCGTCCGCTGTACGCCTATAAGATGGGGGATACCACCTACGCAGATTTGCGAAGCCACTTCCATCAAGTCATCCTCCTGGATTCACAGGGCAGGCTGCTTTCCCGCTTTGCGCCCATTTTCTGCCTGTATGCCGCCGAGACCTTCCGCCGGGAACATGTCCAAGGCCCTTGGGCGTGGGAAACCATTTTCAAGCCGCTCGGGCTGGAAACGCCTTCCCAGCAACAAATCGCCGATTGGGTGGAGAAGGGCCTGAAATGGTGGGGCCGACACCAGCGCCTGCTGCACAGCGCAAGCGGTAACCGCCTGTTTTTGGTAACCATCGCCTGTGAAGGTGGGCTGCCTCTGCGATTGTTGCAACGAGAGAATACCCAACTGACGCAATTCTTCCGGACCATTCTCGACAACTATTACCATAGGGGTCAGGGGGGCGAAAAGAATGCCGAGATCATCGCCCGACAACAGGCTTACCGCCTGCCTCGCAGTCTGCGTCAGGAACCGGTGTTTCACCTGGCTGCCACCCTCATCGCCAAAATCGGCGAACTGAATTCGCGCATTGGAGAGACTGCGGATCCTATCGCGGCGCTCGATCAAAAAGTACAAAATTGGCGGCGAGATTTGCCATTGCGGTTGGATGATCGAGTCGCTGAAACGCTTTTGAATGGCCTGGTGCGCCGCTTCGGGGAACTGGCGCGCGAGGTAAGCGCACGGCTGCGCTGGCGGGGACAACTTCGTGAAACCCGCAAAGGCTGGCAGGTGGAAAAACGTCTGGAACTGCCGGAATGTCCGAGCGGCGCACAGCTTGCAGAATGGATCGGCTCGCCAGTAGCGGAACGACCCCGCTGGCGCCTGCTGGTGCACACACCCGCTGGCACTGAGGCGGTGGCCTGGTTAACCCGAATCCAAGGCGAAGGAAAATCCGCCCGTTACCGTCGAGAATGGTTGCAGCATGGCGGGGTGATACTCGTCGGTGCGGCGGTCGGGCAACCTCACCAGTTGAGCCTGCACGACGGCCAGCAGGAATACGCCCTGACAGTACGAGATGGCGAACCATGGGGCGATTCTCCCTGGGTATTCGTCGAGCGGGGGACAGCCGGAGAAACAGAGTGGTTGACCGAGGGATCGGCTCGCACTCGATCAGATCAGGCTTGGGTAGTGGCCGCACCGGAACTCATAGCACGCCAAACAACGGGGGCTTGCGAATGTTTGGGAGTCCTCGTTGGTCTCGACCGAGTGGTGTACCGGATCAGCGGTGAAGTCGAACTGCTCACCCCGCAACAGGATCGCTACCGAATCACCTGCCGGGCCGAAAACGAGTCCGAAGAGGCTTTTATCGTTGTCGGCGACGGGATTCCACAAGCGATCCAGCAACGCACACTGTATCGCGGTATTCCGCAGATTCAGGCACTCGACCGGGAAGGGCGGCGACAATCTACATCTGGGCGCATTCAATGGCGACCGGTCGGCGACAGCGCACCTTGGCGGGAAATCCATGAAGCAGCGCGTGGGCGGATTTGGGTACGGCTGATTGATGCCAGTAGTGCGGAGCGTTGCCGGCGGCAGATTGATGTAGCGCCTCGCAATTTTCGCATCGAAGCCGATATCGGCACTGGAAACCAGGCCGGCGTCGTGCGATTGACCGGACTGGCTGGAGCCGAAGTGCGGCTCGGCCTGGATAACCCCGCCGGCATCTCCATCAGTCATGCCGAGGATCAGGCACGGATTGTATGCCCGTCCTTGCTGGGCGTCTTGCCGCTACCGCTGACCCTTCTACTGCATTGGTCGGGGTCACAACCGATTGCGTTGGATTTGCCCTATCCTCAGCGAGGTGCGTTTTTTCGACTGGCAGGACAACCGTTACCCAACGATGATTGGGTTCCCCTGGATCGACTGGGCGGGCTGCGCCTGTTTGTTCAGGACCCCACCAGTGGCCGTCACTTCTGGTTGGAAGGTGAACTGATCGCTCGTGCAGATGAAACCGCTGAACACTTTCGCCAGAGCTTTCACGAGCGTTTGCCACCTCTCGAACAAAGTCGGCTCGAAGTTTCGCTGCTTCCTTGGCAGGATCGCATCGTTTCCCTGCTGACCAGCAACCGTGATCTGGACGCTCAAGTGCGGCTGATCATCGAAACCACTCAGGGCCAACATTTGGCAAGGCTACGAGTTACCCGCTTTGATGCCTTGATTGAACCGGATCGGACGGCTGGTATGGTGCGGATTCCCGAACAGGTCTTGGCGCGACTTGGCGTGGAATGGAAGAGTCGAATTCGCCTGGAAATAATCCGGCTCTGGGCGCCGGCCGAGCCGCCAGTGATTTTATCAGCCAGTCCGAATTATGCTGCTTGTTGGGAAGTCCCTGCTGATCTCGAACCTGGCCCCTGGTGGATCGTGGGACGGGATGGTAACTGGGCGCGATTTCGCCCCTTGCTGTGGGTCGCCAGTGGGGACGATGCTTCTGTCGAAAGTGATAACGGCTCGCTGGCTAGCGCGATCCGGGAATCCAATTCCGAACGACGGGAGCAGCGATTAAACGCTTTACTCGAAGCACTGGGGCAAAACTCTGATCATCCTGACTGGTCGCTTTTTTTCGACTATGTGCGGCTGGCGCGGGAATTTCCACCGAGTTCGCTGGACGTGCTGCGCGGGTTACCGACTCATCCCCATGCGCTGGCGCAGGCCTTGTTCAGAACCGATGATGAAACTTTCGATCTGGTCTGGTCGCTCTCCGGGCAAATGCCGTTTTTATGGGTTTTGCTGGCGGTCAACACCTGGCGGGAGGCGGCAATCGCTTATTTCGAGGGACTTCAACTTACGCTGGCCGAAATGGAAGGGGGCGCGGAGATGGTTTTCAGCCTGTTTCAAGGATTCCGGGAACGCGCCAGCGCCCGCCGCATCTATTGGCGACCGCTATGCGACTGGCTTCAGGAGCAAGTTTTCCCTGGCAAAAAGCTTGCGAAAAACAGCGAACTGAGCATAGCGCGGCGCTGCTCTTCATTTCTGGAACAACAGATTGAACCGCTGGAACATGAACTGCAAGGACGGCACGACGCCGAGGAAAAGTGGCCTGAAAGCG
>JAKLIY010000108.1 GCA_022709365.1 Pseudomonadota bacterium
GGCCGATGAAGTCCTACACGCTGGAACTGCCCTTGCAAGCCACTCCAGCGGGCGCTGGGTTGATCGAACCGGGAACGGTACTCGACTTTGCCGACGGTGAAGACGATGGATTTCGAGGTTTGGTGGTGGGGGTCTCGATCAATGCAAGCTGGAATCAGGTGACGCAAACTCTGGAGATCATCGCCCCATGAACATCTGGAAGACATTCGATCGATTAATGCAGACCGGTGGCCCGCGCTTCATTGGCGAAGTGACTGCCGTCAATACCAGTTTTGGGGATGTACGCTGTACGGTAACGCTGTTACCGGGCGGGACGAGTATCGAAGTGACCGCCAATGGGCGAAGCGTCGAGATTGGTCAACATTGGTTGATTCAGGACGGGCAGATCATCGGGGATGCCCCATCAGGAACGGTGATTAATGTGGATATTTAGCCCTCCCCAAAACCATAGAGGATGCTTGATCAAAGCGTTTCTTGACGAGTTCTCCATAACAAAACCATCCAGCCAATACCGACGAGCGCGAAGGTTCCAGGAACCGGAATCGCCACTACCGAAGACCGGACACAATCCGAGCTCTGCGGTCTGCGCATACGTCAAGAGTGACATGGGCCGCCCCCGGCGTTGACTTGTCTCAAGCGGGCGATCCGGCTATCGCGCTGGGCGCGATACCGGCGCATCCATTCCAAATCCTCGTCAGTGATGCCGATAGTCCCGTCCGGCTGGCGTTGCGTCCGGCTCCCATCCGTCGGCCCATTGACGATTTGCCAGCAGTGTTTATCGGGCGACGGGCAAATCGCCTGTTTGCTAGCGAGGTGTCCGATGGCATTCGTGGTTTTCTCTATGGATGCGCCGAGAATTTCGGCGATCCCTTTGACATCCATCGGGCCGTGGCGAGTCAGGTACTCGAAAACTTTTCCCGACAAGGATGTTTTTTGCACAGACAAGCCGAGAACCAGAATTTGGTTTTTGATCGCCGCCGCCGTCCGGCCCGGAAAGCGCCGATGGAGCGCCGCTGATCGCTCAGCGCCTTGCCGGCCTCGGCAATGCGGATACGCGGCGTACACCTCTCGAAGAATCGCCCGTTCTTCATCCGTCCAGTAGCGTTTCATGTCGGCTGACACTCAGAAGGGAATCGATTCGTCATAATCAACAGCAGGACGCGCCGCCGTGGCGGGCGCGGATTGCGGTGCGCTACTCCCGCCGTCCCGCTCCTTGGGGTCAAACATGGAAATAATGATTTGATCAGACCCCTCCTTGAACGGGACGCCTGCCGGATTAAACGAGCGTTTCAATAGCATCATTTTCGAGCCATCGTCCATTTGCAGGATGCTACCGACATTTTCATACCGGCCTTTGGTCTGGCCGCTGCGGTCGGTATAGGAGCCGGTTTTCACAGCGAGGTCTTTGATTTTTTGGGGCATGGGATTTCCAAATAAAGCGGGCGGGGATTCTGCCCGCTGGTGTGGGGTTTAAGCAGCCAGATCAAACACGTCCGCGCCCAGATCGCCGGCGTCGCATTCAGCGGTGATAATCACCACGCCGGCTTGCTTGGCATGGGCCGCAATCAGCGCGCGGTTGGTGGGGTCGAGTCCTTCCCACGCCGCCTGGGGAACCACGAGTAGCCCGCGTTCGCCCAGCGCTTGCACGGCAATATCCAGCGCCATGATCCAGCGCTCGCCTTCGGAGAGGTCGGCGTAGTACGTCGGGCCGCGTCCGGTGTCCGTGATCAGCCGCCCGTCCAGACAGCGCAGCGGACAGCCCAGATCAGCGATGATTTCTGAGAGGATTTCTTCGGTCTGGCGGGCCTTGCGGCGCAATAGGTTCGATTCTTCCTCTAGCCGCTGTGCCTCGGCGGCGAGTTCATCACCCTTGGCGCGGGTCTGCTGTGCGGCGCGGGCGCGGGCAGCGGTCGCCAGGGCCTGCAACGCCGTATCCAGCGCGGCCTGTGCGTCGGCCCGCTGCTCCGGGGTCGGGTCGGGAATCAGGGACTCTGCAATCTGGCTTTCCAGTTGCGCCCGCAGCGCGTCCGCTTGTTGCGCGGATTCCAGCCGGGTCTGCAACAGGTCGCGATCAACCACGCTGGTTTTGTAGCTTTCCACAGCCGCGTTGTATTGCTCCTTCAGCTTTTGCGCATCCAAGCGCTTTTGATCGACCTGAAAGATCGCTTTGTCGAGCAGGTCGGCCAGCTTTTCCGTGTCCGCACGATCCAGGGTAGCGAGCTTCGCCTGTGCGGAGGCGGCGCGAGTCTTGGCGGCGGCGGCCTGGTTCGCCAGATCATTCAGCCGATCCACCCGGCGCTGAGCTTCCGATAGTGCGGATTGCAATGCGGCTTCATCGGGGACCGGGCCGGGGTCGCCCGCCGATTCCAGGAGTGCGCTGGCCTTGGCGGCGGCGTCTTTCGCCAGCTTTTCGTACTCGCGGGCGCCGATGTCGAGGCGCTTCTTGAGTTCCGCCATGGCGGCAACTGGGTCGGCTAGATTCAAGTCGACGGTCAGGTTGTCGGGAAAGCCGTGCAGGTCGCCAGGGAAAATTTCCGCACGGGACAGATTGACCAGTGCTTTGATGCGGCTGGCGTCCGCACGCACGGGGTCGACAATGCCGGGTTCCACCAGATCAGCCACGGACAGCCGGGAATCCAGTGACGTAACCTCCAGTTCGCCGGAGCGGCGGATGGATTTGGCGACGGTCAGCGAGACCCCGCCCGCATGGATTTCGCCCTTGGCGGCCTTGTCCCGCAGTGGCGGTTTTCCTTTTCCAGTGATCGCGGTCTGAATGGCGTCCAGGGCCGTGGACTTCCCGCTGCCGTTACGGCCACGCAGGACCACCACGCCCCCATCGGCGGGGACGGGAATGGTGACGTTTTCAATCGGGCCGATGTTTTTCAGGGTGATCATGCGATGGTCTCCAATTCAGGTTCTAATTCGGGTTCAGGGGCCGGGGCCGGGACTGACAGAATTTCATCGGCGCGAGCTTTCGCCTTGGCGGTCAGGTCGATGTACAGCGCATCGCCGGGCTTGAGGCGCAACGCTTGCCGGGCGACGGGGAGCCAACAGCGGCATTCGTCTACGG
>JAKLIY010000109.1 GCA_022709365.1 Pseudomonadota bacterium
TGAAGCGGAGAGCAACCCATGACATTCAACCACGCATTCAGCGCCCCGGCCCGCGGCCTGCTCGTCGCCGGGGCCTTCGCTCTGGTGGTGACCGTCCTTCAGTCCGCCGCGTCGATCCTGGTACCCCTCCTGCTCGCGGTGTTCATCGCCATCGTTGCGACTCCGATGCTGCATTGGATGCGCGGTCGCGGGGTTCCGAAGTGGGGCGCCCTGATGGCGATCGCCTTCGTTCTGCTCGATGTTGGCAGCCTGCTCGCACTGGTGACCACCGGGGCCGTGGAAGGATTCAGGGACCGCTTGCCGACCTATCAAGAGCGGTTCATGACGTTCAGCCAGCAATTCGGCGGCTGGTTGGAGGGCGTGGGCGCCAGTGGTTCCCGCGAGGCGATACCGGACCTGCTGAATCCGGATCTGCTGGCTCACGGCGTCAGGCTGTTCCTGTCCAACGCCAGCGGCCTCTTCGCGCTGGGTTTCCTGGTTCTGCTCGCCACCATCTTTATCCTGCTTGAGGCGCCCACGATCCCCGCCAAGCTGCGGGCGGCTTTTCACTTGACCGAAGAGGGCGACGCGCGCCTGAAGCGGCTGCTGGACACCGTTAACCGCTACATGCGGATCAAGACCCTGACCAGCCTCGGCACCGCGACTTGCGCCTGGCTCTTGCTGCGGTTTTTCGGCGTTGATTTCACCATCCTCTGGGCGGTGCTGGCGTTCTTCCTGAATTTCGTGCCCGTAGTCGGCAACATCCTGATGATGATCCCCCCCGTCTTTCTCGCGTTGATACAGATCGATCCATGGACGGCGCTGCTCGTGGCCATCGGCTATCTGGTGATCAATACCACGATCGGGAACGTGCTCGAACCCCGGATCATGGGGAAGGGGCTTGGGGTCTCCACCCTGGCGATCTTTATCTCGCTCTTGTTCTGGGGCTGGCTGTTCGGCACCGTGGGCATGTTCCTCGCGGTACCCCTGACCGCCGCCGTCGTCATCGCCCTGGACGCGAACCCCCATACCCGCCCCCTGGCCATCCTGCTCGGCCCGGAGATCGCCGAAGCGGCGGCTCCGGAGGCGGGCTTGGCGGCTCCACGGTCGGCTGCGGGGCGGGATGACTCAACCACTTAGGGGACATCCGGCTCATTGCTCGCCGAATAGCGACTCATTTGCCTTGGATCAAACTTTCTGAATTTCCGCCGAATCCTTATCCATTCCGCGGACAACCATTTTCGGTCACCTGCCATGGACAACCACCGAATGCATCGTTCTCTATCCTGGTTGCTCTTAACCCTATGCCTGCTGGCCTTGGCCGGTCCATTGGCAGCCAGCGTCGCGGACGCCGCGCCGGGCCGTCCCCGCGTCGGCCTGGTGCTGGGCGGTGGCGGGGCGCGCGGCATCGCGCACGTCGGCGTACTCAAGATGCTGCAGGAGTTGCGCGTTCCGGTCGACTGCGTCGCCGGCACCAGCATGGGATCCATCATCGGCGGGTTGTATGCCGCCGGCATGACCCCTGAGGAAATGACCGAGACCGTACAACGCATCGACTGGCCGGCGGCGTTCACCGACGGGCCGCCGCGCGCCGATCTACCCTTCCGCACCAAGCAGGAACAACGCGTTCTGCTGACCAATAACGGAGTTGGTATCAAGGACGGCCAAGTGCAGCTTCCCCAAGGGCTGTTGCAAGGGCAGAACCTGCTGCTGTTGTTGCAGGAACTGTCGCTCCCGGCCGCCAAAATTCGCGACTTCGACCAGTTGCGGGTTCCCTACCGGGCCGTGGCGACCGATCTGGCTACCGGCGCGCCCGTGGTACTGAAATCCGGCGATCTGGCCATGGCGATGCGCGCCAGCATGTCCATCCCCAGCGCCCTGGTGCCAGTCGAACTGGACGGCAAGCTGCTGGTGGACGGCGGCGTGTCGGACAATATCCCCGTGGATGTGGTGCGGGAGTTCTGCCGCCCGGACGTCATCATCGCCGTGGACGTGGGTGCGCCGCTGGCGCCGGCCAGCGAGCTGAATTCGCTGCTTTCCATCACCGGGCAACTCACCACCATCCTGACCGTGCGCAACGCTCAGCAACAGATCAAAACCCTGGGGCGTCGGGACATTCTGATCACGCCGGATCTGCGGGATCTTTCCAGCCTCGCCTTCGCTCGTTCCCGGGAAGCGGTCACCATCGGTTACGCCGCCGCCGAGGGCAAACGCGGCGAGCTGAGCCGGCTGTCGGTATCGCCAGCCGCCTATCAAGCGCATCTGGCCGGGCGGCCGGAGCTGCCCGAAAATCACCAGCCGGTCATCGGCTTCATCCGGATCAAGAATACTACCCGGCTGTCCGACCAGGTCATCGAAAAGCAACTGCACGTCAAGCCAGGCGAACCGCTCGATCCCGAGGAACTCAATCGCAATCTCAACATAATCTTCGGTATGGGTGATTTCCAGCAGGTTACCTACTCGCTGGTCGAGGAAGATGGCAAAACCGGGCTGGTCGTCGAAGCCACGCAGCAGCATATTGGCGCCAACACCCTCAATTTCGGGCTTTTTCTCGGCGCCAACATGAAAGGAGATTCCTTGTTCAACCTCAGCGTCGCCTACACCATGTCCCAACTCAACTCCCTGGGTGGGGAATGGCGCAATTTCGTTCAGATCGGCGGCAATACTAAACTGGAAACCGATTTCTACCAGCCGCTCGACGCAGCCCAGGAATACTTCATCAACCCCTACTTGAGTTACCAACGATACAACCTGGATTTGTTCAACGATTCCAATGAAGACAACGCCAGCTTCCGAGTCTATCGGGCCAACATCGGCATGGAAGTGGGGCGCAATCTGGAGCACTGGGGTCGGCTGTCGTTGGGTTTGCGGTATGGTTCTGGCAAGAACGATCTCCGCTTTGGCCAAATCTCCACGAACGCGAACACCATCAACG
>JAKLIY010000011.1 GCA_022709365.1 Pseudomonadota bacterium
TTCTACGGAGGGACTCGTCTTGAGTGCCGCCGTGCGCGGGCGCCACATCTCATAACGGGACCACGTTAACTGGAGGCGGGCAACCCGGCTGACGCAGAATTTGTCATTTGTGATTAGACCATTGATACCACCTACATCCCGATGCGCCAGGGCTTTGTCTATCTGAGCGCCGTCCTTGACTGGGCAACTCGTCGGGTTCTGACTTGGCGCCTCTCGAACACTTTGGCAGCCGATCCCTGCGTAGACGCCCTGGAAGAAGCCATCATGAAGTACGGCTGCCCGGAGATCATGAACACCGACCAGGGCAGCCAATTCACCAGTTCAGCCTTCATTGCTCTGCTTCAGGAGCACAGCATTCAGGTCAGCATGGATGGCAAGGGGTGCTGGCGGGACAACGTCTTTGTCGAACGCCTGTGGAAATCGGTCAAATACGAGGAGATTTACCTGCACGGCTACGAGACCGTTTCCGAGGTCCGGCAAGCGCTCACCCGCTATTTCGATTTCTACAATCGCCGCCGCCCGCATTCAACGCTTGACGGGAAAACCCCGGATACGGCTTACTTCAACCCGCCGCTGCTCGCCGCCGCAGCTTAACCCGCAGAGCGTTCACTTAAAAAACCAGAAATTCTGTCCAACTGCGCGGGGCCACCTCTGATCGATCAGTGTTTTGTCGTATTAGCGAATCGTCAAAGCCAAGCTCCAAGCCTTGATGCAATAAAGAGGCTGCGTTGCAGCAACTCAAAAAATCTCTCATGCACGACCTGCTCACCGGCAAGGTGCGGATTCCTTCATCCGTTATTGATCGGTTGTACAACAACGCCCCTAAAGATAGCATCGTGCCGTCAAAACACGTTCATTGGGAAAAACTGCTATGCCTACCATCACCTTGCGCGATGTCCCGGATGATCTGCATCAACACTTAAAGCAACAGGCCAAGACCCACCATCGTTCTGTCAACAGAGAAGTAATTGTCCTGTTGGAAACAATCCTCAGAAAACGGGCGGATCCGACTGCCCCGACATCTGAAGAACGGCTGTCCGCGATGATGGAAATCAGCCGACGCTGCGCCGCATTACCAGAACTCGACCCGCGAAGCGCGAATGAGATCATCGGCTATGACGAAAACGGCTTTCCCGCGTAACCCAGGGAAACGCCCATGGTGATTGACACCTCGGCTCTCCTCTGCATCCTGCTGGGCGAACCCGAAGCAGAACAGTATGCCCGCTTATTGGTCACGGCGGACTCCACCAACGTGATTGCGTCTGTAACGTGGTTTGAGGCCATGCTCGTCATCACCAGTCGGCGCGGGGAAGCAGGCCACCAGAGCCTGACCCACCTGCTAAACCTCGCCGACGTCGAGATACTCGCGGTGGACACCGACTTAGCGCAAATCGCTTATCAAGCCTGGCTACGCTACGGCAAAGGCCGGCATCCAGCCGGATTAAACTTTGGGGACTGCTTTTCTTATGCCCTCGCCAAGCAACGAGCAGAACCTCTCTTGTTCAAGGGCGAAGATTTTTCCAAAACCGATGTATTAACCGCGATCTAAACGGCGTTTCCATACAGCCTCCAAGGAACCGAATACATTATGAGCGAAGCCGGTTACGTTGAACTCCCCGTCATCGCCTAGCTCTCCGGTCACGGCAGCCACAAGCCCGGCGACCGGGGCCTGGACTGGAACTACCGCAACGAAGCGGTGATGGCCGCATTCAACCGACCGCTGACCGACCCGCTGGTTGAACCGCTGCTGAGCCAGGCCATTCTGGCGATCAATCCCGACGTACCCACCGCCGCGCAAGCCCAACTCGCCATCAACGCCCTGCGCAAAATCCTGATCCAACCCGACAAACTGACCGCCAACCGCACCACCCTGGACTTGCTCCGCGACGGCGCGACTGTGGTTTTAACGCCCGGCGAACCGGCCAAAACCGTGCGCTTCATCGAATTCGACCCCGCCCAGCAATACCGCAACGACTTCACCGCTGCCACCCCGTGTCAGGCGCAAGGCGTGCATCATGCAACTCCGCAATTTTACGCTGGGAATAATTTGGTCATAGTGTCCTGAAAATACCCAGCAAGGAACTCGCCCTATGACAGTCTTTTACCCAACAGAGTTTTCGCGGCTGCGGCGGCAGGCCGGGTTTATCCTGGATGAGCTGGAAACAAGCCTTGGATACTCGCGCCGCACCCTGTCGCGCTATGAAAGTAGTATAATCTCTCCAAGGTCGCTGATTATCGACGCCCTATGCTGACTGTTGGAAGAAAGAGGAAACAGTACCGAGTTTTTCCCGGATCATTCTGCTGCATGGATCCTTTCGCTGGTATCGGAGGGGAGCGCTGGGGCTTTGATGCAATTGAAGGCAAGTGTGTATTTACCAGAGAATGGAGTACATACCCATAAAAAACTTATGTAGCCAACAAGGATGCGCAGAAAAACTCCACGCCGTAGGTACTAGATTTAGTTTTGGCCTGTTTGGGCTTTATCTTGTATCAGAAATCCAAATTCAGCACTTAGGAAAAGCTGTTTTCAGCCAACGAGGAAAGTATGTTCAATAAAATCTACAAAGGTAGTTCATATTCTCGACCACAATTGGCAGAGCTTTGGGGTTATGCCAGTTTTCATGCAATTGCTCGTGGTGTTATCACTCCAAAAATACGAACAAGATCATTTTATTCGTTACAGAAGAGAAACAATCATTTCAAGCACAGTATCAAGATCGCTTATGTGAAGGCGTACTCTTTTGGGAAGGACCAACAGACCATTTTGCTGAACAATGGATGATTGACGCAGTAACAAGTGGTGATGAAATACATCTGTTTCACCGTGAGCGACATCATTCAGACTTCACTTATTTTGGACTGCTTGCCTTAACGTCTTACCAACTTCACACTGTAAAACCCAGTTCTTTTGTATTTCAGATTATATAGAGGGAGCGTATATGACGAAAAAACACTATCAAAAAGATCTTATCTCCACTTTTTTATCGACGATTTTATGTTGTGATGCAAAGGGCAGATTCTAACCGGGGAAAAGAGATTTTTGATGCGACAGCAGTATGCCTAAGTTATGCCTAACTAGCGACACAGATAACATTGAACTTAGAGGAATCCATTATGGCAACACTGATTGATCTTTCCGATTGGATGGACGAACACAGCAAGCCTCATATCGTCTGGTATGTAAAGCGGCTGGCTGCAAACGACACCCTCGCCAGTGGGGCGCATCAGGCAGGCCCCTATATAGCCAAGGATTTTTTATTCAGTGTATTCCCCTCCCTGAACCGGCAGGAAGCAGAAAACCCGGACAAGCACTTTGAACTGAAGATTGATTCCCATAAAGACATTCGGAAGGCGCGGGCGGTCTGGTATAACAATAAATTCAGGGGTGGCACCAGAAACGAAGTGCGACTCACTAATTTTGGCAGTAAAACTTCGCCATTGCTTGACGCTGACAGCACCGGTTCCCTGGTTGTCTTTGCATTCCATCGGGTCGACAACGGAGAGGCTTCAGTTTGTCATGTATGGGTGTGTGATCATGAGATTGAAGCGGACTTTATTGAAGATCGCATTGGTTTTGTAGAACCGGGCAAGTGGAGAATTCGGAGCATTAACAAAAAAGGAGACCTCTGCTCATTTTTTGCGCCACAGATTCATTCTTTATGCTGGCTTGAGCCGCATCAAGTTCCCTCTTCCTGGATGCAAAAATTTCCCGGCGCGGCTGAGATTATCCATAAAACCCTTGAGCTTCGCGCATCGCATGGAGAAACCCCTGATGTGCTATTAATGCAACGCCAAGAGTGCGGGTTTGAGATTTTCTACAGTGTAGAGCAGGCCATCGAGTTACCGGTGGTTCAAAAGGGCTTCACGACAATAGAAGATTTCAGTCAGCGGGGGTTAGCCGCTATCCAGCGCCGTAAGTCTTATTTGGGACGCTCACTGGGATTGCACACGCGAGAAATCTTCCTCGAAGAGCAATTACGGGAAGGAGAGTATTTCTCGCACCAACCGGAATCCGAGCCAGGAAAGCGGCCAGATTTTCTCTTTCCCAGCCAGTCCGCTTATCAGGACAGTGCCTTCCCCGCTCATCGCCTGCGAATGCTGGCTGTCAAAACCACCTGCAAAGACAGATGGCGGCAAATCCTGAATGAGGCAGACCGGATTAAGCAAAAACATCTGCTGACGCTGCAAGAGGGGGTTTCGAAAGGCCAGTTTAAGGAAATGAGTGCAGCAGGCGTTCAGCTTGTGGTGTCCGCGCAATTGCGAAACGCTTATCCAAGCGCTATTCAGCCACATTTGCAGACCCTCGAATCATTCATCGGAGATGTAAGAGTGCTGAATATTCCCTAAACCTCTCTTCTTCCCGCAATCTGCGTTTTTTATCCCTTCCCAATCATCTTTCTCAACGTTGCCATGCTTATGCCAGACAGTTCTGCGACCCCGGCAACCGCCGGTCATTCAGGATTTTCGACTGTCTGCCTTTTCCATTAACACCACGCGAAGCGGGCATCCATTTCCGCAACACAGCGACCCAGGATCACCCCATGCGCCTGCTGCACACCTCGGACTGGCATCTCGGCCAGACCCTGCACGATTTTGACCGAGGCGACGAACATCAACGCTTCCTCAACTGGCTGCTGGATACGCTGGAAGCCGAACAGATCGACGCCCTGCTGGTCGCCGGCGACATTTTCGACAACCCCAACCCCTCCGCCGACGCCCAAAAGCAGTTCTACCAGTTCCTGACCGAAGCCAAGCGCCGAATTCCGCACCTGGACATCGTGATCATCGCCGGCAATCACGACTCGGCCGGACGGCTGGAAGCGCCGACCTCATTGCTGCAAGTCCTTGGCGTCACGGTCGTTGGCTGCGCCCGTACCGCGTCAGGCGACCTGGAACTGGATCGACTGATTACGCCGCTGCGCAACCGGCAGGGCGACATCGCCGCCTGGTGCCTGGCAATTCCCTTCCTGCGCCCCGGCGATGTCCCTAAAGTCGCCACTGACGGCGACGCCTATCTGGAAGGCATCCGCCAGCTTTACCGGCAGGCGCTGGATTACGCCCTGAATCGTCGGGAAAACGGTCAAGCTATCGTGGCGCTGGGTCATTGCCACATGCACGGCGGCCAGACCTCGGAAGATTCCGAGCGGCGCATTGTGATCGGCGGCGCTGAAGCCTTGCCGGTGGATACTTTCGATCCAGCCATTGCCTACGCTGCCCTGGGCCATCTGCACCGCGCCCAACAAGTCGGCGGTCAGGAACGGGTGCGCTATTCCGGCAGTCCCCTGCCCATGTCCTTCAGCGAAATCGACTACCCCCATCAGGTCGTGCGCGTCGATCTCGACGGCGGCGATGTACGGAACATCACGCCCCTCCCCATTCCGCGCCCGGTGGCGCTGCTGCGGATTCCGCAACAACCCGCGCTGATCGATGATGTGATACAGCAACTCAAAGCGCTGCATCTGCCCGACGCGCCCCTGGGAGAACAACCTTATCTGCAAGTCCGGGTGCGATTGACCGCCCCGGAACCGGGCTTGCGCGCCAAGGTGGAAGCGGCACTGGATAAAAAACCGGTGCGATTGGCCCGCATTGAAACGACCTATGGCAGCCGTACCGATCACGATGCCGCCGACCGCCCGCAATCGCTGGACGACCTGGGTCGCCTGCAACCCGACGACATTTTCAAGAAGCTTTACCAGAATAAATACCAAGCTGAACCGAACGCCGAACTGTTGGCGGCTTTCGCCGAACTGCTGAACGCTCCACCGGAGGCCGATGCATGAGAATCCTCGCCATTCGCGGCAAAAATCTGGCCTCGCTGGCCGGTGAATTTGAACTGCGCTTCCAGCAAAGTCCGCTCGCCGCCGCCGGCCTGTTCGCTATTTGCGGCCCGACCGGCTCCGGCAAAAGCACCCTGCTCGACGCCCTGTGCCTGGCGCTCTATGATGAAACCCCGCGCCTGACCCGCGCCGCTGTCAAAGGCGTCAGCCTGCCGGATGTCGGCGAGGACACCATCACCCCACAGGATTCCCGCAACCTGTTGCGGCGCGGCGCTGGCGAGGGATTCGCTGAGGTGGATTTCATCGGCAACGACCATCTGGCCTATCGCGCTCGCTGGAGCGTGCGTCGCGCCAGAGGCAAGGCCAGCGGCAAGCTGCAAAACACCGAATTGCTGTTGCAAACGCTGGATGGCGGGCAAACCATCGGCGGGGTGAAAACCGAAGTTCAGCAAGCGATCCGCGACCGGCTGGGTCTCTCCTTTCCGCAATTCACCCGCGCTGTGTTGCTGGCACAAAACGAATTTGCCGCCTTTCTCAAAGCCGATAAAGATCAATGCGCCGAACTGCTGGAAACCCTGAGCGGGCTGGATAGTTACACCACCATTTCCAAGCGCGCTTTTGAACGCGACAAACGTGAACAGGAACAACTGAAACGGCTAAATGAGCAACTCGCCGGTCAACAACCGCTGGACGATGAAGCCCGCATCCTGCTGGAACAGACGCTGACCGCTGCCAAAAACGAAACTGCGACCCTGGAACAGCGTAAAACTGCACTGGAAAACCAACAGCGCTGGCATCAACAATGGCGGTCATTACAGCAACAGGAACAGGAAGCGCGAGATGCCGTCCAGAACGCTCATACTGATCAGCAGGCTGCCGCGCCCCGGCAACAACAACTGATTCAGATCGAAGCGGTGCAGGAAGCCCGGCCTATCGTGGACGAGGTAGACCGCACCGCTGCTGAAGTCGCCAAAAATCGTCAGGTGGTTTTGACCGCTGCGGGAAAGCGGGAAGAAGCGCAGCGCATTCACCAACAAGCTGATGCGGCGAAAATCACCGCTGTTCAAGCGGTCGCCGCCGCCGAACAGCAACGTAGCGACGCCAGCGACGCCCTCAAACAGGCCCAGAATCTGGATACCGAAATCAACACGCTCATCCCCGGCCATGACGCTGCGGCAAAAACCTTGAGCGAAGCGCGTCAGGCCGAAGCCGAGGCGCAGAAGCAGTTGACGGATAAACAGGCCGAACGCCAGCAGGTCGCGCAGCAGTTGCAAACCGCCCAGGACTGGCTGACGAAGCATCAACCCTTGCGCATTCTGGCGGAAGACTGGCCGCGCTGGGACGTGTTGTTGCAAGACGCCGCCACCCGGCAAAACAGTCTGCGTGATGTCGAGCAGAAGGTGATTGCCGGACAGCACGACCTGCAAAACAAGCGGCAGGCGCTGGATCAAGCGACGCGCCACTTCCTCCAGACTGAAAAAGCGCTGCAAACGGCGCAAACCCGGTTACAAACTGCGCTCGATGTATTAGCCGGCTTCGACACCGAAGCACTGGCAGCGCGACGGCAGACGGCCCAAATCCGCCGCGATCAACTGGCCGAAGCAGAATGGCTATGGATAATGCTAGACGGTGGTTTGGCCCGGCAACGTGAACTTGAAAATGAGAGCCGCACGCTTCAGGTGCAGGTTGCCCAGGCAGAAGCCGCCCTAACCCAGCTTCTCGCTGACCAATCCGCCGCTGCGGCCCGGTTGGAACAGGCGGAAAAGTCGCTGAAAACCGCCGAAGTCGCCTGCGCTGAGAATGTCGAGACCCTGCGAGCCAGTTTGGAAACCGACGTACCTTGCCCGGTTTGCGGCGCAACCGAACATCCTTATGCGGCAGGCGATGCGCCATCCCGCGCCCTGCTCGCCGGCCTCAAGGCGGAAGTTGGCAAATGTCGAAAGGTATTGGAGAACCTGCGCACTCAGGAAGCCACTCAGCGAACCCACCGCGACAATCATCGCCAGCGTTTGACCGCGCTCGCCAAAGAACAGGAAACCCTGACCGCCGCCCTGCAACGCGACAACGACGCTTGGAACGCCCACCCGTTAGCAGCGGAGCTTGGCAGTATCGCGCCCGCAGACCGTCCAGCCTGGTTCACCGAACAACAGCAACGGGTTCGGACCGGTTTAGACGCCATTACTCAGGAAGAGGACGCCCAACGGCAAGCCGCCAAACTTCGGGATGAGGCGCAAAAAACCCACGATCAGGCGCAAACCGCGCATTCGACAGCGCAGAATACCCTGAACGCGGCGCAAAAAGCCTTCGATCAGGCCACGCAAACCGTGCAAACCGCCCAGGATCAGCAAACCGACCTGACTCGCCAATTGCAGGAACGGCTGACCGATCTCGATGCCGCCTTTTCCGGTCACGACTGGCGGCCGCTCTGGCAAGCTGATCCGGTCGGTTTCCATGCAACCCGGCGGCAAAAAGTGGCTCAATGGAACGATCAGCGCCAAAAGGCGGAACAGTGGCAAAATCAGCTTGGCGCGCTCGATATTGAAATCAATGGCCATACCGCGACGGCTGCGGACAAAGCTGCGCAACGGCAACGCGCCACCGAAGCTTTCCAGGAGATTAACGACACTCTCCAGACCAAACGCCAGCAACGCCAAACCCTGTTTGGCGGGCGAGCAGTCAAGGAAGTTGAGGCGCAACTCGCCAAGGCGATTGAAGACGCCCGGTTAAAACACCAGCAACAAGAGGGCGTCGCGCAACAAGCTGCGCAGGACCAAGCCAGCGCCGCAGCCACGCTCCAGCGGGAACAGGAAGCACTTGCGGAACGCCAGCAGGCGGCGGAACAGGCGACCGCGACCTTGCAGCAATGGATCGCCGATTTCAACGCCCGCCATCCCGACGCCGCGCTGGAAATTCCCGCCCTGCGCGTTCTGCTGGCCCATGACCGCGCCTGGTTAAATCGTGAGCGGGAGGCGTTACGAGCGTTAGCCGATGCCGTTAACCAGGCCGAAACGATCCGCAAGGAACGTCAGGCGCAACGGGAAACGCATGAACGACAGCGCACCAGCCCGGATTCCGCCGAAGCCGTGCAAGAGGCGCAGCAAAAAACCTCGGCAGATTGGGCAGCGGCGCAACATCGGGCTACGGAAACAGAAATCACCTTGCGTCAGGACAATGAGCGCCGCGCTGCAACTCAGAAGTTGCAAGAGCGCATGGTCCAACAGGAAAGTGTCGCCCGCATCTGGAATCAGTTGAACGAGCTGATCGGTTCCGCCGACGGCAAGAAATTCCGCAATCACGCTCAGCAATTCACCCTGGACGTGCTGCTCGGCTACGCCAACCACCATCTGGCCGACGTGTCGCGCCGCTACCGGCTGGAGCGGGTCAAGGACACGCTGGCGCTGATGGTGGTCGATCAGGACATGGGCGATGAACGCCGCTCGGTGCATTCCCTGTCCGGCGGCGAATCGTTCCTGGTCTCACTGGCGCTGGCGCTGGGTCTGGCGTCGCTATCCTCCAACCGGGTGCGCGTCGAATCCTTGTTTATTGACGAAGGTTTCGGCAGTCTGGACGCCGACACCCTGCGCGTGGCGATGGACGCGCTGGACCGCTTGCAGGCTCAGGGCCGCAAGGTCGGCGTGATTTCCCATGTGCCGGAAATGACCGAACGCATCGGCGTGCAAATTCATGTCCAGCGCCAGTCCGGCGGACAAAGCCGAGTTGAAGTGCGCGGCGTTTAACGAATGATCACCAGGAAAACTAACATGCTGAATTTAAACATGAACTGGTTTCTGCCGGTGAAAGCTCCATTTCATTTTTCCGCTAGATAAAGGTCAATCTTCTGTGAACAAGATTCCATCATCGCTCAGTTACCGCGACGCCGGAGTGGACATCGACGCCGGCAACCGCCTGGTCGACCGTATCAAACCTCACGCCAGGCGCACGCAACGGCCCGGCGTGCTTGGTGGACTGGGCGGCTTCGGCGCGCTGTTTGAATTACCGTTGGATCACTACCATCAACCCATTTTAGTGTCCGGTACGGATGGCGTCGGCACCAAGCTGAAATTGGCTTTGGAACTAAACCGGCATGACACCATCGGCATTGACCTGGTCGCGATGTGCGTTAACGACGTGCTGGTGGTCGGCGCGGAACCACTGTTCTTTCTGGATTATTACGCGACCGGCAAGCTCAATGTCGATGTCGCCGCCGATGTGATCAAGGGCATTGCCGACGGGTGCGAACAAGCCGGCGCGGCGCTG
Source organism: Pseudomonadota bacterium (assembly GCA_022709365.1). Lineage (GTDB taxonomy): Bacteria > Pseudomonadota > Gammaproteobacteria > Competibacterales > Competibacteraceae > UBA2383. Next base: position 10,035 of record JAKLIY010000011.1, read on the forward strand.
GTCGGTGGGGAAACGGCGGAAATGCCGGGAATGTATCAGGACGGCGATTACGACCTGGCCGGGTTCTGCGTCGGCGTGGTTGAAAAGGCCAAAATTATCGACGGCAGCCGCATTCAGCCGGGTGACGCATTATTAGCGCTGGCCTCCTCCGGCCCCCATTCCAATGGCTATTCACTGATTCGCAAAATTCTGGCGGTTAACCATGCAAAGCTGGATCAACCGTTGGCGGATGGTCGCCCTCTTGGCGAGGCGCTGCTGGCCCCGACCCGCATTTATGTTAAGCCGGTGTTGAAATTGCTGGAAGCGCTGGAAGTGAAAGCCATCGCCCATATCACCGGCGGCGGTTTAACCGAGAACCTGCCACGGGTTTTACCCACCGGCGTCAAGGCGATCATCAATCCGCACAGTTGGCAACGCCCGGCGATTTTTCACTGGCTGCAACAACAGGGCGGCGTTATTGAGACGGAAATGTGGCGCACCTTTAATTGCGGAGTCGGGATGATCGTCTGCGTCGCGGCGGAACAGGTTGATCCCGCCCTGCATTTGTTGCGGGAAGCCGGCGAAACTGCGTGGCGTGTTGGCGAGATTGCTATCGGCGAAGGCGAACCGTTTGTGGAGTTCCAGGCATGAGTGCGGCGCAAAAATGCCGGTTGGCCGTGCTGATTTCCGGGCGCGGCAGTAACCTGCAAGCCCTTCTCGATCAGGCGGCCAGCGGTGAATTGCCGGTCACCATCGCCGCTGTCATCAGCAACCGACCCGGCGTTCAAGGGCTGGAACGGGCGCGGCAGGCGGGCGTTCCAGCGCTGGAGCTGGATCATAAAAACTATCCCGACCGCCCGGCGTTCGAGGCGGCGCTGATCGAATTGATCGACCGTCAGCAGCCGAATCTGGTGATTCTGGCCGGATTCATGCGCGTGCTAACCGCCGATTTTACCGAGCATTACCGGGGTCGACTGTTGAATATCCATCCCTCACTGTTGCCCAAATTCCGGGGCTTGCACACCCATGAACGGGCGATTGCCGCTGGTGAAACGGAACACGGCGCGACCATTCATTTCGTGACAGCAGAACTGGACGGGGGACCGGTCATTGTGCAGGCGCGAGTTCCGGTGCTGCCGGATGACAATCCCGATACGCTGGCGGCGCGGGTGCTGACGCAGGAACATCGCCTGTATCCGCAGGCGATTCGCTGGTTCGCTGAGGGGCGGTTACGGCTGGAAGGTGAACAGGTGCGGTTTGACGGGCAACCGCTGATGCAACCGTTGCGGCTGGAGGATTTCGCCAATCCAACGGAGGCACGACGATGAACCCGGCGGATCTGCAAACCCTGCTTGACTCTGGCGAGAGTTCGCGCATCGAATTTAAATCCGGCGCTTTCCACAATGAGAGTCTGGCCAAGGAAATCGTTGCTTTCGCCAATATGCGGGGCGGGCAAATTCTGGTCGGAGTTGAAGATGATGGATCAGTATCCGGCATTGAAGAACCGGCGAAACTCATTGAGCGGGTGATTCACATTTGCCGGAATAACATCTTGCCGCCTCTCATCCCAGACTTGGCAGTTGTCCATTATAGTGACTACAAAATTCTGGTCATTACGATAGAGAAAGGTCACGCCAAACCCTATAAAGTGAAGTCCAGCAATCGCTATTACATTCGCGCCGGCACATCAGCGATTGAACCTACTCAAGAGGAATTAGTGCGCCTGTTGCAAGACGGCGCACAGTTCCATTTTGAAGTATCGGCATTACCGGAAAGTCAACTGGACGATATTGATCGGCTCAAGGTCAGAGCCTATTGCCGGGAATACCGGAAAATCGAATATGATGACAATGAACTGGCGCAGATTTGCTATAACCTGCAAATTCTGGATGAGCAGCAGCGCCTGACCGTGGTTGGCAACCTGTTGTTTGGAAAACAACCGGCTCGCCTGCTTCCCCAGGCGGGTTTGGAACTGAATGCTTTTGACGGAACCGACGTGATTGCGCCGCTGATCGACAGCGCGACTCTTCTGGACACCCTGCCGGACTGTATTCAGGCTGGCGAAATTTTTGTCAGAAGGAACAGCCATATCCGCCCGATCTTTAACGCGGATGAAACGCGCCGCCGCGATATTCCTGACTACGAACCCTTTGTTGTGCGTGAACTACTGGCCAATGCTTTTGCTCACCGCGACTGGTCGATCTTTGGCCAACGAATCCGCCTGCATTTATTCACGGATCGTCTGGAATGCTTCTCGCCGGGGCGATTGCCCAACACCTTGAATCTGACGCGGGCATTGGCCGGGGTTTCCTATTATCGCAATCCCCTGATTGCGCAACTGCTCAAAGATTATGGGCTGGTCGATAAACTGGGGCGGGGGTTACAGAAAATCATGCACCATTATGCCAACGAAAAATGCTCCCCGCCCGAATTCGACCAGTCTGGAGAGTTTTTCAACGTGACGGTGTATAAAGCCAGTCCGTGAATAAAACGCCCAGCATTTTGCCGGATTGGATACGATACGGCGGCGGTCGAAGGCGCAGGATTCAAGACCAGGGATGCAGACATCGTTTCCTCCTCAAAGACCCTTTTCAATCGGCTCGTCATCGCCAATCCGGCTCGGCGTTGGGCCGGTTTGCCGTTTATATTTCGCATCCAGGCGCTTGCCATAAGGCCGCAGCACCGGGCCGCTGAGCATTTCAAAACTGATTGCGCAAATCGCCATGCCGGGACGCAAAGCTAATGGCAGTTTGCCGCTGTTGAAGCACTCCAGCACCACGGCCCCACTCCAGCCGGGGTCAATCCGATGCGCAGTCACATGCACCATCAATCCCAGTCTGGCCAGGCTGGAGCGCCCATCCAGCCAGCCCACCAAATCATCCGGCACGGTAATCGTTTCAACGGTAGCGGCCAGCGCCAGTTCGCCGGGATGGATAAAAAAAGCGTCATCCGCAGCAATGCGGATTTCCTTGCTCATGATGCGATTGATCGCGTGATCCACTTCTTCACGCGGCCCGCTCAGATCGATATGCGACGCGGCATGATCATTGAACACCCGGAATCGACTCCCCAGATGCAGATCGACGCTGACCCCGTTGATGCGGTTCGGCAACGGACGCGGCTCAATGCGAATTTTTCCTTCTTCCAGATAACGCTCGATATCACGGTCACACAGGCGCACGGTTTTTTCCCCTTCTCGAAATGAAAAGCGCGGCCTTGGCCGCGCTCTGTCCGTCATCAATACACCCTGACTCTGCGACAACTGCGGTACTGAACCCCATGACGCCAGTAGGTGTTGCACACCGTCCGATACCGGGGTGTCGTGGTGCAAACCCGATTGACCACCCGCCCGTTGACGATGGTTTCCCGGCATTTCGTCACCGCCTCGGCCTCCTGGATCGGCAGGGCAAAGAGTCCCACCACGGCCAGCGCTGTCAATCCTGCTTTCACGAACTGTAGTTTCATGGATAACCCCCTACATGGAAGAATGGTTTTGCAGACTTCGCGTTCAGCCTATCGCGCGAAAGCTTTATGTATTCTGAATGACGATATTCGGGAATTTGTGGCTGTAATTGCGCGCCTGCAATGACAAGCGGGCGGCAGCGCGGCGGGCGATCTCCCGATACAACTCAGCGATGCGGCTGGTCGGCTCCGCAACGACTGTGGGGCGGCCACCGTCGGTTTCCTCACGAATGCGAATATCCAGCGGCAGGGAACCGAGAAATGGAACGTTCTGCTCACCGGCCATGCGTTGGCCACCGCCCTCGCCGAAGATACGTTCTTCATGACCGCATTTTGAGCAGATATGGATGCTCATGTTTTCCACCACGCCCAGCACCGGCACCTCGACCTTCTCAAACATTTTCAACCCCCGGCGGGCGTCCAGCAGGGCGATGTCTTGCGGCGTCGTTACGATGATCGCCCCGCTAACCGGCACTTTTTGCGATAGCGTGAGCTGCGTATCGCCCGTGCCGGGCGGCAGGTCGATGATCAGATAATCCAGATCATGCCAACGGGTATCCCGCAACAACTGCTCCAGCGCCTGCGTCACCATCGGCCCGCGCCAGATCATCGGCGTCTCTTCTTCAATCAGATAGCCGATGGACATCGACTGAATATTATAGCTGACCACCGGCATCAGAGATTTGCCATCCGGCGATTCCGGCTGCTGGCTCACGCCCAGCATCCGGGGCTGGCTGGGGCCGTAGATGTCGGCGTCCAGCAATCCCACTCGTGCGCCCTCGACGTTCAACGCCAGCGCCAAATTCACCGCCGTAGTCGATTTGCCGACACCACCCTTGCCGGAGGCCACGGCGATGATGTTTCTAACCCCCGGTAACGGTTTCAGCCCCTTTTGCACCTCGTGGGCGATGATCTTGCTGTCCACGTGGATCGTGATGTCGCCCGCGCCGGGCAATACCGTCAACCGCTCGCGCAGCGCCGCAATCAGCGTGTCCCGATAACCGGCGGCGGGAAAGCCCAGTTCCACGTCGACCTCAATCTGCCCGCCCTCGACCCGTATCTGCTTGACGCATTTAGCAGTCACCAGATCCTGTTCGAGATAGGGGTCTACATAGCCCTTGAGGGCGTTTTCCACATCGGCGCGCGCTATGGCGGTCATAAGCGGAATTTCTCCTGGTAAGAATTTAATTCGTTGAAAAATATATTGACACTCGCACCCGGCGAAGTCGCTCAATACCCGGCCAGACACTTTTGCCGGGCGGCATCCAGCTCCAGATGCACATCCGCCTTCAAGGCCGCAATCACACATTGCCAGTAGGAAGGCTGGTAACTACTCTGCATGCCCTGACAATCGACCTGATTCAACGTTTCTGGCGATTCGCCATGTTGTTTCGCCAGGGACACCGCCTGCTGGCAAAAGCTGGCGCTCCAAATTTCCTCCGCCAGCGCACCCTGGGCGTGAACGGAACCTACCGCCGCCAGTCCCACAACCACCACAACCCCACTGAAAGCTCTCTTGATTAACATAAACACCTCTCGCCTCTACCGAAAAAAATTGCAGGGTGGACGCTTTTCCCGGCGGATGACAGTCAGGCGCCAATGCTGCTAACGTAACAGTCCTTCCGACCGACTGCCAACGATGCGCACCATGAGCCACCCTACCCGCCGAATCCTTGTCACCAGCGCCCTGCCCTACGCCAACGGCCCGATCCATATCGGCCATCTGGTGGAATATATCCAGACCGATATCTGGGTGCGTTTCCAGAAACTGCGCGGCCACGAATGCTACTACCTCTGCGCCGATGATGCTCACGGCACGCCGATCATGCTGCGCGCCGAGCAGGAGGGCCTGACCCCGGAACAATTGATTCAACGCATCTGGCAGGAACATCACGCCGATTTTGCCGAATTCCTGATCGAATTCGACAACTATTATTCGACGCATTCCCCGGAAAATCGTCATTACGCGGAATTGATTTATCACCGGCTGGACGCCGCCGGGCATATCAGCCGCCGGGTCATCACCCAAGCCTTTGATCCGGAAAAGCAGATGTTCCTGCCGGATCGCTTCATCAAGGGCGAATGCCCGCGTTGTGGCGCGGTGGATCAGTACGGCGATAGCTGTGAGAGCTGCGGCGCGACCTACTCGCCCACCGATTTGAAAAATCCACGCTCGGTTATTTCCGGCGCGACGCCGATCACCAAAGAGTCGCTGCACCTCTTTTTCAAGCTGGCCGATTTCGAGGAGATGCTGAAAGATTGGATCACCAGTGGACCGGTCCAGCCACAGATGGCGAATAAACTCAATGAATGGTTCACCGCTGGCCTGCAGGAATGGGATATCTCCCGCGACGCGCCCTATTGGGGTTTTGAAATTCCCGACACACCGGGCAAATATTTCTATGTCTGGCTGGACGCGCCGATTGGCTACATGGCGAGTTTCCAGAACTATTGCGACCGCACCGGGCTGAATTTCCATGATTTCTGGAATCCCGACAGCACCGCTGAGGTTTATCACTTCATCGGCAAGGACATCGCCTATTTCCACATCCTGTTCTGGCCGGCGGAATTGACCGGGGCAGGCTTCCGCAAGCCGACGGCGGTGCATTGCCACGGCTTCCTGACCGTGGACGGACAGAAGATGTCGAAATCACGCGGCACCTTCATCAAGGCCCGCACTTATCTCCAGCATCTGCGCCCGGAATATCTGCGCTACTACTTCGCCACCAAGCTGAACGATGGCATCGATGACCTGGATCTGAATTTCGACGACTTCCTGCAACGGGTCAATAGCGATCTGGTCGGCAAACTGGTCAATATCGCCAGTCGCTGCGCCGGTTTTATCACCCGTCGGTTCAACGGTCAATTAGCGACAACCCTGGCCGAACCGGACCTGTACGCCGACTTTGTGACTGCGGGCGATGCCATTGCCCAAGCGTATGAAGGACGGGAATTCAGTCGGGCCATGCGCGAGATCATGGCGCTGGCGGATCGCGCCAATCAGTATATCGACGAGAAGAAACCGTGGGCATTGGCCAAGCAACCGGGTGCAGAGGCTGAAGTACAGGCGGTGTGTAGTCAGGGCCTGAATCTGTTCCGGGTATTGATCGTTTATCTCAAGCCGGTATTACCCGGAATGGCCGGTCAGGTCGAGGAGTTTCTACGCATTCGGCCACTACGCTGGGACGATGCGCGCACCCCGCTGCTCGATCATCCCATCGCTGAATTCAAGCCGCTGATGCAGCGGGTAGAGATGGCGCAAATTACCGCCATGGTCGAAGCATCCAAGGAGAGTTTTCCGTCCGCAGAAGAAACACCAGCGCTACCCGCCGGACCGTTGATCGACGATCCGCTCAGTCCCACAATCACCATTGATGACTTCGCCAAGATCGATCTGCGAGTCGCGCGGATCGTTAAAGCGGAAGCGGTGACGGGCGCGGATAAACTGGTGCGGCTGGAGCTGGATTTGGGTGGGGAGACGCGGCAGGTCTTTGCCGGGATTAAATCCATCTATGCGCCGGAAGATTTGCAAGGCCGACTCACGGTGATGGTCGCCAATCTCGCCCCACGTAAAATGCGTTTTGGCCTTTCCGAGGGCATGGTGCTGGCAGCGGGTGGTAAAAACGGGATTTATTTGCTAACCCCCGATAGCGGCGCGGAACCGGGGATGCGGGTGAAATAATCCGTCAGTATTCGGGTCAAACGCCTGCAAGGTTCAGATCACCCAGGGCGACGCCCCCAAGCCGGAACCAGCACGCCCCTTTGGGACTTAAGCGCATGAACAGTTTTGTAGTTTAGCCCTGAAAGGGCGATTCAATGTTAGCCCAGGGCATCGCCCTGGGTGATCTGAACGGGGTTAGCTGAACGGGTTTAGCCCAGGGCATCGCCCTGGGATGCTTTGAACGGGGTTAGCATTACGCCCAACAGGAGCAACGAAAGCGATGGAAATCCCAGGCTACACCATCGTGCGCAAGCTCGGCGAAGGCGACTTCGCTACGGTCTATCTCGCAACGCAGGGCCGGCTGAATCGCCAAGTCGCCTTAAAAGTGTTGAATCCGGCGCTGGCGGCTAATGACGATTTTACCCAGCGATTCCTTCATGAAGGCCGAGTGATCGATCTGCTTCGGCATCCACAAATCATTCCTTTATTTGAGTTCAATTTTCACGAACATTATTATTATTTTTCCATGGAGTTTCTGCCGGGGGGAACTCTTGCGCAACACATTCAACGAGGACTGATCCCCGATCGCGCCTTAGTCATTACCCGGTTAATCGCCGAGGCGCTCGCTTACGCCCACCAGCGCGGCGTGATCCACCGCGATCTTAAACCGCAAAATATTCTGTTTCGCCAGGACAATACGCCCGTCCTGACCGACTTTGGCATCGCCAAGGTCATGGACGGCAATTCCACCCTGACGATGCGAAACGCCGTGATAGGCAGCCTGCGCTATTTGAGTCCCGAACAAGCCGCTGGTAAAACCCTCGATGCGCGTTCAGACCTCTACAGCCTTGGCGCCATCTTTTATGAGATGCTCACTTATCAGCATCCCTATCCAGCGAGCGATTTCATTGACCTGCTGATGATGCAGGACGCTATTCCGGAATTACCGAAGGAGCTGGAAAAATTTCAACCGATTTTGAATAAAATGCTGGCAAAAAAACCGGATGATCGTTTTGACAGCGCTGAACAGCTCGTTCAGGCGCTTGGACAACTCGAAACCGGTCCATCGGCTCGTTCGAGCGACTCCCAAAAACCGACGATTCCATTTCCCATCGTCAACCCCAAAATCCTGGAGCCACTGCCCTCTATAGCCGAAATTCCGAAACCGCCACCCTCTATAGCCGAAATTCCGAAACCACCGCGCTCCAAAACCGTTTGGATTATGGGCAGTTCATTCTTGTTTGTCATGGCGGTGACAACCGGCGTTTATCTGACTTTTTTCCGGCCCACTGCCCCTGAATTAGCGCTGCCGCCCGCGCCGCAGTCTCTTCGCCCTGACCCGGACGCTGCGCAACGTCAGACGCAGGACCTCGCCCGCCAGCAGATGATCGAAGAACGCTTGCGGCGCAGCGTTGAAGAAGAAGTTAAACGCCAGGCCATCGAGGCGGAACGGCTGCATCAAATCGAAGAAGAGGCCAAACGCCAGGCGGTCGAAGCCGAGCGGCTGCGTAAAATCGAAGAAGAGGCGCAACAGCAGGCCGCCGAAAATGAGCGCTTGCGCAAAATCGAAGAAGAGGCCAAACGTCGGGCTGCCGAAGCCGAGCGCTTGCGTAAAATCGAAGAAGAGGCCAAACGCCAGACGGCTAAACCGTCTCCGCCGGAACCGGAAAAACCTCCGGTCATTGAATCCGCTCCCCGGAAAACCCCGACGGTCGCCAAGCCTGCTGAACCGGCGCGTCCGTCCATTACTCCAGAGATCAAACGGAAACCGGCCGTCGCGGAAACCAGCCAGAGCCGCCGATGTGGAAATCTCCTGAGCCGTATTACACTTGGAGAACCGGTTTCAAATGAAGACCGGATGTTCATTACGAAGGAGTGCCGATGATGAATAGAATGCTTTTTGGTAATACCGCAAAGCGCAGCCGTCTCTGGATCGCCCTGGCGATGAGCGCAGCGCTCAGTGCCTGCTCGACGGCCCCAACTCCACCCCCGTCAACCGCTGCCGCGTCCCCGCCTCCCGTATTGCCTTTTGATGAAGCAGTTTTAAAAGCCGCCAACGATTTATTGAGCAAGGCGCAAGCGGCATCGCCGGCTTCCACAACCAAACACAAGCTGGTGATTGACCCGCTGGTTGACGGCATGACCGGCTACCAGTCCACCGCCACACTCTCCATGCAATCCCGAATTGAGCAACTGGCGCGGGATCAATATCCGCAATTCGACGTGCAGCCGTTCTCGGCGGCGGCGGTGGAACAAGCACCGATTGTGCTGGTCGGCACCTTCACCACCGTCAATCAGGAAGGCAAGACCGAAGGCAGCCGGGAAGCTTATCGCATTTGTTTGGCGCTGGCGGATTTGCAATCGGGCAAGATCGTCGCCAAAGGCGTGGCGCGGGCGCAACTCGCCGGCGTTGACGCCACGCCAATCCGGCATTTCCGCGACAGCCCGGCGTGGATGAGAGACCCGGCGATTGAGGGTTATATTAAAACCTGTCAGGGCACCAAAGCGGGAGACCCGATCAATCCGGTCTACGCCAGCCGGATCAAGACCGCCGCCGTAATCAGCGAGGCGATTACAGATTACGACGCCGGACGTTATCAGCAAGCGCTGGATCGCTATACAGCGGCTTTATCCATGCCCGGCGGCGAGCAATTGCGCACCTATAACGGCGTGTATCTCGCCAACTGGCAATTAGGCCGCCGTAATGCGGCGGAGCAGTCTTTCGGCCAGCTCGTCGATTACGGTCTCGCCAACAAGAGTCTGGGCATGAAATTCCTGTTCAAACCCGGCTCGACAGCGTTCCTGCCCAATCCTCAGGTGACCCGTTCCTATCCGCTGTGGCTGAGGCAGATTGCGACGCACGCCGCGAAGAGTAATACCTGTCTGGAAATCGTCGGGCATTCCAGTCCTACCGGCCCGGAGCCGATCAATGAGCGGCTATCGCTGCGGCGGGCGGAGTCGATCCAGCAACGCCTGATCGCGCAGTCCCCGGCGCTCGGCAAACGCACCGTTGCCGCCGGCAAAGGCTCCCGTGAGGCGCTGGTCGGCACCGGAGCCGACGACCTCAGCGACGCGCTGGATCGCCGCGTCAGTTTCGATGTCATGGATTGCCCTGCCACCGGTTCATGAAATCCGCCGCTGAAGCCTGCTTCGCCGCCCTGGCCGACATTCACGCCACGGGCGGCGGGGTTGCGGAAACCTCCTATTACCCCGCGCTGATCAACCTGTTGAATGCGGTCGGCGAGACGCTCAAGCCTCGGGTGCTGGCTGTGTCGCAGTTGCAGAATACCGGCGCGGGCAATCCTGACGCTGGATTATTCAGCGCCAGTCAATTTCCCAAAGGCGCTCACGCGCCGTCGCCGGGCCAGTTGCCGGAGCGCGGCGTTGTGGAAATCAAGAGCGTCAACGATGACAGTGCGTTGACCGCCGGCGGGGCGCAGGTTAGCAAATACTGGGCGCAATACCGGCAGGTGTTGGTGACCAATTACCGGGATTTCCTGCTGGTCGGCGTTGATGCTCAGGGTCAGCCGACCGTGCTGGAAACGCTGCGCCTGGCGGAATCGGCTGACGAATTCTGGTCCCGGTTGCAACAGCCCCGCGCTTTTGCGCAAACGCATGGCGAGCGGCTGGTGGAATATCTCCAGCGGGTCATGCTGTGCGCTGCGTCCTTAAACAATCCCCGCGATGTCGCCTGGTTTCTGGCTTCGTATGCCCGCGACGCCCGGTCGCGGCTGGCGGATAAGCCGGATTTGCCGGCGCTGCTGGCCTTGCGGGCGGCGCTGGAGAATGCGCTGGGCATTCACTTTGACGCGGCGGACGGCGAGCATTTTTTCCGCTCCACGCTGATTCAGACGCTCTTTTACGGGGTATTTTCCGCCTGGGTGTTGTGGTATCAGGAACAGCCAGATCGGCAGGATCGCTTTGACTGGCGGCTGGCCAGTTGGACGTTGCGCGTCCCGATGATTCGCGCCTTGTTTGAGCAATTGTCGCAACCGTCCAAGCTGTTGCCGCTCGGTCTGACCGAAGTGCTGGACTGGGTGAATGGCGTTTTGAACCGGGTGGATCACAGCGAATTTTTCAGCCAGTTCACCGCCAATAACGCGGTGCAGTATTTTTATGAACCGTTTCTGCACGCCTTTGACCCAGAGCTGCGTAAACAATTGGGGGTGTGGTACACGCCGCCGGAGATCGTCTGCTACATGGTGGCGCGAGTGGATACAGTGTTGCGGGAGGAATTGGGCATTGCCGATGGACTGGCTAATCCTGCGGTTTTTATTCTCGATCCCTGTTGCGGCACCGGCGCGTATTTGACCGAAGTGTTGCGCCAGATCAAGGCGCGACTGGATGAGCAGGGATTGGGCAGTTTGGCCGGAACCAAGCTGAAACAGGCAGCGCTGGAAAGAGTTTTTGGTTTTGAATTACTGCCCGCGCCGTATGTCGTGGCGCATTTGCAACTGGGCTTGTTGCTCCAGCAATGGGGCGCGACGCTGCATTGCGACCCGATGACCGATGCAGTGGAGCGGCTGGGTATTTATCTGACCAATGCGTTGACCGGCTGGCAGCCGCCCGATGAGGAAGGTAAGCAACGCATGGCGCAAATTGCGCTGAATTTCCCGGAACTGATGGCGGAAAATCAGGCGGCGCGTCAGGTTAAACAGGAGCAGCGTATTCTGGTCATTCTCGGCAATCCGCCGTACAACGGCTTTGCCGGGGTGGCGGTCGATGAGGAACAGGAATTGACCCGCACTTATCGCCAAACCCGCTACGCGCCGCTGCCGCAAGGTCAGGGTTTGAATGATTTGTATGTGCGCTTTTATCGGATGGCGGAGCGGCAGATTGTTGAACACAGTGGACGCGGCGTGGTCTGCTTCATCTCCAATTATTCCTGGCTGGATGGACTGTCATTTACCGGAATGCGTGAACGCTATCTGGAGAAATTTAACCGGATTTGGATTGATTGCCTGAATGGCGATAAATACAAAACCGGCAAACTGACCCCGGAGGGTTTACCCGATCCCAGCGTATTTTCCACCGATTTTAATGCGGAAGGAATTCAAGTCGGAACCGCGATTGCATTGATGGTGCGAAAACCAGCCCAAAATCCTGACGCTTCACTTCATTTTCGCCACTGGTGGGGCAAGGGTAAGCGTGAAGCGCTTTTAGCCAGTCTTGAACAGTCGCCGGAAGCGGATTACGCATTATTGCAACCGTCCCTGGAGCTAGGTTTGCCCTTCATGCCGATGCAGGTTCAAGCCCACTATCTCGCTTGGCCGCGCCTGCCGGAATTGTTGCCCGCCTCTTTCCCCGGCGTTAAAACCAGCCGCGACGACGCCTTGGTGGATATTGACCGGGCAGCGCTGGAGCAACGGATACGCCGGTATTTTGATCCAGCAGTCAGTGATGAAGAAATGCGGCGGATTGCGCCAGCTTTAATGAAAGATACAGCGCGTTTTGACTTCAATCAAACACGCAAAAAACTTCAAAGCAGAGGTTTTCTGTCGAAAAATATCATGCGTTACGTCTACCGGCCTTTTGACGTTCGCTGGCTTTATTGGGAACCAGAAACAAAATTACTTGATGAAAAACGTAGTGAATACATTCCCCAGATTTTTGAAAATAATTTATGGATTGCTTCTGCGCAAAAGATAAGGCGTGATTTCGACCCGCCCATCGTAATCAAGCAAATCGGCGCGGGACATTTGATCGAAAGAGGCGCAAATCTTTTCCCCATCTACCTCAAACCCTTCCCCAATAAAAACGATTATCAACCCAATCTCAGCGCCGCCGCCGCCAACTATCTTGCCAGCCTCGACACAGACGCCCCTGCCCTGTTTTATCACATCGTCGCCATTCTGCACGCGCCCGCCTATCGCGCTGAAAATTCCGGAGCCTTGAAACAAGACTGGCCGCGCATTCCACTGCCCGCTACGCGGGAACAACTGTGGGCGTCCGCTGAATTGGGCCGACAAATCGCCGCCCTGCTCGATACGGAAACGCCATTGCCCGGCGTCACTCAGGGAAAACCCCGCCCGGAACTGGCGAAAATTGCCCTGCTCACGATTGTGGATAACGCCCCGCTCACCCCAGAACATTTAGAAATCACTGCGGGTTGGGGTCATGCTGGCAAGGGCGGCGTCACCATGCCCGGTCAAGGAAAAACCGTTGTTCGCCCATTAACGACAGGGGAAGAACTGGTTTTAGGTGAAGAAACCCTGGATATTTATCTTAACGCTTCCTGCTACTGGAAAAACCTGCCGCGCCCAGTGTGGGAATTCACGCTGGGCGGTTATCAGGTCATCAAAAAATGGCTGTCGTACCGGGAACAGGAACTGCTCGGCAGGCCCTTATCTGCTGATGAAGCTCTAGAGTTAACCTGGATGGCGCGGCGCATTTCGGCACTGGTACTCATGCGCCCGATGCTGGATGAAAATTACCAGAACTGCGTTAATAGGACATTTCAGTAAGAGGTGACTCAATCCTCATGCATTTTGAATGGGATGACCACAAACGACAAATCAATCTACGCCGCCACCGAATTGAACTAGCAGACGCTGTAGCGGTTTTTTCCGACCCTTTCGCTTTAACCCGGGAAGACTATGACCACAATGAACAGCGATTTGTAACCCTGGGCCGAGACGCATTGGGCCGGCTGCTAGTTGTGGCCTACACCTATCGGGAGCCTCAAATCATTCGCCTCATCTCGGCTCGCAAGGCCGAACCACATGAACGCAAGCAATACGAGAGTTGAATCATGAAAGAGCAATACGATTTCAGTAGCGCCCAACGTGGCCCCATTATTCCACCAGAACCAGGAACGACCACCATCACGTTACATATCGATAACGAAGTGCTGGGGTGGTTTCGTGACCAGGTAAACCGCGCCGGCGGTGGTGATTACCTCAAGCTCATCAACAACGCCTTGCGCGAACACATCTATCAGAAAGCCAACCCCATTGAAGATGTAGTGCGCCGGGTCGTGCGGGAAGAACTGAACCGGGCGGCCTAAGTCATCCATTGCCGACAGAGACCCTTCCGGTTTAACTGGGGATGCTGGAGCGTCAAACTGGCTCCCACGCCGGAGCGTGGGAGCCAGGCACAGTTGTCAAAATGACAGAGGGCGGAGTCAGCAACAGCGCGGACCGGCCTTCGAGTAGCGCCGCTCAATAGCAAAGAGGAAAAACTCCTTCTCAGTCATCGGCGGAACTTCGGGATGAATCTGCTGATGCCGCGCCAGATAGAGTTCGTAATCCGGCGCACCAATAATGCGTTTGACGGCATGGCGTACCTGCGCCAGACGCTCCGCGAAGGTCATGACTCGCCCGGCGGGTTTGCAACACTCAACCGTGGCCGGAACAGTCGTCGGATCAGTGAGCAACGGCATAATCGACTCCTGGCTGCGTCGCCTGATAAGCGCTTTCCTTCACCGTAGGATTCGGGTTCCTGATCGCCTGCAACGACATGCGGATGGCGAAGAAACCCATCGCCACCACCAGCGCCACAAACATCGCGGTGATCGTGCCGCACAGGTAATTGTTGAAGGCGACCCGCTCCATTTCCGCAATGGTCTTGGCCGGGGCCAGCACCGTTCCCGCCGCCGCCGCGTCACTGTACTTCTGGGCGATGGCGAAGAACCCTACCGGCAGGCTGGCGAAAATCTTCTGCCAGCCGGCCGCCAGCGTGCAAACCAGCAACCAGGCGGTTGGAACCATGGTGACCCAGATATACCGCTCGCGCTTCATCTTGATCAGCACCGTGGTGCAAAGCAACAGGGCGATGCCGGCCAGCATCTGGTTGCCGATGCCAAACAACGGCCAGATCGTATTAACCCCGCCCAGCGGATCAACCGTCCCCTGATAGACAAAATAACCCCACATGGACACGCACAGCAGCGTGGCCAGCACATTGGCGCCCAGCGAATCGGTGCGGCCCAGCGGCTCATAGACCGTGCCCAGCAAATCCTGAATCATGAACCGCCCGGCGCGCGTGCCGGCATCCACCGCGGTCAGGATGAACAACGCTTCAAACAGAATGGCGAAGTGATACCAGAACGCTTGCAGGGCCTGACCGCCGAGCGCTGCCGCCATAATCTGCGCCATGCCCACCGCCAGGGTCGGCGCGCCGCCCGCCCGGTTTAAAATGGTGTGCTCGCCGATGTCTTTAGCGGTCTGGGTGATCATCTCCGGGGTAATCGCCCAACCCCACTGACTGATGACTTGGGAAGCCTTCTCCGGCGTATTCCCGATGATCGCCGCCGGACTGTTCATGGCGAAATAAATGCCCGGATCCAGGATGCAGGCGGCGGTCAACGCCATGATCGCGACGAAGGATTCGGTCAACATGCCCCCGTAGCCAATGAACCGGGCGTGTGATTCGCGCTCAATCAGTTTCGGAGTCGTGCCGGAAGAAATCAGCGCATGAAACCCGGACACCGCGCCGCAGGCAATCGTGATGAACAGGAACGGAAACAGCGGGCCGGAGAACACCGGACCACTGCCGTCGATGAACCGGGTCGTCGCCGGCATCTTGAGGTCCGGGGCGACAATATAGATGCCAATCGCCAACGCCGTCACCACGCCGATTTTCAGGAAGGTTGACAGATAATCACGCGGAGCCAGCAACAACCACACCGGCAACATCGACGCGACCGCGCCGTAGATAATGATCGCCCAGGCCAGTTGCGGGGCTGAATAGGTGAACAGCGGGCCAAGGACGGCGCTTTCCGCAACGTGCTGGCCGTACCCGATCGCCAGCAGCAGCACGATCACGCCAAACGCGGAAGCCTCGCCGATCTTGCCGGGGCGGATATGGCGCATATACACCCCCATGACCATCGCCAGCGGGATAGTGATAGCGACCGTGAAAGTACCCCACGGACTCTCGCCGAGCGCCTTGACCACCACTAGGCCCAACGCCGCCAGAATGATGATCATGATAGCCAGCGCCCCGACCAGCGCGATGCCGCCGGCCACCGGCCCCATTTCCATCTTGATCATCTCGCCCAGCGAACGGCCATCGCGGCGCATCGAACAGAACAGCACCATAAAATCCTGCACGGCGCCCGCCACGATCACCCCGGCCAGAATCCAGATCGTGCCGGGCAGATAGCCCATCTGCGCCGCCAGCACCGGCCCGACCAGCGGCCCTGCGCCGGCAATAGCGGCGAAATGATGGCCGTACAGCACCCACTTGTTGGTCGGGACGTAATCCAGACCATCGTTGCGCTGCACCGCCGGCGTCATTCGGCCATCGTCCAGTTGCAGGACGCGATCCGCAATGAACTTGCCGTAGAAACGATAACCGATGAAGTAAACGCACAGCGACGCGGTCACCAGCCAGACCGCGCTGACGGTTTCACCCCGGTTGAGCGCAACCGCCGCCAGGGCGAATGCGCCCAACATGGCAACCAATACCCAACCGATATTCGCTAACACTTTATTATTCATGAAATTAACTCCAGAAATTGACAGGAGCGCATTTTCACAATACGGGAGTTCAGCGCCGCTTTCAGGTCACACCGACCCCGTTCCGAACACTGTTGAAGCTCTTTAACTATAGCGCCGAAAAAGCATTTCACCCCGGATCGAACGATCAGCGCCGTCCGGCCCGTTGTTCCACCCATAACCGATCCCGCAACCCCGAAGATCGCCGTAACCGCCTTTCGACCGCCGCTTCAAAAACCTCTGGAACTCCGTAGAACACCGCTTGCTGCTTGGCCCGGGTCAGCGCCGTATAGAGCAGCTCCCGGCTCAATACCGGCGAAGATTCATTCGGCGTGACCACCAGCACTCGCTCGAACTCCGACCCCTGACTTTTATGCACGGTCATGGCGTAAACCGTCTCATGCTCCGGCAATCGCGCCGGCGCAAAACTCCGCAACGCGCCATCATTGCCCAAGAAAAACACCCTCATCCGTTCCGGCTCTTCCGGGTCCGGCAGGGTGATGCCAATGTCGCCGTTGAACAGCCGCAGGTTGTAATCATTGCGGATGACCATAATCGGGCGACCGGGATACCAGGTCTGGCGGCTGTCGATCAGTCCCCGCTGCTGCAAAACCGCTTCGCACAAAAGATTCAACGCCTCCACCCCGAAGGCTCCCTTGCGCAGCGCTACTAACACCCGGAAGCGGTTGAACTGTTCGAACACCGCCACTGGCGTTGCACCAGCCTGCACCGCCTCCAGATAAGGCGCAAATCCTGTCACCACCGGCTCCGCCAACTGCTCCGGCAAGCTATCGGCGTCGGCCAACGTGTGCCAATTAATATCCGCACGCCCCTCCAACAGCGCCGAGGCATCCGCTGACCGACCCCGATTCACCGCCTGCGCCAACGCGCCAATGCCGCTGTCCGCGCCGAATCGGTAGCTATGCCGCAACAGCACAATAGCGTCCACCAGCGGCGAGGGCGACTCCTTGCCACGCGGCACCCGCTCGCCGGTCAGCGTCGCTAACTGTGCCTGAAATTCCGGGGAGAACCGTCCGGCCCCGGTACACAGATCGCCCAGCACCGCCCCGGCGTCCACCGAAGCCAGTTGATCCTTGTCGCCCAATAAAATCAGCCGTGTCGTCGGCAACAAGGCATCCACCGTTTTAGCCAGCAGCGCCAGCCCGACCATCGACACCTCATCCACTACCAGCACATCCAGCGGCAGGGGATTGTCGGCGTTATAGCGGAAATAGACGGAATCGGGTCGGCTGCCGAGCAGGCGGTGCAACGTAGACGCCTCTTCGGGAATTTGCGCCGCCTGTTCCGGTGTCAACTCCAAGCCCGGTTTGGCGGCACGAATCGACTCCTGCATTCGCGCCGCCGCTTTACCCGTTGGCGCAGCCAGCGCAATCCGCAATGGCCGCTCGGACTGCCCGGTTAACAGCGCCAGAACTTTCAATACCGTGCTGGTCTTGCCAGTACCGGGACCGCCGGAGATGACACACACTCGTTTGAGTGCAGCGACTGCCGCCGCGACTTTCTGCCAATCCGGCCCATTCAACGCCGGATGACGGGGAAACAGTCGGCTGAGATCAGCGCGCAATTGCGTCTCGTTAACTCCAGTAGAAGCCTCTCCCGCCCGCTGCCGCAGATCATGAGCCAGCCGTTGTTCATACTGCCAATAGCGGTAGAGATACAGCCGGCCCCGGCGGTCGATCACCAGCGGCTGGCGCTCACCGGGGCGACCTACCACAGGACTGGCGCGCACCGCATCGAGCCAGTCATTCATCGGCGGCAGCGTGAATGCAGACGGTTCTACTCCCCGTTCGGTCATCGCCTGCCAGCGCCGCGCCCACTGGCGCAGGTTGACACAGATATCGCCCTGGCCGGTGGCGTGACTGGCCAGCGCCGCGGCCAGCGCCAATTCCGATGAGTCACCACCCGCCAGGCGCTCCATAAATCGGGCGAAATGCACATCCAAGTCATTCAAGGTCCCCTGTTGATGAAGCATCGGCAGGAGATCATTGGTCAGCCTGTTTTCACTCATGTCTTCGCCATCAACTTATCCAGTGCAGCCACCAATTCTGGCGCGGGCCGGTCGTGGAAGATGCCGCAGTCCGCGCCAAGCGTCGGGTCCATGCCGCGCAGGAACAGATAGAACACCCCGCCAAAATGCTGTTCGTAATCGTAATCCGCCACTCGCAATCGCAAATAACGGTGCAGCGCCACGGTATAAATCAGGTATTGCAGCACATACGCATCGCGGGCCATGGCCTCGGTCAAATGCTCCGGTTGATAGGCTGCCGGTTCTGGCCCCAGCCAGTTGGATTTGTAATCGACCAGATAAAATAGCCCGTCCGCTTCAAACACCAGATCGATAAAGCCCTTCATGTAACCGCGCAACGGACTGAATTCCAGCCGGTCGATCATCTCCCGGAAGGGGCCAGCCGCGTAGCCATGCCGTTCCAGCAGCCGGCGCAACGCCTCATGGCGCAACCGGCCCACGGGATAGTAGAACTCCAGCTCGTTGATTCGCCGATCCAGCGTCACCGTACCCAGTCGCAACCCGTTCGCGTCTAGCGGCGTCGTCAGCACCCGTTCCACCCAATCCGCCACGGTCGGCGTCCAGATCTCGGCATCCAGTCCATGGCTGGTCAACGTGCGCCGAACCCGATCCTCCAGCAAATCGCGCTCGTTTCGGCTGAAATCCAGCCGCTCAAAAATCGTATGTAAACAAGTACCCGCCCGCGCCCCTCGTGGAAAAGTGAACACATTCAGGCCCACCGGCGCGGTTTCCACCACCGGCGTCGCCGGTGCGGCCACCGTCATATCGTAATCCGGCGTTTCCACCGACAGACCTGAGGTCAATGAGGTAAAACTGCCCACCCGCCAGAATTCGGCCAGTGATCGGGAAAATTCCCGCGCCCGCAACTCCGGCTCCGTCGTCGCGGGCGATTGATAACGGCTTCCCGCCTCTTGGGACATCGGCGCAATGGCGATGGTATCGCCCGCTGCCGCAAATGTGGCCTGGAGATCATCCAGAAAAGCCGTGGGAGTGATCTGGTTGAAACGCTGCTGCGTTACTTCCAGTGGATCCTGCGAAGGACCGATCGCGGGAGGATGATGCAGCAGCCAGGCGGCGGGCGCGGTGTCGGCATCCTTGATCTTGCCCCAGACCAGATAACAACGTTGTTTAGCGCGGGTCAAAGCGACATAGAACAGCCGCAAACTTTCCGCCATTTCCTCACGGCGAGCCAGTTGCACAGCGGGATCGTCTTCGCCAGCGCCAATCGCTAAAATCGAGCGGCGAGAATCGTTGGGATCGTGATACAGCAGTCCATCACTCTCTTTCCCCGCCCGCAACCGGCCATCCCACAAAAACGGGCAGAACACCACTTCATATTCCAGCCCTTTACTCTTGTGGACGGTGACAATCCGCACCAGATTCTCATCGCTTTCCAGCCGCAGTTGCTGTTCTTCATCCTTACTGCTGGGCAGGCGGCGGCTGTCGCCGAGCCATTTGAGCAAACCCGCCATGCCGGGATGAGCGCGACTGGCGATATGCGCCAATTCCGCCAGATGCAGCAGATTGGTCAAGCGCCGGTCGCCGTCACGGAAGGTCAGCAATCGCTGTGGTACGCCTTCCTGAATCAGCCAGGCGCGGAAAAAGCGCATAAAGCCATGTTCCTGCCACAACAGCCGGTAGTCCTGGAACTTCTCCAGCCAGCGCGCCCAGGATTGCTCCTCTTCCCGCAAGCGATGCAGTTCCTCGCCGGTCAGCCCGAACAGGTCAGAAGCTAGCGCCGTCCGCACCCGCCCCTCATGGCCCGGTTCCGCCACCGCCGCCAGCAGCCATTCCAGTTGCCGGGCTTCATCGGTAATGAACACGCTGTCATCGGCATGTTGCACGCTCGGCACATTCAGCCGCAGCAGATGCCGGCGAACCAATCGCCCCTGCCAATGGCTGCGTACCAGCACGGCAATGTCGCCGCCGGCCAGTGACCGGTGACCAAGTTGCGCCTGACCCCGCGCGCCGAGATTCAATAATCGGGCGATTTCTGCGGCGGTCGCCTGGGCGGCCCGTTCACTGGCGACGCCCTTGTTGATCGGCCCCGAACCCTCCGGCTCCAGCAACCAGAGTTGCAGCGGCGGCTCCATTTGGCCCTGAATGGACAATGGCTGATGTAGCTTGAGGGCGGGAATGGCATTGTGAAAGGGAATGCCCTCGAACATAAACGGCTGATCCTTGACCGCGCCGAAAACTGCATTCAGCGCGGTCAGCAGACGCGGATCGGACCGCCAGTTGACATCGAGAGTGTGCTGCCGGGTCGTATCGCGGCGGGCGGTCAGGTAAGCAAAGATATCTGCGCCGCGAAAGCTGTAAATGGCCTGTTTGGGATCGCCCACCAGGAACACCGGCTGACCGGTTCCCGCGTAGATGTGGTGGAAAATTTCATACTGCACCGGGTCGGTGTCCTGAAATTCATCGATCAGCGCGGCGGCGTAGCGCTCATGAAGCGTCTTGATCAACGCCGGGCCGCGCCGGGAATGTTGCAGGGCGGCGTGCAGATCGAGCAGCAAGTCATCGTAGGACTGGACCTGTTCCCGCCGTTTGCGAACCGCCAGTTCGGCGTTGCAATAGGCCAGTAGTTTGACCGGAATCTGATAGCGACAGTAGTCGGCCAGAGCGTCGCAAGCGCTGTTCAGCGTCTCGCAAGCATCGAAAAAGGCGTGATGCGGCGCCGCCTGGTCCTTCTTGATCGACGCTTGCAGTTTGGTGGTCGTGAACTGGGCAAACTTCTCAAACTTCGCCAGGCGCGGTGGATCGGCGCTGAGATACACCTCCATCGCTTCCAGCCAGCCGGGAATGGATTTCAGGTTGTATTTCTGCCGGTTCAGCGCCGGCGAAGTCAGCAGCAGTTCCTCAATGGCGGGGCGATCCTGCCGCCAGAGGTCGCGGGCCTGCGCAAAGGCGGCGCTGAATGCCTGTTCCAGCGCTGGGCCGTCGGCGTCGCTGTTCGGCGTGACAATTTGTAGATAAGGCTTGCCGAGATGGGGTTCGATCTGTCGCAGCAAGGTGTCCGGGCTGGCGTGTTGATCGAGGAGGTATTGCACTACGATGGGCGAACCGGGATAGAACTCCCGCCGCCAGAAGTCCTCGACGATTTCCCGCAGCAGTTCACGGGTATCGGCCATCAACTCCGTGTCAAATGACAGGCCGCTTTCAAAGGCATTGTCGCCCAACACCCGCTTGCAGAAACCGTGGATGGTGAAAATGGCGGCTTCATCAAATCCGCGCAGGGCGTTGCTCAACCGGCGAATGGCGCGTTCCCGATCCGGCATTAAATCCAGTAGCCGGACGCCCAGCTCATCCTCGGGGTCAGCGCGACCATCCAGAAAGGCGTGGCGAATTTGCGCCAGCCGGCTGCGGATACGGTCGCGCAATTCCTTGGTGGCGGCGTTGGTGTAGGTGACGACCAGAATACGGTTAACCGGAATCCGCGCCTCGACCACCAGCCGGAGATAGAGCACGGTAATCGTATAGGTCTTGCCGGTTCCGGCGCTGGCTTCGATCAGATTGAAGCCGGTCAGCGGCGTGTAGAGGGGATCAAGGCGTTGCATGTTCGCCCCAAGTCGTGCGTAGCAGTGTCATTGTGATGATTGCCGGTTGCTAAAGCAGTCCAGGGTTGAAACCATACACCTTTTCGCCAGATGGGCGCGACCTCGTCTAAACTCACCCTCAACGTCTCAACTTTCTGGAGTCTGTCCCATGTCGTCATCGGCTGATGCCCCGCTTGCCGCGACGATTCGTGATCTTCCCGCCGCCACCCGCCGCGATGTGCCTGATGCGACAGTCCGTGATGAGGCCCCGTTGCCGCGCACCCTGATGCAATTGCCTTTGACGTTGGCGGCGCGTTACCGGATCGTGCAGCCGATGCCGGCGGCAGGCGGGGAAGCGGATTTGCTGTTGGTTGAAGCGCTGGCGGACGGGCAGCGGTACGTAATCAAGATTTACCGCTATGGGATCGTGGTCAAACCCGAGGTGCTGGCGAAAATCAGCGCGGCGGCCCCGGAGCAGGTGATTCGGCTGGTGGAGTATGGGCAGGCCGATGGGCATGGCTACGAGGTGCTGGAGTATGTGCCCGAGGGGTCGTTGCGCCAGCGGCTGGCGGCGGGACCGCTGGCGGAGGAGCAAATTCGGGCGCTGGTGCGGGAATTGAGCGCGGCGCTGGCGGTCTTGCATCAGCACGACATTCTGCACCGGGACATCAAACCGGAGAATGTGCTGATTCGGCAGTGGGAGCCGTTGCAGATTGCCCTGACGGATTTCGGGATTGCCTCGGTGGCGGAAGCGACGCAGCACTTCACGACGACGGCGCGGACGTTGCGCTATGCCGCGCCGGAAGCGGCGACTGGAGTGATTGGGATGGCGGCGGATTATTGGTCGCTGGGGATGGTAATGCTGGAGGCGGTGAGCGGGCGAGAGGCAGTCCGCCGCGTCAGCGTCCGACTTCCGCACGCCGCCCGACCGTTCCCACGGTGCCCGACTGCTTTCGGTTTGTCATGCAACTACCACGGCAAGTTTCTCCTGTGAGAGGCCGCGGTGGGGCCGTAACCAGCAATACCGGCATCTAGCAGACTGATCGGCGTCTTCAACGCATGACTTTATCCGCCATCCCGACTTCCGCCAGATACTGCGGATACAGCGCGTAGGCCGGTTTGAGAATCGGCAGCAGGCGCAGCGTCTTGGGCACATTGCCCTTGGCGGTCACTTGCCGGCGGGTCAGAGCCGACACCAGATTCACCCGGCCATGCCAGAACGCATGGGCGAAATCGGCATTCATGCTCATGGTCACTTCCGGTTCGCCCGTGAACGCCGCACCCTGGTAAATTTGCACTTCCTCCCCGCGAGCGTCGATGGTCAGCACCGCCGTCGGCTGGGCGTACTGGAACTGGACGCACAACCGGGAATCGCGGAGCGGTCCGCCGATCTGCGGATCGGTCTTTAACCGCTCGAAAAAACCGCCCATCACTCGATAAAAAGTTTCAGTATCCGGGAACACGTCGCGTAACTCCTGCACTTGGGTTGTTGCTACTGCGGGTCGCAAATCCGCCGCTGAGATCGGCAGCGGTTTTACAGTGGTTGCATACAGCGTTTGGACGATGCGCCGCACCGCTTCCCGCTCCGGCTCACGCGGGTTGTAGAGCATCGCACCATCGGCCATCGCGGTTTCCACCACCTGATCGAGCTTGGCCAGCCCGTCCTGAATCCCGGCATCGCGCAGGTTCAGCGGCATCCCGGTTAAATGCGCCAAGTGCTGATTCAATGTGCGGACATAGGCAATGCTCGCTTTCGCCGCCTTGCGCCGGAACCAGCGATCCGTTCCGGCCAAAGGTCGGGCCAGCGGCGCGGCGAAGCGCAAGCTGCTGTAGCGCAAAAGATTTCCCAGCGCTGCGCCCGGTCGCGGGAATGCGACGCCCAGCGCCTCGGCGATGTCGGCGTATCGATCCAGCCGCGAATCCAGGTTGTAATCCATCACTTCGGGCAGTACCAGCGCATTCGCCAGCCCGTGCGGGATGTGGTAGACCCCGCCCAGCGCGTGGGAAACGCCATGCACCATGCCCACCATCGAATGTGAAAAGGCGATACCCGCCAGACAACTCGCCGCCAGCATCGCCCCCCGTGCCTGCAAGTCATTCGGCTGGGCGCAAGCCCGCAGCAGATAATCCCGAATCAGGCGAATGGCCTGCAACGCCAGCCCATCGGAGGCCGGCGACCACTCTTTATCCACATAAGCTTCAATCGCATGAGTCAGTGCGTCCATGCCGGTCATTGCGGTCAGTTTCGGTGGCAGGCTGCGGGTCAGCTCGGGATCGAGAATCGCCAGATCGGGCAGAAATTGCGTCTCGGCAAACGGCAATTTCACATCGTGGTCAGGATCAGCGATGACGGCCACTTTAGTGACTTCGGAACCGGTGCCGGCGGTGGTAGGAATCAGGAACAGCGGCAACAGGCGGGTCTGGCCAAGCAGATAAGCGCCCATGTGTTCCGCGACTGAACCGCCCTTGACCATGAGAATATTGGCGACCTTGGCGGTATCCAGCACGCTGCCGCCGCCCAGCCCGATGATCAGGTCGCAGTGCTGCGCCTGGCCCAAGGCGGCGCAATCCTCGACGGTTTTGATCGTGGAATTCGGCGGCACCTGGTCATAGACGGCGGCAATGTCAATCGCGGTGCGGGCGAAACCGGCTTTCACCCGTTCCACCAGCCCGGTTTGCACCAGCACCGCATCGGTCACCAGCAGCGCCCGCCGGGAACCGTAGTGGGCGACGGCATCGTTCAAGTCGTTGATAACGCCGACCCCGTAGATCACCCGGGTCGGCAGGGAAAATTCAAAATAGTCGGGCAGCATGGCGAAACTCTCCTGGAGTGCAGACAAACGCTTGTTTCAACAAACTTATTGAGCAGCATAGCGGTATTGCTGCATCGGTGGCTTGCCTAAAAGAGTCGGGACCCCTGTCCAAACCGTTGTCCCTTTCCGCTAAGCTTGCTGCATCGTTTCACCTTGTAGAGAGCGCCCCGCATGACTCTTCGATTGATCTCCATTCTCTTTCTGCTGTCCTTGAGCGTGGCGTCAGCCCACGCCGGCAATGCCTGGAGCGCCGTCCGCTACCCACTGACCGGTCCGCCGCAGGTGATCGGTTCCTATGCTGCCGGCTGCATTGCCGGAGCGGTCGCGTTGCCGTTGGTGGGAGAGGGCTATCAAGTCATGCGCGCCAGCCGCAATCGCTATTACGGGCATCCCCAACTCGTGCGTTTCGTGGAACGGCTGGGTCAGCAGGCGGCCTATCAAGGTAGTCGGCTATTGATCGGCGATCTGGGACAGCCACGCGGCGGACCAGCGCCGACCGGTCATCGCAGCCATCAAAGCGGGCTGGACGTGGATGTGTGGTTCGTGCAGCAACCCCGCAATCGGGTGTTGTCCCGGGCGGAGACCGAACAGCTCGATATGCCGTCGATGGTGCGCATGACCGAAGGGACACTGAATCCTCGCTGGTCGCCGCGCTATCGGGATGCGTTAAAACAGGCGGCGCTGTCGCCTGAAGTGGATCGAATTTTCGTCAACGCCATCATCAAACAGGCGTTGTGTAATAGTGAAATCGACCGGAATTGGTTGAATAAGGTGCGTCCGTGGTGGGGCCATGACGCGCATTTTCATGTCCGGCTGGCCTGTCCGCCCGATTCCATCCAATGCAAGCCACAGAAACCGTTGCCGCCCGGCGATGGCTGCGATTCTGATGTAGCGAGCTGGGTGCGGGACATCGTGCAGGCGGCGCGTTCGCCCAAGCCCTACCGGAAACCGGAACCGCCCTCGGCGGATCGGTTGCCAGCGGCCTGCAATTGGGTCCTGGAGAATCCCACCGCACAATGGTAGTCACGCGCATCGCCCCTGCCGAGAGTGGCGATGTGTCAGGATCACGGTTCACACCACTTGATCTCTACTACGAAATCCTTCGCCAACCGTAATGACCCGCTTTCGGCCAGCAGAAAGGGCTGACGGGGCGTCAGTCGGGTTTCATTGACCAGGACGCCGTTGGTGGAACCCAAATCTTCGACCCACAACCCTTCAGCAGTGGGACGCAATCGGGCATGGCGGCGTGAAATGTTGCTATAGCCGGCCAGGCGGTCGGCCAGCGGTGAATCCTTCGGGTCACGACCGACGATCAGCTCCTGGTCGAGCGTCTTCGCACCCCAGGGCCAGGTGATGACAATATGCGGGCCGGCACGCAACGATTCGCCGCAATAAGGACACGCCGCGCTGTCCGGGGGAAGGGTCGCCTCGCAGTGAGGACAAGAGGCGCAGGCCGTGGGAGATTCTGACATCGGTGATGCGGCTTCCGTCGGGGAAACCTGCGCGATGGACACGCCGCACTGCACACATCGGATCGCCGCGAGCGCGTTTTCACCCCGGCAAGTCGGGCAGATTCTCACCCGCGCCATGACACATCGCCCAGGTGTACGCCGCGTTCGGCGCATTGTTGCTCCAGGCGCTCCAAATCGCCCGGCCCCGGAATGCCGATGCCCCACACCCGTTCGGGGTCGACAACGATCTGCAGGGGCCGGCGTTCAATTTCGAGATGCCGATAGGGGGCGTAGCGTTCCTCGCCCAAGGCGGACAGAGGAATCAGGGGCTGATTGGCGGAACCGCGCCAGATCAGCCGGGTCGGGCGATGCGTCTGAAAGGGTTCGGGAATCAGGGCGTCGAGCAAGTCCAAAATCGGTGCAAACTCTTGTTGCAAATGCGACCAGGGCAGGCCGCTGTAGCAGAGGATGTCGAAATTCAACACAGTCTCCGCCCGCCAGTGGTGTAGCGCTTGCAACAAGGCCAGCAAGGCTGCCGGTTGTGCGAAGGGTTCGCCGCCGGAGATCGTGACGCCATCCAGACCGTTCTGCGCCATGTCTTGACACCAAGCCAGCAACAGGGGCAACGGCAACCTCCGGTCAGCGGTGAAGGCCCAAGTATCTTGGGACACGCAACCGGGACAGGCCAGCGCGCATCCTTGCAACCAGAGTCCGATGCGCCGTCCGGGACCTAATGCGGTTACCGGATAGTGGGCTTTGTTGAGGGCGATCATTGCGGATGGCATGATTGATTCTCCTTGGATAAGGAGGAGTGGCGCGCCAGCGCCGGGGGGGTTCGGGATGCAGGCTTATCCGGTAGAGAGCCTAACATGAGGCAACGTTTTTTTTAGCTGCGCCAGTCCCGCGTCCGTGAGCTTCTCGCAGTGACTTAAATCGAGCGATTGCAGATTGACGAGGGGGGTGAGGTGCGCCAGGCCCGCGTCCGTGAGATTCTTGCACCAACTTAAATCGAGCATTTGCAGATTGACGAGGGGGGCGAGGTGCGCCAGACCCGCGTCCGTGAGCTTGTGGCACGACCGTAAAATGAGCGATTGCAAATTGACGAGGGGGGCGAGGTGCGCCAAGCCCGCGTCTGTGAACTTGTAGCAGCCACTTAAATCGAGCGATTGCAAATTGACGAGGGGGGCGAGGTGCGCCAGGCCCGCGTCCGTGACATTCTGGCACCGACTTAAATCGAGCGATTGCAGATTGACGAGGGGGGCGAGGTGCGCCAGGCTCGCGTCCGTGAGCTTGTCGCACGACCTTAAATTGAGTGTTTGCAGATTGACGAGGGGGGCGAGGTGCGCCAGGCCCGCGTCCGTGAGATTTTTGCAGTCACTTAAATCGAGCGATTGCAGATTGACGAGGGGGGCGAGGTGCGCCAGGCCCGTGTCCGTGAGATTCTTGCACCAACTTAAATCGAGCATCTGCAGATTGACGAGGGGGGCCAGGTGCGCCAGGCCCGCGTCCGTGACATTCTGGCACCGACTTAAATCGAGCGATTGCAGATTGACGAGGGGGGCCAGGTGCGCCAGGCCCGCGTCCGTGAGCTTGTCGCACGACCTTAAATTGAGTGTTTGCAGATTGACGAGGGGGGCGAGGTGCGCCAGGCCCGCGTCCGTGAGCTTGTCGCACAACCCTAAATTGAGCATTTGCAGATTGACGAGGGGGGCGAGGTGCGCCAGGCCCGCGTCCGTGAGATTCTTGCACCACTTTAAATCGAGCGATTGCAGGTGCGGAAGGTTTTGCAGGTCTGCCAGATCCACGTCGGTGATATGAGTATTTGCAGATAGACTACCCTCATCATCGTAGCAGTAATGACGGGCTATCAATTCGCTCAAAGAGCGTCGTAATACGGGGATCAACGTCCTTAAAGCCAGCACCACGCCATTTTGTGGCGACGCGGTTAACTCATTAAGCCATACCGGACCTTCAAACGACTCCAGCCCCAGCGATTTTATTTGCGCCTTAAGTTCATCTTGGAATATCGGCGACACAGCGGCCAGCAATAAACTGGGTAACACCACTACCAAATCAGGTTGCGATTGGGCCAGCGAGCTATTATTGGCCAACGCCGTTTGCCAGGTTTCCTCATAACTCTTGATCGTGGTCTGCCAATCCATTTGTATCCGCTGACACTCCACATTCCCCACCTCGGCATACATCCCCAACACGTCCCGCTGATACAAATCAACCAACAAATCCCGACACGCTTCATCCCCCTGATTTGCCTGATTCGCCGCCGTGATCAAATCTTCCTTCGCCAGACTCCACTGCTTCCACACCGGCGGCAAGTCCGGGGCCATCTTCACCAGTACCCGCAACAACCGCTCATCAGCGCTCATTGCCTCATCATCCAGCACATCCAGCGCCATCCGCGCCAGATCCTGATCGTGCAATTCCGTCCGCAGCCAGTCGGTGATAAACCCCCGACCCAAATCCTTACTCGCCGCTGCCCAATGCCGGGCCATTTGCACCGCCAGTTCCCGCGCCGTCGAACACTCCTCACCACCCAACCGATAGGGCCGGGAAGCTCGGGTTTCATGGGTAGGGCGCTCGATCTCCGGCAACCGCAGACTGGCATCCCCGGCCAGCCAGCGTTCAATCTCCGCCTGACCCCAACGCTGTTTCGGATCGCGCAGCAACAGTCCCCGGCACAGCGTCCGCCACGGTTCCGCCACTCCGTCCACCGGAATGCCCTGCACCGTCAATTGGTATTGCATCACCACGGACGATAAACCCGCGAACGGATGCTGGCCGGTCAAGGCCTCCACCAGAATCATGCCCAGCGACCAGTAATCCGCCGCCGTGCCGATCACGCCGGTCGCCGCTTCCGGGGCGCTGTATTGCACCGTGCGGTTCATGGTGGTGAAGTGCAGCGTCGCTTCCGCCAGTGAGGCAATGCCAAAGTCGGTCAACACCAGTTGCAGGGGTTGCCGGCTCCGCACCAACACATTCGCCGGCTTCAAATCGCGATGCAGAATGTGATGCGTATGCAGTTCCGCCAGCGCTGCGCTCAGTTCCACCAGAATTTCCCGGACCTGCGTCTCCGCCAGCGCCCCCTCGGCCATCCAGTCGCGCAAAGACCCCTGCTCGGCGTATTCCAGCAATTCATAGCCGATGCCCTCCGATTGCCCATAGTCCAGCAGGCGCACGACATGGCGCGGCGCTTCGGCATTAATGCGTTGCAAGACTTCGCTCTTGGGCTGAATGCCGGGCCGGTACAGCTTGGCGACCGCTAGTGGTCCGGGTTCAAGGCAGGATTCCACCACCAGCAAATCGGCTTCCGCGCCTTGGGTCGGCAAATGCCGCACCACCCGGTAACGATCCGCCAGCGCCGCCGGGAGACTGAGCAGACTGGCCCGTTCCGTGGGCGCTGCATCGCGCACGGTCGGCGCGGGGCCATCCAGTCGCGTCACGGGAATCTCATCACGCAGGGTCGCAGCGGGGGCAGAGCGGGAGTCCGGGGGTTGTGACATCAGGAAAATCTCCGATGAGGCCATTCAACTCAACAACACATTGAAGGGTATCATAGAATTTCCCCTCCTTGGATAAGGAGGGGTGGCGCGGAGCGCCGGGGTGGTTCGATCTTTTACGCACGCACCTGTCGCTTAATTTCGCACAAAACGCCCTCCAGATTCGCCATGACCTCCCGATTTTCAAACCGCACCACTCGCAATCCCAAGCTGACCAAATACGCCGTTCGTTCGGCATCCTGCTGCTGGGCGGTTTCGCTATCGTGAACTGATCCATCAAGTTCAATCACCAACTTGCTGGCAGGGCAGTAAAAATCGGCGATAAACGGGCCGATGCTGGATTGGCGTCTGAATTTTAAACCGTCCAGTTGGCGGTGTTTCAAGGCTTGCCACAGGCGGATTTCAGCGGGCGTCATGGCCGAGCGGAGTTCTTTACGGCGTGGCTTGAGTGGTTGGACGTTGTATATTTGCATGAAGTGGGTCTTGGTCGAACCACCCCGGCGCTTACGCGCCACCCCTCCTTATCCAAGGAGGGGAAGGTGGGTATTTTTTAATCTGTCCAATAATCCGCGTTTAGCATTTTTTCAAGGCTGAATCTTCCACGGATAGCCAAATGTAGCTTCTAGTTCCCTCGTGAAAGCTTCCAGGCGCTGCTCATTTGAAGTTTGGATACCTCTAAGTCGTTCCAATGCTTCAAAAAAACCATTGCCTGGCATGTTCCTTTCTTTCGAGATTACCACTGCGCTACGAAAAGGACGATTACTCATAGCATCCTCTTGGTCTAAGACGTCAAAAATCTCCGATAGCGGATGATTAAGCCATAAGCCATCCATAGGTGGTAACCCAAAGCGAGCAACAATATCACTGTAATAAACAGTGCGTCTTTTTCTCGCTTGCTCTTCTAAAAATAAACCGATCACTTGAGGACTTGGCTCATTCATAAAATTTCCTCTCAACGCTGTTATAAGTCAACCCTGCATAATCATATCTGACATTAGCAGGTTCTTTCACAATACCAAATATTCCCCCATAATTTATAACCCGTTTTTGAAGACCGGGAGAATATACACTCACTCCACCAACCTAATCTCACTATATTGCCCTGCGTATTTCTTTTCCCAAGCAATCAATTCACCAAGAGACATTTCCACTGTGGCGGTTTGGCGGGGATTCCAGAGATACAATCCGTTATCACTGCCACTGGCCAGCAGCCGCCCGTCCGGGTTGAACGCCACGGCCATCACCTTATTACCTTGCAAGGTGGCGACGCATTGCTGATCCTCGACCTGCCACAACCGCACGGTCTTATCCTCATCACCACCACTGGCCAGCAGTCGCCCGTCCGGGCTGAACGCCACGGCGGTTACCGAACTCGTATGCCCCTGCAAGGTGGCGACGTATTGCTGAGGCTCCTCGACCCGCCACAGTCGCACGGTATAGTCCCTACTACCACTGGCCAGCAGTCGTCCGTCCGGGCTGAACGCAACGGCATTTACCGAACTGGTATGCCCCTGCAAGGTGGCGACGCATTGCCGATCCTCGACCCGCCATAGCCTCACGGTCTTGTCCCAACTGCCACTGGCCAGCAACCGACCGTCCGGGCTGAACGCCACGGCGGTTACCAGAGTCGTATGTCCCTGCAAGGTGGCGACGCATTGCCGATCTTCCACCCGCCACAGCCGCACAGTCTCGTCATAACTGCCACTGGCCAGCAGTCGCCCGTCCGGGCTGAAGACAACGGCACTTACCCCACGAGTATGCCCCTGCAAGGTGGCGACGCATTGCCGATCCTTAACCCGCCATAGCCGCAGGTCCCAAATGCCACTGGCCAACAGCCGCCCGTCCGGGCTGAACGCCACGGCGGTCACATTATTAGTATGCCCCTGCAAGGTGGCGACGCATTGCCGATCCTCGACCTGCCATAGCCGCACGGTCTTGTCACTATAACCATCACAGGCACTGGCCAGTAGTCGTCCGTCCGGGCTAAATGCCACAGATAAAGTTTTGCTATCATGCAATTTTACCTTTTCGCACTCCCAACTGACCGCCGCCTCTGGCTGTTCCCAACTTTCCGCGACAATCCGCCAGCGATAGGGACGCACCAAATCTTCCCTTAACAGCAATGTATCCTCATAGCGTGGTGCGGCAAGACGGGCCTGCCACCGCTGTAATATTGGATAAACGGCGCTATTGGCTGGCGTCTGTTCCCACAGGGCGTAGTATTGTTTCAACACCTCGGCCAAGGCACTGGCTCTTTCCCGCAGTGCGCTTAACGCCTGTTCGACCGCTTGCGTATTGCCGTAACCGCCTTCCCGGATATTCTTCTCGAAATCATCCAGGTCTTGGTTAAAGTCCGGGCTGTGGTGCAGTACGGTAAATTCTTTCAACAACGCTTGTAGTTGAGGGGTAATGCATTGACGGATTTCAGCGGCGATGGGCAACCACTGCATCACGATCCGTAACGCCAGCGCCGCGCCGCCACTCAGCGGCAATTTCAACAAATCCGCCAGCCACGTCGGGCAATGAATAAGCTGCTCCGCCAAGGTTTTTACTTCGGCTCGGATCTCAGCCGGCGACATTGCCGCTAACAACAAACCCGGCATCACTACTGCCAATTCCGGCTTGAGCTTCTCCGGCACTCCATAGGCCAGCGCCGTTTGCCACGTCTTCTCATACTCGGTGATCGTTCGTTGCCAAGCGCCTTGTATCCGGCGGCATTCCGCATAGTCAGCAGCGGCGTAAATCCCCATTACATCAACCGGACCTTGAGACAGCTCCCATAACAGCCGTTGACTCGCGGCATCACCGCGATTCGCCGCATGGGCCGCCGCGATCAAGTCCTCCTTCGCCAGACTCCACTGTTTCCACACCGGCGGCAAATCGGGCGCGAGCTTGAGCAACACCCGCAGCAATTGCTCATCGGCTCTCACGTTCTTGGCGTCCAGCACATCCAGAACGGCCCGCGTTAAATCCTGATCGCCCCAATCATTACGGAGCCAGTCGGTGATAAACCCCCGTCCCAAATCCTTGCTCGCCGTGTCCCACTGTTTCGCCATTTGCGTGGCCAGTTTCCGCGCCGTCCAGCACTCGACTCCGCCCAAACGATAGAACCGGCGAGCGCGGGACGCTTCCGCATCGGACAGCCCCGCATCCACCGGCAACCGTAAGCTCTCATCCCCGGCCAGCCACCGTTCAATCTCCGCCCGGCCCCAGCGCTGTTTCGGATCGCGCAGCAACAACCCCCGGCACAGCGTCCGCCACGGTTCCGCCACCCCGCTGCAATCCACCGGCTGCGTCACCAACTGATAACTCAACACCGCCTCCGACAGCCCGGCAAACGGATGCCGCCCACTCACCGCCTCCAGCATTACCATCCCCAGCGACCAATAATCCGCCGCCATCCCAATCACCCCGGTCGCCGCTTCCGGCGCCGCATAGCGCAACGTCCGCGCCGTCGTCGTGAAGTGCTGCGTCGCCTCCGCCACCGAAGCAATCCCGAAATCGGTCAAGGCAATCCGCAACGGCTCCCATTGCCGAATCAGCACATTCTCCGGTTTGATGTCGCGGTGCAGAATGTCGTGCTGATGCAAGACGGCCAGCGCCGCGCTCAACTCCCGCACCAGCGCCCGAATTTGCCCCTCCGCCAGCGGCCCCGCCGTTAGCCGCTGCCGCAACGACCCGTCCGGCACATACTCCAGTACCTCATAACCATGCCCATCGGCCTGGCCGTAATCGATCAGCCGAATCACCTGCTCCGGGGCCACCGCGCTGATTTTCGCCAGCACCTCGGGTTTGACCACGATCCCATAGCGGTAAATCTTGATCACGTACCGCTGCCCGTCCGCCACCGCCGCGACCAGCAGCAAATCCGCTTCACCGCCCGCTGCGGGCAGCGGCTGCACGATCCGATAACGCGCTGCCAACGTCGCGGGCAGTTGCATCAAGGTGCGCGGCAACGAGGCGTCATCGCGGATCGTTGCATCCAGAACATCCCGGCGGGTGGCGTCAGGAATATCGCGGACGGTGGCGGCGGGGGCAGAGCGGGAATCAGGGGGTTGTGACATCAAGAAAATCTCCGATTAGGCCATTCAACTCACCAACACATTGAAGGGTATCATAGAATTTCCCCTCCTTGGATAAGGAGGGGTGGCGCACAGCGCCGGGGTGGTTTGAAGCGGCGATTCCCGGTTTCAAAGCTCCCGTTGCCGCAGTCGTCCGGCAGTTTGCCGTCTTTGCACCCGGCTGGGGCGTTGCACGGCATCCGGTTGAACGCATTGAACGGGGAGTTCACCCGGCGCATGAGCGCGCAGAGACTGACTGGCAATGCCCTGTTCCGCCAGGCGTTGCAGTAACTCGCGATGCGCGGCGCACCAGGTTGCTTCCATCTCCTGGTCGCGTCGGGCCTGTTCATTCGAGGTTGAAGCGCGTTCTTCACTCACCCGCACCACGTTCAAATTGAGATCGCCCGCCTCGGGTTTGACCCGCAACCGCACGTAGTAGTCGCCCCAGTCCGGTTGCTGGATATGCGCGACGCCGCCTTCGACAAACAGGGTGGCGAAACCCGGCTCCACGTCATAGCCAAGTTCCGCCAGCGTTTCGCCGATTACCTGTTGTGCATAGCGGCGGGCGGCGTCTTGTTCCTCCTGTTGGCGCTGCTGTTCCAGCGCGGTTCGCTGCGCTTGATTCAGGCGCTGAATCTGCTGGCGCAGTTCAGCGGCCAGCGCCTCGGCGTGAGAGGCGCTGGCGGCGATGAGAAAGGCATCGCGCCGCTCGATCAAGGTCGCCGGGGGATGGCTTTGATCGGCATCGTTCAGGCGCTGGAACAGACGTTGCCATGCGGCATCGCGTTCTTCGGCAGGAGAGGGCGGGGCACTGGCGCGCAGAACGTCGGCGGCGGTGCGCAGGACGGCAGGCGCCTCCGGGCTGAGTCCCGCCAGCAGGGTTTTGGCGGCGTGATTGGCGGCGGCGCGTTCAGTGAGGCGTTGCAGCTCGGCGCGGGCCTGGAGCAGTTGCTGATGCAGGCGGTTTCGGTACTGACGCAAGGTCGCCAGAGCATCGTCCATCGGCGGCGCGGGCGGGGTCAGGTCGAGAGCCAGGGCTTCAGCGGGATAGCGATGCTGGAGATCGGCCAAGGTTTGCGGCAGGGCGGACCAGGCCGCACGGGTTTGGTCGATAGCCTGTTGGCACTCATGCCGTTCCCGACGCTGGCGTTCGGCTTCCAGCCGGGCGGGATCGACGGTGTAGCGATAGCACTTGGGGCCGCTCATCTCAGGCTAACTCCACGCGGTAGATGTGGTCGTCGAGCCGCACCGCCGTCACCGTGATTTGTTGGCGCTGTTGATCGTCGGCGAGGTGGAACAGGGCGCGGGCCAGGGGATTGACGAAGGTGGTTTCCAGCCGGTTGCCGATGCCGCGCCCGCCGTCGCTCAAGTCCTCCGTACACCAGGCCAGTAGTTGCTGTCGCACCGGTTCGGAAATGCACAGGGTCAAATCGTGTTCGTCGGCGATGCGCCGGGTGATGTGTTCGAGCATTCCGGCGAAAATCTGTTCGGCGATAGCCGGTTGGATGAAGTCGAACACCACGATGTTGTCGCCGATGCGGTTAAGGATTTCCGGGCGGCCCAGGGTGAATTTGAAGTAGTCGCTGATCGCGGCGCGCACCTGCCGCTCGACCTGTTCATACGGTTCGCCGGGCTGGATGCGGAGCCGGCGCTGGCCGGTGTTGTCTTCGATGGTGATGCCGAGATTGGAGGTGAAAATCAGAATGGCTTCGGAGAAGTACACGGTATCGCCGCGCCCGTCGGTCAAGCGCCCGTCTTCGAGGATTTGCAGGAATTTGTCGAGGATGCGCGGATGGGCTTTTTCGATTTCGTCAAACAGCACCACGCTGAACGGGCGGGCGCGAACAGCGTTGGTCAGTTCGCCGCCGGCATCGTAGCCGACATAGCCGGGCGGCGCGCCGAGCAGGCGGGCGTCGGCGTGTTCGGCGGCGAATTCGCTCATGTCGAAACGGATGTAGGCGCGTTCATCGCCGAACAGCAGCGCAGTCAGCGCGCGGGCCAGTTCGGTTTTGCCCACCCCGGTGGGACCAGCGAAGAACAGTACGCCACGCGGGCGGCTGGAGGTCGCGGCGGTGTGCGCGCCGGTCAGCCCCATCACCGAGCGCATGAGGATATCCACGGTTTTAATGATCGCCGGTTGCTGGCCCTTGACCCGCTGGCCGATGATTTCGGCGGCGTTCTGGATGCGTTCGCGCAGGTAGGCTTTTTTCCAAGGGTTGTCCAGTTCGCCGACTTGAAAACAGCGCACGGCGTCGCCGATGTCGGCCAGCGGCAGGCGTTGCGCTTCGGCCAGTTGGGCGATGGCGAACAGGCTGTGCAGACTCAGCCCCTCGGTGAGTTGGGCGAAGCTGTTGGCGAATTCCCGGTGCTGTTCGGGGACGGCCTGGTCGTGGTCAGCGAAGGAGGGCGCCAGCAGTTCCGCCGCATGGCGGCGCGCGTCGAAGTCGGGGGCGGGGAGGGTCAGGCGGTGGACGGCTTCGTTGTCGAGGGTGAACCAGGACGGCAGATCGTTCTCGCGGTGGCACAGCCAGAGCAGTGGATTGAACCGGGGAGTGCGGTCGGGGGCGGCGATGATGGGATGGGCCACGTAGGCGAGTTTTTCGCAGGCGGTGAAGAATTCGTGCTCGGCTTCGGTGAGTTGCTGGACGCTGATCGGCACTCGGGAGGCGGAGTCAATGACGGCGGCGGCGCGGACGTTAGCGGTGATCAAGGCGCGCAGGACGGTGGGCAGGCGGTTCAGACTGACCGGAACCGGGGCGCCCTGGAAATCCTGGTGGAGTGTGCGGCTGGCCCCTTGCCGGGTCGCGGGGGTGTCGGGATGGAGGCGCAGCCCGTCCACCCGGTCATAGACCAGTAGGTATTGATAGCCGTGGATGGCCAGCGCTTCCCAGAGACAGTCCAGGATCGGCAACAGGACGGTTTGCCCGTCAAGGAGAGTCAGGAACAGATCGCGAATCGGCCCAGAGAGGATGAATTGCGGGCGGATGCCAAGCAGGCGGTGCAGGTCGGCAATCCAGCGGGGCCAGGTGGTCATGGGGATGAGAGTCGGTATCAACGGGTTTCCGTGCTTGTCTAAGGGAAGACCAAAAGCGCCTACCGCGAGGGTTCTCCCGGTTCGAAGCGTTCGAGTTGAAGACCATCAACCGCGCTAAAATGC
The DNA here is from genome assembly GCA_022709365.1 of Pseudomonadota bacterium. Lineage (GTDB taxonomy): Bacteria > Pseudomonadota > Gammaproteobacteria > Competibacterales > Competibacteraceae > UBA2383. Next base: position 47,157 of record JAKLIY010000011.1, read on the forward strand.
TTCGTATTCGCGGTCAGCAGGGTCAGTTGGTGTTCCAATCCGGTGGCAGCAATCAAGGCGTCACCCAATTGTAAGCCATGAGACAGCCCTAACTGTTCCATTAACAACGATGGCACGTTCGGTAATGGCCGGTGTCAGGGGTAAGCGTTCGGCTTTCCGCAAGGCAAGGTTTTTTTGCAAGGCCAGTAGCTCGGTGCGATTGCGCATCCCCTGTAACAGTTCCAAGTAGGTGACTGCCGATAAAGTTAGCCTGAAAAGTTGATCCAGACGTTGCGTGGCTTTGGAATAACCGCGTAAATGCCAGATCAGTACATCAGTGTCGATGAGCATGGTTCAACCTGGATTACGCGAACCGTTACGGCGGTAACGAGGAGCACGTAGGCGTCTTACAAACGCGGCGACATCCGTGGCTGCGTCGTAATCTCGCCAGATGCCAAAAGCCGGGTCGTCGGTCGTGAATGAAGGTTCTGGTTGAGTCGGCTTCCGATCTTCCGTATCGATGCGCACAGTCACGGTTTGCTCCGGCTCTGCTTGGAGTCGTTGCGCCCATTCTGGTGGTAAGTCGCTGACTTGCAGATTTTCAATCGTTAAGTTAGTCATCGGTTAATCCTCGTTACTCCTTAGATAAATCATTTTTCCTCGTCAATAGCAATCTAAAAGAGCCTTATCATAAATCCGATAATTCTCCGGAATTCTCACTGCTCTCAATGATGTTCAAGTGCATGATGCGATCCAACTCATCAATTCGTTCGACGAGGAATTTAATGAGATGCGTATCCCCAATTTCTCGGGCAAAGGTATATGCCTCATGGTGAAAAGCATTATGTACCGCCCTGCTCGCTATAGTTCGAATCCGTTCGTTGAGGTCAACTGGAGATTTGAGTAATTTATTCAATTTACTAATGCGATTCAGTTTCTGGGCAGTGGCCTGTAGCAGAAACGGATCATCAATAAATCGATCCATTACTTGGTTAAAAAGACTATCTGGTAGTGATTCAAGCTTGGCCCACAACAGGCGGTTGAGTAGCGGTATACCTTTATTCCAAGTATTAGCTAGTTCCTCCTGATCCATCATCAAATAAGCATTGACAAACTTTCTAACCAGTTCCGGGTTTTTATTATCAACATTAGTGGCAAAAATTGCCTGAATTTTTCGGCATCGATGTTTAATTAACTCTGGCGTTTCCCACAATTTGACTTTTTTTGATTCACCCGTAGGCCATAGCGGTCAAGATTACGGGTGAGCAGGAGCAGAAGATTTTCAACTTTAATTCGACCGTTTAATAAGATCATCTGGTCATCTGCATAGCGAAAATAAATTGCTCCTGCCTGTTTACAAATATTGGCTGCAAAATCATCATATTTTTGTAAATAAAATTGGCTAGTATGCGTGAACAATCAGCTAAGGCATCTTGCGGTAAACCGACTACCTGTGGGTGTAAGTCGGTATTACGGCGATTCCAGTGGTTAAGCAAGTAGAATAGCAGCGTGATTATCGAACTTTTGTCTGCTGGTGAATATTCTCTTATCCAACGCTCCAAAATCTCAATGACTAACCGGCTAAAGCCGGTAGGTTGATCAGGGCGTGAACGCCCGTTCAGACTAAAGTCAGGTACTCACCGGATGAATCCGCCTAAAGCGCATTCCGCTGGCGGGGGAGGTTCATCCCAAACTTGAAAGGTACCGGATTCGTCTTCTTGTTGTTCGATATAACGCTTGACTTGTTCCTCAGTTACGGCCCCCACCGTGGCACAAAAGTAGCTCCGCCCCCAGAGATGTTGGCCCCAATACCGTTTCTGTAACTCACGAAACTCGCGCTGTAACCGATACGAACTTCGCCCCTTCAGATATTGGGCCATCTTGGCCGGGGATCGATGCGTCGGCGCACTGACCAGGAGGTGAACGTGATTCGGGCGAATATTCCCTTCGATCATCGTCATCTCTTGTTCTACACAGACTGCTCGAAGCCTTTGGCGTAACCGCAAGCCGATCTCTCCACGCAACACCGGGTAACTGTACTTGGTCTTCCAGACAAAGTGATCTTTCAACTCCGTAACCATATGCGCTCCGTGTCGATAACGCTCTCGATTCATTCGTGCTCTCCGCTCAAGCTGGACCCTTGAAAGAGTGCGTGCTAAAGACATTTCCACCTAAAGGCAGAGGTTTATAACCTGCCGATTGGAAATAAAACATTTATGCAGGTTAAATGCAGCTTTTTCAATTTCCTCAACAAAAAAGTTTTTAATTTTAAAAAACCCCACTGGTACTTGAATATTCCACAACTTGTATAGGAATGCTATATAACATTTTGGAAAGTCTAGCTAAAGCTGAACCCGCCGAATTTGCGGCGGTACTGGCAAAATATCCGCACAAAATCGCCGATAGTCCACAAGGTTTTCGCAACCCCAAACAGCTCACGAACGGCTATTGCGTTGAAACCCACGGCAGCGCTAACGCAATCTACCAGTTTTGCCAAAAGGTGATCGCCACAATGAACCTCCCCTCTGACGCCTGGACGGTGCAGATCAAATCCAAGTCGTGAAGCCGCCATGTCGTTCAGCGAAGCGGACACCCTTTGAAACCCGCGCCCGCCTCGCCTACCCACCTGCCTAAGCGAAAATCCTGAGATCATACGGCTGGGGTTTTTCACGCCAATCCCGATAAAAAAGGGGATTGCATTCCTCGCAATCCCCGTAAGACCTCCAAGCGACGCTGAGGTCAATCAGACTGAAAATCAGACGGATAAAGCTAAATGTAATCACCCTTATAACTTTCAAGCGTCTTGATGTAGTTGGCGCGCTCGAAAGCAGTCGGATCGGCCACATTCTGCTGGCTCATCGACCCCTTCATTTGCGCCACTGACTGGTATTGGTTCATCTCCATCCAGGCCTGCAATCCATTCCGCAGGGTCGTTAGGTAATCCACGCCATTTTTCAGCAACGCCGAGGTGGTCATCACCGCATCGGCACCGGCCATCAGGTACTTGACGATCTCAATTGGCGTATGCACCCCACGGGTCGCGCCCAGCGAAGCCCGCAATTTCCCGTACAACACCGCAATCCACAACAGCGGCAGGCGAATCTCATCGGCAGTACTCAGGTTCAGATTCGGCGCAACTTCCAGCTTTTCCAGATCGAAATCCGGCTGATAGAATCGGTTGAACAGCACCAGTGCATCAGCCCCGGCATCATCCAACGCCTTGGTCATCGAGCCGATGGCGCTGAAAAACGGACTGAGCTTGACCGCGACCGGAATCGTCACCGAGGCTTTGACCGCCTTGACGATCTCGATGTACCGCTCCTCGACCGCCCGGCCACTGGTGGTCAGATCGGCGGGGATGTAGTAGATGTTCAGCTCGATGCCTTTGGCGCCGGCCTGCTGCATCAACTGGGCATACTCGATCCAGCCGGAATTGGTGATGCCGTTCAGGCTGCCGATCACCGGGATATCCACGGCCTCGGACGACCGCCGCAGCAGATCCAGATAAGTATCCGGCCCAACCGTGTAGTCGTCGATCTCCGGCAAATAGCTCAGCGATTCGGCGAAACTCTCCGTGCCAGCGTTCATCAGGTATTCCAACGCCGCACTATCATGCTTCAACTGTTCTTCGAACAGCGAAAACAGGACCACGGCGGATGCACCGGCATCTTCCAGGCGCTTGACGCCCGCCACGCTCCCCGACAGCGGCGAGGACGACGCCACGATGGGATGCTTGAGTTTCATCCCCATGTAAGTAGTGGTTAAATCCATGATAATTCCTTCTGCGTACCGGAATGAGGTTCCAGGGGTCCTGGCGTCAGGCTCCAGTTTCCCAGCCTGACGCCAGCGCCTGATACCTGACTTGATTACTTGAATTTCGGAACGAACGTGCCGCCGTCGCGAGCCGCCATGTCCTCGTAAACCGACCAGCGCCGGTTGATACCCTGTTGGGCCATCTCCATCAGACGCTCGGCCTCGGCGGGGTTGGTATGCACCAGCACCTTGTAGCGCACCTCGTTATAAGCGTACTTCTTGAGCGGAATTTTCGGCCGCCCGGAATCGAGAACAAACGGATTCTCGTTGGACTCGCGCACTGCCGGGTTGTAGCGGAACAACGGCCAGTGTCCGCATTCCACTGCCAAATGCTGCTGATCCAGCCCGCGTTGCATGTTGATGCCGTGAGCGATGCAGTGGCTATACGCCAGAATCAGCGACGGTCCGTCATAGGCTTCCGCTTCGCGGAAGGCCAGCAACGCCTGCTGCGGATTAGCGCCCATCGCGATGCGGGCGACATACACATTGCCGTAGGAAATGGCCTGCAACGCCACATCTTTCTTGCCGCCCTGCTTGCCGGCGGCCGCGAACTTGGCCACGGCCCCCATCGGGGTGGATTTCGACATCTGGCCGCCGGTATTGGAATACACCTCCGTGTCCATCACCAGAATGTTCACGTCGCGGCCACTGGCCAGCACATGGTCAACGCCCGACGAGCCGATGTCATAGGCCCAGCCGTCGCCGCCGACGATCCACACGCTGCGTCGCACCAACTGATCGGCTACCGCCAGCAACTGCGCGGCGCGCGGGTCATCGATTTCCCGCAACCGCAGCTTGAGTTCGGCCATCCGACCGCGCTGCCGGCGAATGTCGATTTCGGTGATCTGCTCGGCATTCAGGAGATCGTCCACCAACTCTTCGCCGATCCGTCCGGCCAGCGCCTTGAGCAATTCGCGGGCGTATTCCAAATGCTTGTCGGCGGTCAGGCGGAAGCCCAGACCAAATTCGGCGTTGTCCTCAAACAGCGAGTTGGACCAGGCCGGGCCGCGCCCTTCGCTGTTGACCGCCCAGGGCGTGGTGGGCAGATTGCCGCCATAAATCGAGGAACAACCGGTCGCATTGGCCACCAACAACCGGTCGCCGAACAGTTGTGAGAGCAGCTTGACGTAGGGCGTCTCGCCACATCCGGCGCAGGCTCCGGAGAATTCAAACAGCGGCGGCAGGAACTGCACCCCGCGCACCGTGGAGAAGTCCACCCGGCCGCGATCGATTTCCGGCAGGGTCTCGAAGAAGCCGATATTAGCCCGTTCATTCTCCAGGACGGGTTCCTTAAGCGCCATGTTGATGGCTTTATGCCCGGACTGTTCCTTGCTCTTGGCCGGGCAAACTTCCACACAGAGTCCGCAACCCGTGCAGTCTTCCAGATACACTTGCAGGGTATAACGGATGTCCGGGAAGCCCCGGGCGTCGATCGGCGCGGTCTTAAACGCCTTGGGGGCGGTCTCCAGACTGGCTTCGTTGTAGAACTTGGAGCGGATCACGCCGTGCGGGCAGACCATGCTGCAATTGCCGCACTGAATGCAGATATCCGGCTCCCAGATCGGCACAAAGGTGGAGATATTGCGCTTCTCCCACTGGGTGGTGGCGCTGGGATAAGTGCCATCGACGGGCAGGGCGCTGACGGGCAGTTCATCGCCGCGCCCGGCCATCATCATCGCTGTCACATTCTGTACAAACTCCGGCGCATTGGCCGACACCACTAACGGCAATTCGCGGGTGCTGGTGGCTCGATCAGGAACCTTGATTTCACGCAGATTAATCAGAGTGTTATCCACCGCCTCGAAGTTCTTGCGCACCACTTCTTCGCCCTTGCGGGTGTAGCTCTTCTTGATTGAGTATTTGATCTTCTCAATCGCTTTATCGCGCGGCAGCACCCCGGAAATGGCGAAGAAACAGGTTTGCATGATCGTGTTGATCCGCGTCCCCATCCCGTTGTCAAGGGCCACTTTTTCGGCGTTGATCCCGTAAACCTTCAGCTTCTTGGCGATGATCTCCTCCTGCACCGGACGTGGGAGTCGATCCCAGCCCTCCTCTGGCTCGTGGGGGCTGGTGTTCAACAGGAAGACTGCGCCCGGCGTGGCATTCTTGAGTACATCACCGCGATCCAGGAAGTTGAACTGGTGGCAACCGATGAAGTTGGCGGATTGCACCAGGTAGGGCGCACGGATCGGATCGGGGCCGAAGCGCAGATGGGAGACCGTTTGCGAACCGGACTTTTTGGAGTCGTAAACGAAATAGCCTTGGGCGTAAAACTCCGGGTCATCACCGATAATCTTGATCGAGTTCTTGTTTGCGCCGACCGTACCGTCCGCGCCCAACCCGTAGAACATGGCCCGCACCACCTTATCGGACTCGATGATGAAGCTCGCATCGACCTCCAGGCTGGTGTGCATTACGTCGTCATTGATGCCGACCGTGAAATGGTTCTTGGGCCGCTCCTTGCTCAATTCGTCGAATACCGCCTTGCACATGGCCGGGGTGAATTCCTTGGACGACAGCCCATAGCGACCGCCGATGATTCGCGGCATGGTCGCCCCGGGCAAGGTCCCCGCAGTCTGCGCTTCCACCAGGGTATTGACGACTTCCAGGTACATCGGCTCGCCGGACGTCCCCGGCTCCTTGGTGCGCTCGATGACGGCGATGGACTTAACGCTGGCCGGTAATGTTGCCAGGAAATGGCTGGCCGACAGCGGCTGGTACAGATGCACCTGGATTACCCCGACCCGCTCGCCGTGCTGATTCAGATACTCGGCGGTTTCGCAGGCGGTTTCCGCGCCGGAACCCATCAGAATGATGACCCGCTCGGCCAGCGGATCGCCGAAGTAATCGAACAGGTTGTACTGACGCCCCGTGATGCCGGCAAATTTGTCCATAGCCGCTTGAACGATGCCCGGCACCCTGGCGTAGAACGGGTTGACCGTTTCGCGGCTCTGGAAATAGACATCAGGATTCTGGGCGGTGCCGCGAATGAAGGGCCGGTCAGGATTCAGCGCCCGGGCGCGGTGGGCCAGCACCAGATCGTCGCGGATCATCGCCCGGATTTCGTCGTCAGCGAGCAGGGTCAGCTTGTTCACCTCGTGCGAGGTGCGGAAACCGTCGAAGAAGTGGATAAAGGGCACCCGTGCTTCCAGCGTTGCCGCTTGAGCGATCAGCGCCATGTCATGCGCTTCCTGCACCGAGGCGGAAGCGAGCAGACAGAAGCCGGTGGCGCGTACCGCCATCACATCCTGATGGTCGCCGAAAATCGACAGACCTTGAGTCGCCAGCGAACGGGCGGCGACGTGGAACACCGCCGAGGTCAATTCACCGGCGATCTTGTACATGTTGGGGATCATCAGCATGAGCCCCTGCGATGCGGTAAACGTCGTGGTCAAAGATCCGGTCTGCAAAGCGCCGTGCGCCGCACCCGCCGCGCCGCCTTCGCTCTGCATTTCCATGACCAGGGGAATGCTGCCCCAGATGTTCTTGACGCCTTCCGACGCCCACTGATCGGCCAGTTCAGCCATGGTCGAGGAGGGCGTGATCGGATAAATGGTGCAAACTTCGTTCACCCGGTAGGCGACGTAAGCTGCCGCTTCATTACCGTCAATGGTGGTCACTTGCCGTTCAGTCATGTCGTGGTTCTCGCTGAGCCCGCGGTGGATGGCGCGGACAGGGGGTTTTGATCACCGGGCGCTCCCCACTCCCACGGGCGGGAGAGGGGTCGGGGGTGAGGAATGGATTTTAATGATTACGCTTCCGCCGGTTCGGGGATCATCTCGATGGCGTGGCAGGGGCATTGTTCGAAGCACACCGCGCAGCCGGTGCAGAGATCGTAGTTGTAGCGGTAGCGCTTGCCCGGCCCCAGTTTGATGATGGCATCTTCGGGACAGGCGCCGAAGCAGCCGTCGCATTCATAGCAATTGCCGCAGGACAGGCACCTCTTGGCTTCATACAGCGCTTCCTTGGCAGTCAGGCCGGCCACCACTTCCTCGAAGCTGCTCTGGCGGCCTTTAATGTCCAAATGACCTTGTGGGCGCTGGGCGGCATCGGTGTAGTACCAGACATGCAACTTGTCGAAGGTCGCCAGATCATGCTTGGGCGGACTGACGTAAGCTTCGCCACGCAACCAGGCGTCGATATTCCGGGCGGCTTTCTTGCCATGGCCCACGCCAATCGTCACGGTGCGGTCGGACGGGACCATATCGCCGCCGGCGAACAGACCTGGACTGCCGGTCATCATCTGCTCGTTGACGATGACCACGCCGTCCGCCTTGAACTGCACCCCAGGCACCTTGTGCATGAAGCTGGTGTCGACGTCCTGACCCAGCGCCATAATCAGCGCGTCGGCTTCCAGCGTCTCAAACTGCCCGGTGGGACGTGGCCGGCCCTTTTCGTCGACTTCCATGACTTCTACGGTGAAGGTCGTTTCGTCGATGTTCTTGATGGTGCGCAGCCAGTGGATTTTCACCCCTTCTTCCAGCGCCTCGGTCGCCTCGAAATCGTGAGCGGGCATGTGGGCGCGGTCGCGGCGATAGATAATCAGCGGCTCATAGCCCAGCCGTTTGGCGACGCGGGCGGCGTCCATGGCCGTGTTGCCGCCGCCGTAAATGGCGACCCGCCGGCCCAGTTTCGGGGCATTACCGGTCTCGACATCCTTGAGGAAGCTGATGGCGTCCAGCATCTTGCCGGCGTCGCGCGATGGGATGTCGGTGCGCTTGCTGATGTGGGCGCCGACCGCGACAAAGATCGCGTCGAAATCGCCTTCCCGCTTTTCAGTCAACAGGTCATCGACCCGATGATTGAGAACGATCTTGACGCCCATGTTCTCAATCCGCTTGACCTCGGCATCCAGCACATCACGCGGCAGCCGGTAGGAGGGAATGCCGAAATGCATCATGCCGCCGGCCATGGGTCCGGCTTCGTGGATTTCGACCTCATGGCCCAGGCGAGCCAGGTGATAGGCGGCAGAGAGTCCGCTGGGGCCAGCGCCGACGATCAGCACCCGCTTGCCGGTAGAGGGCGTAGCGACTTCAAGCTGCCAGTTTTCCTGCAAGGCCAGGTCGCCCAGGAAGCGTTCAACCGCGTGGATACTGACTGAAGAATCCAGCTTGCCGCGATTACAGGCGCTCTCGCAAGGGTGGTAACACACCCGGCCATGAATCGCCGGCATCGGGTTATTTTCGGTCAGGCTCTGCCAGGCCTCCTTGAAGCGGCCCGCTTGGGCGTGGGTCAGCCAGGCCTGGATGTTTTCGCCCGCCGGACAGGCGTTGTTGCAGGTTGGCAATAAATCCACGTAAATCGGCCGCTGGATGCGCTGCGGGCCAACGTTATGTTTCTCATGCGTCAGGTCGAGCGGGCGCGTCATATTGATGGGGGTGTCAGTCATCGTGCTTCTCATCAGTCTGGTGGTTAGGGATCAATGACCGTCCGGGAGGGACGGACTTGATCTAGCAGTACTCGGCGCTGCCCGACGCGGTCGTTTTCGAGAGTTTGATCGAAGCCACCGCCGGCGACGCTCGGTCAGCCAAGCTAAACTTGTCCAGATAACCGTAGAACATTTTGGCGGGAAGTGAATAACCACCCGCGCAATGCCCTGCATTTTTCAACCTCTATTGAGGACTTCCGCCGATGAAAGCTATCCTTCTCCGCCAGCTTGGTGGCCCCGAACAGTTGACCGTTGAAGACATCGCCACGCCCGAACCCGGTCCAAGCCAGGTGCGCGTTCGACTCCACGCCTCAGCCTTGAACCGCCGCGATGTCTGGATCACCCTCAGCCAATACCCCGGTATCCGCTTGCCCTGCATCATGGGTTCCGATGGCGCGGGCGTCGTTGACCAACTCGGTCCGGATGTGCCAGCGGAGTTGCTCGGCCAGGAGGTGATGATCTACCCGGCCTATGACTGGGGCGTCGATCCGCGTTTTCCCAGCCCGACTTTCCGGGTGTTGGGGATGCCAGATCCTGGCACGTTTGCCGAGTATCTGTGCGTACCGGCTAGCCATGTGTTCCCCAAGCCGGCGCATTTGAACTGGCAACAAGCGGCGGCGATTCCATTAGCCGGTTTGACTTCCTGGCGAGCGCTGATGACCCAGGCGGCGGCGCAACCGGGGGAAACCGTGCTGGTCACGGGTATTGGCGGCGGGGTCGCTACCTTCGCCTTGAAATGGGCGGTGGCGCTGGGCGCACGGGCCTTTGTCACCAGTGGCGACGAGGCCAAGCTGGCGCAGGCCCGGCAGATGGGCGCAGCGGGCGGCGTCAATTACCGTGCTGAGGATTGGGATAAGCAGTTGACCCAACTGACTGGCGGCGTGGACGTGGTGATTGACGGTACGGGCGGCCCGGCTTTCAAAAGCTGCTTCTCGGTGCTGAAGCCGGCGGGACGGCTGGTGATGTATGGCGCAACTGCGGGTAATCCGCCCGGTTTGGACGCGGTGCGACTGTTCTTTCGCCAGGCGCGCATCATCGGCTCCACCATGGGGTCGCCGGAAGAATTTGCGGCCATGCTGCGCTTTGTTGCGGAACACCGTATTGAACCCGTTATTGATCGGGTTTTTCCACTCGATCAGGCAGTCGCTGCCCATCAACGGTTGTTGGCTGCGGAACAGTTGGGCAAGCTGGTGTTGCAGCATGATTGAGCGGCAGCGTCGATGCCGTTGTAAGCCAGACTCATATGTATTTGAATATTATAAATAAAATAAAATTAAGCGTAGTAGCGATGAAAACTTCTTGACGCGATGCAGCATAAACCTTTATATTGCACTGCAACATTCATCGAGAATGTTGTCCTCCAAATCCTCCTTTGGTGGTTCTTTGCCGGGGTTAGCAATAATCCCGGCGTTTTTTATTGCGCCGCAAAAAAATTGCGCGTATCCCGGCCAACACTCTTGACGCAGTGCAACATTCCGCTTAAGCTACGCTCAACATCGTTCAGATGTTGTTCTTCTCCACACCTTCCTTTGGTGGTTCTTTAGCCGGGTCGATTAATGAACCCGGCTTTTTTTATGGGCGCTGTGCTGACGACTGAATCACTCTCCCGCCGCCAGCCGCTCCACCCTCTGGAAGCCGCGCGGCAGTGGTTTGCCCCGTCGGCCTCGTTCACCCGCATAGCCTTCCAAATCGGCAGGTTTGAGCTTCATGTCCCGTTTGCCAGCAGTCAGAATCAGGTTTTGGTCCAGCGGCAACAGGGTCAGCGCTGTTAACCGTTCCTCGCCAGGCAAGTCGATGATCTTGTTGCCTTTGCCCTTGGGCAGGCACGGCAGGTCGTTGACTGGAAATAGTAGCAGCCGGCCACTGCTACTGACCACCGCTAACCGCTCAGTCTCCAGACTTGCGACCAGCAATGGCGGGAGGATTTCCGCCCCTTCCGGCACCGTCAACACGACCTTGCCTGCCTTGTTGCGGCTGAGCAGATCGTCGAAGGCGCAGATAAAACCATAGCCGGCATCGGTCGCCAGCAGATAAAGGTCTTCGGGGTTGCCCAGCAACACGCTGATAAACCGGGCGCCATCCGGGGGACTGAGCTTGCCGGTCAGCGGTTCGCCGTAACCCCGTGCTGAAGCCAGATTTGCTACAGGCAAGGTGTAAGTACGTCCAGTGGTATCGAGAAACACCGCAGATTGATTGCTGCGCCCCTGCGCCTGACCCAGGAAACTGTCGCCGGACTTGTAGCTGAGCGCTGAGGCGTCGATCTCGCGGCCTTTGGCGGCCCGCACCCAGCCCTTTTGCGATAGCACCACGATGATCGGTTCGCTCGGCGCCAGACTGGTCTCATCCAGGGCCTGCGCGGGCCGCCGTTCCACCAAGGGGCAGCGGCGTGGATCAGCATAACGCTTGGCGTCATCCTGAATTTCTTTACGGATCAGTGTCTTCAATCGCTTTTCGGCATTCAGCAATTCCTGCAACTGTTCCTGTTCCTTGCGCAACTGATCCTGCTCGCCACGTAATTTTATCTCCTCCAACCGGGCCAGATGGCGCAGCTTGGTCTCCAGAATCGCCTCAGCCTGAATATCGGACAGTTGGAAGCGGGCCATCAGTACCGGCTTGGGTTTTTCCTCAGTGCGCAGAATGCGAATGACTTCGTCCAGGTTGAGATAGGCGATCAACAAGCCATCGAGAATATGCAGGCGCTGCTCAACCTGATTCAGGCGGAATTCCAGCCGCCGCCGCACGGTGATCACCCGGTAGCGCAGCCATTCTTCGAGAATCTGCTGGAGATTCTTGACCTGGGGTCGGCCATCCAGACCGATCATATTGAGATTAACCCGGTAGCTTTTCTCCAAATCGGTCGTGGCGAACAGGTGGTCCATCAATAAATCCACATCGACCCGGTTGGAACGCAACGCCAGCACCAGGCGAGTCGGATTTTCGTGATCGGACTCGTCGCGTAAATCCTCGACCATGGGCAGCTTTTTATCGCGCATTTGCGCAGCGATCTGCTCCATAATCCGCGCCCCGGACACCTGATGCGGCAAGGCGGTTATCACCACATCGCCATTATCCCGTTCAAAGCGGGCGCGCAAGCGCACTGAGCCATTACCGGTCTGATAGAGCTTCCGCAATTCTTCACGGGGGGTAATGATTTCCGCGCCACCCGGATAATCCGGTGCGGGTACAATATCCAGTAAAGTGTCCGGCCCGCAGTCAGGATGATCCAGTAGATAAATACAGGCAGCAGCTATTTCACCGAGATTATGGGGGGGAATGTCTGTGGCCATACCGACGGCAATGCCGGTTGCGCCATTGAGAAGCACATTCGGCAACCGGGCGGGCAGTAAAACCGGTTCGTCCAGAGTACCGTCAAAATTGGGCGTCCAGTCCACCGTACCTTGACCCAGTTCAGATAATAGAACCTGGGCGAAGGGTGATAACCGCGCTTCGGTATAGCGCATGGCGGCAAAGGACTTGGGATCATCCGGTGAACCCCAGTTACCCTGCCCATCCACTAGCGTGTAGCGATAAGAGAAGGGCTGCGCCATTAATACCATCGCTTCGTAACAGGCTGAATCGCCATGTGGATGATATTTTCCCAGGCAGTCACCGACCGTGCGGGCGGATTTTTTATGCTTGGCGCCAGCGTTTAAACCCAGTTCGGACATGGCGTAAATAATGCGCCTTTGTACGGGTTTCAGTCCGTCGCCGATATGCGGTAAAGCCCGGTCGAGAATGACGTACATGGAATAATCCAGATACGCTTTTTCAGTGAATATTTTGAGCGGCAATCGCTCGGTGGCGTCATGATTAAATAGAGCAAGCTCAGTCATTGCGGTCAGAAAGAGGAGTCAGTCACAGGTTAAAAAAACAGTTCGGCCAGGTTAATGACCGCATGGGGACATACATCGGCGCACTCTGGTCGCTGTGGCGGCGAAAATCCCGTCGTCGGGGTTCGCCATTCTGCCCGCGCCACCACCGGGCGCTCCAACGCTTTGCGTATTTTCACGGCTGGATGAAGAATGATAGTCGAAGCCGCCAGGGACATTGACAATTCGCAAGCAGGAACAGGCAAAGTTGCTTAGAATACCGGTTGACCTGCAATCGTTACGGAGGTTTAACCCCATGAACTTTGTTAAAAACGTCGGTCCGGCTGACAAAATCGCCCGCCTGGTCGTGGGTGCCCTGCTGATTCTCCTCGCACTGATGGGACAGATCGGCGCCTGGGGGTGGATCGGCGTCGTCCTCATCGCCACCGCACTGATGGGCTGGTGCCCGGCCTACACACTGTTCGGCATCAAAACCTGCCCGACCAGCAACCCGCCATCTTCCCGTTAACCCGACAGTTCATCCGCACTCACCCCTGTTCCTCTCATGGACAGGGGGTTCTTAGATAACTCAGGTTGTTCAACTTCCTATCTTGACAGGGAAAAATCCATCGGGGTTTGCTGGCGTTAGTGAGTACTATTGCTTATCGATCTTTTTTGTGGCGATCGCCATTCTTCTGAACCCGACCACGCGCCGTTGGCGAGGGTTGATAAGGATTCTTCCCCCCGCGAAATTCAACGCGGATCGGTGTTCCCCACAGATCCAGCCGTTTGCGATAGACGTTAGCCAGATAGCGTCGGTAAGTTTCTGGCACATGGTCAACCCGGTTGCCATGAATGATGACCATAGGTGGATTTTGCCCTCCCTGATGGGCATAGCGCAGTTTGATGCTGTGACCATGCACCAGGGGCGGCTGATGAGCCGCCAGTGCGTCTTCGAGAATGCGCGTCAATTCTGGCGTCGCCAGCTTACGGGTGGCGGCGGCGTAAGCCTGACGAACTGAACCGAGCAGTTCGCCGACGCCCGTTCCGTGCAGCGCGGAAATAAAATGGATTTTGGCGAAGTCGAGAAAGCCCAGTCGGCGATCCAGATCACGTTTGACTTGAGTACGGGTGTCAGGATCGAGATGGTCCCACTTGTTAACGGCAATCGCCAACGCCCGGCCACTGTCTACAATCAACCCCAACAGGCTAGCGTCCTGATCGCTGACCCCTTGTTGGGCGTCCAGCACCAGGACTGTGACGTGAGATTGCTGAATCGCTTGCAGGGTCTTGACGACACTGAACTTCTCCACGACTTCACTCACCCGCGCCCGACGACGCACCCCGGCGGTGTCGATCAGCAGATAGCGCTGACCGTCGCGTTCAAAAGGCACTGCGACGCTGTCACGGGTGGTGCCGGGCAGGTCGCTGGCCAGCATCCGTTCCTCGCCCAGCAGGCGGTTAACCAAAGTGGATTTGCCGACATTAGGCCGACCGGCAATCGCTAGCCGGATCACGCCTTCCGGCACCGGCGACGCTGTGGTTTCACCGGATTCCTCACTGCCTGGCAACGCTGCCAGCACCTCCTCCATCAGATCCTCGACGCCCTGATTATGAACAGCGGCAATGATGTGCAGATGCTCCAGCCCGAGGACGTGGAAATCAGCGCTGAGCAGATCCGGATCGCGATGTTCGGCTTTGTTGATCACCAAATGCAGGGTTTTACCGGCGCGGCGTAGTTGACCGGCAATCTCTTCGTCGGCGACGGTCAGACCGGCGCGACCATCCACCAGCAGCAATACGGCATCGGCTTCATCAATGGCTCGCCAGACCTGGCGTGCTACCAGGCCATCCATTCCGGCGTCCTCACCGGTTAAACCGCCGGTATCCACCACCATATAAGGCTGTGGGCCGCGCTGACCGAGGCCATATTGACGATCGCGGGTCAAACCGGGCATATCCGCCACCAGTGCATTGCGGGTGCGGGTCAGAGAATTGAACAGGGTGGATTTGCCGACGTTAGGGCGGCCAACGATAGCGATAACAGGGAGCATGGGGACTGCGGCCAAAGGCTAAGGGCTAACAGGGGAACCAGCCTCTGGGATGGTTTCCGCCAGGGGCCTGCGAATTTCAGATTATCAAAAAGGCATTAACCGGAAAAACCGGAAAAATGAGACTAATGAACCTGGATGGCAAAGGCAAGCGACCCCTGCAAACCGGCTAGATTTCTGTTAGTCTTTGCACCTTCCCGACCGTCCCCCTCGATCACGCCCTGAAGCCATGCCCCCGATTCCTCGTACTCGCGTCAAAATCTGCGGCATTACCCGTCCGGAAGACGGAATGATGGCGGCTGAACTGGGCGTGGACGCCATCGGCTTGGTGTTTTATCCACCCAGTCCCCGGTTCGTGGACGTGAAAACGGCGCAACGGATTGTCGCGGTTTTACCGCCATTCATGACAGTAGTCGGCCTGTTCATGAACGCGGAGCCTGCAACGGTGCGCGCCATGCTGGAGTCGGTGCGGATCGACCTGCTGCAATTTCACGGCGATGAGGAACCCGACGTGTGCGCCGTTTTTGGCCGACCCTACCTTAAAGCTGTACCAATGGGCGCGGGCGCGGACGTGCGGGATTACGAACAACGGTTCGCCAATGCCACCGGCCTGTTGCTCGACAGCCACGGCGGTCAAAAAATGGGCGGGACCGGCCAAGGTTTTGACTGGGCACGGATTCCGGCTAAACGGCATAAGCCGCTGATTCTGGCGGGCGGACTACATTCCGACAACGTTGTCGAGGCGATCCGGCAAGTTCATCCCTATGCGGTCGATGTCAGCAGTGGGGTAGAATCCGCCAAAGGCGTTAAAGACGCCACCCTGATGCGCGCATTTTTACGAGGTGTGTATGACTGCGAAAGCCATGCGTAACCCGGTCGATTTCAGCCAGTTTCCCGACTCGATCGGCCATTTTGGCCGTTACGGCGGTCGGTTCGTCGCTGAAACGCTTATGGAAGCGCTGCACGAACTGAACGAAGCCTGGCGGAACTGCCGCAACGATCCCGAATTCCTGGCGGAACTGGACGCTGATCTGGCTCATTATGTGGGCCGTCCCAGTCCACTTTATCATGCGGAGCGCTGGAGTCGACAACTCGGCGGTGCGCAGATTTATCTCAAACGCGAAGACCTCAACCATACCGGCGCCCACAAGATTAATAATACGGTCGGCCAGGCGTTACTAGCCAAACGGATGGGCAAAACCCGGCTGATCGCTGAAACCGGCGCGGGTCAACATGGCGTTGCCTCGGCGACCGTGGCGGCGCGACTGGGGATGGAATGCGTGGTCTACATGGGCGCGGAGGACATCCAGCGGCAGGCGCTCAACGTCTACCGGATGCGGTTGCTGGGGGCCACGGTGCAACCCGTGACCTCCGGATCGCGGACCCTCAAGGATGCACTGAACGAAGCGTTGCGCGACTGGGTGGCCAACGTCGACAACACCTTCTACATGATCGGCACGGTTGCCGGCCCGCATCCCTACCCGCTGATGGTGCGCGAGTTCCAGGCGGTGATCGGACGTGAAGCCCGCGAGCAGATGCTGACCGAGCACCACACCTTACCGGACGCGCTGGTAGCTTGTGTTGGTGGCGGCTCCAACGCCATTGGCCTGTTCCATCCGTTCCTGAATGATAATGAAGTGGTCATGTATGGCGTCGAGGCTGCGGGTTCCGGTATTGAGACCGGTCGCCATGCCGCTACATTGTGTGCAGGCCGACCCGGCGTGTTGCATGGCAACCGCACTTATCTGCTCAATGATGACCACGGTCAAATCATTGAAACTCACTCGATTTCCGCTGGTCTGGACTATCCCGGCGTGGGTCCGGAACACGCCTGGCTGAAAGATATTGGCCGAGTACACTACGTCGCGATAACCGATGAAGAAGCTCTGCGTGCGTTCCACGAACTGACCCTGACTGAAGGCATCATTCCGGCTCTGGAAAGCAGCCATGCCCTGGCTTATGTGACGAAACTGGCCCCGACCCTGCGCCCGGACCAGAGCATTGTCATCAACCTGTCCGGGCGCGGTGACAAGGACATTAATACCATTGCCACGCTGGAAGGGATTCAGTTGTAGGCCCCTTTTCCCCACTCCCCCCTGTTCGTGGGTGGGGAGCATTTTGATACTGCTTCCAAGAGTTTTTCCGTATGAATCGCATCACCCGCTGTTTCCAGGAATTGCGCCGCACGGGTCGCAAGGCTCTGATTCCCTACATTACTGCTGGCGACCCGCGCCCGGATCAGACGGTACCGATGTTACACGCGCTGGTTGCGGCTGGCGCGGACATTGTGGAACTGGGCGTCCCGTTTTCCGATCCGATGGCGGATGGCCCCGTGATTCAGAAAGCCTGCGAACGGGCACTGATGCAGGGCATGACGCTGCGCGGGGTGCTCGACCTGGTGCGCGAATTTCGCCAGACCGATACCGAAACGCCACTGGTACTCATGGGCTATCTCAACCCGATTGAGAGCCTGGGCTATGAAGTCTTTGTCGCCGGCACCCGTGAGGCTGGCGTGGATGGCGTACTCACCGTCGATCTGCCACCCGAGGAAGCGGCTGAACTGGCGAAACTGCTGATCGCCGCTGACATCGATCCGATTTTCCTGCTGGCTCCTACCAGCACCGCCGAGCGTGTTCGCGGCACGGCTGAGTGGGCGCGCGGTTATCTCTACTATGTCTCACTGAAAGGTGTGACTGGTTCCGCCGCGATCAATGTTACTGAGGTTGCGGAAAAGCTGGCGATGATCCGCACTTGCACCGATTTGCCGCTGGGTGTCGGTTTTGGCATCAAGGATCCGCCGACCGCTGCAACAATTGCCCAGGTCGCTGACGCCGTTGTGGTCGGCAGCGCTCTGGTCAGCAAGATGGCGGAACTGACGGAAGAACCCGAACGGATGCGGCAAGAAGTCGCGGGACTGCTCGCTGCCATGCGCCGGGCGATGGCGAGTAGCCAGTGAATAGCCATCTTCCCCCAGCGCCTCAGCGCCTTAGTGTTTCCATTATGAGCTGGTACGAAAAACTCGTTCCCTCGCGGATCCGCACCGACGGACGCAATAAACACCAGATTCCTGAAGGACTCTGGAGTAAATGCGAAGAATGTGGCGCAGTGTTGTACGGCGCTGAACTCGAACGCAACCTGCGGGTATGCCCCAAGTGTAGTCATCACATGTACCTCAGCGCTCGCCAGCGTCTGCAAAGTTTTCTCGACGAAGACGGCGTGACGGAAATTGGCGAGGACATCGAACCGACCGATTTTCTGAAATTCAAGGACAGCAAGAAATACAAGGACCGACTGGCGCAGGCGCAGAAATCCAGCAACGAGAAAGATGCACTAATCGCTCTGCGTGGCCTGTTGAAAGGGATGCCGGTCGTCGCCATCGCTTTTGAGTTTGAATTCATGGCCGGCTCGATGGGTTCAGTCGTCGGCGAACGCTTTGTCCGCGCCGCCCAGACCGCGCTACAGGAGCATATTCCCTTCATCTGTTTCGCCGCCAGTGGCGGAGCGCGGATGCAGGAAGCGCTGGTGTCGCTGATGCAAATGGCCAAAACCAGCGCCGTGTTGACCCGGTTGGCCGAACACGGCGTTCCCTACATCTCGGTGTTGACTCATCCGACCACTGGCGGCGTCTCCGCCAGTCTGGCGATGCTGGGCGATATCAATGTCGCTGAACCCAAAGCGCTGATCGGCTTCGCTGGGCCGCGTGTCATCGAACAGACGGTGCGCGAAAAACTGCCGGAAGGGTTCCAACGCAGTGAGTTTCTGCTGGAACACGGCGCCATCGATATGATCGTGGATCGCCGCGAACTGCGCGACCGATTAGCCAGTCTGCTGGCGATGCTAACTGGTCGCGACGCACGGGCAGCGTAAGGAACGGCAAAGGACTGTTTGGGAAAAGTCAGATATGCGATTTTCAGAATTGGACAACTGGCTACGCTGGCAGGAAACCCTGCATCCCCGAACCATCGACCTCGGTCTGGAGCGGGTGCGGACCGTATTACGCCGACTGCAACCGGAACCGCCAGCGCAGACGATCATCACCGTGGGCGGCACCAACGGCAAAGGCTCCTGCGTGGCTTTTCTGGACGCGATGCTGCGCGCCGCCGGCTACCGGGTCGGGGCTTACACGTCGCCGCATCTGCTGCGCTATAACGAACGCATTCGGATCAATGGGATGGAAGCGGCGGATGCAGCGCTCTGCCGGGTTTTTGCCCGCATCGACGCCGCACGGGGTGATGTCTCCCTCACCTACTTTGAATTCGGCACACTGGCGGCTTTGGAATTGTTTCGGGAAGCCAGTGTAGACGTTGCGGTGCTGGAAGTCGGTCTGGGCGGGCGACTGGACGCAGTGAACATCGTGGACGCTGACGCCGCCCTGGTCGTCAGCGTCGCCCTCGACCATACCAACTGGCTGGGTTCGGATCGCGACAGCATCAGTTATGAAAAAGCCGGTATTTATCGCCCCGAACGACCGGCCATCTGCGCTGATCCCGATCCACCGCCGCGCCTGATTCAATACGCCGAGGGCATCCATGCACGGTTACTCTGCGTGGACCGCGACTATCATTTCGCCCGTACCGGCTCAACCTGGCGCTGGCAGTCGGGTACACATTGCCTTGATCATCTGCCCTTGCCGACGCTGGCTGGCGACCATCAACTGGGCAACGCCGCCGCTGCACTCATGACGCTGACCAGCCTGGGCGACCGCCTGTCAGTCCCACCCGAGGCAATCCGCGCCGGACTGACCAGCGCCGAATTGCCTGGGCGCTGTCAGATCATTCCCGGCCCGGTTGAATGGATTCTCGACGTGGCCCACAATCCGCGTGCGGCGACAGTGCTGGCGGATCATTTGCGGGCGCGTCCCTGCATGGGGCGCACCTGGGCGATGATCGGGTTGCTGGCCGACAAGGACGCACCGGGCGTAATCGAGGCATTGACCGAGACCATCGATGCATGGTACGCAATCACGCTTGACGGCGACCGGGGACGGACGGGCGACGAACTGGCGACGTTGCTTCGCGCGACCGGCGCCCGTGCTGAAGCGACCGATATCCAGGAAGCTTGCCGGGTTCTCCAGACGACCGCCTGTCCAGGCGACCGTATCGTTGTACTGGGTTCATTCCACACCGTCGCCCCGGTGCTGGCGATCCAGCCCTGGTTATCAAATTCCCCCTTGCCGCCATCTCGGGAGGCCTGATTTTGGACAATCGTTTGACCCAACGCCTCGTAGGCGCCGCCGTCATCGCGGCGCTAGCGGTTCTTTTTGTGCCAGAAATGCTGGAAGAACCACAGAAAACGACGCCCACTGCCCAGCCGACGCCCACTCCTGCGCCGCTGCAAACGCCACCGACGCTGACTTTCTCGCAATCCCAGCCCACTCCGCCTCCGGCCACCGTTACCCCACCCGTGCCCCCGCCGAGTCCCGTCCCGTCTGCCGAAGCCCCTGTAGCTATTGCGCCGGTTGCGTCCGCACCGTTGCCAGCTACTGCTACCGACGCGGCTAAAGCGGTGCAAGCTCAGGAAGAAGCTGTCCGCCGCAAGGTCCAGGAAGCCAAAGCCAAGGCGGAAGCCGAACGCATTGCCGCCGCCAAGGCCCGTGCCGAAGCCGCCCGCCGTGCTGCTCAGGCGGAAGCCGCCAAGACCCGCGCCCAAGCGGAAGCGGAGCGTCGGGCGTCTGCTGAAGCAGATGCGGTGCGCCGGGAAGCCGCTCAGGCCAAGGTGACACCCCCTTCGGAACGGCCCACGGCCGCCTCACAAACCGAAGCCGCCCGCGCCGCCGAAGCCGCCCGCGCCGAAGCCGCCCGCGCCGAAGCCGCTCACCGTAACGCGCAGGTCGAAGCCGCCCGCCGCGATGCTCAAGCCGAAGCCGCCCGCACCGAAGCCGCTCGCGCTGAAGCTGCGCGTCGTAAAGCGCAAGTCGAGTCGACCCGAACGGCCAGTGTTAATCCCGCCAAGCCGCCCCCCACGCTACCCAAGCTGGAACTGGTCTCCCGATCCGAAATACCGCCGCCACCTCCCAAAGCACCTGCGCCACAACCGCCAACGCCAGCCAGTGGTGGTTCGCTAGCTGGCAGTTATGCGATCCAGGAAAACGCTTTTGCCGTGCGCGACCAGTATCGTAGCCGCAATATCCGGGCCGAGGTTGAACGAATCATGGTCAGCGGTCGGCCAATGTACCAAGTCCGTATCTGGCGTTGAGGTTTCTACGAGCGCGCTATGAACTGGGCCGACTACCTCATCGTCATCCTGATTGCTCTTTCCATGCTGATTGGATTGTGGCGCGGTTTGTTGCGCGAGGTCATTTCGCTGGCGACCTGGATCGCCGCCTTTGCCATTGCCTTTCTATTCGCTGAAGATGGCGCTGTGCATCTCGCTTCCCACATCGCTACCCCGTCGTTGCGGATCGCTGCGGCCTTTGGAGGCCTGTTTCTCGCAACGTTGCTGCTCGGCGGACTCATCGGCCTGATTGCTTCCTATCTGGTCGATTACACCGGCCTGACCGGCACCGACCGGTTATTGGGTACGGTTTTTGGTCTGGCGCGCGGCGCGGCCATCATCGTCGTTCTGGTATTGGCGGCGGGGTTGACGCCACTGCCCAAGGACCCCTGGTGGCAGCAATCGCTGCTGCTGGACCGTTTCCAGGAAGGAGCACTCTGGTTACGGGATTTCCTGCCGCCGGAATTGGCCCAGAACGTTCAATTCCCTTAAGTTCGTTCACCGAGGGTAGCGCCTATGTGTGGAATCATCGGCATTGCGGGACGGAATCCGGTTAATCAAAGTCTGTTCGATGGCCTGACCGTGCTGCAGCACCGGGGACAGGATGCCGCCGGGATCGTAACCTGCCATGAAGGCCGCCTGTTTCTGCGCAAGGACAACGGTCTGATCCGCGACGTGGTGCGCACTCGTCACATGCGTAATTTGCAGGGCAATATTGGCATCGGCCATGTGCGTTACCCGACCGCTGGCAGTGCGGATTCCGCTGAGGCCCAGCCGTTCTACGTCAACTCGCCCTTTGGTATCACCCTGGCCCACAACGGCAACCTGACCAACTCGGTGCAACTGAAAGACGAGCTGTTTCGCTCCGACCTGCGCCACATCAACACGAATTCTGACTCGGAAGTCCTGCTCAATGTCTTTGCCCACGAACTGCAACAGCGTAGCCGATTGTCGGTTGACGCCGAGGATATTTTCGCCGCGGTCGCCGCAGTGCATCGACGGGTGCAGGGCGCTTATGCGGCGGTGACTTTGATCGTCGGTTTCGGTCTGGTAGCGTTCCGCGATCCGCACGGCATCCGGCCTCTGGTGTTTGGTCGCCGGGAAACCGGCAGTGGTATGGAATACATGGTCGCTTCCGAGAGTGTGGCGTTGGATGCCTTGGATTTTCAGCGGATCCGTGATGTCGCCCCCGGAGAAGCGGTGATTTTTGATCTGGACGGTCGGATGCACACCCGTCAGTGCGCTGAACATCCTGGCTATTCACCCTGCATCTTTGAGTTCGTCTATCTGGCCCGGCCTGATTCGATCCTGGATCAGGTCTCGGTGCATAAGGCCCGGCTGCGCATGGGCGAATATCTGGCGGAAAAAATCTTGCGGGACTGGCCGGAACAGGACATCGACGTGGTGATCCCGATTCCTGACACCAGCCGCACTGCCGCTCTGCAAATGGCCTCGATTCTCGGTATCAAATACCGGGAAGGCTTCATCAAAAACCGTTACATCGCCCGCACCTTCATCATGCCCGGTCAAAAAACCCGTAAGAAATCAGTCCGGCAAAAACTGAACGCCATTGATCTCGAATTTCGCGGCAAGAACGTGTTGCTAGTGGACGACTCTATCGTGCGCGGCACCACCTCCGGGGAAATCATCCGCATGGCCCGCGACGCCGGCGCCCGCCGGGTCTATTTTGCGTCCGCTGCACCGCCGGTGCGTTATCCCAACGTCTACGGCATCGACATGCCCGCCGCCCACGAACTCATCGCACATAACCGCTCCGAGGAAGAGATCGCCCAGGCGATTGGTGCCGATCACCTGATTTTCCAGGATCTATCCGACCTGGAAGAGGCGGTGCGGCGCGGCAATCCGGCGCTTCAGCGCTTTGATGCGTCCTGCTTCACCGGCGAATATGTCACTGGCGACATCGATCAAGCGTATCTGGACTGTTTGGCCCGTGATCGGTCTGATATGGCCCAACGCGCCCGCGAAAGCGCGGATAACGCCATCATTGACCTGCACAACAACGCCTGATTTGACAGGCTGTGGAAGCTCCCCGCATGGATTTCAACGATTTTCCCGACCCCGGCTTCGCCACCTTGGCGGTGCGCGCTGGACAGACGCGCACGTTGGAAGGCGAACACGCTGAGCCGATTTTCCCCACGTCCAGCTTCGTGTTCGCCAACGCTGCCGAAGCCGCCGCCCGGTTCAGCGGTGCGGTTCCAGGCAACATCTATTCCCGATTTACTAACCCAACGGTGCGGATGTTTCAGGAGCGACTCGCGGCGCTCGAAGGGGGTGCCGCCTGTATCGCGACATCCTCCGGCATGGCGGCGATTCTGGCGACTTGTATGACCTTGCTGAAAAGCGGCGATCATATCGTCTCGGCCAGCGGCGTTTTTGGTACGACCCTCTCCCTGTTCAATCAGTACCTGAGCAAATTCGGCGTCGCCACGACTTACGTCCGGTTATCGGATTTGTCCGCTTGGGAAGCGGCGATTCGCCCGGAAACCCGGTTGTTCTATCTGGAAACGCCCTCCAACCCCTTGATGGAACTGGCTGACATCCAGGCGCTGGCCGATTTGGCTCATGCTCACGGTATCTTATTGATAGTAGATAATTGCTTCTGCACCCCGGCCCTGCAACAACCGTTCAAATTCGGCGCGGACCTGGTGATCCATTCCGCCACCAAGTATTTGGACGGTCAGGGCCGCTGCGTCGGCGGGGCTGTCGTCGGCGATGCCCAGCGGGTCGGCGTCGATATTTTCGGCTTCCTGCGCACCGCCGGCCCGACCATGAGTCCGTTCAACGCCTGGGTGTTTCTCAAAGGGTTGGAAACTTTACAGCTACGAATGCGCGCCTGTAGCGAATCGGCTTGGCAGTTGGCGCACTGGCTGGAAAGTCAGCCAGCGGTAGAACGGGTTTACTACCCTGGCCTGCCTTCACATCCCCAGCATGAATTGGCGAAACGGCAACAGAGCGCTTTCGGCGGGATCGTCTCTTTCGATCTGCGCGGTGGACGGGAAGCCGCCTGGACGGTCATTGACCAGACCCGACTGATTTCAATCACCGCCAATCTCGGCGATACCAAGTCCACCATTACTCATCCTGCAACGACCACCCACGGTCGGTTGACGCCCCAGGAGCGGGAACGTGCCGGGATTGGTGATGGGCTGGTCCGGGTTTCCGTGGGATTGGAAGATAGAGCGGATTTACAGCAGGATTTAGAACGGGGTTTGTCACGTTTGTGATTAAGGCGATTACCTTCGATCTGGATGACACGCTGTGGGATATCTGGCCGGTCGTCGAACGCGCCGAGGAGTTGCTGCATGACTGGCTGACAGTGCGTTACCCGCGCATCCCGGAACGGCTCACGCCCCTGGAATTACGGGAACTGTCCAGCGAAGTGACCGCCGCCTACCCGGAGAGGGCCTATGACCGCACCTGGTTGCGTAAGGAAGCGTTGAATCTGGCGGCGCGGCGGGCGGGTTATCAGGCATTCGATGTAGAAGGCGCGTTTGAAGTGTTCTTCGTTGCCCGCAACGCCGTGGAACCCTTTGCCGAGGTGCGCCCCACGCTGGAGCGATTGGGTCGGCGCTACCTGCTGGCGTCGCTGTCCAACGGCAACGCCGACTTGCGGCTGATCGGTCTGGATGACCTGTTCGCGTTTTCCCTGAACGCTATCGATATCGGCGCCGCCAAACCTGACCCGCTGTTGTTTAAAGAAGCGAGCCGGCGACTGGCGGTGCGGCCTGATCAGATCGTCCATATCGGTGATGACCCGGAACACGATATTTTCGGCGCAGCCCGGGCGGGTTTCCGCACCGTCTGGGTCAACCGCACCTGCCGGGACTGGCCCGGCGGACCCAAGGCGGATGCGGAAATCGTTACATTGGATGAGTTGGAGCCAGTACTGACGGCTTGGGAAGAGCGCGGCTGAAGCGCCGCTCTCCGCGATTACCAGGGAATCGGCTGCCCATCCCGGAAAAAACCGCCGGTCGGTCCATCATCCGGCAGCGTCGCCGCCCAGATGATCCCGGCAACGCCCTGGTCCACCGTCCGCTCTGCTTGGGGACCGCCCATGTCGGTGCGCACCCATCCGGGACAAATGGAGTTGACCAGGATGTTATAGCCCTGCGTTTCTGCCGCCAGGATGCGGGTCAAGGCATTCAGTGCGGTCTTGGAAATTCGGTAGGCCGGCGATTTGCCTTCCATCCCGCTCAACTGGCCCATGCCGCTGGAAACGTTGACGATGCGGCCATAGTGCTGCTGCTTCATCAGCGGGGTCAATTCCTGCGCCAGGAGCAGAGGGCCGTAAAGATTGGTTTTCAGGGTCGCCGTCAGGGTTTCCAGGCTGACGTTGAACACACTGGCGCCGCCTGCATCCTCTGCGCCGTGAATGTCGAGAAAGACCCCGGCATTATTCACTAGGATGTCCACTCGCCCGCACCGGCTATGAATGAACGCACCCAACTCGGCTACGCTGCTTTCCGAAGTAACCTCCAAGGGCTGAAACAAGATATCCAGTCCCTCCGCCAGTAATTTCTCCATGGCGACTTCCCCCTTGCCGGCATTACGACTGGTGATGATGACCCGGATGTCCCGCTTGGCGAGTTGCCGGGCCGTTTCCAGCCCTAACCCCCGGTTAGCGCCTGTGACCACGGCCACCGGTTTATCACTTTTGCCACTCAACATGGTTGTTTCCTCCAGCTACTTCTCCGGGAAGTACGCCTTGATAGTTGCTGCTATTTCAGTCTGTTGTTTTATTCATACTTGATGTTGTAAATATTAACAGTATCTTACTGGGGAACAACAGGAAAATCGAGGCATTAATCTGATGTCTCTCCACCTCTGACTGAAAAGGTCTCTGTTTATGCAATCGCTCCGATTCTTGATGATGGTTGTCTGGCTGGCGGGCGGCGCTGGCGCATACGCTGAAGGCAGCGGTCTTTCGCAAGGCTCCGCGCTCTCCGCGGAAGGGGCATCGACCTTGGTCGCAGGCAGCGTGGAGGTCATCGCCGGTTCGCCCACGTTGACCGTGCAGGCGGTCAATGCCGTTGCGGAAGGCGCAGTGGTCGTCCTGCAGGGTGTATCGACCGCCGCCACCGTGTCGGTCAAGGTCACACCCGAAATCGCTGGCGGCTTATCGAAAGCGATGGGCGGCACTGTCGAGGTGATCACTGAGGCGTCCGGTTATGCCCTGATCTATGCGGGAAAAATGATCGCTTTTATCCCGAATGCCGTTAGCCAGAAATTGCTGCATCATGCGCCGCATCCGCAATGACTAGATCGGGAAGGCGACAGCTCAGGATTGTGCTGCTCGGTGCTTTTCTGACCCTGCTGGCGACGGTGGCATGGGCGGGAACGGCCTGCACTGAGAAGCCTCTGACCCCCGAAGGGCTGGCGAACGCCTCCCGTTTAGGAGTGAAGGTGTTTGAGACGCTGGAGCGCAGCAGCGCCCAAGTGGTCATCCTGGGCCGGGTGGGCACCGACCTGTCGAAATACGGTCTGCGTTTTAGCCATGTGGGCTTTGCCATCCGCGAGCATTCCCAAGGTCGCTGGACGGTGATTCATCTGCTCAACCGGTGCGGAACGGATGTTTCCGGGCTTTACGATGAAGGTCTGATCCACTTTTTTCTGGATGATCCGTTTGCCTACGAGGCATTGATCGCCGTGCCGAGTCCCGGCGTCCAGCAAGACTTGGTGAGCGCCTTGCGCAGTCCGCTGGTCTGGCGCTTGCACCAACCCCGCTATAACACGATTGCCCACCCGCAATCCCCGGATTTCCAGAACAGCAACCAATGGTTGCTGGAACTGACGGTTGCGGCGCTGGCGAAGGGCGCAGTTCATCATCGCAGCGAGGCGCAGCACCATCCACTGATGCAATCCTACCAGCCCGAGACGATCCGGATTGACCGGTTGACCCGGATAGGCGGCGGCCTGTTCAAGGCGAATCTGACGTTTACCGATCATCCCCTGGCAGATCGGTTAAAGGGCGAATATCAGACCGTCACCGTGCGTTCGGTGATCCGCTTTCTGCAGCGGTCCGGATGGCTGGAGCGGATGCAATTCGTCGATCTCAACACCACCCGCTCTGTTGCCGGGGCTGATTTGGAACAGGCGCTGGGACGGTTATAGCCGCGCCGGGTAGAATCGCATAAAAAAGGGCGCTTTCGCGCCCCTTTCAATCACTGATAAATCAAGTTTTAAATCCCTAAATCTGCTCCCGTTCCTCTAAACGCATCCTGGATTTGTCTACCGCTTCTAGTGTAAATGTATCTGGGTAACGCCAAGCCAATTGGACTCCCACATCTTGACTGCCAAGACGGTATCTACACATACACCTTCGGTTGGAAACACTAAAACCTACCGAGAATTGGTATTAGATGTTGCTTATACTTTTTCAAACCGACGCAGTTGGACATATTGAGAAGGATATGCTCCTCGGAAAATCTCTATGCATGATCTGCCCAACGCGGCGGCGCATCGGCCCCGGCGAAGTTGGCCGGCACCAGCACGGTATCCTGCACCGGCGTCGATTCAGTAGCCTGGGGATAATCCAGCGTGTAATGCAAGCCTCGACTTTCCTTGCGCGCCAGAGCGCTACGGATGATCAATTCCGCAACCTGCGTCAGATTGCGCAACTCGACCAGATTGCCACTGATGCGGAAATGACCGTAATACTCGGTAATTTCCCGTAATAACAACTCCACGCGATGCTGGGCGCGTTGCAACCGCTTGTTGGTGCGGACAATGCCCACATAGTCCCACATGAATTGCCGCAATTCCGCCCAGTTATGACTGACCACCACCTCCTCGTCGGAATCCGTCACCCGGCTTTCATCCCAGTCCGGCAATTCCGGGGGCGGCGGCGTATGATCGAGTTGCGGCAGGATATCCTCGGCAGCGGCAGCAGCGAACACCAGGCATTCCAGCAACGAATTGCTGGCCATGCGGTTCGCGCCGTGCAGACCAGTGAACGCAATTTCGCCTATCGCGTACAATCCCTCGACATCGGTCCGCGCCCGCAGATCGGTCATTACCCCGCCGCAGGTGTAGTGCGCTGCGGGCACTACGGGAATCGGCTGTTGGGTCATGTCGAAACCAAATTCCAGGCACTTGGCGTAAATGTTCGGAAAATGCCCACGGATAAAATCTGCTGGCTTGTGGCTGATGTCCAGATACACACATTCCGCGCCCAACCGCTTCATTTCATGGTCAATCGCCCGCGCCACGATATCGCGGGGGGCCAGTTCCATACGCACATCGAAATTCCGCATAAAGCGGGTTCCGTCCGGCAACCGTAGATAGCCGCCTTCGCCGCGCACCGCTTCGGAAATCAGAAAATTCTTGGCCTGCGGGTGATACAGGCAGGTCGGATGAAATTGCATGAATTCCATATTCGCCACCCGGCAGCCCGCCCGCCAGGCCATGGCGATGCCATCGCCCGTCGAGCCGTCCGGATTGCTGGAATAGAGATAGACCCGGCTGGCACCGCCGGTCGCCAGGGCGACAAACCGCGCCGCCAGCGCCTCCACCTGTCCGCTGCGCCGATCCAGCACATACGCGCCCAGACAGTGGTTACCGGCCAGACCCAGCTTGCGGCGGGTAATCACATCCACTGCAATATACTGATCCAGTAAAGTGATGTTGGGATGTTCGCGGGCGCGTTCTTCCAGCGTTGTCTGAATCGCCCGTCCGGTGGCATCGGCGGCGTGAGCGATCCGCCGGTGGCTGTGACCGCCCTCCCGGTGCAGGTGATAGTCAGCAACCCCTTCGGTATTCGATTCACGGGTGAACGGCACCCCCTGAGCGCTGAGCCATTCGATCACTTCCCGGCCATGCTCTACCGTACAGCGCACCGCATCGGCATGGCACAGACCCGCCCCGGCAATCAACGTGTCCTGAATGTGCGAGTCAATCGAATCGCCAGCATCCAGCACGGCAGAGACGCCGCCTTGCGCATAGTAAGTGCTGCCTTCATGGACGGGTCCCTTGGCGAGAACGACGACGCGGGCCACGTTGGCCACCCGCAGCGCCAGACTGAGACCGGCGGCGCCGCTGCCGATAATGAGAACGTCAGGAGGGAGGAGCGAGATCATAACTTGTGAGCGACTCCGTGAATCAGGTATTGTTTCAGGTGCGCTGGCGTTGCCGCGTTAGACGCCGGGGCGTCAAGCTTTATTCAAAGCCGCAACTATAACCATATCCCGGCGGGTCTGCGAACTTACGGAAAGGGCTTCGGTCTACCGTCATGTCCGCACGGAGATTGCCATTGAGTCGAAAGGGGTCTGCCCGGATGGGCGAAGGGCATCTGGACCGTGATCTGGTCCAAAGGGTACAAAAAGGCGATAAAAGCGCGTTCGATGTGCTGGTGCGCAAGTATCAGTACAAGATCATCAAACTGATCTCCCGCTACGTGCATGATCCCAGCGAAGCCCTGGACGTTTCCCAGGAAGCCTTCCTCAAGGCGTACCGCGCCTTACCGGGATTTCGCGGCGACAGCGCTTTTTATACCTGGCTTTATCGCATCGCCATCAACACGGCGAAGAATTACCTGGTCGCGCAGGGCCGACGTCCGCCGGGTTCCGATATCGACGCCCAAGAAGCGGAACAGTACGAAGGGTCATCACTGCTCAAAGAGTACGAGACCCCTGAGCGACTTTTGCTCAAGGACGAAATCGAAGCCACCGTGTTCAAGGCGATTGAAGATTTGCCAGAAGACTTACGCACGGCGATTACGCTCCGGGAACTGGAGGGGATGAGTTATGAAGAAATCGCCCAAACCATGGGGTGTCCAATCGGTACGGTGCGTTCCCGCATTTTTCGGGCGCGCGAGTCGATTGACGCCAAACTGCGTCCACTACTGAGCTAGTTTCGAGTATAGAGTCATGGCTGAGAAAACGGCTGAACAACGGCCAACGCAAGCCGCCCATGAGGTTGCCCCGGTCGATTTGGCGGCGAGTCAACTGTCGGCGCTGGTCGATGGGGAACTTCCTGATGCGGAAATGAACCTGGCCTTGCGCCGACTAAGCCGGGATGGCGATGCCCAGGGGCGTTGGGAACGCTACCACTTGATCAGCGATGCGTTGCAGGGCCATTTGCCCGCCGCGCTGGATGCTGATTTCGCCACGCGCCTCCGCCAGGCCATTGACCAGGAGCGCCTGCCGCAACCGGCTACCCGGTCGCTGCCGGCCTGGTATAAGCCGGTCACCGGCTTCGCGCTCGCCGCTTCGGTCGTGCTAACCGCTCTGGTCGGGCTTCAGTTGACCCAGCCCGACGCCGGGTTGACTCCTGACAACCCGATTGCCGCTGTCCCGGCTTCAACGACTGCCCTCCCGGCACAGGTGGTTGCGCTGAATCCGCCGGCTGATGAGGCCAGCGAACCCACCGAAGCCCGGCTGAACACCTATCTGGTCAATCATAACGGCTATGCTTCCAGGAGCAGCGTCAACGGGATGCTGCCCTACGTCCGCATGGTTGGCTACCAGACGAATCGCTGACGCCCCGAATGAAGCGAAAATTGTTGCCCTGCGCCGTCCTGGCGCTTGCCGGGTCGCTGTCTCCTGTCGACTGGGCGCAATCCGCCCCGCCGGTCGCCGACGAAGCCAAACAATGGCTGGAACGGATGGTAAAAGCCACCCAGACCCTGAACTACGAAGGCACTTTCATTTATGTTCAGGGGCCGCATGTCGAGGCCATGCGAATCGTTCACGGCAGCGGTCCGGACGGTGAGCGACAACGGCTCTTTTCCCTGAACGGCCCCCCCCGCGAAGTCGTCGTCGCCAATAACAATGTGGTCTGTCTGCTGCCCAAGCAACAGGCCACGTTTGCCGGTAACGATTACCAACGTTCGCCCTTTCCGTTATCGATTCCCCGTGAGATTGGCCGGCTGGAAAGCCACTACCAGTTTGAAATCGTCGGTACAGACCGGATTGCCGGCCTGGAGACGCGAATCATCGCGATCAAGCCGCGTGACGCTTGGCGGTTCGGTTATCGGCTGTGGCTGGATGAACGTAACGGCATGGTGCTGCGTTCCGCATTGCTCGATGACCGGGGGCATCCGCTGGAACAACTCATGTTCACCGATTTCCAGGTCAAGCCGCAGATCGACGCAACGGCGTTCCAGTCCCCGGCGTTGCCGGAGGGTTCATCACCCGCGAACCGGAATGATCCCCCGGCGCTGCATCCAACGGGTGAACCCGTCCAGGAATCAGCTTGGCGTGTGGAACAGTTGCCGGAAGGTTTCGTTAAGGTCCTGCATAACCGGTTTACGGAAAGCGCGGGTCGGCATCTGACCGAACATCTGGTGTTCGCTGATGGTCTGGCGACGATCTCGGTCTTTCTGGAAAAGCTTGATGGCGCACCGGCGCTGTTGCAGGGCGTTTCCCAACGGGGATCGATGAACGCCTTCGGCAAGGCTGTCGATGGCTATCAGGTGCTGGTGGTCGGTGAAGTCCCCGCAGCGACGGTGCAACGGATTGCCGACGCGATTCAGCATGATCCCGGGGTCACCCAGCCGTGATCGAAGAACGTGCGGTCGTAGCTGAAGCTGGCGCAGGCTACGCCTGGGTCGAGATCCAGCGTCGTTCGGCCTGTGGGAGTTGTCAGGCCAGCGACGGCTGCGGAACTGCGACGCTGGCCAAGGCGTGGGGCGTTCGTTCGATGCGCACCCGTGCGCTGTCAGAATTATCGTTGCAGCCAGGTGATGAGGTGATCGTCGGGCTGGCGGATGGCGTGTTGCTGCGCGGGGCGTTGCTGGCCTACCTGCTGCCGCTGGCGTTGCTGCTGGCAGGAGCATTGCTTGGTCAGGCTACTTTTGCTGGCGCGGGTGAAGAACTGGTGATCCTGTCCGGCGCGCTGGGTTTAGGTCTGGGCTTTCTGGCGGTGCGCGTCATGTCCCGGCGCTTTCGCGAGGATGTCCGGTTTCAGCCGGTGGTGTTGCGCCGGGTTGGAAATATGCTTTTCAAGCCGCAATAACGCTATAATCCGCCCCCATTTAAAATTTAAAATCGATTCCGCAAGCGCCTGGCCGGTATAGGTGCCTGATTGTGTTCGCCGCGAACTTCGGGCGGCCGGAAACGACTGATCGGCTACCCGACGCTACTGGAATTCATGGATCTCATACGCAATTTTTCCATCATTGCCCACATCGATCACGGCAAATCGACCCTCGCTGATCGCTTCATCCAAATTTGCGGTGGCCTGAGCCAGCGGGAAATGTCCGAGCAGGTGCTGGACTCCATGGATCTTGAACGGGAGCGCGGCATCACCATCAAGGCGCAGAGCGTCTCCTTGCGTTACCCGGCCCGCGATGGCCGCACCTACCAGTTCAATTTCATCGACAC
Source organism: Pseudomonadota bacterium (assembly GCA_022709365.1). Classification (GTDB taxonomy): domain Bacteria; phylum Pseudomonadota; class Gammaproteobacteria; order Competibacterales; family Competibacteraceae; genus UBA2383. The sequence goes on from JAKLIY010000011.1 coordinate 79,792, forward strand.
GCCGGGGCATGTAGATTTCTCCTACGAGGTTTCCCGCTCGCTGGCCGCCTGCGAAGGCGCGTTGCTGGTGGTGGACGCCGCCCAGGGCGTCGAGGCGCAGAGCGTCGCCAACTGCTACACCGCCATGGAGCAGGGGCTGGAAGTGTTGCCGGTGCTCAACAAGATTGACTTGCCCTCCGCTGATCCGGAGCGGGTGGCGCACGAAATCGGCGACATTATCGGCCTGGACGCCAGCCACGCGCTGCGGGTCAGCGCCAAGTCCGGCCTCGGCATCGAAGACCTGCTGGAAGCCATCGCCGCCCACATTCCACCGCCGAAGGGTCACCCGGACGGACCGCTCAAAGCGCTGATCATCGATTCCTGGTTCGACAACTTCGTGGGGGTGATTTCGCTGGTGCGGGTGGTAGACGGGCGGATCGTTCCCAAACAGAAAATTCAGGTCATGTCCACCGGCCGTGCCTTTCAGGTTGAATCGGTGGGCATCTTCACTCCCAAACGTACTGAGCAACCCAGCCTGAATGCCGGCGAAGTGGGCTATGTCATTGCCGGGATCAAGGAGATCGATGGCGCGCCGGTCGGCGACACCTTCACCGGGGCGGATCGGCCAGCGACCGAGTCGTTGCCCGGTTTTCAAAAGGTGCAGCCCCGGGTGTTCGCCGGGCTGTTCCCGGTGGACTCGGATGATTTCGGCAACCTGCGCGAAGCGTTGCAGAAACTGCGGCTGAACGACGCTTCGCTGTTCTTCGAGCCGGAAACTTCGCAAGCCATGGGCTTCGGTTTTCGCTGCGGTTTTCTGGGCCTGCTGCACATGGAGATCGTTCAGGAGCGACTGGAGCGGGAATACAACCTGAATCTGATCACCACCGCGCCGACGGTGATCTACGAGGTGCTGACCACGGGGGATGAGATCGTGAAGATCGACAATCCCGCCAAACTGCCGCCGCCGAATGAAATCGCCGAGGTTCGCGAGCCGATTATTGTGGCGCATATTTTGACTCCGCAGGATTATCTGGGGCCGATTATTACCCTCTGTATTGAAAAGCGCGGCGTCCAGCGCGGCCTACACTATGCGGGTGGCCAGGTGCAATTGAGTTTCGAGTTGCCGTTGAGCGAAGTGGTGCTGGACTTCTTTGATCGCCTCAAATCGGTCAGCCGGGGTTATGCGTCGTTCGAATACAGTTTTGAACGGTTTCAGGCCGCGCCGCTGGTCAAGCTGGATGTGCTGATTAATGGCGAAAGGGTCGATTCGCTATCGGTGATTGTTCACCGCGAGCAGGCGCAGCGTCGGGGCCATGCGGCGGCGGTCAAGCTGAAAGAATTGATTCCCCGGCAGATGTTCGAGGTGGCGATTCAGTCGGCGATTGGCAACCAGATCATCGCCCGCACTACAGTGAAAGCGTTGCGCAAGAATGTGCTGGCCAAATGCTACGGCGGCGACGTGAGCCGCAAGCGCAAACTGCTGGAGAAGCAGAAAGCGGGCAAGCGGCGCATGAAGCAGGTGGGCAAGGTGGAAATCCCGCAGGATGCTTTTCTGGCCGTGTTGCAGATGGATAAAAACTCCTAGCGCTGTTCTGACCCTTCATACTCATCGGATCGTTATACGCATGAATATTGATTTTGCTGCTGTTCTGGTCGTACTGACCGTCGTGACCGGGGGTATCTGGATACTGGATACCTGGGTGCTGGAACCGCGTCGTATCCGTGGCGGGGCTACGCCAGCGGTCGCGATCAAGTTGCCGTGGTACGTCGACCTGTCAAAATCGTTCTTCCCGGTGATTCTGGCGGTGCTGGTATTGCGCTCGTTCGTGGTCGAGCCGTTCCGCATTCCCTCGGAGTCCATGTTGCCGACCCTGCTCAATGGCGATTTTATCTTGGTCAACAAATTTTCGTATGGTCTGCGCCTGCCGGTGCTCAATACCAAGTTGATCGGGAATGGCCAGCCGGCGCGCGGCGATGTTGTGGTCTTCCGCTATCCGCGTGAGCCGTCGGTCGCTTATATCAAGCGCGTCATCGGGTTGCCGGGCGACCGGCTGGAGTATCGGGACAAGCACTTGTTGATCAACGGCCAGCCGGCGGCGTTGACCCCGTTACCCGATGATCCTGCCGATCCGGGTTATCAGCAGTTTGATGAGCGCCTCAATGAGGTTAACCATCGCATCCAGGTGTTAGCGGATGGTCGCTGGGGGCTGGCGGGACTGTGGCCCGGCCTGCAACTCCGCCGGGAGCCAGATGGCAAGGTGGCCTGGGAATATCAGGTGCCGGCAGGGCAGTATTTCGTGATGGGCGATAATCGCGATAACAGCAGCGACAGCCGAGTGTGGGGACCACTGCCGGAGGAGAACCTGATTGGCAAGGCGTTTTTCATCTGGATGAATCTGGATTGTATTACTTTCAACGGCCACTGTGGCCGGATTGGCAACACCATCAAGTAGGGGAATAGGGGAGAGAATAATGATGGAGATCATATCATCGCAGAACAGCAAACAACGTGGCATGACCGTAATCGGTATGTTGCTGCTGCTCATTGTCATCGCCTTTGCTGCATTGATCGCGATGAAGGTCGTACCGATGTATATTCAGTATTACACGATCAAATCGACGATTGAGAGTATCCGCAAAGAACCGCAACTGGCGCAGATGAGTCCGACGGACATTCACAACGCCATCCAGAGGCGCTTCGACATTGGCTATGTCGATAAACTCAATGCCCGCGATCTCAAGATCAGGAATGATGCTGAGAGCCGGGGCCGGGTGCTGGAACTGGTTTACGACGATGAACGGGAACTGTTTTACGGGCTATACGTCGTGCTGAAAGTGAATGAGACGATTCCGCTAACATCGAATTGAACGCAACGTGGTCAATCCGCCGAACGCCCGGTTATGCGCTGCGCTGGGATACCGATTTCAGCGGCCTGAAGGGTTGGAGGAGGCGCTGACCCATCGCAGCGCCTCAGCCCACAATAATGAGCGGCTGGAATTTCTCGGCGATGCCTTGCTGAATTTGATCGTCGCCGAGTACCTGTTCCAGCACTATCCGAAGGCCAGTGAAGGTGATCTAAGCCGGTTGCGGGCCAGCCTGGTCAAGGGTGAAACCTTGGCGGATCTGGCGCGTGAGTTAAAATTGGGCGACTGGTTGCGCATGGGGCCGGGTGAACTCAAGAGTGGCGGCTATCGACGTGAATCCATCCTGTCGGATGCGCTGGAAGCGGTGATCGGCGCAGTTTATCTGGATGGCGGTTTCGACGCCTGTCGCGAGTTGGTGCTGCGACTTTATCAGGATTGGCTGGCGCGCCTGCCCAGCGCCAGCGAATTGAAAGATCCCAAGACCCGTCTGCAGGAATATCTGCAAGCCCGCCAGCAAGCCCTGCCCGTTTACAACGTCCTGGAAATTCACGGCGAGCCGCACGCACAAAGTTTTACCGTGGAATGCGTGGTCGTGGATCGACGTGCCGTCGCCATTGGCAACAGCCGCCGCAAGGCCGAGCAGGAAGCCGCCCGTCTGTTATTGGAACAAATGCAGTAACGGTTCCCCGCCCTCATGATGTTCCACAAAATAATCCGGTATCCGGGTCGGGCTTTAGCCTGACTGGCCGGCGGAGAATCTTAATGACTGCAACACGCGCCGGCTACGCCGCCTTGCTGGGCCGACCCAACGTCGGCAAGTCCACGTTATTGAACCGGCTGATCGGCCAAAAAATCAGTATTACCGCTTCCAAGCCGCAGACGACCCGCCATGTCATTTTAGGTATTCAGACCTTGCCCGAGGCGCAAATCGTCTATGTGGACACCCCCGGCCTGCATCGCCCCGGTCGGCGAGCCATGAATCGTTATCTGAACCGATCAGCGGCCAGTGTGCTTGGTTATGTGGACGTGGTGGTCTTTCTCGTCGAGGCCTTGCGCTGGACGGACGAAGACGAAGATGTGTTGCAACGGCTGACCGAGTTTGCCGGGCCGGTGGTGCTGGCGGTCAACAAGGTGGATCGCATTGCCGACAAGCAACGCTTGTTGCCTTTCCTGCAGGAAATGGCGGTCAAGCGTCAATTTATCGAAGTCGTGCCGCTGGCGGCCATTAATGGCGATAACGTGGCGGCGCTGGAACAGGTGATCACTCGCCTGCTGCCTGAACAGGGATTCCTGTTCCCGGAAGATCAGATCACGACTTCCAGCGAACGCTTCCTGGCGGCTGAATTGATCCGCGAGAAGCTGACCCGCCTGCTGCGCGAAGAATTGCCCTATGCCTTGACCGTGGAAATTGAACGCTTTGTCGAGGAAGGTCCGTTGGTGCGCATTCACGCCCTCATCTGGGTCGAACGCGCTAGCCAGAAAGGCATCGTCATCGGTGAGAAGGGCGCGACCTTGCGGGAAGTGGGACGCCAGGCTCGGCAAGACCTGGAACGGATGCTTGATCGCAAGGTTTACCTGGAAACCTGGGTCAAGGTGCGCGAAGGCTGGTCCGATGACGAACGGGCCTTGCAAAGCTTGGGCTATACCGATCCGGGCCTCAGCGTACAAAATCCTCACCCCGGTGGGGGGACGTCGGGAGCCAATGAAGACGTTGTCTAATGCGCATCCTGCAGCAACCCGCTTTTATCCTGCATCGCCGCCCGTATCGTGACAGCAGCCTGTTGCTGGAAGCCTTCAGCCGTGAGTATGGTCGGTTGGGACTCGTTGCGCACGGCGCTGCATCTTCCCGATCCCGATTAAAAGGCGTGTTGCAACCGTTCACGCCCTTGTTGTTGTCCTGGAGCGGCGATGGCGATTTGGCGACGCTGAATGGCGGCGAAGAGGCCGGGCGTCCCTTTCCGCTATTGCAGAACCGGGCGTTGGCTGGACTCTACGTCAACGAGTTACTGGTGCGGTTGCTGCCGCGCCGGGATGTCCAGCCGGACTTGTTGACCGCCTACGAAACGCTGCTGGCGGAACTGGCGATGGCGCCGGACGAAGAGCCGCCCCTGCGGCGATTTGAAAAGCGGTTACTGGAAGAGTTGGGCTACGGGCTGAGCCTCGACCGGGCTGTGGATAGTGGTCAACCCATCGTGGCCGAAGCGCATTACCGTTATGTACTGGATCGGGGACCGCTGGCCGCCGAAGCGTCGCCGATCGGCGTACCCATTTCCGGTCGGGGGTTGTTGGCCTTACGCGAAGGGATGCTGACCGATCCCGCCGTGTTGAAAGAGGTCAAACGGCTGACCCGGGCGGCGCTGGCCGAGCAACTCAATGGGCGGGCGCTGAAAACCCGGGAGTTGTATCGGTTCAAACGGGAGGGGTAGCCAGAATCGCCGCCCGCAACGATTCCACATCCTCGTCGCCGTCGGTTTTCAGCGGCTGCTCATCCGGTGCCGGTGGTTCGACATACCGCAATTGTCGCTCCAGCACCGCCACATCGGCCTCAGCGGCATCATTGCCGCGCTCCCGCCGCGCCGCCACCCGTTCGCGCAAGGTGTCCGCATCCGCCCCGCATTCCAGCAGAATGAACGGTACGCCCTGTCGGGCCGCCAGTTCCCGGAATGGTTCCCGATGAGTGCGTTTCATAAAGGTGGCGTCCACCAGCACCGAATGGCCTGCTGCCAGCAACTGGTCGGCCAATGCCAACAGGCGCTGATAAGTGCGGGCGCTGGCCTCGGCGGTGTACAACCCCTGACCGAGACTGGAGCGGCTATCGTCCAGCGGGCCGAGGCCAAACAGCCGCTTGCGTTCGACATCGGCGCGGATGCGCAGCGCACCGGGCAAGACTTCCAGTAATTGACCCGTCCGGCGCGATTTGCCGGAACCGGAAACTCCGTGGGTGATCAATAGAAACGGCGCAGGTTCCTGAGTCAGCGCCAGCGCCAGGCGCAAATAGTCCCGGCAACGCTCACCGGCGGCGGTGCGGTCAGCAACGGCAATTTCCGCCTGACCGGCCTGAATCGCGTTGACCTTGGCGCGCACCATCGCCCGATACACCTGGTAGTAGGTCAGCAGCGCCATCCCGGCAAAATCGCCGCTGAATTCCAGCCAGGTATTCAGCAACCGCCGGGCAAAGCGCTCAGCGCCGCGTGAATGCAGGTCCATGGTTAGAAAAGCCAGATCATTCACTACGTCGATCCAGCGGAGCGCGTCGTTAAATTCGATGCAATCAAAAATGGTAATCTGGCCGTCGTCGGTCAGAATCATGTTGCCCAGATGCAGGTCGCCATGACCTTCGCGGATCCAGCCGCTCGCCTTGCGCTCCAGCAACCGGGGCCGCAGCCTTTCGGAAGCCTCCAACGTCCAGCGCTCTACTTCAGCCAGGATGGCCAGATCGGCAGGATCGCTCAACCGGGGGCGGGTACAGGTAAAATCATCGAGCATCGGTTGGCGAACCTGTTCCGGTTCCCCGAACGGGGCCGCCGGATCGGCTGCTGAAATTGTGCGCTGAAAATCCGCCAACTGACGGGCCAGCGCCTCGATATGGCGGGATTCCAGCCGGCCAGCGGCCAGCACCTGGTCCAGCAACGCTTCTTGGGAAAAGCGATGCATCCGCACGGCATACTCGATCGCCGGCTCGCTGCCCAGAACCGGCTGAACCGGACTGCCGCCAATCGGGAGGCAATCGAGGTAAAGATCCGGCGCTAACCGTCTGTTCAGGCGCAATTCCTGCTCGCAATAGTAGTGACGACGCGCCAGACTGGTAAAATCCAGAAACCCCAGATTCACGGGTTTTTTAATTTTGTAGGCATAGTCGCCGGCCAGCAAAACGTGTGAAATATGCGTTTGCAGATGCTCGACAGTCGCGACCGGATGCGGATAGCAAGCCGGTTGCCGTAGTGCGGCGATCAACGCGGACTGATCAAAGGGTTCATCGGGGAAGGGCACGGACCGCCTCCAAAACCTGATTGTAAAAATTCAAACCGTAGGATAAGACAGAATGACCGGCGCTTGCCCAGCGGATTGACCCTGCTGCAGGTCCGGACGGGAACTGATATGGCGAAAAGTCGATGGGCGCATAAATCTGCACCGTGGCCGCTGAGCATGGTGCGCTCGCTGTTGTCTCTGATTGTTTCCTTGCTGCTGGGTGGGGCGCTGCTAGGCGCGCTCGGTCTCGGCGTCTACATGTTGTACCTGGATGCGGTGATCCGTGCCGAATTCGATCAGAAGCGCTGGGCGATGCCGGCCAAAGTCTATGCGCGACCGCTGGAATTGTTTGAAAGCATGTCGCTGAGCGCCGCCGCCTTCGCTGAGGAACTCAAACTACTGCGTTACCACGATGTCAACTGCCCCGAGGAGCCGCCCCCGCCGCCCTCGGACAACAACAAGCGCCGCATCAAGCGCAAAGCGCCGCCGAAACCAAAAATCTGCGCGCCGCCGCCCAATGGTGGGGAGTCGCCGACCAAAGCCGGCAGTTATGCGCGTAATGGCGAAGTCTTCGAGGTGGCGACCCGCGACTTCACCTTTTGGGACGGCGCTGAACCGACCCGCAGAGTTCGGTTGACCTTCGCCGGCAACATTCTGGTGGAAATCACTAGTCTGGACGGCCAGGAAAAGCCGGGCCTGTTGCGGCTGGATCCGCCGGAAATCGCCGGCATCTATCCCTCTCACTACGAAGATCGCATCCTGCTCAAGGGCGAAGATTTACCGCCAGCGCTGGTTGATACCTTACTGGCAGTCGAGGATCGGTCGTTCTTTGAACATGCCGGCATCAATCCCAAAGGCATTTTCCGGGCGCTGGTCGCCAATTTGCGCGCCGGACGGACCGTGCAGGGCGGCAGCACCTTGACCCAGCAGTTGGTCAAGAACCTGTTTCTCAGCAATGAGCGAACGCTGAAGCGCAAGATCAACGAAGTACTGATGGCGATTCTGATCGACGCACGCTACGGCAAGAATGAAATTCTGGAGGCGTACAGTAACGCCATCTATCTCGGCCAAGACGGCAGTCGGGCGATTCATGGATTTGGTCTGGCCAGCCAGTTCTATTTCGGCGAACCGCTGGAAGAACTGGATCTGCATCAGATCGCCCTGCTGGTGGGCATGATCAAGGGTCCCTCGCTGTATGACCCGCGCAAACACCCGGAGCAGGCTAAAGAACGCCGTACTCTGGTGTTGGAGATCATGGCGGAACAGAACTTAATCAGCACTGAAGACGCTACGATTGCTAATGAGATGGCGCTAGACGTGACGCCGAAAACCGCCAGCGGCATCACCGCCTATCCGGCCTTTCTGGAACTGGTGCAACGCCAATTACGGCAATACTACAAAGCGGACGATCTGCTGTCGGAAGGTCTGCGCGTGTTCACTACGCTCGATCCCCGCACCCAGGCAGTCGTGGAAAACACTATCGCCAGCCAGTTGCCAGAACTGGAAAAAAGTCAGCGCCGGGCGCGACCCTTACAGGGTGCGGCGGTGGTCACCGACACGCAGAGCGGCGAGGTGCTGGCCATCGTCGGGGACCGCGAACCGAAGGCCCTTGGCTTTAACCGGGCGCTGGACGCCAAGCGGCTGGCCGGTTCGCTGATCAAACCGATTGTCTATCTGACGGCCCTGGAACAGCCCGAGCGCTATACACTGGTGACCTTGCTGAATGACAGTCCACTGGTGTATACCGCCAGCGGCCAACGCTGGACCCCGGCCAATTATGATCACCGCTATCACGGCCGGGTGCCCTTACGCGATGCGCTGGCCCGTTCCTACAACATTCCGGCGGTGCGGGTCGGGCTGGACATGGACGTGATCAACGTCGTTGAAATGCTGCGGCGGCTGGGATTTCAACGCGATTTGAAGCCCTATCCCTCCTTGCTGCTGGGCGCGTTTGAAGCATCGCCCTTCGAAATCGCCCAGGTCTACGCGAGCATCGCCAGCGGCGGTTTCCATATTCCATTGCGCGCCATTCGGGAAGTCACTGACTCTAGCGGTCAATCGTTGCAGCACTACAGTCTGGATGTGGAGAAGGCGGTCGAATCCGGTCCGGCCTATTTGATCACCCACGCCATGCAGCAGGTCGTGAAAGCCGGGACCGCCAGCGCAGTGAAGAGCAGGCTGTCGCCCGATCTGAAGTTGGCGGGTAAAACCGGCACGACCGATGATTATCGCGACAGTTGGTTTGCCGGATTCAGCGGCAACCGACTGGCGGTGGTCTGGCTGGGACGTGATGACAATAAACCGACCGGATTCAGCGGCTCCAGCGGCGCACTGCCGGTCTGGATCGATTTAATGGCGGGTTTGTCTCTCGAGCCGTTGGATACGCCGCCGCCCGCCGATATCGAGGAAATCCGGGTCGATCCCCGCAGCGGATTACGGCTGGGGGCCGGTTGCGGGCGCGGCCAGCCCGTGCCCTTCCTGATCGGCTCCGGACCGCAAAGATCGGCATCCTGTGGCAGTGGTTCTTCCGCCGACCGCCGCCCCGCAAAACCGTCGAGCGCTTCTCCTGACAACGCCAGCGGACCCAATGGAATGAGTGATTTTTTCCGGCAATTAATGGAGTAAGAAGTGGATAGCCACTGGGATTTGGCGGATTGCGCATGGCAACCGTAGCGGCGAATAGGTTAAAGTTCAATCTAATCACCAATTACATTGGGGTTTGGCGGCGTCTATTCAAAGTCGCCGAACCCGGGAGAAAGCCATGAACCGATTTTTAAAGCCCAGTGCGGGTCTGTTGATGCTGACATTGGGAATTGCAGGTTGCGCGACATCGCCTTTTTCACCGCCGCCCAGCAAGGCCGCCAAGCCAGCAGCTAAAGCGCCGGTGGTTGATCGCAGTATCCGGCAACCGTCGGCTTATCCAGCGCCGCCATCCCAGCAGCCCTATCCATCTCCTCAGATAGAAGTGGGACAGTTGCCACGCGAAGATCCGTTGACGCCGCGCGAATATTCTTCCGCCTATCCGGGGACACCCTATCCTGCTGAACGGTATCCGGCTGCGCCAGCGGCTCCATACCCTGCGCCGGCCTATTCTAATGGAGCGGGTTCTGCGCCAGCGACGTCGGCCTATCCCCCGGCAGCGGGCGGTGCTTATCAGCCGCCGGCCTATCCGCCAGGCGCGGCCTACCCGCAGCCGACCGCTCCGTCTGCTCCAGCCGCGCCTGCGCCGAGTTTACCGCCTAAACAGCAATCAGTCGCGCCGAGGCCACCGCGTCCCGCTGTCCCCGAGCCGACAAAAGAGGCTGTGGCTTTGGCGCCACCCGTCGTAACGGAACCCGCTCCACCGGCCGCGCCCGAGGTGCCGGCCGCGCCGCGTCCAGCTCCTCCTCCCCCCCGTCCAGCCGAACTGCCGCCGGCGGAAATCACCCGCGAGGGTAATCAGGCGGTGGTGGCGCTGCTCGACAGCGCCGACAAATACGTTAAGGGCGGGCAACTGGACAAGGCCGGCGCGGCCTTGGAACGAGCGCTGCGGATCGAACCGCGCAACGCGGGCATCTGGCACGATCTGGCGCAAATCCGCCTGCATCAGGGTCAATATCAGCAAGCGGAATCGCTGGCCAGCAAATCCAACAATCTGGCCAACGGCAACCGGTCCTTGCAATCCCGCAACTGGAAACTGATCTCTGTCGCCCGCAAGGCCGGCGGTAATACCGCTGGTGCGGAAGAAGCCGAGGCGCAAGCCTCTTTGCTGTCGCGCTGACCTCGACTGGAACACCGTCATGGACGTTGCTGATCTGCTGGGACCTCAAGGCCCGCTGGCGAAGCAACCGGGCTTTGCGCCGCGCCTTCAGCAACAACAAATGGCGGCAGCGGTCGACGCCATTCTCCAGGAAGGCGGGACGTTGATTGTCGAGGCCGGGACCGGCACCGGCAAAACCTACGCCTACCTGATTCCCGCGCTACAGTCCGGGGCGCGGGTCATCATTTCCACCGGCACCCGGCATTTGCAGGATCAGCTCTACCACCGCGATTTGCCGGTGGTGCGCCAAGCGCTGAAAAACCCGGTGAAAATCGCTTTGTTGAAAGGACGCAGCAACTATCTTTGCCCGTACCGTTTGCGCCTGACTACTCAGGAAGGGCGTCTGACTTCCCTTGATCAGGTGGCCGAATTGCGGCGCATTCGGACTTGGGCGAAACGCACCCGTCACGGCGATATTGCCGAAGTCGCTGACGTGCCGGAGAACTCCTCGATCTGGCCGCAGGTGACCTCGACCGTGGATAACTGCCTGGGTTCCGACTGCCCGGATTTCGCGGACTGCTTTTTCGCCAAGGCGCGGCGCGAAGCGCAGGAAGCCGAACTGCTGGTCATTAACCATCATCTGTTTTTCGCCGATATGGCGATTCGGGAAACTGGCTTTGCTGAACTGTTGCCCGGCGCTGAGGCGATCATTCTCGACGAGGCGCATCTCTTGCCGGAAATTGCCGGCTTCTTTTTTGGGAAGTCGCTGAGCAGTTGGCAACTGCTCGACCTGGCGCGGGATACGATGGTGGAACAGGCCCGGGATGCGCCTGATTTCCCGGATTTGCGCGATCGGGCGGCGGCGCTGGATACGGCAGCGGCGGTCGTGCGCGAGGCGCTGGGACTGGCTGATCGTCGCGCTCAGTGGCGGGAGGTCGCTGAGCAGCCATCGGTGCTGAATGTTGTAGCGAACCTGGCTTTGACGCTGAACGCCTTGCAGAAAGCGTTGCAGGAGGCGGCCCAGCGCGGCAAGGGTTTGGAGAGTTGCTGCCGGCGCTGTGAAGATTTTGTGCAACGCTGGAATCTGCTGGCGGAGGTGCCTGACTTTCCGGAACAGGTGCGCTGGTTTGAGACTCGGGGGCGCGGTTTCATTCTCACTTCAACCCCACTGGATGTGGCGCCGACCTTTCAGGGACGAATGGCGGCGCAACCGGGCGCGTGGATTTTTACTTCTGCTACGCTGGCGGTGGGGCCAAGTTTCAACCATTTTGCAACGCGGCTGGGTTTGACTGATTACGCGGCGCTACGCCTGGACAGCCCGTTCGATTTCGCCCGCAACACGTTGCTCTATCACCCGCCGGAATTGCCTGATCCCAGTGCGCCGCATTACACGACGGCGCTGCTGGAGGCGATCTTGCCCGTGCTGGACGCCAGTCAGGGGCGGGCGTTTTTGCTGTTCACCAGTTACCGGGCACTGCGGGAAGCGGAGGCTTGGTTGGCGGGGCGTTTGCCCTATCCGCTGCTAGCGCAGGGCGCGTTACCGAAAGCGGCGTTGCTGAAACGATTTCGGGACTTGGGCAACGCGGTGTTGCTGGGAACCGCGAGTTTTTGGGAAGGGGTGGATGTGCGCGGCGAGGCGCTGTCCTGCGTCGTGATTGATCGGCTGCCTTTTGCTGCGCCGAACGATCCGGTGTTGCAGGCGCGCATTGAGTCATTGCGCCAGCGCGGCGAGAATCCGTTCATGACCTATCAACTGCCCCAGGCGGTCATCACGCTGAAACAGGGCGTGGGCCGGCTGATCCGCGATGTCAGCGACCGGGGCGTGCTGGTGCTGGGCGATCCCCGGTTGCTGAGCAAATCCTACGGGCAAATCTTCTTGGACAGTCTACCGCCGATGCCCCGGACCCGCCAGTTGGAACGGGTGCAGGCGTTTTTTGCAGCGTACTAGGGATGCTGGCGACAGCCGCGAAGAAGTGCAACAGCGACTTGAGCAACGGGCGCCGACCCGGCATCACTCTGGAGAGTCGATCATGATGATGACGGCGCAAAAACTGGCGAGAAGAGCGTCACCAGAAACACCGTTTTCACCATCAGTTCGTTGCTCCAGCGTAAATCGCGGTTGTCGAACACCGGCAGATAGCGGGTTTCGATGAATTCGGCCTAAATCCCCGGTGCGGTAGAACTGCTTATGGTCTGAAAAATCGCGGATAATCACGACCGGGGCATGGTCATCACACACCTTTTCGATCATCTCCGCAAAATGGCCGAAAGCGTTCGAATAGGCAATGACATTCATTTTCACCTCATTTCATTTAATCAACTTCAGCGCCGCCGAGTTGATGCAATAGCGCAGTCCAGTCGGTTGCGGGCCATCGTCGAACACATGGCCCAGATGCGCCCCGCAATCCGCGCACAGGACTTCAGTGCGGCGCATGAACAGGCTTTGGTCATCGGCGGTGGCGACATTCTCGGCGGCTGCCGGTTGCCAGAAACTGGGCCAGCCGCTGCCGGAATCGAACTTGGTTTCCGCATCGAACAGCGGCGCACCGCAGCAGGCGCAGCGATAAACGCCGGGATCGTGGCAGTCGTAATACGCGCCGGTAAACGCGGGTTCAGTCCCCTTCTGGCGGCAGATACGATACTGATCCGGGGTCAGTTGCGCACGCCATTCGGCGTCGGTTTTAGCAATCTTGTGATTCATAGCGGTTCCTCAAAGTAGCGGGATAGCCAACGCATAGACCACGTCCGCGCCTGGAGGTGTCAGATCGCGGCATTGTTCGACTCAACCCGCTTCTGCAAAGCTTCCCAAACGTGTTCAGCCAGGCCAACGCCCACCTCATTGAAAGCGAGAAACGTCATATTCGCGCCCGCCGCCTTGAGCGACTGTTCTTCCTCAGGATAGTTGCTGACGGCTCCAATCAACCCGGCAAAGCCGCGTCGCCGCAACTGCCGGCTGGCGATGTGCTTGGCTTCCGGGTCCGGCATCGCCAGCAACACCGCCTTAATGCCGTCCAGCCGCACGCGGTGCCAGAAACCGGGGTCTTCCGCGTCGGCGTACACCACGCGCCGCCCCTCATGCACATGCCGCTCGATCTTGGTCAAGTCCGAGTCGATGCCCGACACCATCAATACCTTGTGCGGATGTTCCGGGACGTTCTGGCGCTTTTTGAGGAAGTCATAGGCCGAGGTTCCGGCATGGCCCATGCCGATAATCAGAATCTGGGTGCTGCCCAGCGACACCGGTTGCTCGTCGGGATGATGGTCGGGAAGCTCGAAGGGCGTCAGTCGATCCTCGAACCGCTCGTACAGGACATGGGCAAAGCGGTTAATCGGCGCAGCGATGACGAAGGACAACGCGACGGTAATGGCTAACAGCACCAGCCAGTTCGCATCCAGTTGACCGTTATTGACCATGAATTGCACCACGATCAGGGTAAATTCGCTGTAGCTGGTTAGTGCCAGTGCAGCCAGAAAAGCGGTGCGCGCCCGCAAGCGGAAACGGATCAGGATGAAGAAAAACAGCGCGGCCTTGAGTGGCAGTAATAGCGCCAACAGCACTGCCCCTCCCAAAGTTGCCAGGCTTGGCCAGCCCATCAGGCCGATTTGCAGGAAAAAACCGACTAGCAGCACTTCCTTGAGCGACCACACGGCGCGGGACAGTTCCATGGCTTTCGGGTGGCCGACCAGCAACACCCCCAGCAACAGCGCGCCCAGTTCCGAACTGAGGCCGAGATGTTCAAAACCCAGTCCGCCGACCACCAGCGCCAGCGCCAGTCCATAGAGCGTCAACAGTTCATCGTGACCGCTCCAATCCAGCAACCGGGTCACCAGCGGGCGCAGCAACGGCAGACCTAATACCAGCAGCGCCCATGGCGACGGGGCCGCCGCGCCGGCGAAAGCCATCAGCGCCAGCGCCGCCAAATCCTGAATAATCAGAATGCCAATCGCCAGCCGGCCATGAAAGGCGCGCAGTTCCGCTTTTTCCTCCAGCGCCTTGGCAGCCAGCACCGTGCTGGAAAAACCCAGAGTCGTCGCCAGCACCAGCGCCTGCCAGACCGGCAGGGTCACGACGGCCAGGAAACCCAGGCCGAGTAACCCGCCGCTGATCGCCAGATGCAACAGTCCGCCGCCCCACACTTCGGGCCGCGCCAGACTCTTGATCCGCAGTTTCAGCCCGACACTGAATAACAGCAGCAACACGCCGGCATGGGCGATATGATCGAGCAGCGCGCTGCCGTGTTGGCCCAGCGCATTCAGAACAAAGCCGGCAGCCAGATAACCGACCAGCGCCGGCAGGCCGAGGTGGCGAGAGAACAGGCCCAACAGAAAGGCCAGTGCAAGCCAAAACGCATCCATGGGTGAATGAAACTCCGAGACGATAAGCGATAGACGGAATGGAACAGCCTGGACGTTCTACGCCTTCTTGAGCACCTGAACGGCGTACAGCAGCACGATCGCGCCCACCGTGGCGGTGATCAGATGGCCGATCAGTCCCATCGCTGCGAAGCCCATCAGCCGGAACAGAAATCCGCCCACAAAAGCGCCAATCACGCCAATAATCAGATTACCCACCAGCCCCATGCCGCTGCCGCGCATGAAGTTCGTGGCAATCCAGCCAGCGATCAGGCCAATCAACAAAAAGCCAATTAAATCCATGGGAATCTCCTATGCAGGTTGGGTTGAACAGATTTAATAATAACTGATCGGACTGGGAATCGCCCGGAGACGACGCCCGGTCTGGCCGGGAAAGGGCGATACAATGTTAGCCTAGGGCAACGCTATCGGTGATTTTGGGCGTCGTCTATCTCTGCGGATCGAAAAAGCGCAGCGTATTGCGGCCCGCCGCCTTGGCCTGATACATCGCGATGTCGGCCTGCTTCAGCAGTTGCTTCACGGTCTCCCGATGATTGCCAAACAGAAACGGTTAAGCTCGTAACCGTGTTTGTCAATCCGAGTGGATCGGGTGATTGACCCGGCGGCAACGGATGCCTGATGAGCATTGATTCGTGGTCGGCTGGATACAGCCATTCTTAAGAAGATGCGCCGGTTTTTTTCAGCAGATCGATAATTTCTTTTAGATATTGAATTTCCTTATCTTTCTGTTGCAGCAAAGCTTGGCACTTCTGCAACTCTATCATCAAGGTCTCCGGTGACGCATTCAGGGCTTGCAGCACATGCTGATTATTGTCTCCAAAAAAATACAGAATATTCCTTTCACCGAAACTCATCAGTTCCGTAAGGTCCATGCCAAAAATCTTCGCGATCTGTTCCAGTCGGGAAATCTGTACATCCGTCTCCCCTCGCTCGATGTTGGCGTAACCATTTGGCGACATCTCCAGCTTCTCGGCCATCTCCTCTTGAGACCAACCTTTGAGCCGGCGCATAAAACGAATCTTGTCGCTCACATTCATGACAGACGCCATTGCAACACCCTATATTGTGGATACCCACAGTCTGACTGTGTGGTTACTAGATGGTTGAGTTTAGCATAATTTTACCTACAGGCGCTTTTTACTCCTTATTCGGTGGGTTCTCGTCACCACTTTTCGTTAGGCTCACTGAATTACCCTGCTTAGTGGAGCCTAGTGACTAGGTTGTAGGGCGGAGAAAGATAAAAATGGCGGCTCCAAGACTCAGAAAAGTCATGTCAAAGAAAGAAATGGATAATTTGATTGACGACTATGTAACTCAAGGCTATGAGATTCTTGAACAAGGTGAGAGAAGCGCGTTAGTTAGGAAGGTATCTTGGGGAACAGTCGGAGGACATGTTTTGTGGGCGCTACTTACAGGGTGGTTTACATTAGGCATTGGCAACTTGATATATGCCCTAATCATACGTTATGGCGGGGAGAAAGTTCTCGTCAAAATTGATGAGTCCTGAGAAAATAACAAAAAGAGATGACCAAAATAAAGATTTGCTCATCTCTTAAGCCCGCTCCTTAAATTAAAAAGGAACAATGTTATGACTGAGAAAGAGTCCAGAAAACTTCATTACTGGTATGAAAATAGGTCAGCAGTTATTTTATGGTTAATTTTCTTTTTTCCTGTGGGCTTATATGGAATATGGAAAAGTAGCCAATTTTCAGATAAAACGAAGTGGATAGTGACTGGATGCTTTGCAGTCTTATTAATAATTTCAGGTACAAGTGATAAGAAGCAAAGAGGTGAAGTATCAACGCAAAGTAGTTCATAAAATTCGCAAAATGCTTCAACTACTTCATCCCAACCCAATCCTCAAGTGGAAGAACAAAATCCAATTTCTTGGAGCGAAATTGATCAAATCTACAACATAAGGAATGAATCTACTGATCTCCAGAAAAGAGAAGCATGGAAGCGATTTGAGGGAAAAAAAGTTGTATGGTCAGGAACTGTCAGTGAGATTTCTGATGGCTTTACAGGCTTGACTTTGCAGGTAAAGATGAACAGGAATACACTTGCTTCGGATGTGCTAATTCGGCTTAAAAAGTCACAGCGTGATAAAGCACTACAATTGCGGCAGGGCGGTTATGTGAAATTTACTGGGCACCTTGACGATTGGGGTAGTATCATGCCCATTACTATTGATGATGGAGAAATCCTTTAGTTTTCTATATCAATACTTCGGGCAGTCTTTAGGGGAGACTCATGCATATGCCCAATCTCCGCCAGGCGGGCCAGTGCGGTTCGCCGAACAGCGGTCGGACGCTGCGATTGAATGTTTAGCTCAACTTCACACGGATCTGGTAATTCCACTGGATCCGTTGGACAAAACAGCTATCACTATGGATCGCGTCTCAGCAATGCTTCGTAGCTGGCCTGCTCAAAGTGATGATCATAAGTCAATGCTCGGCGGAGATGGCGTTGCTGCATGACGAGAAAAGAGATGCAATCGGTCAAAGACCATTCCTTGTCACCACGCTCACGGTGTAAGCGCATCCCGGCTTCGAAAAGTGACGAAGAGGCCGAAATCCATTCCCATTCCGGGGCTGTTTGAATTTCCTGAACAGCCGAATACGCTTTTGGGCGATCAACCGGCATCGACAAACCGTTGACCAATTCCCAGACGACATATTCCGTAATCAGCAACGGTTCCGTAATCGTCTCGGCCCATGCTTGGGCGCGTGAATGCAGCGCATCACGGGGATTCAATACGGCCAAAAGGAAACTGGTATCGACGAAGATCATGGCTGTTTGGGCAGGCCATAGAGATAGTGGTCGTGTTGCGCCGCCAAGTCTTCCGGGAGCGCCGGGTTGGCGGGAAAGGAACGCCCAATCTCCGCTAACCGGGCCAGGGTGGTTTGCCGAATAGCGGTCGGATGCCGGGATTGAATGTTCAACTCGACTTCACACGGATCGGGTAATTCCACCGTATCCGTTGGACGAAACAGCCCATTTTCATAAATCGCATGGATTGTTTGCATCGAATACTCCTGTTGCAAAGGGCAGGCGTAGTTGCCGGTCACTCGGTTCATCACGATGGAGATATGACTCGTGACTACCCCCGCGCCGGGCATTCACCGACCAGTTCCACTTTGCCATTTCGTCCGGGGTGTACTGTAGCGGGCAAACTTGGAAGCGAGCCAGCGCAGTAATAAATGCGCTACGTGACAAGCCGGCGATCTCGGCTGCTCGCTCCTGGGAAATCAGCCCGAGTTCATACCATTTCACCGCCGCCGCCTCGCGCAGGGCGCCAGCCATTTCGTCCGGGTCTTTACGAAGCAGGGCAAAAGTGGTTTCCGGGAGTTGCAAGGTAATCTGCGTCATCGGTCACGCTCCATGGGATTACTGGCTATTTCCCCGCCGGGCATTCCCCCATTAACTCCACCTTACCGTCTTCATCGACTGCTTCCATCCGCACGGTGAAGCCCCACAATCGGTGCAGATGCTTGAGGACTTCCTGAGTGCTTTCCGAATGCAACGGGCGACGATGGTAGCGGGTATGGCGCAGGGTCAGCGAGCGATCCTTGCGGTGGGCGACGTTCCACACCTGAATATTCGGCTCCCGGCTGCCGAGATTGTACTGATCCGCCAGCGCCAGCCGCAGCCGCCGATAACCCGGATCATCGTGAATGGCGGTCACTTCCAGTTCATCCTGCAAATCGTCGTCTAGCACCGCGAACAATTTGAAATCCCGCATCAGTTTGGGCGACAGAAACTGGGCGATGAAACTCTCATCCTTGAAGTTGCGCATGGCGAAGTCCAGCGTCTTGATCCAGTCCTGCCCGGCGATGTCCGGGAACCAGTGACGGTCTTCCGTTGTGGGTTCCCGACAAATCCGCTGGATGTCGCTCATCATGGCGAAACCGAGCGCATAAGGGTTAATCCCGGAATAGTAGGGATGATCGAACGGCAGTTGATGCACCACGCTGGTGTGCGATTGCAGGAACTCGATCATGAAACCGTCGTTGACATAGCCCTCGTCATACAGCCGGTTCATCAGCGTGTAATGGATGAACGTAGCCCAGCCTTCATTCATCACCTGAGTCTGGCGCTGCGGATAGAAATACTGGGCGATCTTGCGCACGATCCGCACCAGTTCGCGCTGCCAGGGTTCCAGCAGCGGTGCGCTCTTCTCGATGAAATACAACAGGTTTTCCTGCGGTTCAGCGGGATAGCGCTGCGCCTCTTCGGCGGCGGCTTCAAGGGGCTTGATCGGCACGGTGCGCCACAGATCGTTGATCTGCGATTGCAGATAGTCTTCCCGTTCGCGCTGGCGCTGTTTCTCTTCACTGAGCGACAGCGGTGAGGGATGCTTGTAGCGGTCTACCCCGTAGTTCATCAACGCATGGCAGGAGTCGAGGAACAGCTCGACCGCTTCCTCGCCATGCCGTTCCTCGCATTCAGCGACGTAGTTCCGGGCGAACAGCAGGTAGTCGATGATCGCGTCGGCGCTGGTCCAGGTGCGGAACAGGTAGTTGCCCTTGAAAAAGGAATTGTGACCGTAAGCGGCGTGAGCGATGACCAGCGCCTGCATCATCGCTGTGTTCTCTTCCATGAGGTAGGCGATGCACGGATCGGAGTTGATCACGATTTCATAGGCCAGCCCCATCTGCCCGCGCCGGTAGTTCTTCTCGGTCAGCACGAACTGCTTGCCGTAGGACCAGTGCTTGTAGCCCAGCGGCATCCCCACCGAGGAATAGGCGTCCATCATCTGTTCGGCGGTGATGATCTCGATCTGGTTCGGATAGACATCCAGCCCGAACTCGTTGACCGCGATCTGGCCGATGACTTCGTTGTAACGCTCGATCATCGGGAACGTCCATTCGGACGAATCAGCAATCAACTTTGACTCGCTCATGACACGCGCCTCTTGAACAGGTCCCGGAACACCGGGTAGATATCGGCTGGCCCGTCGATCTGCCGCATGGCGAAATGCGGATGCTGGGCCTTCACCTCCTCATACGCCTCCCACAGACTCTGATGACGATCCGGGGTGATCTCGATATAAGCGTAATAGCGGACGTAGGGCATGATCCGTTGCAAAAGCAAATCCCGGCAGGCCGGCGAGTCGTGATGCCAGTTGTCGCCGTCCGAGGCTTGGGCCACGTACAGGTTCCAACTGGACACCGGGTAGCGTTCGCGCATGACATCAGCGGTCAGTTCCAGGGCGCTGGATACCACCGTGCCGCCGGTTTCCCGCGAGTAGAAGAACTCCTGTTCATCGACTTCCTTGGCGACCGTGTGGTGGCGGATGAACACCACCTCGATCTTTTCGTAGTTGCGCTGCAGGAACAGGTAGAGCAGGGTGAAGAAGCGCTTGGCCAAATCCTTGCGCGCCCGATCCATCGAGCCGGACACGTCCATGATGCAGAACATCACTGCTTGAGTCGTAGGCTGCGGTTGTTGGACGCGATTAACGTAGCGCAGATCGAAGGTGTCGATAAACGGCACCGCCCGCACCCGCGCCCGCAGATGTTCGATTTCCGCAACCAGCGTCTGGGCGCGGATTTCATCGATGGGCAACTCGTCGAGCAGGCGCTGTAATTCCTCCTCGGCTTCGCGCAACCGGCGACTGTAGGGCGCCGCCATGGCCATCCGCCGCGCCAAGGCTCCGCGCAATGAACGCACCACGTCGATATTGGCCGGATTGCCGGCGCTGGTGAAGCCGGCCCGCACTGATTTGAATTCAGTCGCTTTTGCTAACTGTGTCCGCACCAGGTTGGGCAGTTCCAGGTCCTCGAAGAACAGTTCCAGGAATTCTTCACGGGACAGCTCGAAGACGAAATCATCTTCGCCTTCGCCGGTATTACTGGCCTGACCGCCGCCGGCCCCGCCGCCCGCGCCACCCTGGGGCCGAGCCATCCGGTCGCCCGTCGTGAATTCCCGGTTGCCGGGATGAATCGCCTCACGGCGGCCGCCGGGACCGTGGCCGAACACCGGTTCGGACAGGTCGCGGGCCGGGATGTTGACCTTCTCGCCGTTGTCGATATCGGTGATGCTGCGGCCATTCATGGCCTCGGCCACGGCTTTTTTGATCTGGCCCTTGAAGCGCCGGATAAAACGCTGGCGGTTGACTGAACTTTTGTTCTTGCCATCCAGCCGGCGGTCGATAAACGTGGCCATCAGCGGTCTCCCTAATCAGGATGCCTTGCGAACCCGCAGGTACCAATCAGACAACAGCCGCACCTGCTTGGCGGTATAGCCCTTGTCGACCATCCGGTCCACAAACTGGGCATGTTTCTTCTGCTCGTCGGCGCTAGCCTTGGTGTTGAAGCTGATCACCGGCAGCAGGTCTTCGGTGGTGGAGAACATCTTCTTCTCGATCACCGCCCGCAGCTTCTCGTAGCTGGTCCAGACCGGGTTCTTGCCGGAATTCTTGGCCTTGGCTCGCAGTACGAAGTTGACGATTTCGTTGCGGAAATCCTTCGGATTGCTGATTCCGGCCGGTTTCTCGATCTTTTCCAGCTCCGTATTGAGCGCTCCTCGGTCAAACGATTCGCCGGTGTCGGGATCGCGGTATTCCTGATCCTGAATCCAGAAATCGGCGTAGGTCACGTAGCGGTCGAAGATATTCTGCCCATACTCCGAATAGGACTCCAGATAAGCCTGTTGCAGTTCCTTACCGATGAATTCGGCGTAGCGCGGCGCCAGGTAGCCCTTCAGATAAGACAGATATTTCTCTTCGACCTCCGCGGCGAACTGTTCGCGTTCGATCTGCCGCTCCAGCACATAGAGCAAATGCACCGGGTTGGCGGCGACTTCGGCATGGTCGAAGTTGAACACCTGCGACAAAATCTTGAAGGCGAACCGGGTGGAAATGCCGGTCATGCCCTCGTCCACTCCGGCATAGTCGCGGTATTCCTGCATCGACTTGGCCTTGGGATCAGTGTCCTTGAGGTTTTCGCCGTCATAGACCCGCATCTTAGAGAACAGGCTGGAATTTTCCGGCTCCTTGATCCGGGTCAGTACCGAGAACCGCGCCAGCATTTCCAGGGTGCCGGGGGCGCAGGGCGCTTCAGACAGCGAGCTGTGCGTGAGCAATTTCTGGTAAATCTTGACCTCATCCGAAACCCGCAGGCAGTAAGGCACCTTGACGATGTACACCCGGTCGAGGAACGCTTCGTTATTCTTGTTGCCCTTGAACGACTGCCATTCCGACTCGTTGGAGTGGGCCAAAATGATGCCTTCAAACGGAATGGCCGACAGCCCCTCGGTGCTGTTGTAATTGCCTTCCTGGGTTGCGGTCAGCAACGGATGCAGCACCTTGATCGGCGCTTTGAACATTTCGACGAATTCCATCAGCCCACGATTGGCGCGGCACAGCGCACCAGAGAAGCTGTAGGCGTCCGGATCGTTTTGGGCGAAATGCTCCAGCTTGCGGATGTCCACCTTGCCGACCAGCGAAGAAATATCCTGATTATTCTCATCGCCCGGTTCAGTCTTGGCCACGGCGATTTGATTCAGAACCGAGGGCCGCAGCTTGACCACCTTGAACTTGGTGATATCGCCGTTATATTCCTGCAAACGCTTGGCCGCCCACGGCGACATGATGTAGCGCAGGTAACGGTTGGGGATGCCGTAATCCTCTTCCAGGATCGGGCCGTCCTCGTCGGGATTGAACAGCCCCAGCGGTGATTCGAACACCGGCGAATCCTTGATGGCGTAAAACGACACCCGTTCCATCAACTGCTTCAGCCGTTCGGCCAGCGACGACTTTCCGCCGCCCACCGGGCCGAGCAGATAGAGGATCTGCTTCTTTTCCTCCAGGCCCTGCGCCGCATGGCGGAGGTAGGAAACAATTTGCTCGATGGCATCCTCCATCCCGTAGAATTCCTCGAAAGCGGGATAGATCTTGAGGACCTTGTTCTGGAAAATCCGTGATAAACGCTGGTCGTTGCGGGTATCGACCATTTGCGGCTCGCCAATGGCTTTCAGCAACCGCTCCGGGGCGCTGGCATAGGCGGTCGGGTCAGTCTTGCACAGTTCCAGATATTCCTGGAGGGTTAACACCTCTTCGCGGCTCTCTTCGTAGCGCGACAGGTAGCGGTTGAAAATTTTCATGATCATCACCTCTCTCTGGAATCGCGGAAGCACAGCGGCTCCCGGTTCAAATTCCCCTGTGGACGTTCTGAAGAAAGCAATGCAATTAACAAACCAGTTCTTAATTTTTGGACAATATCCAGTGTTGAGGTTTCCAGCGGGGTCAGGGGGTTCCAAACGTGGATATTATCCAGTAAAAAAAGTTAAATCAGCCGCTTAGTGTGATTGGTAATGCCTGAACGGCTTCTGAATAGCCTTTTGGAGGAACAGCGGCTGATTCAGGGAACGCTACTTTTTGCACTGATTTAGTGCAATGCACTAAGGTGGTTCCAAGGATGCATAGACCACAACCGAAGGCAGCCGTTCAGCCGGGTTGGGGATGATCACCGCTTTGCTTTAACATCGCTCAGAACGAAGAGGATGACTGGCGCTGCGCATGAAAATTATCAGTGATTGGTTTCAGCGATTTTTTAACGACCCGCAGGCGGTCATTTTGACCGTGGTCCTGGTGCTGGGCACCAGCGTAGTTCTGGTGATGGGCCAGGACCTGGCGCCAGTGCTGGCCAGCATGGTGATCGCTTATCTTCTGGAAGGTGTCGTACAGCAGTTGCAACACCATGTACGCCTGCCACGCTGGCTGGCAGTGGTCATCGTGTTCGTGCTGTTTTTGGCGTTTTTGCTGTTTCTGCTGTTTGGTCTGTTGCCGCTGGCGTCGCGACAATTAACCCAGTTCATACAACAGTTGCCGAACATGATTGTGCGGGGCCAGCAGTTGTTGCTCAGCCTGCCGGCCCTGTATCCGGAGTTTATTACCGAGGCGCAGGTGCTGGAAGTGATCAACGCCATTCGGGCTGAAATCGCCAATTTGGGGCAACGGGTGTTGTCGTGGTCGCTCGCCGCCGGCATGGGATTCATTACCATTGCTATCTACCTGGTGTTGGCGCCGCTGCTGGTGTTTTTCTTCTTGAAGGACAAGGAATTGATCCTGAACTGGCTGCATGGGTTTTTTCCCCGGGATCATACGCTGGCGCAACAGGTCTGGCGTGAGGTTGATCGGCAGATGGGTAATTATGTGCGCGGCAAATTCCTGGAAATTGTTGTGGTGTGGGTAGCCACTTACGCCGCGTTCGCCTACCTGGGTTTGCAGTTCGCCATGTTGCTGGCGCTGATGGTCGGGTTATCGGTCATCGTGCCCTACATTGGCGCGGTGGTGGTAACTGTTCCCGTGGCGCTGGTCGCATTTTTCCAGTGGGGCTGGGGTCCGGATTTTCTGTGGCTGTTGGGCGTTTATCTGATCATCCAGGGCTTGGACGGGAATGTGCTGGTGCCGCTACTGTTTTCCGAAGTGGTGGATTTGCATCCCATCGCCATTATTACCGCGGTGCTGGTGTTCGGCGGATTGTGGGGGTTCTGGGGAATCTTTTTCGCCATTCCGCTGGCAACGGTCGTGCAATCGATTCTGAAAGCTTGGCCGCGCCAGACGGTAGTGGCGGTGGACTAACCGGCTTTCTACAACGTCAACCGCTTGAAGACTCCTTCCGGGAGATGCAGGATGACGAGCATGATCCAGCGCCAGAACCAGGGCAAGTAAACCTCATCCCGACCCCGTTCTACGGCGGCGACAATGCCTTGAGCGATCTGGTCGGGTTGCGCCCATAGCCGGCCCTTTTTCTCGAACGCGGCGGTCATCGGCGTATCGACAAAGCCGGGTTTGACGGTGATCACCTGAATGCCCTTGCTGCTCAATCGGTTACGCAATCCTTGCAGGAACAGGCTGACCATGCCCTTGGCTGCCCCATAGACGTAGTTGCTCTGCCGGCCCCGGTCGCCGGCAACCGAGCTAATGGCGATCAGGGTTCCGCGCCCGCGTGTTTCCAAGTCATTGGCCAGCAACGTCGCCAAACTGATCACGCTCAGCGCGTTGGTGTGAATGGCTGCCAGCGTCGCTGTAACCGACTGCTGGCAGGCGTTCTGGTCGGGCAACGTGCCATGAGCGATCAGCGCGATATCGATGCCGCCGAAGGTTTGACTGATCCGTTCCAACAGGGCCGGATGCTGGTCAATTTGATCGAGGTTGAGACTTTCGTGAACGACCGGCTGGCCTGAGCGAATTTCCAGATCACGGGCGATAGCCGCGAGTCGTTCGATATTGCGCCCGACCAGGTAAAAGCGGGCGCCCGTGGCAGCGAAGCGGCGGGCGGTGGCTTCCGCAATCGCTGAAGTGGCGCCGATGATGAGAAGGTTGCGCATACTCGTTCTTCCTCAAAATTCAGTGTTCCATCACCCGCCGCCAGAAGCTGGAAGAAAAGCGGGGATCGATAAAGCGACTGAATTCCACCCATTGCGGGTAATAGTGGCGGAAGCTGTCCCCGCTCATCCGGGCGTCCTTGGCGGGATAGACCGCGCCGCCCGCTTGTCGGGTGACTTCATCCAGCCGTTCCAGCAGGTCCAGCGTGGACTGGCCCCGGTTGGGGAAATCCAGCGCCAGGGTCACGCCGGGCCGGGGAAAGGATAACAGGCCGCCCGAAGTTTTATCACCAAAGCGTTTCAACACCGCCAGCATCGACCCCTGACCGCTGACGACGATGCGGGCCAAAATTTCCCACAACGCCGCGTGGGCGTTGGCGGGCGGAATGACGCATTGATACTGGAAAAAGCCCTGTCGCCCGTAGAGCCGATTCCATTCCCGCAGATTGTCCAGCGGATAGAAAAAGGGTTGATAAGGAATTAGCCCCCGCGCTGGACGCGGCAGGTGATAATACAGTCGGTTGAAAGCAGCCACGCTAAGACTGTTCACCAGTGAAATCGGCGGTATGAAGGGTACGGTCAATCCCCGGCGTTGCGGCGGCGGCGATTTCAATAGACCGGGCGGCGCGTGCATCCCCGCCATGTAAATCCCCCGGCCCAGCCCAGTGGCGCAGTCGATCCAGGACATAATGTAGGGATAGCGCGCTTCGTACTCAACATCGAGCGCCAGGAACTCGTCCAGACTGGCGAACCGGCGATTTTCAGCCACGATCCAGGGGTTAGCGATGCGCTGCAACTGGATTTCGACCCAGGTGATCAGGCCAGTCAACCCCAATCCGCCGACCGTAGCCTGGAACCATTCAGTATTTTGTTCCGGTGTGCATAGCAGATGGTTGCCGTCGGAACGGAGCAGTTCAAAGGCGCGAACGTGGCAACCGAAACTGCCGGCGACATGGTGATTTTTGCCATGCACGTCATTCGCAATCGCGCCGCCGAGGGTGACGAATTGGGTACCAGGCGTAACCGGCAGGAACCAGCCCTGCGGGACGATCAACGCCAGAATTTCCGCCAGCAATATCCCGGCTTCCGCCCGCAAGACACCAGTTGCTGGATCGAAGGCAATGAACCGATCCAGCCTTCGCGTCAGCAGTAAAACGCCGTTATTGTTGAGGCAGACATCGCCGTAACTGCGACCATTGCCGAAAGGTAGACGGGAGAGGGTTTCATCCGGCAGCGCGAGAGCCTGTACATCACGGCATGACTGGATTTGACGCGGGCGGGCGGTTGGGTAACGGCCCCAACTGGTCGGTGTAACGGCACTCATCGCGGCATCGCGCCTAGAAAAATCAGCGCACAGGCCAGCACGGCATAACGGCTTTGGGGATCGGTCAGAGCGAAGAGAATCGGGTCGTCGTGCATCTCACCGCGATGGGTGATCAGCCAGACCCGGCTGATCCAGTAGAGCAATACTGGACAGAGCAGCCAGATGACCATCGGCTGGCCGTAGAGTTCGCGGCTGGTTTCGCTGTTGACGTACAGCGCCAGCACCAGCACCGCCAGATAGCCGGCTGCACTGCCCAGACTTTGCAGAACGCCGAGATCGTCCACATGATAGCCCCGGCCCTGGGCGCTCAGTTCACCTCGCTCCCGCATGGTCCAAAGTTCGGAATAGCGTTTGACCAGCGCCAGACTGAGGAACAGGAACATGGAGAATGCCAGCAGCCAGAATGAAGGCATGATTTGCACCGCTGCCGCGCCGGCGATAATACGCAGAGTATACAACCCGGCCAGGACGATGGCGTCGAGCATCAGAGCGCGCTTGAGCCGCAGTGAATAGGCGAGGGTGAAGACGTAATAGGTGGCCAACACAGCGATAAATTCGGGCGTGATCAACAAACTCAGGCCGAAAGCGGTGATCAGTAAAAGGGGTATCGCGGTAATGCCTTGGGCAATAGGCAACTTGCCAGCGGCGAAAGGGCGGCGGCATTTGCGGGGATGGCGACGGTCGGCAGCCAGGTCCAGCAGGTCGTTGAGCAGGTAGACGCTGGAGGCGCAAAGCCCGAAGCTGAAGAAGGCCAGCAGCGCCAGCAACAGCTTGTCCGGCTGATCCCAGGCGTGACCGGCGGCCAGTGGCACGAAAATCAGCACGTTCTTGAGCCACTGATACAGCCGCAGTTCCTTGACCCAGTGCCGCCTTGGAGACTCGCCTTGGGCGAAAATCCGTTCCACTTCACAGACTGCGCGGGCCTGGTTGGCGATGGATGCGCCGGCGTTGACCACGATAGCGCGGCGGGCGTGTTTCCAGACCGCGAGATCGACGGCGGAGTTGCCCGCGTAGTCGAAACCACGTTCGCCGTAACGTTCCACCAGCGTTTCGGCCTTGTGCGGGCCGGCCAGATTGCGGTCACCGTCGGTGGCCAGCACGTCATCGAACAGGCCGAGATGGTCGGCAATCGGTTCGGCGAATTGGCGGTGCGAGGCAGTGACCAGCACCAGGGTTCGTCCCTGTTCCTTCTGCTCGCGGAGAAACGTGAGCAATTCCTGGTTGTAGGGCAAAGTCCCGATATCCAGTTCCACCCGTTCGGCGATTTTCGCCTTGAGGTTCGCCTTGCCCCCCATCAGCCAATACGGCCAGTTGAGGATGGATAGCGGCGCTTGTTTGACTTGAGCTAAAGCCGATTCCAGCAGCAGGTCGGAATTCAGCAGGGTGCCGTCGAGGTCGATGCAGAGGGGGTATTCGGTGGGCATGGATCATCCTGGCAGGATTTGGTTTGGATAAACCGCTATTCGGGCAGCCAATCTTCGGCAAGAATTTTATCTAAAGCATAGGAACATGTCTCAGGGAAAGTAGAGAGTGGCAAGTGGGTTTGTTTAGCGGCGTTCCACCTTGCTCTTTGATAGGCTTGAGCGAGTTCTTGCAAAGGATAATTTTTCAGGCTGGGACTGTCTTTTATGATCATAGTTTATCCAATAGATATCCAGACATACCTTACACAGGGGCCTCTTCGAGATTGGCATACTGAGTCGTGGGAAGCTTGAAAAATGAGCGAATTCTTTCAATATTTTTCTTCAATTTTTCCAGACCAACAGACAAGCGATGCTCTAAATCTCTCTTATTTTTAATCGGTTTCTTCTCAACGCCACGATGTTTAATTTGATTCCAAACCTGTTCATCAGGATTAAGCTCAGGAGAATGAGGTG
>JAKLIY010000110.1 GCA_022709365.1 Pseudomonadota bacterium
TACTACGCTACCGCCCGGCTGTGGGACGACGGCGTGGTGGACCCGGCCCAGACCCGGCGAATTCTGGGATTAAGCCTGTCGGCGGCGCTCAACGCGCCGATTCCAGCGACGCAGTTTGGCGTGTTCAGGATGTAAGGGCGCTCGCGGCCTGGCGGTATGTGCGAAGAGGTTGAAAAAACGGCTCTCAATCCCGGTCTTGGCTTTACTGGGCCTTAGGTCATTTCCTGGAAAGATTATACCTGTGGGGCCAGTAGGGACACGGCGGCGCCGTGTCCCTACAGAGGTCGGCCTGGTAAGGTCTTTTATGGAAATCGCCTTAACGCCCAGTCGCCACTGGCGATAGCGGGTGAAATCGCCGATATTCTTGCGGTCGTCGAGCAATGCTCGTGTCCTTTGACGATTTCACCCGGTTCGCCCTGTTCCGGCTGAGCCTGTCGCAAGCAACACCCAAGGAGATTCGCCCATGGCCGCGCCGTCAACCCCGCTGTGCCCGGGGTGTTTCCAGCCACGCGAGGAGGGAGAGACCCCGACCTGCCCGCGTTGTGGTTACAACCCCCATGCGCCACGTTCGTTGTCATTACTGCCCGTGGGGACGCAATTGGAGCAGTATGTCATCGGCGAAAGGCTGGGACAGGGCGGCTTTGGCATTACCTATCGTGGTTTCGATCTGAAACTGCACATGAAAGTGGCAATTAAGGAGTATTACCCGAGCGATTTCGTGGGGCGATCCGGCGACCAGAAGACCTTGGTGCTGCTCTCGCGGGAAACCAGCGAACTGTTCAACTACGGCCTGAAGGCATTCATCAGCGAGGCGCGCACCCTGGCCCAGTTGCAGCACCCCAACGTAGTGCGGGTGCTCAATCTGTTCGCCATGAACGGCACCGCCTATCTGGTGATGGATTACTACGAAGGAGAGACGCTCCACGATTACCTGGCCCGCCAGCCAAGCCGGAAGTTGCCATGGCGGTCAGCGCTGGACCTGTTGCTGCCGGTCCTGGACGGCTTGCAGACGGTGCATAACCAGGGATTCATGCACCGGGATGTCAAGCCGCGCAACCTCTATCGCACCCACCAGGGCCAAACCATTCTGCTCGACTTTGGCGCGGCGCGGCAGGTGGTCAGCGACCACAGCC
Organism: Pseudomonadota bacterium; assembly: GCA_022709365.1. GTDB lineage: Bacteria > Pseudomonadota > Gammaproteobacteria > Competibacterales > Competibacteraceae > UBA2383. The sequence goes on from JAKLIY010000110.1 coordinate 1,134, forward strand.
GCAGCCTGGCGGTTTACACCAGCGGCTATGCGGCTTACGAGCAGCATATTCAGGGCAGGCAAGGCCCGTGGACCGATGTGTACGGCGCCGCTGCCACGTTCTATTTCGCGCTGACCGCGCAGGTTCCGCCTCCGGCGCTCGAACGCAAACAGGGCGACGCTCTCAAACCAGCCCGATATTTCAGCCCTGACCTGTCGCCTGCCTTCGATGTCCTTTTGCGGCAAGCTTTAGCGGTCGAACCGGACCGACGCCTGCAATCCGTCGCGGAGTTCGGGCACCGACTTCGCACCGTGTTGCGGCAGGAAGAGAAGCTTCAGGCAGGGCCAAAACGGGAAGGGGAGTCATCCCCGCGCCCAGCGTTGAAACCCCGGATGTGGGCAATGACCGCGTTCCTGTTACTGGCGGCGGCGGGTCTGTTCTGGGCCTTTTCGCCATCGTTGAGGGTAAAGCCCACCCCGTCGGCGCAGAAGCCGGCGGAACCTGCGTCTTTCCCGACCGTGGCGCCGGTATCGCCCCCGCCACCGGCGGAATCCGTTCCGCAAACACCGCCCTCATCGCTTCCCGCCCCCGGCCAGATCTTCCGCGACAAGCTTCGGGATGGTGGCGAGGGGCCGGCGATGGTGGTGATTCCAGCCGGGAAATTTCAGATGGGAGCGCCGGAAGGAGAAGCGGGGCGTGACACCGACGAACGCCAACATGTGGTAGTCATCAAGAGGCCTTTTGCCATCGCTCAGCACGAAGTGACGCGAGGAGAATTCCGGCGGTTTATCGAGGTGAGCGGCCATAAAACGGATGCCGAGCGGAATGAGGGAGGGTATGAGGGCTGTTCAATTACCTATCGGGAAGGGAGCGAATGGAACGATGGCTACCGGGCCGGATACAACTGGTGGAACCCGAACTTCAAGCAGAGCGACACGCACCCGGTGGTGTGCGTGAGCTGGAACGACGCGATGGCCTACGCCAAGTGGCTCTCCAGGCAAACCGGCCAAACCTACCGCCTTCCCACGGAAGCGGAATGGGAATACGCGGCGCGAGCGGGGACAACGACGGTGCGGCACTGGGGCGATGACCCGAATCAAGCCTGCTGGTACGCCAACGTGGCGGACCAGACGGCAAGGAAGATTTTTCCCAATCTGACCGTCCACGCTTGCGATGACGGCTATGTGAATACCGCGCCCGTGGGTTCGTTTCAGCCCAATGGCTGGATGCTCCACGCCATGCTCGGCAACGTGTGGGAATGGACCTGCTCAGCGTATGACGAGAGTTATGGCGGCGCGGAGCAGGAATGTGTTCGTGAGGGTGCATCAAACCCTCGCGTAGTGCGGGGCGGCGCCTGGGACGAACCTCCCGCATGGGTCCGTTCCGCCCTCCGTTACGGGGACTCGCCGACACTCCGCTACGGCAACGGGGGTTTTCGTCTTGCCAGATTTTAAGGCGGGTTAAAGAGTTAGTCCGCCAAAGCGGCAATTTTCATCCAGACATCCAGAGAGCGCTGTGGTATCCATCGTCAAAATCGAGAATCCGCCAATCGCCATCACTCGTCCGGATATTCACCAGGAAGACGGAACCATGTTTCAGACTCTGGAAATCGAACGGCAAAACAGCGTAGTGACGATCTGGATGAACCGTCCCGACCGGCACAACGCTTTTGATGAAACCCTGATCGCCGAACTCACCGCCGCTTTCCAGGC
>JAKLIY010000111.1 GCA_022709365.1 Pseudomonadota bacterium
TGCACGGTCTGACCGAGTCCGGGCTGATTGCGGTGAAAGGCCGACACATCACCGTGCTGGACATGGCGCGGTTGCGCCAGTTCGACGACCTGCCCCACCCTCCACCCCCGCTGTGCGAAAAGAGCGGTTTGATCGCGACTTCAAAATCTGTCAGCAGTTGATCCAGCGTCGTAAATCGGTAGGGTTGTTCGGTATCGACAATGTGGCCGTGATCGCCCCTACCAATTTCATTGTCAAAGCACACCAGGGGTTCTCCCGCCGTCGTTCCGCAGTGCAACCGGTAACTGTAACCATGCGGCGCATCTACCGTCGATTGAGCTAGTACTTCAACCAGGGCAATCGCGCTATGTAGTGGGTTGACAGGAGGTGGATTGCCGGGGTAAGGGGACGCGATTGATCGGATGGAGAAACCAGATGCGGCCCCAGCTACTCGGCCCGCGCCCGTATTTTGCCAGTCTGCCCGATCCGCGCCGCGAGACGCGCAACAAGCTCCACAAACTCCATGATATTCTGATGATTGTCCTCTGTGCGGTGTTGAGCGGGGTGGAAGACTGGGTGGGGATGGAAGCCTTCGCCGAGGAGAAGGAGACCTGGTTGCGGGGCTTTCTGGACCGGCCCAACGGCATTCCCTCGCACGACACCCTGCGACGTGCTGGGGCGGATCGATCCGGTAGCGTTTCGGACGGCCTTCACCGCCTGGGCGACGGCGGCGCTGCCGGGCTTGGGGAATGAACAGGTCTGCATCGATGGGAAGGCGCTCCGGGGCAGTCGGGACGGTGCCAACCCGGCGGTGCATCTCGTCAGCGCCTTTGCCGGTCGGGCGCGCTGGGTGGTGGCCCAGCGGGCGGTAGCCGAGAAGTCGAATGAAATCACCGCCATTCCTGAGCTGCTGGGGTTGCTGGACCGGCAGGGGGCGGTGGTCTCGATCGATGCCATGGGCGGCCAAAAGGCCATTGCCGATCAGATCATCGAGGGGGGGCCGATGACGTGCTGGCCCTCAAGGACAATCAGCCGACGTTGAGCGCGGATGTCCAACTCTGGCTGGATACCGAAGTGGCGCGCGGGCGGTTGGCGGTGATCGAGACGGTGGAAAAAGATCACGGGCGGATTGAGCTCCGCCGCTATGCCCTCAGTGACCGGATTGACTGGCTGGAGGCCAAGCCGGCGTGGCGGCGGCTTCAGGCTGTCGGTCGGGTCGAGTCCACGCGGATCATCGGCGACCACGCCAGCACGGAATGTCGGTATTTTTTAGGCTCGTTCCCGGATCGCGATCGGTTCGCGACCGCCGTGCGCGGTCACTGGGGCATCGAAACTCAACAGCATTGGGGTTTGGACGTGCAATTTGGCGAAGATGCCTGTCGGACGCGCCACGATCACTCGGCAGAAAACCTGGCTTTGATCCGCCGGGTGGCCTTGAACATGCTGCGCCACCACGGCCCCCCGCGCGACAGCATCCGCCGTCGCAAACTCCGCGCCGCCCTCAACGATGATTACCGGTTGCGCCTGCTCCTCGGCCAGTCCAGTCCGGCTACCGCATAGCGCGATTGCCCTGGTACTTCAACCGACCTTAGTTGACTTCAAGTATGGGTAAATATCAGTAGGATGCGGTGAGCTTGCGAACCCCATCCTACAATTCGTCAATTCAGCTTGGTTGAAACACTAGCAATACATAGCTTAAGAGCAATATGTCAGCCTACTCCTGTTGGCTTCCAGCCCGGAGATAAAGTCAAAATCTTCTTATCACATAAGAAATTTTATATCCTGGCCGCCGCCAGCAACGCGTTATCCCAAAGCACATCTCCGACAACACTCTGTTGTTATTGACTATCATCAACCGCTAATCCTGTTTACCCTCACCTGGCACGGGCGCTGCTACCCAGGAAACCGTCGGCAACCACTCCAACAGGCAGGAACCGCCATGACTTCCGAACCACGCGGCGCCAGCGTCAGCGTCTCCAAACGCCCGCCCTCCATTGATCTCGTCACCCTGGTCGAACTGCTCGCCCAGGCGATCCCACCAGACCCCACCGCCACTGGACCCCGGGCGTGGCCGTTGTTCTCCTACGACACTCAGGATCAGCGCCTGCGAGTGAACACCCGTGGTCTTCTCAGCCGGTTGTGGGGTCTCGAAGCCTTCGCCAAGGCGTTCCGGTCCGGCGAAGATGCCGGTTTTATCCGCGACGCCACCCTGCCGCCGAAAGGCGTGGATGCTCAGGTGGGCGGTCGGGTAGTTCTGGAACGCGCCCAGGACTTGACCCACGCTGTCGCCGTCTTCAGGAAAGGGTTGGACGAGGCGCTATCCGCGTTCTGCGCCGAAGTGTCACTTGACCTCGCTACGCTGGTCAGCCCCGACTCCGCCACCTATCTGCAAGCCTTGGCGACCCGTCTGGGCCAGCGCCTGAATACTGACCTGCTGAAGTCGGACATCGTCCCGATCCAGTTCGCCGACCCCGTCGAGCGACCAGCGGCAGACAAGGACCACGATGTCGCCCGCCTGATCGCCGCCGTCGAAACGGTCGACTCCCAGGGCTGGCTGGAGCATTTTGAGGGACCGGCCCGCAGAAAACTGGCCCGGCCAGGCAATCTCGACGAGGAGGAAATTGACGCCATTCTCGACAACTTCCGGCGCGACGCCGAACGGCCCGACAGCGAGACCCAGCGGTTTTTCAACTTCCTTGACGATGAGGCGCTGGGGCGGGTGCGGCTGGAAGTCGCTTTCGCCATCATGCGAGCGATCCGGCAGGCGGCCAGCCAGCGCGCCGGTGACAACCAC
>JAKLIY010000112.1 GCA_022709365.1 Pseudomonadota bacterium
GGAAATCAATCGTGGATAACGATCCATTCAATCCGGTACCGCTCAACGTCAAGGCGGAGCTTGACCAGGCCATGAACCGCCCCGGCTTTAAGGAAGCTTGGGATGCGCTGGAAGAGGAATATGCGGCGCTGGGTGAACTGCTCAAGGCCCGCAAGCAGGCCGGACTGACTCAGGAAGAAGTAGCGGCGCGCATGGGTACCACCAAGAGCGCCGTGTCGCGCCTTGAGGCGTCGCTGAGGAACGAGAATCACTCCCCATCATTCGCAACGCTGCGTAAGTACGCACATGCCTGCGGCAAGCGCCTTGTGATCAAGATGACGTGACGGTGAACAAACCGTTGCTTCTAATCATCGGCAAGGGCGCCGGGATAAGTCATCAGACACAGGATCAACAATGCCCACCCTGAACTGGATCGGCAAGGAGGCCGTCGTCAAACACCACAAGGACGTACCGTTCCGTTTGCTGGAACCCGTGCCAGAGCTTTCTTGTGGAATCGCCGACACAGGCAACCTGATCGTCCAGGGCGATAACCTTCATGCGCTCAAGGCCCTGCTGCCCCGCTACGCCGGTCAGGTGAAGTGCATCTACATTGACCCGCCCTATAACACCGGCAACGAGGGCTGGGTTTACAACGACAACGTCAACAGCCCGGAAATCCGCCGCTGGCTGGGCGAAGTGGTCGGCAAGGAAGGCGAAACGCTGGACCGCCACGACCGCTGGCTGTGCATGATGTATCCGCGCCTGGTGCTGTTGCGGCAGTTTCTGCGTGAGGACGGGGCGATCTTCGTGTCCATTGACGACAACGAAGTGGCGACGCTGCGGTTGTTGATGGATGAGATTTTTGGGGCGAAGAACTTTGTTACGACGGTGCTTTGGCAGAAGGTGTATTCACCCAAAAACTCGGCTCGACACTTTTCAGAAGATCACGACTACGTAATCGTCTATGCGGCCAAGGCTGAAATCTGGAAACCGAATCTCCTCCCACGAACCGAGGAACAGAACGCTGCGTACAAGAACCCGGACAACGACCCACGCGGGGTTTGGAAAACCAGCGATTTGTCGGCCCGAAACTACTACTCCGCAGGAACATATCCGATTACATGTCCTTCCGGGCGTGTGATTGAATCACCACCCAAGGGTATGTACTGGCGAGTTTCCAAAGAGCGATTCGAGGAATTAGATCGTGACCATCGCATCTGGTGGGGTAAGGACGGTAACGCCATCCCCCAGATCAAGCGATTTCTGCATGAAGTTAAAGATGGCCGTGTCCCGCAAACGCTATGGTTCTACAACGAGGTCGGCCATACCCAAGAAGCCAAAAAAGAACTGCTGGAACTGGTTGATTTCAACACTTCCGACGATGTCTTCATCACTCCCAAACCCGCCCGCCTCATTCAGCGCATCCTGCAAATCGCCACTGACCCCGATTCACTGATTCTGGACAGTTTCGCCGGTTCCGGCACCACCGGCCACGCCGTGCTCAAGCAGAACGCTGAGGACGGTGGCCACCGCCGTTTCATCCTGGTCGAAATGGATGAAGGCATCGCCCGCAATGTCACCGCCGAACGGGTGCAGCGCGTCGCCAGCGGCTACACCAACGCCAAGGGGCAAACCATCGCCGGGCTGGGCGGCGGCTTCCAGTTCTGCCGCCTGTCCGCCGAACCGCTCTTCACCGCCGAGGGTCAGGTCCGCGCGAACGTGACGTTCGCTCAATTGGCCGAATTCGTCTGGTTTGCCGAAACCGGCGGCGGCTACACCGGCCAGGCAGATTCACCCCTGCTCGGCGTGCATGAAGGCCGCGCGATCTATCTGCTCTACAACGGCATCCTCAAGGACCAGTCGGCGGCGGGCGGCAACGTGCTGACCGGCTCGGTGTTCGAGGCGCTGCCGAAGTTCGATGGCCCCAAGGTGATCTACGCCGCCGCCAATCGGCTGGGCGCCCGCACGCAGCGGGAAAACATCACCTTCAAGCAAACGCCCTATGCGCTGGAGATGTGATATGCCGGTCATCAGCCGATTTCTGGGCATCATCATTACCATGCTGTGGAATGATCATGCGCCGCCCCATTTTCATGCCAAATATGGCAGTTATGAAATCACGGTGAACATCCTGACCGGAACCGTGCGCGGGGAGTTTCCAAAACGGGCCTTGCGACTGGTTCTGGAGTGGTACGACCTGCATCGAGATGAACTGATGGTTAATTGGGAATTATGCCGGCGCTCGGAAATGCCCAGTCCCATCGATCCATTGGAGTGAACGCCATGTTTTTGCATGTGACGAGAGTTGAATATTTGCACGAATACGCTATTCGACTCACATTTAATGACGGTCGGCAGGGTGAAGCCAATCTCGCCGATGCCCTTTCGGGACCAGTGTTTGAACCGCTAAGAGACCAGGCGTTATTCGCGCAAGTAGCGGTCGAGCCCGAACTGGAAACGGTCACATGGCCAAATGGCGCTGACTTGGCGCCAGAATTTCTCTATTTTAAAGCCTTTCAGGACGATCCGACGCTAACCCGGCAATTCGAGGAATGGGGATACGTCCCGAAAAAGCTTCGGCAATGAATTCCTTCACCCCCAAAACCTACCAGTCGCAAGTGCTGGACAGCGTTGAAGCGTATTTCCAGTCCTGCCACGAACTCCCCTCGGCATCGGTAGCGTTCAATGCGGTCACCGAACGGCTATGGGGCCGTGGTCTGGCCTACCACCCGCTATCGGGCTTCCCCACCGACATGCCCTACTTCTGCCTGCG
>JAKLIY010000113.1 GCA_022709365.1 Pseudomonadota bacterium
ACCTACCGTTAATGAATTTGAATCTCGGGAGGCAACCATCACTATTTTTCAACCAAAGACAGTCCACATCGCCGCGTCCCTGCCACCTGAACAACCTTGGGGTGATAATGGGAGTAACCGAAAGGACTATACGTGCACAGCGCGCTCCACTCATCATTCACCTACGTTGATTGGACTGTTCTAATGGAGCATATAAAATGCCAGTTCTTGTAAAGAACCACTATTTTTACTATAGATTTCCCGGTGATGAACTACGAGATCGGATGAGCGTCATGAGTACCACACTGCAGGATCAATGCTCGGATGAAGGCAACGCTTTGGCCCTGCGCCGCAAACACCGTTAGCGCAAAAAAGTTACAGGAAAAATGATTTCTAAAAAAACAGTCAAATCAAGGTCAATTTGAATTGCTGTTTCGAGTCAAGCTGGTCCGATCAAAATGGTTCGATCTTAAAACTGGGAGCCGTCTTGACAAAAATCTCCTCAACAGCCGTGAAGATGGCAGCCTGACCGTATCCAACACGTTTCATCAATCCCTGAAAGGCGCGGCGCGCCGGAAGTGGCTGGCCGTCCACAGAGTTGTCCCGCGTCGCCGGTCGGGTGCCCCCGGATTATCCGTCGGCAGGGGCCACCAGCAGGTCCTGCAGGATGCGGTAACCGTGGCGGATCGGCAGGGAATGATGCCCTTCCCGCGCGAGGACCTGCAGCCGGGCGCCGGCCAGGCGCGCCGCCCGCCACTCGCCATGCCCAGCCGCCAAGCCCCGCTCGACCATAGAGGCCAGCGCCTCGACGTTGACCGCGTAGCCGCACTCGGCCTGCAGCAGTTCCAGAAAATTGACCCGGCTCTTGGACTCGGTACTGGCCAACCAGGCAAACCGTTTGTTGCCAATACAGGTGCAATACCCGTTCTGGCCCTGAGGGCGGGCACCGGTATCGTCCGCCTGAAGGTAGCTCGACGTCGCCAACCCGGCCGTCTTGATCTCGGCCTTTTCCTCGTGGAAGGCGTTGTGCCCCTCGGTCAGCAGGCGGTTGGGTTGACCGGCGGAGATTTCAATCCCCCAGTCGTGCAACTGCGCCCGCAACAGCGGCTGGGTCAAGTGGGCATGGTCGTATTGGCGCTTATGCCGCATGCGGCATAAGCCCCCTACTTACGCCACCCACCGGCTCAACGCCGGGGCGGAACGGGTGGACATCCAGGCGCTCCTGGGTCATGAGAGCGTCGCCACCACCCAGATTGACACCCACGTCGGGCCGGCGTGGATGGAGCAGGGGGTGGCAAGGTTATGAGGCATCCTGCGGCTTTCCCACCCGTCGCGGCTGATCCGCCGCCCCGTTAGCCCATACTTTCCACGCCATCGACAATGCCAAAGCTACTCATATCCATTTTTCTTTTCTGCTTTTCCGTCTTCGCTGATGCCGAAGATGCGGCTATAGCTGACCTGTTCAACAAAGCGCGGGTTGCCGGAACTCTATTGATCGAATCAACAAAGACTGGTCAGCGTTTTGTCCACAACGATGTCCGTTCGAAGCAGGCTTTCACCGCTGCGTCTACGTTTAAGGTGCTGAACACCCTGATCGCTCTTGAGGAAGGCGTGATAGCCGGAGGAGATTCGATCATTCGATGGGATGGTACTCTTTACGAAATCGCCGATTGGAACCGCGACCAGACTCTGGACTCTGCATTCAGAGTCAGTTGCGTTTGGTGCTATCAGGAGTTAGCGCGGAGAGTTGGGGCGGCGAAATACCCTGCTTATATCCGCCGCGCGCACTACGGTGAGTTGCGCGAACCTTTCGATGGAACGCAATTCTGGTTGGACGGTTCGCTAACCATCAGCGTGGAGCAGCAGGTTGCTTTTCTCAAGCAGGTGGTCTCGGGTCACTTGCCATTTCGTGCGAGTAGTTACGATACCCTGAAGTCCATTATGCTTTCCGAACAGACGCCGCACTATCGTTTGTACGCTAAAACTGGCTGGGCGGCTCGCAATGCACCGGCCGTTGGCTGGTATGTGGGTTATGTGGAAGTCGCCGAAGGCATATGGCTGTTCGCACTGAATATTGACACCCGCAGCGCATCCGACTTGCCACTGCGTAAACAGATTACCTTTGATGCGTTTCGGGCCAAGGGCATTCTGCCGGCGAATTAAGGCGCGGCGAAGTAAAAAAGGATCGCATATCGAAAGTCGGCGCTGGCGAGGCGGCGGCAGCCGGGCTAATCGGGTCGCCGGGGGTTTCTCTCCCCCGGCTCCCACAACACCCCGCGTGCGCGTCCGCACGGGGCTTTTCCTTCGGATAGGAAAGGGTCACCGTAAGATGACGACACCCCAAGCAGGCTACGGGACCAGCCGCCAAGACCGCTTCACCCGGTCGGGTGCGATACGGCCGTTGAGGTCTGGCCGGCTCGCTCACACCCTTGGTTTTATATTCACAAGAACCGCTTCAACTGCACCGGCATCTTCTCGACCTCCCGTTCCTCCCCCGCCCCCAGCGTCACCGTCGCCTCGCCGGGCTTGAGCCAGAACTGCACCACCCCCTCGCCCCGGACGGCCACGAGGTCCAGCCACGACCCCAGTTCGCGGGCACGGGCGTAATGCAGGCGCAGGATGCCGCCCCGGTAGCGGGCCGGGTTGTAAGTGTCCACGCGATCCAGCCGCCCCGTCAGCGCCGGTCCCCGGCCCTCGGGCCTCTCCACCTCGCCCAGCAGGTAGTACG
>JAKLIY010000114.1 GCA_022709365.1 Pseudomonadota bacterium
AATTTCCGGACCCTTTGGCCATCCGGCGGGGTTTTTCGTACTCCCCACTGGTCTGAAATCGGGGGCTTTTCATTCGGGTCGCGCGCTGATCGAAAGCCCGGTCGTTGGTGACGGGGCTGGAGAGCGGGTAGGGGTTGGTGTGGTTGGTGTGTATTTGTCGGGGTTTTTAATATTTGATGATGGTATAAACAACGGGGCCAACGGCTGAGGGCGGCCGGGCGCCGCTGCGGCAGACGGCCAGCGGCAAAATCAACTCCGCCCAAGGGCGGCGTGATGAAGTGCCGCCCCAGTTCGTGAGCGGCTATGGGATCGTCGGTGTAAATCCGCATCTCGAACCGTGCCGCCAGCGGCGCGCAGGCGAGCGGTCAAAGCCGGTGAGTCGGGGTGCAGGATCAGATTCCCGGTCTGCAAATCCTTGGCTTCACCCAGATGCAGCTCGGCTTCAACGCCTTCCAGGGGTTCTAAGCCCAAACCCCAGAAAATTCCGTGAGGCCTGTTTTCGCTTGTTGCTCGCCAAAACTTTCCGTAATTAGCCCTAAAAACGGAAAGTTTTTAACGGCAATCACGGTCGAATCGGGGCTGAAGAAGTACAAATCGGGGTGGTCCGTTCGCACCCATTGACCAGCAACGCATCGTCGCTATCGCGCAGTGGTGCCTGAAGGACGTAACGGTAGGTGTCGATGAGCCGCTCTTTGCCGGTCCACCGGGTCTTGACCACCGTGCGGACGTACCCCAGGCGATCGAAATCAGCTGCCCATTCATACAGGGTCGGATGCGAGTCCGGGCGACAGACGAATAGGAAATGGCCACCCTGGTCACGGATCGCCTGGCAGAACGGTTGGTGGCTATAGAGGTCATCGCCCAGCACGGTGATCCCCCACGGGGCATAGCGCGCGCTCCACCGCGCCAGCCAACGGCCGGCGGCCGCCAGTTCACAGTCCTGTTTGTCGTGGCCATCCTGGGGGCTAACGAACTCGGGCGCCAGCGGCACTACAGCCGCCGGCCCTGGCGCCACGATCACCGGCGTCAGGACGACAGGGTAATGCTGGGTGGCGCCGTTGCTGAGGGTCCGCTGATTGCAGCAGTCACCCCCCAGCTTCTGCGACGCGAAATACTCGGTGCCATCGAAGGCCACGAGCAGGGTATTGAAGACCGACCGGAACGATTGCAGGTAACCACCGTGATACAGCCCTTCACTGATCTCCGCCACCACGGGGAACAGGGTCTCGGGGGGCACCGGATCGAGCAGGTTGCGGATCTGGTTGTCCGACGGAATCTGATGGACGCCGAACAGGCTTTGCGCGTTGTTCCGTCCCAGCCGCCGCTGCATCCGGCGCTGGTAATCCAGAAACGACGGGCTTTGAGTGAAGAACACCGAAAAAGCACTTAAGGCCGCATCGTCCACGGTATAGCGCTGGCGGTTGCCTCCCCGTCGCTCGTCGGGGAACTCGCGAAAAGCCGTGCGGATCCGTGCAATCAACGTGGTGGCGGTGAAGGGCGGCGGTTTTGGAGAAAAAGGAAAGACCATGCAACTTTTTCCAGATGCTTCAGGGAAGACCATGATATTCAAAATGTTTTAAATTGAGAATTGCTGGGTGATAGTCGCCTTGAAAGACTTTCTGAAGTTTCTCCAGGCATGAGGGGAGAAGGCAGGGTCTCTGCATCGACTTATCCAAAAATCCCGACATGGCCACTCGCTCAACCCCGTTTTCGGTTTCACTGTCCCCGCAAACTTCTCGCTCTTTCTTATTCTTGACAAAAAAAGTCAAGAATTAAGCAGGACCGATATCGGATGCTGATCGCGAATCCAGCAGGGGGTGATCGCGGCCCGAATCCGGGTCGATGTTCAGGGGCTACGTTTCAAACTGCTAACGGGGGAGCCAACATGGCGCTATCCATACGGGAACAGAAGAAAGCGGCAGGGTGGATGCCCGTGTCGTTCCGGGCGCCAAGGGCAGTGGCGGCGCGGTTTCAGGCGTTGGCGGAAGCGCGGCAATGCACCGATGTCGAATTGCTCGAGAGGGCGCTGGATGCATTGGAGTCGGTTCCATTCCCAGCGCCGACGCCCTCCGCGCTGGGTAACGACTTTTTTGCCGCCGCCGCGTGCGCGTTAGCCGCGGCGTGACGCGGCTCCGGTTCCGCGCCCGGGCCGCCGATCCAGCAGCCCAGCGCCGAGAAGGCTGGATTTGATGGGGTGGCCGTCGAACAATTAGAACTGCCCCTCGGTCAGCGCCAGGATCGATGCGCCGCCGCTCCGGACCGAGCGCAGCAACGCGCCGGCCTTGGGCAGAACGTGCTCGGCGTAGAACCGGGCGGTGACCAGCTTGGCTTCGTGGAACACCGAATCCGCGCCGGTCATCAGCTTGTTCTGCGCCGCCAGCGCCGCCCGGGCCATCTGCCAGCCACCGCAGACGGTGCCGGCCAACATCAGATAATCCACTGACACCGCCATGACGTTGTTGGCGTCGCGCTCGGCCAGGATCCATTCGGTAGCTTCGGTCAGCGCTTGGGCCCCGTCGCGCAAGCCGTCGCGGATCACAGCCATGTCGTCGCCGGGCGCCTGGCCCAGCTCTTCGACGGTCGCCTCGATCTCGGCGATCAGCGCCCGCATGGCTACACCCTGGTCCATGCTCAGCTTGCGCCCGGCCAGATCGGCGGCCTGGATGCCGGT
>JAKLIY010000115.1 GCA_022709365.1 Pseudomonadota bacterium
TGGACATCATCCGCAAACGCGGCTTTCGGGTCTGGTATGAACGCCAGTTGATCGAAACGCATGCCTGGCTGGTGACCTGTTTCCTGGGCATCATTGCCACGGCCAGCGGGGTCGAGATTTTCGGTCAACACACCGCCGCATCGAGAAGCGCCGGAATTCTGCTGATCTTTGGCGGCATTGCGGCCGGACTAGTTTCATGGCATCGCTACCGCAGCATGCTGGATATTGCCGAGCTGCTGGGCCAGCGGGCAGTTTGTCCTGCCTGCAACGCTTATGGAAAATTCCGGGTGCTGGATTCCGGTCCCACCCCGCTACCCGAGGGCAGCGACCCCGACATCGACGATCTCGGACGCGACGTCTGGTTTCGCGCCCAGTGCAAGAAATGCGCACACGAATGGATTGTGTAACCCACTCCCGGAATACTTATAAATTAAAAAACTCATACGGATGACCGCACCGGCCACCCCAAGGATGCAAGACACCACCGCAGGTATGGAAACGGTGCGGTCGATGGCTCAAACAAACTGGGAAGAGACATTCAATTTCCAAACTCGGTTGGCTCCACCCGACCCGTTGCCGTCATTGGAGGCGTGAATGTTCCAGCGGCGGCTTGCCGAGCGGAGCGGTCGCTAAGTGTCAATTTAATCCGGGGCGGTTCATACAACCCATTCAGCCCATAAAGGGCTGGCGGCTTCGCTGCTGCTATACTCCGCCGCTCTTCAACACCGAAACCGCACGCATGTTGACTGCGTAGGGCGGTTTCAACCATGGATATATTACTTCTAGTCGTTCTCATCATTATCAATGGCGTTTTCGCCATGTCCGAAATAGCAGTCGTCTCCTCGCGCAAGGCGAGACTCCAAAATCTGGCAGACGATGGCAGCCCGGGTGCAGAAGCGGCACTCTCTCTGCACCAGGACCCCTCCAGTTTCCTATCCACGATTCAGGTAGGTATCACATCGGTTGGCATCATGAGTGGCGCCATCGGTGAAGCCGCGCTCGCTGACCCGTTGGCCGCCTGGATGGCGGGTTTTCCCTTGCTTGAACCTTACGCCAAGACCGTAGCCCTAGCCATCACCGTGGTGGCGCTGACCTATTTCTCGGTCGTGGTCGGTGAGTTGGTGCCCAAACGCTTGGCTATTCTGGCGCCCGAAGGCATCGCTTCGCTGATTGCCCGACCGATGATGCTGTTGGCAAAGGTGACGCATCCTCTGGTGGTTGTGCTGTCCAGTTCCTCCACCGCAATTCTGAGCATTTTGGGCGCACGTCGTAAAGAAGAGCCTCCAGTCACCAACGACGAAATCAAGGTGCTGATGGAGCAAGGTTCCGAGGCCGGCGTCTTCCATGAAAGCGAACAGGAACTCGTCTCCAACGTCCTGCGCTTGGATGAGCAAAAAATTGCGGCCATCATGACGCCGCGCCGTGAGATGTTCGTCATCGATTTAGACGAAGGCGACGAGGTCGCTCGTCAACGAATCATTGAAACCGAGTTTTCGCGGGTTGTCGTTTGTCGGGATGGCATGGAGCATGTCCTCGGCATCTTGCAGACCGGAGACCTCCTCAAGAAAGCGCTGCCGGGTGGCCATTGCGTCACCGCCGCCGATATTGAGTCAGTCCTCCACCCACCGCTGTATGTCCCAGAAACAGTCACCACAACTCAGTTGCTGGAGAACTTTCGTCGTGCGCGTCTCCAGTTCGCCCTCATTGTTGATGAATACGGTGATGTTGAGGGCGTGGTGACCTTGACCGACGTCATGTCGGCCATTGTGGGAGAACTCTCCGAACCAGAAAAGCCAGAAGAGCGCGACATGATTCAGCGCGAGGATGGCTCCTGGCTGGTCGATGGCGACGTCGGTGTCGAACGTATGAAATCGGTACTCGACATTGAGGATGAGCTACCAGGTGAAGAAGACAAAGGCTTCCATACACTGGGCGGATTCCTCATGCACGCACTCGGACGTATCCCCGCCCCGACGGACCATTTTGAAGCTGCCGGGTGGCGATTTGAGGTAATGGACATGGACAAGAACCGGGTTGATAAGGTTCTGGTCTCCAATGTGACTCAGTCCGACTGAACGACGTCACTGATTCGGGGGGTTTTTGGTCTGACGTTAAAACTATTCGGTTAGGGGCAGGTCTTGAAGTGCAGCAGTCGTTCATATGGCGGCTGTCTGGAAGCAGTGTGCGGCGGGTTATGGCCGACTTCCGAAGTTGGACTTTCCACACCCAATGACCGCAAGCGCTGCACCGCGGCCCGACAAGTGGCAAAGCTGTGTGATCTTGCGTAAACAGCCGCTTCGGAGCCGTGCACGAAATCAATGGTGGCTATTGAGCAATCGTTCGAATGGTTGGAGTTGGCCGGATTACGACGCTCCAATGAAGAGTCGCGGTCAACCCGGGTTTTGCATGCGAATCTGTACAAGCGCCTCAGCTTCGCCGGCTTACGTCCGGCAGTCGATCACCAGGCGAGCCAGGAGGCCGCCGCCGGGGTTGGGCAGCAGTTCGAGACGCCCGTCGTGCAGGCGGGCGATGCGGTCGACGATGGCGAGGCCGAGGCCGGTGCCGGTGGCGTTGCTGCGCGCGGTGTCGAGCCGCGTGAAGGGGCGTTTCAGGCGTTCGGCTTCCGCTGCCGGAATGCCGCCGCCCTGGTCGCGGA
>JAKLIY010000116.1 GCA_022709365.1 Pseudomonadota bacterium
AGGCCGGAGGTGACGATCCACTGCTCGCCGTAGAAGTCGCCGACCTGGATCGGCTTGACCTCGGCCTGGTCGCCCGCGCCGACTACGTAGACGAATTTGCCCTGCGGCCCCTGCATCACCGCCCGCTGCGGCACCATGATGGTGTTGGGGCGAGAAGCGCCCTGGATCCGCACCCTGGCGAACTGGCCGGGAACCAGCCGGGTTTTGGGATCGGAATTGGGAATCTCGGCGCGCAGGGTCACGGTGCCCGTCTGCTGATCCACCGTCGGCGAAACGAAGGTGATCCGGCCCTTTTGCGAGAAGACGCTGCCATCGGCCTGGATCAGTTCCACCTCCAGCTTATCAATACCGGGTCCTTTCAGACGGCCCGCCGCCGCCTCGGTCCGCATTCGCAGCAGATCGTTCTCGCCGATGCCGAAATTGAACCAGATCGGATCGAGTTGCAGCACGGTGGTCATCAGGCTGCTGGCGCCGGGGGTGATGAGGCTGCCCACGCGAAACTCGGATTTGCTGGCCAGCCCGTTCAGCGGCGATTTGATGGTGGTATAGCCCAGGTTGAGTTGGGCCGTGCGGACCTGCGCCTTGGCCGATTGCACCTGCGCCTGGGCGCTGAGTTCAGCAGCTACAGCATCATCCAGGTCTTTCTGGCTGAGGGCGTTCTGTTTGGCGAGTGGCTTGACTCGTCCCAGGGTCGCGCTGGCGTTGGTGAGTTGCGCCTCGGCGCGGGCCAAATCGCCCTTGGCGCTGTCCAGCGCGGCCTGAAACGGCAGCGGATCGAGTTGAAACAGCAGTTGCCCGGTGCGGACTAAATCGCCCTCGGTGTAGGCGATCTTGTCCAGATAACCTTCCACCCGGGCGCGGATTTCCACTGACCGGGAGCTTTCGGTCTTGCCGGTGTATTCGAACGTCGCCGGCGTGGTCTGCGGCGCGGCGGAAACCACTGTGACTTCGACCGGCGGCGTGGGCTGCTGGGCCAGCGCGAGCGCCGGGCCAACGCTCAGCAGGAGTGTCAGCACCGCCCCGGCGCTTGGCCGGAGCTGGAATCGCGGGATGGGATGATTAAAACAACGTAAATCTTGCACGAGGAGAACTCCCCTGAATGAGCTATAACTAGCCATGATCGGATGATTTTTAAATGAGAAAATCATCCTGAAAAGCCGCCGATTTTCAGCAGCATTATAAGCAAATTTGCGCGATAATTGCGTTAATACTTCAGCGGTTTGAATCCCATGATCAAAGGAATGGGATTCCTGCCAAAGTATGGACAATTTCTCCTTTCAACCTGATGATCCGAAGAATATAGACGATGACGCGCATCCAGACTTTATTGCCCCTCCTCATGCTGTGCGCCGTCCTGAGCGCCGGTTGCGCCAGCACGCCTTCTGGCGGGGCCAAACCGAAATACGCCGGCTTTCTCAGCGACTACTCCAAGCTCCAACCCATCCCGAATGGCGATGGCGCCGAACGCTATCGCAAGCCCAACGTCAATTGGAAACAATACAACAAGGTGATGCTGGATCGAGTGCGGGTCTGGTACAAAGATGACGCCGACTACAAGGGCATTGATCCGACCGAATTGAAGGCGCTGACCGACTATTTCCAGAATGCCCTCGTCAAGGCACTGGCGCCGACCTATCCAGTGGTGACTCAACCGGGTCCCGACGTATTGCGGATGCGGGTGGCGATCACCGATTTGGTCCCGACCAAACCGGAAATGAGCGTGGTGACCCTGGTGGTGCCCTACGCCACCGTGGCGGACGTTGCGGCGGGCGCCGCCGGCGCATCCTATCTGGGCCAGACTGCTATCGAAGCCGAATTTCTCGACAGTCGGAGCAACGAGGTGCTGGCCGCCTACGTGGATCGGCAGGCTGGCAAGAAATACAACATCGACGTCAGCGAGGGTGTGGGTTCGGCGGTCGAGAAAGGCGTTTCGTCCTACACCAAGGCGTACAGCACCTGGGCGTATGCCGAAGCCGCCTTCGACTATTGGGCCGGCTTGCTGCGGAAACGGCTGGACGAGGCGCACGGTCGGTAAAACCACTCGGATAAGGGTAAAAAACGCTGTAACGCACTGATCGAGCGTTCGGAATTCATGAATCATTCACGTTATCATGGCTAACCTCCTCAACTCCCATCAAACCCGTTACCAGGTATCATTCTCATGAAAAAACAACGTTTTCTGTTAGTCTCTATGCTTGGTTGCGCGCTGGCGGCTCCCATCTGGGCGGCGGAAGCGCCAAAGGCCGAAAAGGCCAGCGAAGCACCCAAGGTGCAAGCCAGTGAAGAACTCCGGGCGGTGGTGCGCCAGCACCATGACGCCCTGAATAAGCAGGACCTCAAAGCCCTGATGGCGCTGTACGCCGACACGCCCAACGTGGCGCTGATGGGCACCGGTCCCGGCGAATTCTGGAAAGGCAAGGCGGCGATTGAAGAGGCCTACCAGCATTTTTTTGAAACCTTCAAAGCCGGTTCTCTGAAGCATGATTGCCCGGACATCTCGGGGAGCGAGGAGGGCAACAACGCCTGGCTGATGGCTTCCTGCGACATGAAGGACAGCGACCCATCCGGTCAGACCCGCGAATTTGGGTTCAATGTCTCGGCGGTTCTGAAAAAGGAAAAGGCCGGCTGGCGCGTCCAGGCGTTACAT
>JAKLIY010000117.1 GCA_022709365.1 Pseudomonadota bacterium
TGGGGATCAAGACTCAGTTGCTGCCGCCGGTCATCTTTCTCGGGGTTGGGGCGTTGACCGACTTTCGGCCGCTGTTGAGCCGGCCCATCACCCTGCTGCTTGGCGCGGCGGCTCAACTGGGTATCTTTGTCGCTGCGCTGGGCGCCTTTTATCTGTTCGGTTTCAAAGCGGAGGAAGCGGCTTCGATCGGGATCATCGGCGGCGCCGACGGACCCACCAGCATCTACCTGACCGCCATCCTCGCCCCGCACCTGCTGGGCGCGGTGGCGGTGGCCGCCTACAGCTACATGGCGCTGGTGCCGGTGATCCAGCCGCCCATCATGCGCCTGTTGACCACTGCCGAGGAACGCGCCATCAACATGCCGCAGGCCCGGCCGGTTTCCCAAACGGCGGTCATCATTTTTCCGGTGTTCATCACCGTGCTGACCGCCCTGGCCATTCCCTCCAGCGCCCCCCTCATTGGCATGTTGATGTTCGGCAATCTGCTGCGGGAATCCGGCGTCACCGACCGGCTGAGCAAAACCGCCGGCGGCGCGCTGATCAACATCGTCACCATTTTCCTGGGGCTGGTGGTCGGCGCGACTATGCAGGGCGACACCTTTCTGAGTCCGCAAACCCTGTTCATCCTGGTGCTGGGCGCGGTGGCGTTCGCCTTCAGCACGGCGGGCGGCATCCTGTTCGCCAAGCTGCTCAACCTGTTCCTGCCCGAAGGCAAGCGCATCAACCCCTGCATCGGCGCAGCGGGCGTATCGGCGGTGCCCATGTCGGCGCGGGTGGTGCAGAAGTTCGTCTCCGAGCACACCGAAGGTCGGGTCAATCCGCTCATGGCGGCCATGGGACCCAATGTGGCCGGCGTGATCGGTTCGGCGGTGGCGGCGGGGATGTTCCTGGCGCTGCTGCGTTAAACGTCCTTTTCCTGGAGATTCATCATCGCAACCTCCGAATCAGGTTTGAGCGCCAGCCCGCTTATCCTGATCGGAGGCCTTTCGGGTTAAAGGTGATTTCTGAGCCGGCTGTGTTCTGAAGCTGGAATGGCTGAGCGTCAGGCCCCCCATCCGTGGCAAAATTAGCGTCGCCCCCCGGTGCGTTTAACGGAGATTCCAACCATGTCCGCCACCGCTCGCAAATTCGCCACCTACGAAGACTTGTTTGATCTGCCCGACCATCTAGTGGGCGAGATTATTCACGGTCAACTGATTACCCATCCGCGTCCCGCGTCCCGCCATGCCGCTGCGAGCACGGGCGTGAGTGGACAAATCTACAACCCGTTCCACCAGGGGCGCGGTGGCCCCGGCGGCTGGCGGATTCTGTTCGAGCCGGAATTGCATCTCGGCCCGCACATCCTGGTTCCTGATCTGGCGGGCTGGCGGCGGGAACGTTTGCCCGTTATGCCGGACACCGCTTTTTTCACCCTGCCGCCCGACTGGATTTGCGAAGTGCTCTCGCCGGGCACAGTCCGAATGGACCGGGCCGACAAGATGCCGATTTATGCGGAATATGAGGTGTCGTTTCTCTGGCTGATTGATCCCGCGTTGCATACGCTGGAAGCCTTCGTGTTGCGCGACAGGCACTGGTTGCTGGAGCGCGTTTATCAGGAGGACGACGAAGTGTGCGCGACGCCTTTTGAGGCAATCTCATTCCCTCTAGGTGTGTTATGGGCTTGAGAGACTATGCTAATAGTTGCAGTGGGCAGCTAAAAATATTTTTTACCTCACTGATATTTTATGGATAACGTGGATTACTAAGAGATTAGCATCGTGGGTCGCTTCATACATGCCAAACTTATTAATGCAGCAGCCGATCGTCTTGGTAAGTCCCGGGCTTCAAAAAGCTTTTTGCACTTTCTAGTATTTAAACGTGCAAGCGCTCTTGCACATGAATCCATTGTCTCATTCTCAACAAGCAATTTATATTTGGGCACTGCCGTCGATGATCTTACTGCATGCGCATTAAATGGAACTCATCTTCCAGATGTGCTTCGGGGTAAACCCCATGTGAATGTATTTGGTTCAGATGGTTCGGCGTGGCGGTACCTCGGTGAAAGGTGGCGCGTCAACGGAACTGGCCCTGCGTTATCTGGCGCAGTCTGGCAGGGGATTATCAATATCGTTGGCGAACGGCCAAGAAAAGGGCAAATATCAAAAGATTATGCTCGAAAACTTCCGAGCATAATGCTCAAAGCTGGTAAGCAATTACCCACTCTCACAGACGCCGCCATTTGGTATCACCGAGCCGATGATTTGGAAGCACGATTCGGAGCAGTAGCAGATACCGCGCAACTTGAAGACCAATTATGCGAGTCGTTTATCAAACAGTTGGGCCTGACTGACAAGGAGATCGTGGCAATCTTCGATGCTCAGGCGCGGCAATTAAGCAATCAGCAACTCACCGATGTACTGACTGATACCATTGCCGATCCGCAGGAATATCTCCCCGACCTCAGCGATGAAGATATCGGCAGCGGTGAACTTGCTGACATGCTCATTGCGTTTGAAAAACTGGCGAACAGTGCCGAAGTCAGTCTACGACTGGGTCGCCCTCTGCTGCTGCGTTTTGTCGCCGCGCTCGCCGCAAAACGATTCCTCATCCTCAGCGGCCTTGCCGGTTCGGGAAAAACCAAACTCGCGCAGGCGTTCG
>JAKLIY010000118.1 GCA_022709365.1 Pseudomonadota bacterium
CGATGGGCTGGCGGAACTCGTCGAAAGCCGGTCAGCGTATGACGCCGACCGCGCCGCGCTGCTTGGGGAACTGGCGGATTTCCGCAACCGCCATGCCGCCGCATTACCCGATACCAATGAGGCCCAGCACGCCGCCCGCCAGACTTTGGAACCGCTGGCTGACAGGATCAAGGGTTTGGTCAAGCAGGTGGATTTGCTCTACAAGCTCGCCGCCCGCTGCGGGCAACTGGCGCAAGAACTGGCGGCCGTCGAGGAAGCCGCCGAGCTTTATGACCGCCGCCTCGCCGGCAAACGCCTCAAGCAACTGGACGAGGAGCGCAAGCAGGCGGTGGAACAACTCAAAGCGGCCGCCTATTTCCACCGGCAAATTGTCTGGCTGCAAGAGCGCTTCCCCAACGCTGAAATGCGGGCGGTGCCGGGTCTGTGCAAGGTGGTGACCCGCGCCGAGATTGCGGCGGCTGATTGGAGTTTGACGCCGGGCCGCTACGTCGGCGTCGCCCCGCCGGAAGTGGACGAGGATTTCGATTTCGAGCAGACCTTGCGCGACATTCATGTGGAACTTGCGGACTTGAATCGGGAAGCGGTGGAACTGGCGGCGAGGATTCAGGAGAATTTTGAGGAGTTGGGGATGTGAAGCACCTTTCGGTCCGCCCTATAAGAGACTATTGCCTCGGTATCTATGATGGTCCTCACGCCACACCGAAAGATTCTGATGATGGCCCAATCTTCCTTGGTATCAAGAACATTACAGAGGATGGAAGACTGGATTTCTCAGAGATCCGCCACGTTTCAGAGAACGAGTTCTCGAAATGGACACGCCGAGTTAGCCCACAACCAGGTGACGTTGTTTTCACTTACGAAGCGACCCTGCATCGATACGCGATCATTCCAGACGGATTTAGAGGCTGCCTCGGTCGCCGGGTTGCCTTAATACGTCCAGATTCATCGCTGACCGATAGTCGTTATCTGCTCTATTTCTTTCTATCCCATGGCTGGCGAAAGGTCGTTGAGGGGAACGTTATAAGTGGGGCAACAGTTGATCGAATTCCCCTTGAGAGATTTCCAAGTTTTCCTGCTGCAATACCTTCACTTCCAGTCCAGCGCGAAGTTGCCTCCATCCTCTCCACCTACGACGACCTGATCGAAAACAACCGCCGCCGAATGGCGTTGCTGGAAGAATCGGCGCGGCTGCTCTACCGGGAATGGTTCGTGCGGCTGCGCTTTCCCGGCCATGAACACGTGCGGATTATTGATGGTGTGCCGGAAGGGTGGGAAAGGAAAAATATCGGCTCGGTCGCTGAAATCAATCGACAGAGTCTTACTGCCGCCCACGATGGCGAAATCGAGTACGTAGATATTTCCTCGGTAACTCCTAACCATATTACCGAAACAACAACCTACAACTTCCGCAACGCACCAAGTCGGGCGCGTCGGATAGTTCGACACGGCGACATCATTTGGTCATGTGTGCGCCCCAATCGGCGGTCCCATGCGGTGATTTGGCAACCACTCTCCAACCTGATTGCCTCCACTGGCTTTGCTGTCATCACGCCAACTGAACTTCCGACTTCATATCTTTATCAAGCCACAACTACGGATACTTTTGTCGGTTATCTCGAAAACCATGCGCGAGGTGCTGCTTATCCTGCTGTCGTTGCTGGCGACTTCGAGCGAGCCGAAATTTTTGTACCGTCGAGGATATTGGTGGCGTCATTCGACGAACTCGCGCAACCGTTGCTGGCTCAGATTCACAACCTTCGGCAACAAAACCAAAGACTCCGCGCCGCCCGCGATTTGCTACTGCCGCGCCTGATGAGCGGCGAGATTGCGGTATGAGTCTGGAAAACCAGCACACCGACCGGAAGTCTTTGCGCAAGATCACCGGCAAAACGGCTGACTGGAACGAGATCGCCAAGGATTGCGTATGTTTTGCTAACGGCCAGGGTGGACGGTTGCTAATCGGTATCGAAGACGGCGAAGCCCTGCCCCCGCCCAGTCAAACCATCAAACTCGAACTGCTGGACACCCTCCGCAAGCGCATCGGCGAACTGACCGTCAATGTCCAAGCCCTGCCCCAAATCATCACAGCCGACAACAGCGGGCAATTCATCGAACTCACCATCCCGCGCTCCCTGAGCGTCGCTTCAACCTGCGATGGTCGCTACTTCCTGCGAGTCAGCGACACCTGCAAGCCAGTGGTCGGCGACGACGTGCTGCGGCTCGCCAACGAACGGCCGGGGTTTTCGTGGGAGACCATGACCCAACTCGGCATACCGCGCACGGCGGTGGATGCCGCTAAACTGGATGCCTTCGTGACTGGAATTCGGGCATCCAGCCGGGTGAAAGCGTCGGTCAAGGAAAAAACGCCGGATGAACTGCTCACTCACTACGGGCTGGCGAACGGCGCGACGCTCACCAACCTCGGGGTCTTGCTGCTGGGCGGCGCGCTCGACCGTTCGCGCCTGGGTACGGCCCCCATCGTCCAATTCCTCAAGTACGACGAACGCGGCCAGAAGGTGAACAAACTGCCGTGGGATGACTACACGCTATCCCCGGTGGAACTGGTTAGCGCCATCTGGCAGGAAGTGCC
>JAKLIY010000119.1 GCA_022709365.1 Pseudomonadota bacterium
CTGGACAGTACCAGCAAAACCTGCGGCGTGAATTGGATTGTGCAGCGGCAGCGGTATTTCGCTCATGGGGGATCACTGGGTAACCATTATGGCTAAACTGGAAGAGATCAAGGCTGGAGCCTATATCACGGGATTGACGCCCAGCGGAACCGCCAAAGTGGTTAATTTGGAGTGGTTTGGCGATCAGGCGATCAAAGTTACCTTTGAAGATACCGCAGGAAAAGTTGGGCAGCGTCTCGTTTATCGCAATGAGGAACCGACTCTGGAAGTCGTCCGGGAGGGTCGTCCCTGGTCATTCGATGGCGATGGCCACCTGTTGCGACTGGCTTCGGAAGCCTACCGCATTCGTCTCGCCTATCTGTTCGACCCCTATCTGGCCATTCACACCTCTCAAGTGGAGCCATTGCCGCATCAGATCACGGCGGTCTATGGCGAAATGCTGTCCCGGCAACCCCTGCGCTTCCTGCTGGCCGACGACCCCGGCGCCGGCAAGACCATCATGGCCGGGTTGTTGATCAAAGAGCTACGGATTCGCGGCGATTTGGAGCGGTGCCTGATCGTCACGCCCGGCAATCTGGTCGAGCAGTGGCAGGATGAACTGAAGCAAAAGTTTGGGTTGTCTTTCGACATTCTCACCCGCGACCGGATTGAAGCGTCCCGGACCGGCAATCCGTTCGCCGACCAGGCGCTGCTCATCGCCCGGCTGGACATGCTCAGTCGCAACCCAGATCTCCAGGAGAAATTCCGCACTGGACCGGAGTGGGATCTGGTGATTTGCGATGAAGCGCATCGGCTATCGGCTTCGTTCTTCGGCGGGGAGGTGAAATTCACCCAGCGGTATCGCCTGGGCCAAACGGTCGGTAGCCACTGCCGGCATTTCCTGTTGTTGACGGCCACACCCCATAACGGCAAGGAAGCGGATTTCCAACTGTTTATGGCCCTGCTGGATGGGGACCGATTTGAAGGGCGGTTTCGGGATGGGGTGCATCAAGCGGATACCCGCGATCTGATGCGGCGCTTGACCAAGGAGGAGTTGCTCAAGTTCGATGGCCGGCCGCTGTTTCCCGAGCGCCGGGCCTACACCGTGACCTATCATCTGGCGGACCCGGAAGCCGCGCTGTACGCGGCGGTGACCACTTACGTGCGCGAGGAAATGAATCGCGTCGAGCGCTTTGCCGGCGCCGACGATCAGCGCAAGCAAAACATCGGGTTCGCCCTGCAATCCCTGCAACGGCGGTTGGCCTCCTCGCCGGCGGCCATTCACGAATCCCTGCGTCGGCGCCGCGAACGGCTGGAACAGCGCCTCGCGGAAGAACGCCTGTTGGCGCGGGGAGGGTCGGCTCCGATCCGTCCGGAAGACCGTGGCAGCACGCTGAGCGCGGAGGAGCTGGAGGATTTGGCAGACGCCCCGGAGTCCGAAGTCGAAGCGGCGGAAGCGCGCATTCTGGATCGGGCGACGGCAGCCCGAACTCTGGCCGAACTGCAAGTGGAAATCGAAACGCTCAAGCAATTGGAAGCCCAAGCTAAAGCCTTGCGACAATCGGGCGTGGATGCCAAGTGGGTCCAGCTCAACAGCATCCTGGATCACCCCTTGATGACGGACGAGCAGGGCAACCGTCGCAAGCTGATCGTCTTCACCGAACCCCGCGACAGCCTGAACTATCTGGCGGACAAGATCCGCACCCGGCTGGGCCGCCCCGAAGCCGTGGTGGTCATTCACGGCGGGGTGGGCCGCGAAGAGCGGCGCAAGGCGGTGGAAGCGTTCACCCAGGATAAGGCGGTGCTGGTGCTGGTGGCCAACGACGCGGCCGGGGAAGGGATCAACCTGCAACGCGCACACCTGATGGTCAACTACGACCTGCCCTGGAATCCCAATCGCCTGGAGCAACGGTTCGGGCGGATTCACCGGATCGGCCAGCAGGAAGTCTGTCACCTGTGGAACCTGGTGGCCGCCGACACCCGCGAGGGCGAGGTGTATGCGCGCCTCTTGGAGAAGCTTGAAACCGCTCGGGAAGCGCTGGGGGGCCGGGTTTACGATGTGCTGGGCCGGCTCTTTGAGGGCAACGCCCTGCGCGATCTGCTGGTGGAAGCGATCCGCTACGGCGACCGGCCGGACGTGAAGGAGCGCCTGTTCCAGGCGGTGGACAACGCCGCCGACCGCCAGCATGTGCTGGATCTCCTGGCGGAACGCGCCCTGGTTCACGACACCTTGTCAGCGGGCCAGATCGCGGACATTCGGGAGCAAATGGAACGCGCTCAGGCCCGGCGTCTGCAACCCCATTTCATTCAGTCGTTCTTCCTGGAAGCCTTTACCCATCTCGGCGGGCGGATTTACCTGCGGGAACCCGGTCGCTGGGAAATTACCCAGGTTCCCGGTCCGATCCGCGAGCGGGATCGCCTCATCGGGATCGGCGAACCGGTGTTGTCGCGCTACGAGCGGGTGTGTTTCGAGAAGGAAAAAATCAACCAGACCCCAGTGGCTGCGTTCCTGTGTCCGGGCCATCCCTTGCTGGACGCGACCCTCGATCTCATCCTGGAGCGGCATCGGGAACTGCTGAAGCGGGGGGCGGTGTTGGT
>JAKLIY010000012.1 GCA_022709365.1 Pseudomonadota bacterium
GCGGATCCGTCTGACTTCTTCGTAACATTTTCCTTCATCAATGAGGTTGTTTAGGCGGCACATGGCGGACAGGCACAGAGTGGGCGGAGTGCGAATTTTATCATGTCCTCAAAACCCAATATGAGCCTAAAAGGTTTTCCATAGTACTGGCAGTTCCGGTTCGGGCAATACAGCGACTCCCATTCCATACCCACCTCTTCGCAGAGTTCGATCACTCAGAAGAGGGTGCCTCAGTATGGTCAAAGCAACATCAAGGTTCATCACACCCGTTGAGGGACACTACCGAAAGCCGATACCCGGCGACCCTTCTGGTCGGCTTTTTGATCAACTATCAGGGCTTTATCATCGAAAAAATAAAAGCATCGCTATTTTTGAATATGTGATGGACGAAGACCTTCCGTTTAGAGTCATCAAGAATAGTCGAGCGCCAGGCGCATTGCGTCACGAATTGGGTCATGCGCTGGATCGCGCTTTGGAAGGATGGTCTGATCAGAACGCCTTTCAGCGTGCTTACAATTTGGATATTGCGGCGATTGATGATGTAACGCTCATTGATGAGTACGCTTACTATCTTACTCGCAAGGGACGCTCGGAATTGTTTGCTGAACTTTTCGCGGTGCTGCAAGGCGGCGGAGCCGATGAAAAAGCGGGTAACATTAAGCGGGTTTTTCCTGCTGCTGTAGAGGCATTGCAGGCCCTTTTGGAGAAAAAAACATGATGACCTTTATGACAATCCGTCGTGATGGTGGAATCAGCCTGATTACCACGCTGGAAGATCCCGAAACGGGATGCACTGGCGATGTTCGTGAAGATTTAACCCCCGGTCAAGGGATCGGCCAGTACACCTATGCCGAACTGCGCGCCCATGGGAGCGGCGAGATCGATATTGATTTCAGCGTCTAACCTGCCGACCGGTTAGCCGCTTAATGCCCATGAGAGAAATGAGAAATCCTGATTCCCTGGCAGTAGCAGCAACGCCACCAGAAACAGGACAAACCCAAGCCCGCTTGAATCGTTGGTTAAAGGATTTTGGCGACACCACCAAGCAGTAATGATGGCCCTTCATTTCCCGTCCACTGGCCGGGTCAAATTGAAGATGGAGAATATCGCCGCGTTCTGGCGTCATTGTTCCGCACCGACGGACGGCATGTCATCCCAACCTGCTACGTGATGCAATCCTTCCGGCGTAGCAGCCAACAAATCCGCCAATCTCGGGCGCTGACGAATCGGTTTGAGGCACAATTCCGTACCCACGATCCTGACCGATAATTTTGTTCCCGCTTCAAGATGATTCTGTTCAACATACGACTGAGGAACAGTAACAATCATCGAACCACCCAAACGGCGAAGGGATGCAGTGAGCATTGGCTAACCTCCCGTTAAGTTTTACTGGAGTAAAACTTAACGGGCAGAGTTGCCAGAGTCAACCCAGACCCCGTCACCTTAGCCTGGCTGGGCCGGGCGCGGCTGATTGACAATCTGCCGCTGGCGTCTTCTGCCGATGCTTGAAGGTGTGGTATAGGAACGTGTACGCGATGTTCGACTTTTTCGAGGGGAGATGAGGGCAGGCTGATGCGGCATGGCGATGTGAGCTAAGCTGAGAGGAACCCACCACATCAACCTCACGGAGAGACCGCCATGCCGCTCGAAGACTTTATCATCACGGTGTTTTGCGGGGTAGAAGAACACATGAATTCCCTACTCGGGGATCACCGCTGACGCCAGCGCGGCTTTGCCCCCAAGCTCACCGATAGTGAAGTGATCACGATGGAAGTGGTCGGCGAGTTTTTAGGGTTGGAGACGGATGTGGGCCTCTGGAAGTACTTCCGTCGCCATGGGCCATCGTGGTTTCCGCAACTCGGATCGCGGCCCCCGTTGGCCCAGCAGGCCGCCCATCTTGGGGTCATCAAGCAGCGGCTTCATCAGCAACTGCTAATCGATTGGGGGGCGGTGACCAACCCCATTCGCCGGGTCGATGGCTGCCCCCGGCCCGTGGGTGTGTTGCCCCGTGCCCCGCAATGCCGGTGGTTTCCCGAGGGGGCGGACTTTGGCTATTGTGCGGCAAAAAAGCAGTCTGATTATGGGCTTCACGGTCATCGGATGATCACGGTTGACGGCGTGATCACCGCTTGGACGGTGACGCCGGTCGCCGGTGATGAGCGCGAGGCGCTGTGGGATTTGACGGAGGGGGTTCACGGCTGGGTCATTGGCGACAAGGGGTACCTTGGCGCCTTTCTTCAGGCGGAACTGGCGACCGTCGGCATCGATCGGCAAACCCCGTTGCGGGCGAATATGACCGATCCCCGTCCCTCTTGGGCCGTCCGGCAGCTCACGAGCACCCGCCGCCGCGTGGAAACGGTCATCGGTCAACTGAGCGAGCCGTTTCATTTTGAGAAAATCCGAGCACGGGATGTTGGGTACTTGACGAGTCGGATTGCCCGAAAAGTCTTGGCGCATACCTTGGGTATTTTCATGAACCGGCCAGTCGGTCGGTCAGACCTGCAGTTTGAGGGCCTGATCGCCTGAAAGTCGAACATCGCGTAACATGCTGATTTTTTTATAGGTTCTCGTTCTCACGCTCCAGCGTGGGAACGCCAACCAGCCGCTCCAGCGGCCCGAATGATCCCAAAAAATCGCAACGCTAGAGGCGTCTGTGGAAGGACTCCCACGCCGGAGCGTGGGAGCCAGGCAAATCAAGGCCCCCGTTCACCGTTCGCCCTCAAATTGCTACCGTTGGTCCGGGATTAGCGTGAGCGAGAAATGGGACTTTCGTAGAGTGCAAACGATCCGTAAACATAATAGATAGAAATTGTGCAGCGCACCTTAGGAGAAGGGCATGTCCGTTTTCAGGAGCAGAGGGTTTACCTTGATCGAACTGATGGTCACGGTTGCCATCGCCGCTATCCTTTTGACGATAGGGGTACCGTCTTTCACGAAATTGATGACCAAGAATCAGCTTTCCGGGGAAATTCAGACTTTGCAGGGGACGATTAATTTTGCGCGCAGCGAAGCGATTAAGCGTGGCAGTCGTGTCTCCATTTGCAAAAGTAATAATCAATCCACTTGCAGCGGTAATTGGAGTGATGGCTGGATCATTTTTGTCGATCGTGAAAGTGGCGGCTCCATAGGGACCAGAGACGGGAGCGACTTGGATGCTGATGAGCCTCTCCTGCGTGTTTTTCCAGCACTTCCCAGCGATTATACCCTGAATACCAATAGCTTCACGAATTACATCACTTACAACCGGCTCGGCATGGCTAACAATAATGGAACCTTCGTTTTTTGTAAGGGCAGCGATGAGACTACAGCCAGAGCCATTATTGTAACCCGAACCCGCCCGCGCATCGCTACCGATGTTGACAGCATCACTAGTTGCGAGAGTCCCTAAATGAACAGACACTCCCGGCGTTTTGGTCAGTCCGGTTTCTCTTTGCTCGAGGTCTTGATCACCGTGGTGATCATCGCGGTGGGTCTCATGGGCTTTGCGGGAATGATGGTCAAGTCGGCGAAAAACAACCGCATCGCCATGCACCGCAGTCTGGCCACGCTGTATGCCTACGACATTATCGACTGTATGCGGGTCAATCGAACCGCCGCGACAAATGGCGATTATAATGTTGACTTCGGGGGCGTCCCGACTAGAAGCGAGATAGCCATCGCTGATGTTAATGACTGGCAAACCGTCCAGTTGCCGAAGGTACTTCCATCGGGGCGGGGAAAGATTACCGTTGCGGGCAGTACCGTTACGGTTGAAATCCAGTGGACCGAGACGGTAGGTGCGGGTGATAGCGCCAGTCATACTTGGAAAACCGAGTCAACGCTATGAAACTTAATTCATCTAGCCATTCGCTGGCGCTGACGTTTCCTCTTCGCCAAAGCGGTTTTACGCTGATCGAACTGATGATCGCCACGACTCTCGGTCTCTTGCTGCTGGCCAGCCTCGTCTATGTTTACACCAATTCTGCGCAAAGCTTCCGCGCCCAAAGCGCCCTGACGCTGATTCAGAATAATGCGCGCTACGCTTTTGAGATCATGGGGGTCGATATACGACAGACTGGATTCACTGGTGCAAGCTCGACGCCGACTAAGGTCGTCGGCACCCCGAATCCAACCACTTTATCGACCCTGATCGACTTGGCTAATCCTCTGGTGGGCTACGACAACACCTATCCGCCCAACCGCAACCCGAGTGGATGCACTTCAGCCTGCTATCGGGCGGGCACGGATTCCCTAACCGTGGTGCGTGTGGATACTGAGAATAAATATACGGTTACAGCCCACGATACAGGAGCATTCACCTTCACCTTGGCTTCTTGGCCAACGAGTAGTGAACCCCAGGCTGGCGAAGTCTTCGCAGCGGCTGATTACACCCATGCTGCTGTCTTCCAGGCAGGGACTGCAACCAGCAGTCCTAACGTATCCTACGGGGCAGGTGGATCGCCAGGTAATACCACTACTACCTTGGGATCATTCGGCAGTACTCCTGCAGCAGGCACCTATGTATTAGCGCTCTATCGCTTGAGCGGCGTCTCCTATTACATTGGCACAAACCCCGCCGGTGAACCTGCGCTGTATCGGGACAAACTAACTCATAGCGGCGCTACTTTAACGAGTACTGCCGAAGAATTGATTGAAGGTGTCGAAAACATGCAGATTACCTATGGGGTCGATACTGACACAGACGGCGATGTCGATGCATACCAAGACGCGGGTTCGGTTGCTACTTGGGGCAATATTCTTAGCGTTCGTATTACCCTGACCTTGGTTTCGCAACAAGGTGTGAAAATTGGAACTACGGGCGACTACCTCCTGCGCAAAACCTTCACGAATACTATCGCCATTCGGAATCGCTTGTTATGAGAAACGCTTACATTACACTCCCAAATACCCAGCGCGGAGCAACGTTACTTCTCGCGCTCCTGATCCTTATTATGATTATGATGCATGGCATTCCTACGGTCATGAACAATACGTTGGATGAACGCATGTCGGGTAATACCCGCAATCGGGATTTGGCTTTTCAGGCGGCTGAACACGCTCTGAAAGATGCCGAAACCAGTATCAGGAGCCAAACAATCGAAACTATGGATGATTATTTTGACCCTGGTAGTGAAAGCGGTTGCTCTGACCATGGCAACGGCTTTCTATGTAATGGTGAAGACCATTCAAACGATGCCGCCTACTGGCGCGATGACGGCACCAGTAATACCTTTGATTGGGATAATACCCGTAACTACCTTACGCCTACTGGCCCAATATCAGGGGTCGCTGAACAACCCCGTTATGTCGTAGAAAAAATGCCTGGGGTCTCCTTTTGTCAAGCTGACCCGACGCAACTAGCATCGACCTGTTCGGGACAGCCTACCATCACTAAAAACTACTACCGGATCACGGCCCGAGGCGTAGGCAAGGACAGCGGTGCCATCGTCATTTTGCAGACCATGTTTGAGTTCACGCCAGCGCCTTGATTTTGCCCAACGGCTTCAGATCAGCCATCTTGCAGACCATGTACGAGTTTCAGTAAGGAGAAAACCATGTTGCTAACTACAGTTACGCATTATGCCCGCGTGGTTTTGATAACAGTCATGCTATGGCCTTTATGTAGCCAAGCGGCGGTAACGTTCGATATTCCTGACTTTCCACTGTTTCTCACTGAAACGGGCCTTCCGCCTAATATCGTACTCACTCTGGATGACTCGGGTAGTATGGCCCGGGCTTATACGCCTGATCTATGTGGCGTTAGTGCCTTCAACTGCACAGCATTAAGTAATCGATACACCAAGTCATCAACCGGAAATCCGATGTACTATAACCCCCATGTCGTTTATACGGCACCTCCCAGGGCTAATGGCACATTATTTAGCACATCATTCACGTCGGCTCATATCAATGGTTATGATCCGAACCAGCTTTATTCCGATAGTTATTATTCTTCAAATCCAGACCTGAGCAATAAATACCGGCCCACATCCCAACGTTTCTTCGTTCCCAATGGTCCTAATGGCAACCCCTATGGTGGTGAAGCCGATCACGGCTTCATGTCCCATTACAGTAGTGACGTTAGCTGTAGAGCTATCAACGGCACTAATCGATGTCAGGTTAGCGACGGCGCTGGCGGTTGGACTAGCAACACTAATAGTCCGACTTGTTCTGGTTCTAATACTGCTGCCCGCAATGCAGATTGTAGGGATAATAAGGGCGTTCCAGCCTATTACTATGTTTTCAGCAGCAGCAGCACCTGCAATCTAAACAATAGTGCGAATTTGACCGATAATTTATGCTACAGCATTAAGGTCGTAGGCAACCAAAACGGACCAGCGGATATGGATGGCGATGGCGATATTGATGGCAATGATGAGCGACAAAATTTTGCCAACTGGTACTCCTTCTATCGCACACGTACCTTGGCTACTATCGCCGCCACTTCCCGCGCCTTCGCTACCCTCCAAGACAATGAAGCACGAGTTGCATGGCAGTCTCTAAATACTTGCCGTGCCGGAGGGACTGATCCCAGTATTACAAGCTTTGTTATCAGCGATTGTAAAGGCTGGCAGAGTACATGGCCGAACGCATATCCCAATTTTAGTAATGCCATTAAACCTTTCTCTGGTACACACAAGGAGAATTTTTATAAATGGCTGCAAAGACTGCCCAGTAATCAAGGTACGCCCTTGCGTAGTAGCGTATATCGTGCAGGAAAATACTTTTCGACGAGTGGTAACAATAGCCCTTATGATAATGACTTGTTGAGTGATAGTAATTTCAGCCAGCCACTCGATCAAGGTGGCGGGGAATACTCATGCCGAAAAAATTACCATATTGCTATGACGGATGGTATGTGGAATCAAGACTCGAGCCTAACCAGCGTTGGCAATACGGATCCTAACCGTCGTCCTTATCAGGATAGCAACTTTAACTCTATAGCGGACATTGCTTACTATTTTTGGGCTACTGACCTTAGGAGCAATCTCACGAATAATGTGTCCCCTAATATCGTAAACCGTTATGAGACCGATCCTACCCAAGAATTTTGGGACGCCCAGAATAACCCCCAAACCCAGCAACATATGGTAAATTTTACCATCGGTTTTGGACTATCCAGCTTCCTGGCTTCTACGGCCTTGCCGGCAAGCAATAGATTGATATACGACTCAACAGCGCCTGAACCGACTTTTGCAGGAAGTTATTCCAACTTGGTGAGTGGTTCAAAAACTTGGCCGTCAACAGGCGCCGATTACCTAGGCAACGTAGCTGATCTCTGGCATGCGGCTCTGAACAGCCGAGGCAGATTCTACAGCGCCGACTCGCCTGATCAGATCGTTGCTGCATTCGAAGATATTATGAACACTATTAGCGTAGAAGCTGCTAATGGTGGCGGTGCCGGGTTAGGCGCTAACACCACACAGACTACTCAAGAGGGCGCTACGGCTTTTGAGGCTAGATTCAAGGCTGACTGGAGTGGTTTGCTATATGCGCGCCCTGTCTTGCCCAATGGTGATTTCGCTGATTACAACTATTGGGAAGCCGGAGAGTTAATACCTCCTGCATCTCTGAGAAATATTTTTACCCGAAACGGTGGTACCGCTGAGGAATTCACTAACTGCACCGGTGCCCTAGCGGACCAGCTTAATCAAGATGCCAATGGAACAGTAGACAACCGCTGTGCAGAAAGACTGGCTTGGTTGCGGGGGTATAGCGCCGCTATAACCAGCGCCTCCTGGGTAGATACTCCCAGCAATCCTAACGATACAGTGACCTTTAATACGCAGCCGGCTCATGGCTTGGTGGTAGGTAGCACGGTCCGTGTCACCGGGGTTGTTCCAACAGCTTATAATGGGAATTATACTGTTGCGAGCGTTCCTTCAGACTCTTCCTTTACTGCCATACTCAACACTGACCCAGGCACTTACAATGCTAGTGAGAGCCTTGGTAAAGTATGGAAACGATATCCCAATGTTTTCCGCGACCGCGTTTCTGCTCTGGGCGACATCATGAATTCTGAACCCACCTACGCCCACGATGAAAACTTCGGCTATGGCAGCGCCACTGCCATCAATGGATATGGAGAATATGCGAGCTATCTTACCGCGAAGGCCAGCCGGACCCCTGTGGTCTACGTCGGCGCCAACGATGGCATGCTGCATGCTTTCAACGGGGAGATCGAGGGGGACAATGCTGGCGTAGAACTTTTTGCTTATGTTCCCGCAGGAGTGTATGACAACCTGAGTGCATTAACTGCAACGGACTATACTGCAACCCACAAATATTTTGTTGATGGATCGCCTATCGTGGGTGATGCGTATATTGGTGGCTGGAAAACCTATCTAGTGGGTGGCTTGGGAGCAGGCGGTAAAAGCATCTACGCTCTTGATGTGACCTCCCCCAGCAGCTTTACCGAGGACAATATCAAGTGGGAATTTACTGATAGTGACTTGGGACTCACCTTCAGTCAGCCACAAATTGCGCCTGTCAGCGCTACTCAGTGGGCGGCAATTTTCGGTAACGGCTACGGCAGCAGTTCTAATAGAGCCGTTTTGTATATCGTCAATCTTGCGACCGGTGAACCGTTTACGGAGGAGATTGCCACCCCCATCGACACCACTCTTCCAGCCACCGTCCCCAATGGCCTGTCCACTCCGCTTCCCTATGACAGCAACAACGACCGGATCGTGGATGTGATTTATGCAGGCGACCTGCAAGGCCATCTCTGGAAATTCGAAAACAGGGAGGGTGCTTGGGTGATCGGTAATGGAGGGGCTGCTTTGTTTAAGGCCCGTAATGATGATGGCGATGTGCAGTCGATTACGGCTCAACCGACAGCGGTTGAGGATGATAGCGGTAGGTTGATGATCTATTTTGGCACTGGACGCTATTTAGTGACTGATGACCTGACTAATGACGATGAGCAGTCTTTCTATGGCATTTGGGATAAATCAACACCGCAAGCGGCGGCTGGTACAGTTCTTCGTAGTGATGCCAACACTCCTCTTTTGGAACAGACACTCACCACTAGCGGCTCGCAAAGAACCGTCTCAACTGAATCATTTGATCCACGAACTCACCGGGGTTGTTACCTGGATTTGCCTGCTACGTCTGGTCAAGCCTCTGAGCGGATTATTGTCAAGACATTGACTAATACGTTCTCCTCTATAGAAGATCGGGTCTTGATTACCAGTGCAATACCAAACTCAGATCCATGTGGAAACGGTGGTAAAAGCTGGTTCATGGAATTGAATTTCAGTTGCGGTCGCTTAAGTCAGTCACCCTTTGACCTGGATAATAACGGGCGACCCGATGCAACAAATGTTTCTGGAATCCAGTTAAATCCGGCTGGTGGCATCTTCGGTAAACCGACGTTGTTTGATAGTGGAATCAACAATCCGCCTAATCCAGATAACCCGGAAGAACTTACCCGGTCACGCTACAAGATCTTTACTGGTACAGCGGGTATGACACAGAAAGTCACAAACTTCATAGAGCCTCTTGCAGAGGAAGAGGGAGGGGGTGAACCTATCCGCCGTCGCATCTACTGGGAGCAAATACAGTGAGGCTGAACATGGATTGCTTATCCAACAGTTGCCACCAGAACCCGCTTTTTTCCCTCTTTGTGGGGGAGAGCGGGGGTTGTCAACAGCGGCACCGCAATCAACGCTGGCAATCCGGCTTTACCCTGATCGAATTAATGATAGCCGTTGTTATCGTCGCTATCCTAGCAGCGATTGCGTTGCCGACCTACACCCAGTACACCAAACGCGCCCATCGGGCGGATGCCAAAACCGCACTGTTGAATAACGCGCAATACCTGGAGCGGAATTTTACTGAGTCCAATTGCTATCACCAGTATGACTCAAATAATGATGGTTCTTGTGATACTGCCGTCACTTTGCCCGCAGTCCAATCGCCCAGTGATGGCGCTGCTGTCTACACCATTTCAGCGACCACGCTGAATGCAACTCAGTACACGCTCACCGCAGCGCCAGTCAATCCAGGGCCTATGGCTGGAGACGCCTGTGGCAGCTTGACGCTCAACCACTTGGGCGTGAAGGGTTCAGGGGGTGATCTCGCTACCTGCTGGAATAAATAGCTGTGCATGGCAGGATCAAGCCGGCGCATTGCCGGCTTTTTTATTGGAACGCAAGTAAAATCCTGAAACTCCTACAGAGCGCCGCTCATAACCCCAGATCGCCTTGATAACGGGCATCGCCTGTTTGGTCTAACCTTGACCGAGTAGCGTTTGGTTTCACAGTCGGCCAGGTCGATTTCATGCTTGATGAGATTGATTTGGCGCTTGATTTTATCGTAAGTGACCATAATCAAATTGTGGATGCATTTTGCGCTAGCATCAATCACCCCCTCCCCCAGCCCCATAAGCGCTAACTTGTTTTAGCGCTCGAAATGATGCTTGTTGAGCTGAAGACTTCTTCGTCTCGGTCTTTCGGCTAGAGATTTGGAAATGTTACCCCAGTCTTCCAGAACTTGATCAAGAGTTCATTGAGGTTCGATCGCACGGCGAAGTTGATGCAGCATAAATGCAAACTCACGCCAGGCACTTTGTGGACGATGTCTCTGCCAAGGGGTATCCCCAGGGGGAAATAGCGGCTGCGTGATCGACCATTTTCTCTATCAACAAAGCAACGAGTAGCTTGCCATATAACCAGGCCTTAGAGCTTTCTTCGTCGTATTTGGGTAAATGCCCAAGCCGGGCCAGTGAGTTGAATCGTTTGAAAACCAGTTCGACTTGCCATCGAGTTCTGTACCCCTGAAGCACCCACCTGGTCGGCCGGAAAAATTTCCTTCGGGAAGGTCGTAAACAGGATCACAAACTTCGCGTATTCGAACGTTTCTGGCTGGAGGTCCCTCCCCTTTCGGGATGCCTCTTTCCTGAGGATTTCCTGTGCAATTTTAATGGCTTCCTGGGATTTCCGAATCACGCAGAGACGACCTTCGACCGAGGCCGATGGGCCGCAAACCCCGACCTCCCACGCTTGGATGGCGTCCGTTTGTTGAATGGCCGTCACCGCGCCCAGCAGATCGAAGGCACCGCCGTTGGGTGGGTCAAGCGGCAGGGACGACGTGTTGACCCGAACGGTCACGTAGCCTCCCCCTTGAACGACATGCTCGATTCCAGCCACCGTTGAATAGCCACGATCGCCCAGCACATAATCTCCAACTCGAATCGGAAACTGCTTAAAAGACTCGCCCGTTCCTGGCCCTGCAGTTGCGGTAAGCTTGAAAAAATCACAGGAAAGCGAAGGTCAGCAGACACGGTAATGAATGCGCCAAAGACTTCCCGTCTTTCCAGGTTCCTTAACCGTCGTTGCATCGAAGACGCGCACTTGAAAAGCACCATGACAGGACAGCGCAACCCCTCGACTCTGGAACAGAGCAATGCACATTAACCGAAGCCATTCCCTCGACTTTTGCAAGCGCTTCATGAGTGCTACATCCGAGAGATCGGCCCACTCGGCCTTCCTGGCCCGTAAGGCCGTCTCCCTCAACGAGTACCCACAACCCAGATGGATCAGCAAGGTACGCAGCAGACCTTCCGGAGATTTATTCTTACGCAGACCCTTCAATGCTCCAGTAGCCAAAGCAATCTCTTGCCAATCCTGAGGGAAGAAGGAAAGCAACGTCTGACAATCTTCGTCCATATGCTCTTCTCTAAGGTTTGTGGAACTTCAGTGCAAACCTCTTAGAGGCTGTCGAAAAACCTTACATTGATTTTTCAGGAAAATTTTTTTGTAACCCGGCTTTCGGTCGGCTTTTCGGCCTATCAGGCCGGGTGGACGTTGGCTCTACACTATACAAATCAAATAGTTAGTTTTTAGACAGCTTCTAAGAAAAAATACAAGTCGTCAACAAACAAGTTAGCGCTTATGTCCCCCAACCCCCTCCCACGTCGGGGAGGGGGAGCCAGATAACCGACTGTTTCGTAAAACTCCCTTTCCCTAACGGTCATTCTAAGCAGCCCAGGGCGTTGCCCTGGGCTAAAATTAGCGCGCCCCTTTGGGGCTTCACTGCCTGAAATATCTTCTTTTAGCCCTGAAAGGGCGATTCAATATTAGCCCAAGGCAACGCCCTGGGTGATCTTTGTGCGCTGCGCCGCCCTCATCGCACAATAGCCATGAATCCAACCCCGACGCCGGGCTATACTTGACGCTCCATCCTGACGAGAAAACCGGGGGCGTTCCCAAACCGTCCCCCTTGGATTCTGGAGACGCCCGTGCGCGATGTTTCAACTTTCCAGGGACTGATCCTGGCCCTACAAGAGTACTGGGCGCGGCAGGGCTGCGTCCTGCTGCAACCTTACGACATGGAAGTGGGTGCGGGAACGTTTCACCCCGCCACTTTCCTGCGCGCCATCGGCCCGGAACCGTGGAGCGCCGCCTATGTGCAACCGTCCCGCCGTCCCACTGATGGCCGCTACGGCGAGAATCCCAACCGCTTGCAGCACTACTACCAATATCAGGTCGTCATCAAACCCTCGCCGCTGGACTTGCAAGACCTCTACCTCGGTTCGCTCCAGGAACTCGGTCTCGATCCACTGATCCACGATATCCGCTTCGTCGAAGACAACTGGGAATCGCCGACACTCGGCGCCTGGGGCCTCGGCTGGGAAGTGTGGCTCAACGGCATGGAAATCACCCAGTTCACCTACTTCCAGCAGGTCGGCGGTCTGGACTGCAAACCGGTCACCGGCGAAATCACCTACGGCCTCGAACGCATCGCCATGTACCTGCAGGGCGTCGCAAGCGTCTTTGATCTGGTGTGGACCGACGGCCCGCTGGGCCGCGTCACCTACGGCGATGTGTTCCATCAAAATGAAGTCGAAATGTCCACCTACAACTTTGAATACGCCGACACGACCGCGCTGTTCGTCGCCTTCGATGCCTGCGAATCCGCCAGCAAGCAGCTCATCGAACGGGGCCTGCCGCTGCCCGCCTACGAAATGACCCTGAAAGCCTCCCATACCTTTAACCTCCTGGACGCCCGCAAGGCCATTTCCGTGACTGAACGCCAGCGCTTCATCCTTCGGGTGCGCACCCTGGCGCGGGCAGTCGCCCATGCCTACTACGAAGCGCGCGCCGCCCGGGGCTTCCCTATGTGTCAGCAGGCGGCTCGCCAGGAGGCTGTTCATGGCTAATACGGACACCCGCGATCTGCTGATCGAAATCGGCACTGAAGAACTGCCGCCCAAGGCCCTGTCCAGCCTGGCTCTCGCTTTCGAGAATGGCGTCCGCGAAGGTCTGGAGAAAGCCGGTTTGACCAGCGGCGAACTTCGCCGTTTCGCCACTCCGCGCCGGCTGGCGGTCTTGATCCACGACCTGCCGGCGCGCCAACCGGATCGCCAACTCGAACGGCGCGGTCCGGCGCTGAGTGCGGCCTTCGGTCCCGATGGAAAACCCACCAAAGCGGCTGAAGGCTTCGCCCGTTCGTGTGGCGTCGCCGTCGCCGATCTGCAAAAACAGGAAACCGACAAGAGGGCTTGGCTGGTCCATCTCAGCCACGAACCGGGCGCGGCCACTGCCGGACTGATTCCCGGCATTGTCGATCAGGCGCTGGCCGGTCTGCCGATTCCCAAACGGATGCGCTGGGGCGACCGCGAGGATCAGTTCGTCCGCCCGGTGCATTGGGCCGTGCTGCTGTTCGGCGATGAGGTGATTCCCGCGACGATCATGGGCGTCTCGTCCGGACGGGAAACCCGTGGCCATCGCTTCCACCATCCGCAACCGATCCGCATCACTTCCCCCGCCGACTACGCCCGACAACTGGCTGATGAGGGCCAGGTGATCGCCGACTTCGCCGAGCGCCGCGACCGGGTGCGCGCCCAGGCCGAAGCGACCGCTGCCGAATTGGGCGGCATCGTGGTTATCCAGCCGGAACTGCTGGACGAAGTGACCGCACTGGTGGAATGGCCGGTCGCGCTGGCGGGCAATTTTGAACGGCGCTTCCTGAACGTACCCGCCGAAGCGCTCATCAGCACCATGCAGGATCATCAACGCTATTTCCCGGTGGTCGATGGACAAGGCCGGTTGCTGCCGCACTTCATCACCATGACCAACCTGGAAAGCCGCGATCCGGCCCAAGTGCGGGCGGGCAACGAACGGGTCATTCGCCCGCGCTTCAGTGACGCTGAGTTTTTCTGGAACCAGGATCGCAAGCAACCGCTGGCAGCGCGCATGGAAACGTTAAAACATGTCGTTTTTCAGCAGCGACTGGGGACGCTGGATGAAAAGAGCGGGCGGGTAGCCCGACTGGCGCGCTTCATCACCGAGCAGACCCGGGGGAACCCGGATTGGGCGGATCGGGCGGCGCGGCTGGCCAAATGCGACCTGATGACCCAGATGGTGCAGGAATTTCCGGAACTGCAAGGCATCATGGGCCGCTACTATGCGCTGCATGATCAGGAATCGCCGGAAGTCGCTCAGGCCCTGGAAGAACACTATCTGCCGCGTTTCGCCGGCGACCGACTGCCCGCCACCGCCACCGGTCGTATCGTCGCACTGGCCGACCGGCTGGACACCCTGACCGGCATCTTTGCCATCGGTCAGGCCCCCTCCGGCACCAAGGACCCCTTCGCCCTGCGCCGCGCCGCACTGGGGGTATTGCGCATCCTGATTGAGGGCGAACTGGATCTGGATTTGCCGAAGTTGCTGGATCGAGCTGCGGCAAGTTTCGACAAGGCGATTCGCGCCGAACAGGCCGTTGATACCGTGTTTGCGTTCATCATGGAGCGGTTGCGCAGCTATTACCTGGATCAGGGCCTTCGCCCCGACACCTTTGAAGCGGTGCTGGACTGCCGCCCCACGCGCCCTCTGGATTTCGACCGCCGGGTGCGGGCGGTGCACGCCTTCCGGGAATTGCCCGAAGCGGCCAGCCTGGCCGCAGCTAACAAGCGCATTCGCAACATTCTCCGCAAGGTGGATACAGTGCTGCCCTTCGAGGTACGGCCCAACCTGTTGATGGAAGATGCGGAACAGGCGCTGGCCGGGCAGTTGGTGGAACTGTCTTCGGAGGTGATGCCACTCATGGAGGCGGGGCTGTACGGTGAGGCGCTGAACCGGCTGGCCCGCCTGCGCGAACCGGTGGACGCTTTCTTCGACCAGGTGCTGGTGATGGCCGAGGATGCGACGGTGCGCGATAACCGGATTGCGCTGCTGAATGAACTCAGCAGCCTGTTCCTGCGCGTCGCGGATTTTTCGCGGCTACAGGATTGAGCATGCGGTTTCACGGTTTCACATGAAACCTATCCATCCCCGCTCCCTCTGGCTAGAGAGGGCGGGCGCTGAGTAGCGATGATGGTTTCACGTGAAACACCGTCTGCCGGCTATCCCGGATAGTTTCACATGAAACAACCCTCTCCCTCTATGCGCGATAACAGACCGACAATTATGAAGCTGATTATTCTGGACCGTGATGGTGTTATCAACGAAGATTCCGACGCCTTTATCAAATGCCCGGACGAATGGACGCCTATCCCCGGCAGTTTGGAGGCAGTGGCCCGCCTGAGTCATGCCGGCTATCGCATCGTGGTCGCCACAAACCAGTCCGGGGTTGTACGGGGGTTATTTGATCTGGAAACCCTGAATTTGATCCACAAAAAGATGCACCGCATGGCGCAAGAAGTCGGCGGCTTGATCGATGCGGTGTTCTTCTGCCCGGATGTCGATGAGGCCAATCCCTACCGCAAGCCCAATCCCGGCATGTTGCTGGAAATCAGCCGGCGCTTGAAATGCAGTCTGCAAGGCGTGCCGGTGGTTGGTGACAGCGTGCGCGACATCCGGGCGGCCCGGGCCGCCAATGCCCAGCCGTTCCTGGTGCGAACCGGCAAGGGCGCGTCGACGCTCGAACGGGACATAGAAATCTGCGCCAATGTGCCTACCTTCGATAACCTGGCCGCGGTCGCTGATCATCTGATCGCCTGCCATGAATGATCTGTGAGTCTCCGCTATGTCTTCCGCTCCGACTGTTCAACTCTCTACGCCGAACGTGCTGCTACGCTCGCTGCTATTTTCCATTGGCATGATCGCCTCGACCGGCATCATAGCGTTGTTAGTGGTTTTTGTTTTTTTTCTGCCCTTCACCCAGCGCTACCGGTTGTCCCAGCTCTGGGGTCGTTTCAATATCTGGTGGCTGCATGTGACCTGCCGAATCGACTATCAGTTAAGCGGTATCGAGCATGTTCCCGACCCGCCAGAATGGCCAGTGGTCGTCATGGCCAAGCATCAATCGACCTGGGAGACGATGTTTCTTCAACAATATCTGCCGCCAATGGCGTGGGTCATCAAGCGTGAATTGCTCTGGCTACCCTTTTTCGGTTGGGCGATGGCGCTGTTACGGCCGATTGCGATCAATCGCCGAGCCGGTGCTTCCTCCGTCAAACAGGTCATCCGGCAGGGTGTGGAACATCTCCGCCAAGGGCAATGGGTGCTGATCTTTCCCGAAGGCACCCGCGTTGCGCCTGGCGTTCGCCAGCGTTATGGCACGGGCGGCGCGGTGCTGGCGGCGCGTAGCGGTTGTCCGATCTTGCCCGTCGCGCTCAATGCCGGCGAGTTTTGGCCACGCGGGGGATTTATCAAGCGGCCGGGAACTGTTCAGGTGGTGTTTGGCCCCCTGCTCGACAGCAACGGCCATTCGCCGCAGGAACTGACCCGGCAGGTAGAAGAATGGATTGAAAACGCGATGACCCGCATCAGTGCGGGCACGGTCCCGGACGTAGAGAAAAGGTAGGCTAGTTACTGAGCCTTAATACTGCATCTAATTCCGCCAGCCGTTGTGGCGTACCAATATCCCGCCATCTCCCCTGGTAAAGCTCACCATTGACTTTTCCCGCTGCCATCGCCCGCCGCAGTAATGGCCCCAGCGGAAACCGGCCCGGTTCACAACCGGCAAACAGCTCCGGTCGCAGCACGCTGATGCCGCTGAACGTCCAGCGCGGCGCTCCACTTTCGGCGATTCGTCCATCGTCCAGCAGTGCAAAATCCCCCTCGGCATGGTGCGGCGGATTGTCCACCAGCACCAGATGCGCCAGCCCGGACGGTATCAGCGGTGGTCGGGTCCAGCGGGTCAAGGGAAAGTCGGTCCAGATATCGCCATTGATCACGATAAACGGTTCCTGGCCTAACAACGGCAGTGCCTGGAAAATGCCGCCGCCGGTTTCCAGCGCCTCGGGCGGTTCCGGCGACCAGGCGATGCGCATTTCCCAGCGCTGACCATCGCCCAGCATCGCCGGCAATTGCTCACCCAGATGTCCAGTATTGACGACCACCTCGACGATTCCCGCTGCCCGCAGCGCTTCGAGGTGATGGACAATCAGCGGTCGGCCCGCGACGGGCAGCAAGGGCTTAGGCGTCTGATCAGTCAATGGACGCATCCGCTCGCCGCGCCCGGCGGCCAGAATCATCGCCTTCACGACGCTCATCCCGCCGGTCGCCAGCGATCCACGCCCCGCGCTCGCAGCAGACCATGCAAATCCGCCAGTTCAGCATAGCGATTCGCCACCTCCAGCACGTAGCCAAGCGTGCGAGGAATGTCGCGCAGATAGCCGGGCTTGCCATCACGCAGATGGAGACGGGCAAAAATGCCGGTCGCTTTGAGATGACGCTGGACGCCCATCAGATCGAACCAGCGCAGGAACTGATGGGCGTCACCCAGCCCACCCATCCCCAGCGCCCGCAGCCGCGCCCGATAGTCCAGCGCCCAGAATTCAACCTGCTCACGCGGCCAGGCGATATAGCAGTCACGCAGCAGGGAAACCAGATCGTAAGTGACCGCACCGACGACCGCATCCTGGAAATCCAGCACCCCGGGATTGTCGGGGTCGGTGATCATCAAATTGCGGGAATGGTAATCCCGATGCACCCAGACCCGGGGCTGCTCCAGAGCATTGTCAGCCAACAACGCAAAGGTCTGGTTGAGAATCTGTTGCTCCTCAGCGCTGAGTTCCAACTCCATCAACTGGCCCAGAAACCACTCGCGGAACAGTTCCATCTCCCGATGCAGCAACGCCGAATCGTAGGGCGGCAACAACGGTGAGACCGGATCGCCGCCAACCTGTAACCGGGTTAGCGCCTCCAGCGCATCGCCATACAGGCCGGGAACGCTGCGCTCATCCAGTTCTGGCAAGTATTGG
This sequence comes from Pseudomonadota bacterium, assembly GCA_022709365.1. Classification (GTDB taxonomy): domain Bacteria; phylum Pseudomonadota; class Gammaproteobacteria; order Competibacterales; family Competibacteraceae; genus UBA2383. The sequence goes on from JAKLIY010000012.1 coordinate 18,134, forward strand.
CGGGAACCGAGGTCGGTCAGCAACAGCAACCCCTGATCCAGATCGCCGGCCAGGACCTCGGGCGTATTCAGGCCCAGTCCACGCATCGCCTGGGCAATCGCCACGAATGGCCGGCAATCCTCCTTATCCGGCGGCGCGTCCATGATTACGCGGGTTTGACTGTCATACCAGACCCGAAAATAGCGGCGAAAACTGGCGTCACTGGACGCCGGGGCGATTCGGCCAGGCGGCGTCGGCAACACTTCATGCAGCCACTCCCGCAATAATTGCTCACGGTCACTCACGAAATACGCTCCATCCTCGATGATGATCGGGGTTCGCTCGCTTCCCCGACACGCTATTCACCACGTTCTAACCCCTACTCCCGTCATTGCAGCAAGGAGCAATCTATGCGATGTTAGGGTACTTCCCTTGCTGCGTAAAATCCTGTTTCCGTGATATGCCGCATTATCTAATGCTGATGGCCGGAGCCGCCCTGGTGCTATTACCGCTGGCGAGCGTCCAGGCACAATCCGTTAATCCTTTCGATCCCTGGGTGCGTTGCGAACTCGATGAGCTGGCTAGCGAGATCGTACCGGCTACGCCGAATGCGCTGCCGCTGGATGAGTCGCCACTCCAGGCCGATGCTGAGCGGGTCGAATCTTCTCCCACCCATTCCCTGCTGGAAGGCAATGTCAGCCTGTCGCATGGCAGCCAACGGTTGCGCGCCGAACGGATCACCCTGGAGCGCCCCGATCACCGGGTGTTGATTGAGGGCGGTTTCACTTATGGCGATCCCAGCCAGGCATTGCGCGGTCAGCAAGCCGAAGTGCATTTGAACGCCGAGACTGGCTGGTTCAAGAATGCCGATTATTACCTGCCGAGCCGCAACGCCCAAGGCTATGCTGAAGAAGTCCGGGTCGACCGACGTCGGCAGCGCAGCCAGTTGGAGGATGCAACCTATTCCACCTGTCCCCGTGGCCAGGAGTTTTGGGAACTGCGAATGCGCAATCTGCAATTGAATGAAGCGACTCAGCGCGGTACGGCCCGCGACATCACCCTCGCGTTCAAAGGCGTCCCGGTCTTTTATTTTCCCTACCTGTCATTTCCTATCACGGATGCACGGCAGTCGGGGTTTCTGTTCCCGCGCCAGGGCTATGGCAGCGAGACCGGTCTGGATCTCCAGGTTCCCTATTACTGGAATATCGCGCCCAACCGCGACATGACCCTGACGCCACGATTAATGACGGCGCGGGGACTGCTGCTGGGTGCGGAATACCGCTATCTGTATCCCAGTCACCAGGGACAAATCGGCGCTGAATATATTCCGTATGACCGTCGCTATGGCGGCGAACGGAGTTCGTTCAACGCCAGCGACCGCGCCGCGCCGTTGCCGAATCTCTATACCAACCTGCGCTATGAGTATGTGTCCGACGACAGCTACCTGCAGGATTTGGATAATAACCTGGAGTTCCTGACCGTTAATTACCTGGAGCGGCATCTCGATGCTCGCTACCATGGCGACGGGTGGCAGGCGCTGGCGCGGGTGCAGGGCTATCAGATTCTCAATCCGGCGCTGTTCTCGATCACTGGCAATCCCTATCAGCGCCTGCCGCAACTGCTGTTTGATGGTGCCTGGCCCACCAGCGCCGGGGGAGTGAATTATCGGGTGTATGGCGAACTGGTCAATTTCCAGCAAACCGATATGGTCACCGGGTCCCGGCTCGATCTATGGCCGACGGTGAATTGGACGCTGGCCCAGTCGTGGGGCTATCTCAAACCCGAGGCCGGGTTCCGCTATACCGGCTATCAACTCGATGATAATGCGCCGAGCGCCAATGATGCGCCCACCCGTGATGCGCCGGTTCTTAGCCTGGACAGCGGCCTGATCTTTGACCGACCGTTGCAGGCTGACTGGCTGGGCGTCAGTTCGGGAACGCAGACCCTGGAGCCGCGCCTGTTTTATCTCTATGTGCCCTATCGCAATCAGGATGACATTCCGCTGTTTGACAGCACGCGGATGGATCGCGATTACGACTGGCTGTTCCGCAAGAACCGTTTCGTCGGTGCGGACCGGCTGGGCGATGCGAATCAGTTGACCACCGCGTTGACCACCCGGGTCATCGACGGGCGCAGCGGTCGGGAGCGGTTGCGGGCCAGCGTCGGCCAGATTCAGTATTTCGAGGATCGCCAGGTCGGTCTGTATCCCGAAGCGCCCCCGGAAACGGCGGATAATTCCGGGCTGATCGCTCAGGGCGCAGTGAACTTGTCGGGCCGCTGGTCCGTGCAGGGCGGCGTTCAGCTGGAACCCGACAACCGCGACCTGCTGCGCAGTGGACTCGACTTGCGTTATTACGCCAATCCCCGGCAGTTGGTGAACATGTCCTATCTGCTTGATCGCGACCCGTCCATTGAGGCGCTGGATTCCGGGGATCAAATTCACTCGCTGGATATGTCGCTGCTCTGGCCACTCAGTTCACAATGGCGGGTGCTGGCCCGCTGGAATCAGGCGATAAACGTCGGGCGCAATCTGGAAACCCTGGCCGGACTGGAATATGAAGATTGTTGCTGGGCGCTGCGGGCGGTGACCCGTCAATATCGTTCCAGCCCGGTCCAGGTCGATGCACAGACCGCATTTTACCTGGAACTGGAATTGAAGGGCCTGTCCCGACTGGGCCGTGGTCTTGAGACAGTTCTCCAGAGTTCTATCTTCGGCTATCAGCCGATCCGCTACTAAGGGTCCCTTGTCGATGATTCCTGTAAACAAGTTGCTTTTTCCCCTAATACTTTGCCTGTTGTGCGCCCTGCCCGTTCCCGGTCAAACCCAAATGGTGTTCGGCCCCGGTCCCGAAGGCGCAACCAGCGCGCTGGATGTGATTGTGGCGGTGGTGAATGACGATGTGATCACTCGCCGGGAGCTGGAAGCAGCCACCGCGCAAATTCAACGCCAGTTGCAACAGAAGAAGGTGCCCATGCCGCCCCGGCCAGTGCTGGAGAGCCAGGTTCTCGAACGGTTGATCCTGTCCCAACTGGAACTGCGCGCTGCCGAGCGCAACGGCATTACGGTGGACGACGCGACCTTGAACGCCGCCATCGATAACCTGGCGCGGCGTAATAATATGAATCTGACTCAACTGCGGCAAACCGTCGAAAAGGATGGACTCAGCTTTGCCCGATTCCGCGATGACGTGCGCCGGGAATTGATGGCGGCGCGCCTGCGGCAGAAAGTGGTGGACAGCCAGATTCAGATTTCCGAGCAGGATGTAGCCAGTCTGCAAGCGCAAATCGCCGGGCAAGGCGATCCGGGCCAAAGTGGTGATGCTGGCAGTGGTCCTAACGGCCAGCGCCAGTACCATATTGCCCAGATTCTGGTGGCGGTGCCGGAAGGCGCTTCGCCTGAGCAGATCGCTACCGTGAAACGTCAGGCGGAAAATGTGCTGGCTCAACTGCGTAAAGGTGAAGATTTCCGGCAACTGGCCGCGAGCGTATCTGCTGGCCAGCAGGCCCTGGAAGGCGGCGATCTGGGCTGGCGCAATACAGAGCAACTGCCCACCATCTTCGCCAACGTCGTTCCCAAGCTGCGGCCCGGTCAGTTCAGTGAACTGATCCGCAGTCCCAGTGGTTTTCATATCGTCAAACTGTTGGAAGTTCGCGGTGGCGGCGCGGCCCATGCCGAGCGTCAAGCGCCGGCCGGTGGTATGGTCAATCAGATCCATGCCCGGCATATCCTGCTCAAAACCTCCCCTGATCTATCCGATGACGAGGCCCGCCAAAAACTGGAGCAACTACGCCAGCGGATTCAGTCCGGTGAAGACTTCGCGGCGCTGGCGCGCGCCCATTCCGACGACAAAGGTTCAGGAGTGCGGGGTGGCGATTTGGGCTGGGTGTCTCCGGGGATGCTGGTTCCGGAGTTTGAACAGGAACTCGGGGCATTGCAGCCCAACCAGGTGAGCGCTCCGTTCAAAACTCAATTCGGTTGGCATATCGTCCAGGCGTTGGATCGTCGTCAAGGTCAAGCTTCACCCGAGACCGAACAGGCCCGGGTTCGCGAGGCGCTGTTCCGGCGGCGTTCCGATGAAGAATGGGAACAATGGCTGCGCCGGCTGCGGGATGAGGCTTATGTGGAAATTCGCTTGCCGCGTTCGCCCGAGGCGGCCTCGACCAGTGTGGAGCCATGAGCGGCATCCCTGCCCACCAACCGCGCAAGCGCTTTGGGCAACATTTCCTGCACGATCCACAAATCATTGCCCGCATTGTGGCGGCGATTCGCCCGATGCCCGGCGAGTCGTTGGTGGAAATTGGCCCCGGTCTAGGGGCGTTGACCCGGCCGCTACTGCAAGCGGCTGGGGAATTGGATGTGGTAGAACTGGATCGCGATCTGTTGGAACCGTTGCAGGCGCGGTGTGCAGGGCTGGGGACGCTGCGGATTCATCAGGCGGATGCGCTGACATTTGATTTTGCCCGGCTGCGGGGCGAGGGTCCCCGTTTGCGGATCGCCGGCAACCTGCCCTATAACATCTCCACGCCTCTGCTGTTTCATCTGTTGAACCAGGCTGAACAAATCCACGATTTGCACTTCATGTTGCAGCGGGAAGTAGTCGAGCGGATGGCGGCGGGTCCCGGCGAGGACGCCTACGGTCGGTTGTCGGTGATGCTGCAATACCGCTGCCGGATCGAAGCGTTGTTTACCGTCGGGCCAGGCGCTTTCCAGCCGCCGCCTAAAGTCTGGTCGGCGGTCGTGCGCTTGGTTCCACGTGAAACATTCGCCGTTACTGTCCGGGATGAGCAGCGCTTTGCCGAGGTTGTGCGGCGGGCGTTCGCCCAGCGCCGCAAGACCTTGCGCAACAGCTTGCAAGGGTTGTTGGATGTCGACCAAATTAAGGCTGCCGGCGTTGATCCCACCGCCCGCCCGGAAACGCTCGACCTAATGGCGTTCGCGGCATTGAGCGATGCGGTGACTCTTCAATAGCGTTCGTGCTTATGGTTTCACGTGAAACCAAGCTCCTTTCCTTCTGGGGACCCCAACGGGGCGATCTGATGGACACCATTCAGTTCGCGCCAGAGAAGATGACCGGCTATCGCCGATGACGGCAGAATCACGCCGGGGAATTGCTACAATTAGCGCTATCTCCCCCGCTGTCCGAGGCTCCTGTCATGCCCCCAAATCCCCTGCGCCAACTCAGCGCCGCCGGCCAGAGCGTCTGGTACGATAACCTCCAGCGTTCGATGCTGACTTCGGGGATGCTAGCGCAAATGATCGCTGCAGATGATTTGCGCGGCATCACCTCCAATCCCACCATTTTCGAAAAAGCCATCGGCGGCAGCGCCGACTATGATCAGGCGTTGCGCCGGGAACTCCAGCGCGATCCCCGACAATCCAACCGGGCGCTGTTTTTTACCTTGGCGATTGAAGACATTCGTGACGCGGCCAAGGCGTTGCGTCCTGCCTATGACGCCACCGACGGCGTCGATGGCCTGGTCAGCCTGGAAGTCTCGCCGGACCTGGCCCATGATGTAGACGGCACCGTGCAGGAAGCCCGCGAGTTATTCGCCCGGCTGGCGATGCCGAATGTGATGATCAAGGTTCCTGGCACCGTCTCTGGGCTGCACGCCGTCGAGCAGCTCATCGCCGAGGGCGTCAACGTCAACGTGACCCTGCTGTTCTCGGTGGAGCGCTACGTCTCGGTGGCCGAAGCCTACCTGCGAGGACTGGAGCGACGCCGCGCCAAGGGTTTACCCATCGACCGCATCGCCTCAGTGGCCAGTTTTTTTGTCAGCCGCCTCGACACCGCCCTCGATCCGCTTCTGGCGCAACGGCAACCGGAGTTGCAAGGCCGGATCGCGAACGCGAACGCCAAGCTGGCCTATCAGGAATATCTGGAAATCTTCAGCGGCCCGCATTTTGCGGCGCTGCGTGAACAGGGAGCGCGGCCACAACGGTTGCTATGGGCCAGCACCAGCACCAAAAACCCGGCCTATCCTGACCTGCTGTATGTCGACAACCTGATCGGTCCCGACACGGTGAACACGATGCCGCCGACGACTTACGACGCCTTCCGCGATCACGGCACGGTCGCCCGAACGCTGGATGAGGATGTGGAAAGCGCTCTGGCCTGCTTATCGGCGCTACCGGAACTGGGTATCGATCTCGGCGCCATCACTGACCAATTGGAAATTGATGGCGTCAACGCTTTTATCCAGTCGTTTGAAACGCTGCTGGCGGTTCTTGAGGCCAAGACCCGGACCCTGACTGTTTGATTCACCCTCACCACAACTACTGGAAACCCGTCATCCATGGGGAAGAAAAAAATCGACTACAGCATCAAGGTCGCTGCACAGGCGTTCTATCTGGAGGAGCAGTCTGATCCTGACCAGGAGCGCTATGTTTTCGCCTATACGGTGCTGATTCAAAATCAGGGCAATATCGCCGCCCGCCTGCTGACCCGGCATTGGATCATTACCGACGCCAACGGCAAAGTCGAGGAGGTGCGCGGCGAGGGCGTAGTGGGTGAGCAACCTTATCTGCGTCCCGGCGAGGGCTTTCAGTACACCAGTGGCGCGGTTTTGGAAACAGTAGTCGGCAGTATGAAGGGCAGCTACCAGATGCTGGCCGATGACGGCATGACTTTCGACGCTGACATTCCGGCGTTCGTGCTGTCCATCCCCCGCACACTGCATTGAGTCGGCTGCTTTGACGCTGCGCTATACCTACACATTGTTCGCACCCATTTACGACGCTGTCGTTGCACCGTTTACCCACAGGGCGCGGCAGCGTAGTCTGGTCCGGTTGGGTGAAGGCCCGCACGATGACGTGTTGCTGGTCGGGGTCGGCAGCGGACTGGATTTGCCGCTGCTGCCACCCGGACCGCGCTACACCGGCCTGGATCTGACTCCGGCGATGCTGGCCCGCGCCCAGCGGCAAGCCGCTCGCCTCAGCCTGGATATCCGCCTGGATCAAGGCGATGCTCGCTATCTCCCCTACCCTGCTGCGACTTTCGATGTCGTCGTGCTGCATCTGATTTTGGCAGTCACTCCGCATCCCGAGCGGGTGTTGCAGGAAGCAGCGCGAGTGCTGCGTCCGGGCGGTCGCGTGCTGATCCTCGATAAATTCCTGCGGCCTGGACAGCGTGCGCCCGTTCGACGATTGATCAGTCCGCTATTGGGTCTGCTGGCTACTCGCACTGATGTCGTGTTTGATGAGGTGCTGGCGCAGGCGTCAGGGTTGGAGGTCATGGCCGACCAACCGGCGCTGGCGGGTGGTTGGTTCCGGCAGATCGTGTTGCGCAAAACCGGAGAGTAAAGAACCCTTGACAATCCCCGACCTCGCCCGCATGTAGGGAATTAATACTCCCTTACTCCCGTGAGCTATCATGACTGACCACGAAGCCATTGAAGCCGAAGTCGTGCGCGATGACGACCCCAGCGAGACTTCCGCTAGCAATACCATTGTCGCCGCCGCCGACATTCTGCCCAGTACCCTGTATCTGTTGCCGCTGTCCGAACGGCCCTTCTTCCCGGCCCAGGCACTGCCGTTATTGTTGAATGAAGAACCCTGGTTACCCACCATCGAAGCCGCCGCTAACCGCGATCAGCGGGTCATCGGCTTGGTCCTGGTCAAGCCGGACAGCGCAGAAAACGCCAATCCCGATGACTTTTATCTGATCGGCACCGTGGCTCGGATGCACCAGTTGGCCCGCAACGAAGGCCGCCTGCAATTTATTGCGCAGGGCATGAAGCGCTTTCGCATCAGCCACTGGCTATCCAGCGAACCGCCCTATCATGCGCACGTCGAATACCTGAGTGAAGAGGCCGAGGATGCCGGTCTTGATGAATTACGCGCCTATTCCTTGGCGGTTATCAACACCCTCAAGGAACTGATTCCGCTCAATCCCCTGTATTCCGAGGAACTCAAGTTCTTTCTCAACCGTTTCAATACCAATGATCCCTCACCGCTGGCCGATTTCGCTGCCAGCCTGACTACCGCCAGCAAGGAGGAATTGCAGGAGATTCTGGCTACTGCGCCGGTATTGGAACGACTGAAAAAGGTCATTGTGCTGATCAAGAAGGAACTCGAAGTCGCGCAACTGCAAACCAAGATCCGCAAGCAGGTCGAGGAGAAGATGAGCGAGCATCAGCGCAAGTTCTTTCTGCGCGAGCAGCTCAAAGCGATTCAACAGGAACTCGGCATTGCCAAAGATGATCGCACAGCGGATGTCGACCGTTTCCGCGAGCGTTTGGAAACCCGCCAGGTTCCCGAAGCGGCCAGGAAGCGCATTGATGAGGAACTGGACAAGCTGTCGATTTTGGAAACCGGCTCTCCGGAATATGCGGTCACGCGCAACTATCTGGACGTCATGACCGATCTACCGTGGGGCGTTTACTCCGCCGACAATCTCGATCTGCAACACGCCCGCGAAATTCTCGACCGCGACCACGATGGGCTGGCTGATGTGAAGGACCGCATCATCGAATTTCTCGCCGTCGGGGCGCTGAAAGGTCAAGTCGGCGGTTCCATCATTTTGTTGGTCGGCCCGCCCGGTGTCGGGAAAACGTCGATTGGTCGTTCAGTGGCGGCAGCACTGGATCGCCAGTTCTACCGACTCAGTGTCGGCGGGATGCGCGATGAGGCTGAAATCAAGGGGCATCGCCGCACTTATATCGGCGCTTTGCCCGGCAAGTTCGTTCAAGCCATCCGCGACGCCAAGACCGCGAATCCGGTGATCATGCTGGATGAGATTGACAAAATTGGTGCGTCCTACCGGGGCGATCCGGCCTCGGCGCTGCTGGAAGTCCTCGATCCTGAGCAGAATACCGAGTTCCTCGATCATTATCTGGATGTACGTTTCGATCTGTCCAAGGTGCTGTTTATCTGCACGGCGAACCAGCTCGATACCATTCCGGCACCCCTGCTCGACCGTATGGAGACCATCCGGTTATCTGGCTACATCACGGCGGAGAAATTGCAGATCGCCCGCAATCATCTCTGGCCGAAATTGTTGGAACGCAGTGGGCTGGAGCGCGACCGTATCCACCTGGATGAAGAAGCACTCCGACAAATGATCGAGGGTTATGCCCGCGAAGCCGGAGTGCGTAATCTGGAGAAGCAACTGGGCCGGATTGTCCGCAAAAGTGCGGTGCAAATCGTCGAACATCACCAGGAGGGGCTGATCCCGGTCACACGAGCTGATTTGGAACGCTATTTAGGCAAGCCACCCTTTCGGACGGAAACGTTGATGGTGGGGGTGGGCGTGATCACCGGGCTGGCGTGGACAGCGATGGGTGGCGCGACGTTGAGCGTTGAGGCCAGCCTGATTCATACCAAGAATCGCGGTTTCAAACTGACCGGCCGGTTAGGCGAAGTGATGCAGGAATCGGCCAATATCGCCTACAGTTATGTGAGCGCTCACCTGGAAGAGTATCAGGCGGATCCGAAATTCTTCGACGAAGCCTTTGTCCATCTTCATGTCCCGGAAGGCGCAACGCCCAAGGATGGCCCCAGCGCCGGCATTACCATGGCTACTGCATTGCTATCGTTGGCGCGAGGTCAACAAGTACCCCGGCCGCTGGCGATGACCGGGGAATTGACGCTGACCGGCCAGGTGCTGCCAGTCGGCGGCATCCGCGAGAAGCTGATCGCTGCCCGGCGAGTGGGGATTACTGAACTCCTGCTGCCGGAAGGCAACCGGGGAGATTTCGAGGAATTGCCGGATCATATCCGCGAGGGCCTGACGATCTGCTTTGTCGAGCGGTTCCAGCAGGTGGTGAACCAAGTGTTTGCTGCGTAAATTGCGTAAATAAGGGGTGAACGGTGACGAAGAAAGGAAGCGTTCCATTGCTGCGTAGAGACCCTCTCCTCTCTCGCCAGCAGGCGAAGCAAGGTTTACTCCTTCTGGTGCTGCTCCATGCGCCGCTCACCGCCTGGGCCGCCTGCGACGATCCCCCCGCCCGGCGAGTCAATTGGCTGCATTGTGACAAGCAGAGCGTAGATTTGCAGGGCGCAGATTTACGGGAAGCGGTGCTTACGCAAGTCAATTTGAGCGGTACGAACCTGAACCGCGCCCGGCTCAGTGGCGCGGATTTGGGCCAGGCGGTGTTGAGTCAAGCCGATTTCACCGGCGCAGAGCTGCGGGGCACCCGGCTGGTGTCGGCGCAACTCGATCACGCCGTGTTCGCCGGTGCCAGCATGGCCGGGGCGCGGTTGGAGCGGGCCGTATTGACTGGGGTGAATCTGCGCGAGGCGGATTTGACCGACGCCCAGTTGCAACGGGCGGAACTGACCGGTGCCGATCTCACGGGAGCGAAGTTAAACCAGGCGAATCTGGCGCAGGCGAATTTGACCAACGCGCAACTGGTCAAGGCCGATTTGAGCGGTGCGACGCTGATTCGGGCGGTGTTGGAGGACGCCGTGTTGACCGGTGCGTTGCTGCGCGGGGCCAGACTGGATGGGGCCACGCTGCTGGGTGTCGATTTCACTGACGCTGACCTTGGACAAGCGACGCTGGTCGATGCCCGCATCAATGGCGCACGCTTCACCGACGCCAAGCTCGACAGCACCATTTGGATCAACCGCCAGCGCTGCCGGCCCGGTTCGGTGGGGGAATGTCAGTAGGTTATTGGGGAAATGAATTCGTTCGATACGGTCACGCAGAACGATTTTGCTGTAGCGCAGCGCGCAGCGACTCCAGCACCATTGCCGGTTGGATGACTTGCAGGCATACGTTATCGGTACAGGGGGTTTTACGATGGTTGGCTGCGCTCACGCAGGGTGAGCAGGCCAGACCGGCATAAATGGGCGTGCTGTTGCCCAGGGAACCGTACAGGCGTGGAGTCTCTGGACCGAAGATGACAAAGGTGCGGAGATCGGTCACCGCCGAAAAATGGCCGGGTCCCGAATCATTGGTCAGCATCATTGCGGCAATCCGGTACAACGCTGGCAATTCCTCCAGGCGTTGGCGGCCCGCGAAATTGATGCAGCGTGCGTGTCCAACCCGCTGTTTGAGAATCTCCGCTTCTTCCCGCTCGGCTGGCGCTCCGGTGATCAACACCAGCACCTCATCGCTATCGGCCAGCAATGCGCGCATGACCGCGACAAAATAGTCCGGCATCCAGCGCCGTTGCGGCAGCAGATCGCTGGCATTGGGATTGATGAGTACAATGCGGTGGCGCTGCTGATCATAGAGCGGATATTCACCGTGGATGCGGTCTTGCATCGCTGCGATAGCGTTTTCGCTGACTTCAGCGCGGGCCAACCTGATTTCACTATCGTCGATCAGGGTCTTGGAAAATGGCAGTTCCTTGCGGTCCGCCAGTGCGGCGTTGACCAGCGCGATAAAATTCTTCGCAATATGCAGGTGGGGGTTGTAAGCCACACGATGGGTCAACAGATCGCCCCGATACAATCCCTCATTGTGAAAGGCATGAAAACCGATCCGGTTCACCGCGCCGGATAACCCGGTTAGTAAAGCGCTATAGCGCGAGAACAACTCCAGATCGATGACCGTATCGATTCCCTGCTGGCGAACCCAAAACAGGAAACGGAGACTATCGACGGTAAGGGTTAGCAAGCCATCCGCACGAATAGTGAAGATATGAGCCTCGGGTATCGTGTTCAATAGCCGCAGGCTGGCTGCATTGGATTTGAAAATCAGAAAATACAGTTCTGTAGGACCCGCCTGCTGCATTTTTCTCATGGCGGGATCAGCCAGAATAGCGCTGCCCATTTCCGATAATTCGATAAAAAGCACTTTTTCGGGGTGCCGAATCTTTTTTCCAGCAAACAGGTTGATAAAACGAATCAGCAGGGTTGCCAGAAAGCATAACGGGATTCCGGCAAAATAATCCACGTTCCGCATGGTATCGATTTTCATAGGTTCTGCTTGTTGTTGGCGTTGCGCGAGTCTGACGGAAGGCAGCTTAATTCTGTCGCCACTATTGAGTCTTACTGATTGATAGAAAGCAGGCGCTGACGACCGCCAAGGTAAATTAAAAATCCAGGCAGACTGACAATGATCAGCGTTAGTCCATATAAAATGGACATGGTGAGAACGGTCGCCTTATCGGCGCCGATGAAGGAAAACAAGGCCACCAAAGTACCTTCGCGTATTCCCCAACCTGCCAGTGAAACAGGAATCACCGTTAACAAAATCGCCGGCGGTACAATAACGAAATAGGTCATCAGATCATACCGCAACCCCAGCGCCCAGCCCGTCATGAAAAAGCCCATCATAGCTAGTAGAGGAATCAGCAACGACGATGCAAGCAATAGAATGCGATGGGCTGAAAATGCCTGATTCAGTCTGTTTGATAGTGCCTTTATGATAGCTAGATTTGGATAAGCATCGAGCCATGGCTGTCGCTTTGTATAGGTGATGATCAAAAAACCCAGTAGGCCAACAGCCACTAATAGTAAAGTTAAATAATAGATCTCGACTGGCAACAAATTGGGATTGAACACATACGCAATAAGGTTCAGCAACATCAATGCAGCGAGTCCCGCAATTCGATCCAGCATGACCCCGTACAGACTATCTCGCTTGCGAAATCCATGACCAGCAACGTCAAGCACTCTCAACACATCGCCTCCAATACTGGTTGGTAGTCCCTGATTAAAAAACATTGCCTTAAAATAACTGCGCCAATAAAAAGAAAAAGACTGACCAAAATTCATATTGTGCATGATCAGTTGCCAGCGATAGGCGGATACCGTGGTACTGCCGAATTGCATAAAAAATGCCACTACAAGAAAACCAAGGTTGGCCTGATGCAATATTTTCCAGATCTCATGGACATTAATTGAATGCAGAATAAGCACGAAAATGGATACTGTCACCAGAAGCCGAATCAGCATTTTTATCGAGTCTGCCGAAATAAAAATCTGAATTTTTTGTTTAAAAGAGTTCACAGGAAACTTTGAGTCAGTTAGCTTTAATGGTCTGAAGCACATTCTCCGCTTGAGAATCGCTGCGATAACCTTTCGCCAAACAGTAATAATAATGGCCGACCTGCTTACCATTTTTCCAGAGTATGATCTCTTTAATATCACCTAATTGCTTGACGTGCGAGCGGACAAGATCACTGGTCAGGTTAGCCGTATTTCTGCTGACCAGCAACAGACTTTTATTGTCTTGCTCATTGATGGGAAACCAGTATTCATACATCAGGCTTTTTCCATCGAACAGATGCCAACTGGAAGTCTGTTGCGCGGGATAGTGATCTACCGATGCGTTGGAAGATTTGACCGCCTTGGTGCGATAAAATGCGAGTCCGCTGGCGATCCGGTTTCTATCCATACCGACCACCAGTAATTTTTCACCGGTATCTCGCTCAAACTGGTTCACGAGTGCTTCGATTTCGCGCCCAAAACCCTGCCAGCCTAATAGATAAAGATGCTGTGGATACGGAACACCTGGAAACCCTAGCGTCAAATAATGCAGAAACGCGCCGTAAATCAATAGACAAACTATCATCGTCGGTGGCCATGCCCGCTGGACCCATGCTAATAACTTGGGAGTGGTAAAGCGTGTACTCTGAACCACGATGAGCGCCATGAAAGGTAAAACAGCCAGCCAACCCGGTCCAGTCCAATGAAATTTGGTTTCCCGGAACAGACTGAGCAAGGCAAATATCGCAACCGGGAATAGCGCAAGAACAACCAGCAAGCGATAGCTATGCTCCGCATCGCTGTAAGCCCCATTGCTTGAAGGAGTATCATGACTCGGCAGAAGGTTTTTTCTGAATAGCAGAACGGCAATTACGGAAAAAAAACCCGTTGGCGTTAATATAAGAATTATGCTGGTGATAAAATCAGGTAGAGAAAACTCAAAACGATCAGTGATTCGATCATGACTCTGATACAAAAACGAGGCCCATTGATGCTCTGCATTCCAAATGATAACCGGCGAGAATATAACGATAGCAATGATGATAGCCAGATAGGGTTCCGGTCGAAAGAACCATTTTCTGGAATGATGATCCATTAAAATAAATAACAGCGCAGCAGCGCCGGTCAGGATAATCGTATATTTTGCCAGCATACCCAGTCCCATCGCGATCCCTACTCCTAACCAGGCTCTTGGTCGCTCGTGAATCAGAGCTTGATATAAAAAGTATAAAATCGCGGCCCAACAAGCCATTAAAGGGGCATCGGGAGTCATCGCCCAGCCAACAGCAAAGAAAATGGGTAGTGTTGCAACCAGCGAAATTGCCTGACAAGCTCCAGTCTTTTTATTAATATCGTGTGCCAGTCGGTAGGAAAAATAGGTCATGACCAGCCAACATATAAAGGCCCCAAAACGAATGGCAAACTCATTATCGCCCATGAGCTGAGTGAATAAACTGATGATCCAGGCAACCAGAGGGGGATGATCCAGGTATCCAATATCCAAATGTTTTGCATAATTCCAATAATATGCTTCTTCATAAAAAAGTTCTGGTAACCCTAAATAAAATAGTCGCAACAAAACTGAATAAATAACAACACCTACAAAAAAATAATACCATTCTTTTTCTGAATGAGTATCACTTGTCTGTCGAGAAATTCCATAGAAAAAATTGCCAATATAATTTAATATCGATGATATTATTACACAGATGAAAAATGCCGATCTGGGCGAAAAATCCAATAGCTGGATTGAGCTGGACAGTATTCCTCCACGCAAAAACAGTATCAATAAGACAATAATAATGAATCTTAAAAACGGCTTCAATTTTAAATAAAAAACTATATCTTTGTTGGATGACCCAATTAAATTAACAAAATAACTTATCCCTGACGCTGTGATAAAACTGATAATATGGGAAAACCCTAATGAAAAATTCTGAATATAAAAAAGATTGATGAGCAAGATATCGATAAAAAATCCGAGCAGGCTCACCAAAATAAAACGGACTCTATCTGTCGATCTGCTGACCGATGTATTCTTTAAATCCTGAGATGACCTCATTTGCCTATCCATCACTTAGGATTCCTTATAACCAAGCAGCACACTACTGCTCAACTTGAAGTGCCGACTCTTGGAATATCGACTCCCGCTAAAATTATTAGAGAAACGATACGGAAGGATTTATTCTAGAGATGGCAGACGGGTGTGCGGAATGTCGATTAAACATATTGTGAGACAAATTTTAGGGAAAAGCGACTTCGGTGAGCACCGCGACGTCGTGGTGGCCCTGTCGATCCCGGCCGCCTGCCTGTCCCCTGAGGGTTCTTTCGGGTATATGATGTTTTTCTATGATTTTTAATTTCCAAAAAGGCGCTTTTCATGCAAAGACTGACTTCTCAAGGGCAACAACTCATCGCTGATCTGGCGCAACGCTACGGAACCAGCACTGACGCGGTGTTGAATCTGCTGGATGCAGTGATGGCCGGCAATGGCACCATGGCCCAGTTCAATCACCCCGACCTCGGTGGATCGGGCCAGTGGATGCAGGGTGGCATGACCATGGTCGGCGACATGTTTAACGGCGCCCTCAAGTTCAAAGTCGATGGACTCTGTAGCGAACTGTCGAAATTATTGTCGTCAGCAACGCTTTTCGCACCGGTCAGCTATCCGGTGCAAAATCAGGGAGCTGCGCACTACGCCGACTCACAGGTCAGTCTGTTTGTTTCGAGCGGTCAGTCCGGCCAATGGTGGCCAGCGGATTTGGGGATACCGAGCACGACCGGCTCACAGAATTCCGTGCGTTACGCCTATTTTCCCGCCGCCCGGCGTTTAGCGGTCGACGTCAACGGTCAGGTCACTCTCTACGATACCCTTGGCCATCAGATCGGCGGAGTCTCGCAGCAGCAGGGCGGTGATGCCTCAGTAACCTTTACCAGTCAGTTCGGTCTGGTGTCGTTATCCAGCCTGCCGGTACTGTCATCCAGCGGCGCTTATCCTGCCGCCGCGCCGGTCTATGCGCCCGAACCGCCCGCATCCTTTATACCAAATGCGACTACGAACGCTGGTCCAAGTGACGATATCCTCGGGACGATTGAACGGCTGGCGACCTTGCACAAGAACGGCGTTCTTTCCGACCAGGAATTCGCCACGAAAAAAGCCGAGCTGCTGGCCCGGTTGTGAAAAGGTATTCAGCACGCCCCGTCTGAATCACGGATTCGCCGGATGGCGCGGATTTCACGGATGAAACCCCTCCGTGCAATCCGTTAATCCGTGATTCAGACATTAGCCCTCAACGTTCCCACCGCTGAAAGCGGTACGGCCAGGCGTGATCGGCGTCAGCGGGATGCGCCTCTTCCCATTCCAGCCGCCAGTCCAATCGATTCCATTCGGGAAACCAGACATCACCGGGAATATCGGCTTCGACCACGGTCAGATACAGCCGGGCTGCCAGCGGCAACGTTTGTGCGTAAAGCGCTGCGCCGCCGATGACCATAATTTCGGCAACCGGGCCGGCCAGCGTTAACGCTTCATCGAGCGAATGCGCTACCGTGCAACCGGGTGCTGAATAGCCGGGATGGCCGGTTAACACGATCATCCGCCGACCCGGCAGCGGTCGCCCGATAGATTCCCAGGTGCGGCGGCCCATCAGCAACGATTTGCCCATCGTGGTTTGCTTGAAGAAGCGCAAATCCGCTGGCAACCGCCAGGGCAGGCGGTTATCACGACCGATCACCCGGTTATGGGCCAAGGCGGCGATCAGCGTTAGTGGCGGGATCATGGTGCGACCGCCGGGACGCTGAAAGCCGGCGCACCCGGTTCATCCAGCCGAATTGCGGTCAGCCGGTGGCCCCAAACGCAACCGCTGTCAAGGGCGTAGATGCCGGGGGCGCGGTAGTAACCCAACGCTGCCCAGTGACCAAAGACGATCTTGAGATCAGCGTTGCGGCGGCGCGGCGCGGCAAACCAGGGCAACAATCCTGCGCCTTGGCTGTCGAGCGGCCCCTTCTCGGAAAAAGACAGCGCGCCGTCCGCGGTGCAAAAACGCATCCGGGTCAGGGCATTGACGGTGAAGCGCAGCCGGTCGTCGCCGGTCAGATCCTCACGCCAGCAGCGCGGTTCGCCGCCAAACATCCGCCCCATAAACTTCGTCCAGTCCGGGCCGCGCAACATTGCCTCCAGCTCCGCTGCGCAGCGTTGCGCCAGGGCCAAATCCCATTGCGGCGGTAAACCCGCGTGAACCATGGTGAAACCGAGCGCCGCGTCGTGATGCAGCATCGGGCGGCGACGCAGCCAGTCCAGCAACTCATCCCGGTCAGGCGCTTCGAGAATTGTATGGAAGGTGTCCTTGCGTTTGGGCTTCACCTGACCGGCGGCGACCGCCAGCAGTGTCAGATCGTGATTGCCCAGTACCGCCACCACGCGCTCGCTGAGGCGGTGCAGCAATCGCAACACCTCTACCGAATGTGGCCCGCGATTCACCAAATCGCCCACCAGCCAGAGCGTGTCAGCCGCAGGATCGAAGCGCAGCCGGTCCAGTAACCGTCGCAACGGGTCGTAGCAACCTTGAATATCGCCAACCGCGTAAGTCGCCATGGAGAGCCTAACGTTACCCTTTGGGAGCCGGAGAAGGAGGAAGTGGCGGCAACTGCTCCAAAATACGCCGGGCGACCCCAGGATAATCCTCATCGAAATGGTGATCACCGGGCATCTTTTCCACGATCACACCCAATTCAGTCACTTTCGGACACGAGGAGTCTTCCTCATCGGCACCGTAGAGGCACAACCGCTTCATTCCGCTTAACTTCACCAATTCCGGGCGTATAGGTTGATCGCCTTCATCCGGACTATCGTTGATCCAGTCGGTCAGATGAAACTCGAAGGAAGCGTAATCTGACAGGCCGAGAAACACTGCCAAATCAATCCGGTCGCGCAAATCGGATGGCAGCCGATGGATCACCGCCGGTAAGACATTTGCGCCGAACGAATAACCGATCAGCACGAATCGTTCCTTCTTCCATGCGTCCAGGTAATGGCGCAGCACCCGTTCCAGATCGAGCGCGACCTCCTCCGGTTGGCGGGCTTTCCAGAAGTAGCTGAGTGAATCCCAGCCCACGGTGGGCAGACCATTTTTCGCCAACTCTGCCGTCACCGCACGATCCAGCACCGCCCAGCCGCCATCCCCGGACAGCATGACGGCCAGTTGTGATCGCTCGGGACCGCCGGTGGTGGGAACTTCGATGAGTGGGACGCGACTGACGCTGGCGTTCGGCTGCACCTGCCGGACGATACTGGGGTCCAGCCATTGCAGCAGGGCAGAAACTTGTGGCAGCCAGGTTTTGACGCCCGCTTCGCCAGGAATGTCGGTCAATCGGGCTAATGGGATGGACTTGACGAACGGGGCGGCGGAATCGCAGGGCGTTTGATTTTGGAACACAAACCAGGTCGTGGGCATCTGGGGGGCAGGCTTGAGCAGCGTTCCCGGCGAGTCAGGCCCGGTCGCGCTCTCCAGTTTTCCAACCCCAGGACATAACGGCTTGTGCAGCGGCAGTTCC
The DNA here is from genome assembly GCA_022709365.1 of Pseudomonadota bacterium. GTDB lineage: Bacteria > Pseudomonadota > Gammaproteobacteria > Competibacterales > Competibacteraceae > UBA2383. The sequence continues at coordinate 36,546 of JAKLIY010000012.1, forward strand.
GGGCAGAAGTTCACCCCAACTCCGGCATGAAAATGATCCACTGGCGCCTGAATCAGCGCCGCATAGCCCAAGGCCGCGCCCGCCCCATAACCCAGCAGGATCGGCGGTCGGTGGGTCGCCGGTGAATAACGCTGCTCCATGAACTGATTCAACTGATCGAAATCGGTTGACACATCGATGCAGGCCGCTGTGGAACGATGGAGGTAGGCCAGATAGGCGTGCAGATCCATCCCGGCGACGACATAATCCAGATCAGCGATTTCCCGTGCCGCCGTCGCCAGTTCAGGACTCCAGCCATCCACGCCGGACGGGAACAGTACGATGCCCTTGGGTTCGTCCGCCGTGCGATAAATCGCCAACTGGCCAAACGTGGGATGATCCAGCGTCTCCTCGACGATCTCCGCCTGCACGGTGAACATCGTCAGCAGGGCCGCGCTAAGGCCCAGTACTTGTGAAAATTTGTGCATGATCATGATTTATTTACCCATGACGCCTTGGAAGCCGCCTGCGATCAGCGTCGTTAAATCCGCCATGATACGCGGCAAGATCGTCACGCCATCCGGGGCCGCCAGATAACGGGGTTCCCAGTGTGGATCGAACTTGTCTTTATACTGGTGCAACCCCCGGAAATTGTAAAACTTCTCGCCACTGCCGAAGACCAGCGCCCCGAAGCGGTTCCACAGCGGCACAAAGCTGCGGTTCTGTAGCCCGGCCAGTGGGGCCATGCCGAGATTAAACCATGGATAACCCTGTTCCCGGCCCCACAGCATGATCTTGAGAAACAGGTAATCCATCAGACCGTTGGGACTCTCCGGCAAATAACGCATCAAATCGACGGATAATTCCTCGCGCCCACCCGACCACAGATTGGCGAACGCCACGATCTCCGTACCCTTCCAGACCACGGCCACCGGCCCCCTTCGCAAATAATCCTCGTGGTAGAAACCCAGCGAGAACCCTTTTTCCCGGACCTTCTTGCCGTCGAGCCACGCCATAGAGACGTGGCGCAACTGCGGGAGCAAGGGCGGTACGCTAGTCGTATCGACCATCTCAAAGCGCAAGCCCTCCCGCTCCAGACGACTGATGGTGTTGCGCAGGGTCTTGCGGGCCTTGCCGTCCAGCGAGAATTCGGCCAACCGTACCCGCGCCTCCTCGCCGAATTTCAGCAAACTTAACCCCAGTTCGACATACAGGCCGAGATAGTCAGAATGCACCTGATAGAACACCGGCCAACCGCCCTGCCGCTCGCACAATTCGCGGAACTGCCAGGCTAATTCGCGGCGATCCTCATCCTGGACGGCAACCGGATCGCCCATCGCCACCCAGGTGCGGCCCTCGACGCCATACATCAGGAAGGCGTCGCGTTTAGCGTTGAACAACAGTGCCTTGTCGCCTAACAGCGCCAAGTGAGCATAAGTCTGGGGGAATGCCTCAGCAATCGTCTGGGCCTGGCGCAAGTCTTCGGGACTGGGCAACGCCGGTGCAAAAGGCGCTGGCTGGAGCAGTTTGGCGATAGCGAATAACAACGCAACGCCCAGCGCCCCGACCATGGCCCGCAGAAAGCGCGGCGCTTCCCCTTCGCCGCCAAAGCTGAAGGCCCACCACAGATCGCGGGAATACTCGACATGCTTGTAGGAGAAAAAGCCCAGCCAGATGGAGCAGAGCAGCACTACGGCGATGGCGGCGAGCCAACCGGGCGTAAATCGCTCGCTGAACAGTGAAGCCCGGCGATAGAACTGCGCCCGGGACGGCAGCAGTCCGGCCAGCAACACCATCAAAACCGATGCTTCCTCATAATCAGCGCCCTTGAGTAGCGACGCCGTGATGCCCGCGCCCAGAAAAATCACCGTCAGGAGCCAGGCGGCGTCGAGTCGGCGTTGCAGTCCTCGCGCCAGCAACAACAGGCCAGCACCCATGAGGCTACTGATAAAGTGAGAAATTTCCAGCACCGATAACGGGATGAAGTCTTCCAGCCAGTCAAGGCGGGTTGCCACGCCGGGCGTAGCTGCCGAAAACAGCAAGACCGCGCCGCTGATCAGCGCCAGCAGGGCGAAAACCTGCGGTAACAGCACCGGAACCCACGGCCCCATGACTCGTGGCAACCACAGAATCCGTTCCTTTTGATGGCGCAGTTCATAGATACCGAGGCTGATCGCCGCCAGCGTCAGCGGCAACAGGTAATAAATCAGCCGGTAAGCCAACAACGCGCCCAGCAGATCTGCTGCGGGCAGACGATCGCGCAGCAGTAATAGCGCCAGCGACTCGAAGACCCCCAATCCGCCGGGAATTTGACTGAGCAGGCCGGCGATCTGGGCGATCAGAAACACGCCCAAAACTCGACCCAGGCCGACCGCTGCCGGGTCAGGCAACAACACATACAGCACGACGCTGGCCATTACCCAATCGGCAGCGCCTACCGTTAACTGGGCCAACGCCAGCCGCAACCGCACCATCGGCCATTCCCACGATCCCAGTCGCAGCGGTAGCCGCCGCAGAACGCCCAGCAGCAGGTAGATCACTGGCAGAATCAGCATCATCAGCCCAAGCCACCGGCTATCCAGCGACAGCCAGGGCACTGCGCCTAAATCCAGCGGATACAGCACCAGCACCCCGCCCCCGACCGTCAAAATGCCCAGCCACAAGGTCAAGGTGGTGAACATGACGATTTTAGCAATGTCCACCGCACTCAGGCCCCAACTGGAATACAGCCGGTAGCGCAAGGAGCTGGAAGTGAGTACTGATAGCCCGACCGAATTGCTGAAGGCGTAGCTGAGCAGCGCGGCGAAACCGACTTTGGACCACGGCATGGGTCGGCGAATGTAGCGCAGCGCCAGCCAGTCATAGCCCGTCGTGACCAGGTAGCTGAGCGCAGTGGCCAGCAATGCCGCGAACAGTTGCGGGTAGGGCAATCGATTCAGATAGGCTGCAACATCCTGATAGCGATAATCGATCAGCGCATGGTGCAGCACCCACAGCGCGGCGATGAACAGCATCAGACCGATCAACGGCCCGAGGTAATGAGCGAACCGTATTTTCATGGAGGCAGGGCGAGAATAGCGTCCCGGTTGGTCCAGGAGGTCATCCGTGCAGCGGCGGTAGCGCGTGGCAACCAGGCATATTCGGTGTGTTCAGCAAGATTGAGGACGATGGGGTAGCGTTCCGGCAGGCGCACCCGGAACACATGCTCAATGTTTTCCAGGACGTCCGGTGCATAGCGATGCCGCCAGGCTGGCAGGATGGGAAAGCAGTTAACGACGCTACAATTCACGATGTCCAGCCCCTCACCCAAGCCGGTTTCCTCGAACAACTCCCGCCGTGCAGCATCCAGCGGGTTGACTTCATCCCAGCGCAGACTGCCCGTCACTGACTGCCAGAAATCGGGCGGCTGGCAGCGACGCAGCGTCAGCACTTCATCGGTGGCGGTGTAGACCACCACCAGCACCGACTCCGGGCGCTTGTAGCGGGGCGAACGCCCCTCTTTATCAAATGGGGGTTGGGGGGGATTTCCAGTATTCAAGGTGTGCGGCGCAGGCGGATGTTGAGATCGCGCAACTGCGTTTCAGTCACCGGGGCAGGCGCCTGGGTCATCAAGCAAGCGGCGCTCTGGGTCTTGGGGAAGGCCATCACGTCGCGGATGGAACTGGCCCCCACCATCAGCATCACCAGCCGATCCAGCCCGAAGGCCAGTCCGCCATGCGGGGGACAGCCGAACTTGAGCGCATCGAGCAGAAAGCCGAATTTGGCCCGCGCTTCTTCAGGATTGATGCCGAGCAGGTCGAACACTGCACTCTGCATTTCCTGGCGGTGGATACGCACCGAACCGCCGCCGATTTCACTGCCGTTCAGCACCATATCGTAGGCCCGCGACAAACAGCGCCCCGGATTGGCGCGCATTTCGGCAGGATCGTCACTGCGCGGCGCGGTGAACGGATGATGCAGCGCATTCCAGCGCTGATCCTGCTCATCCCATTCAAACATCGGGAAGTTGACCACCCACAGCGGCGCCCAGTCGTTCTTGACCAGGCCCAAATCGTGGCCGACTTTCAACCGCAATGCCCCTAGCGCGTCGTTGACCACCTTGGTGGAATCGGCGCCGAAGAAGATCAAATCGCCATTTTCCGCCCCGGTGCGGGTGAGAATCTTGGCCAGCGTTTCATCCGGCAGGAATTTCACAATCGGCGCTTGCAGACCCTCGCGCCCGGCAGTGACATCGTTGACCTTGATATAGGCCAATCCCTTCGCGCCGTAACGACCGACAAATTCGGTATATAAATCAATCTCGCGCCGGGTCAGCTTGCCGCCGTCCGGCACGCGCAACGCCGCCACCCGACCGTTGGGATCGTTGGCGGCGCTGGCGAACACTTTGAATTCCACGCCAGCCATTAAATCCGACAGTTCGGTCAACTCCAGCGGGATGCGCAAATCCGGCTTGTCCGACCCGTAGCGCTGCATCGCCGTGTCGTAAGGCATCCGGGGGAACGGATGGGGCAGGTCGACATCCAGCACGTCCTTGAATAACTGGCGGATCATCGCTTCCATCAGATCGGTGATCGCCTGCTCATCCATGAACGAGGTTTCGATGTCGAGCTGGGTGAATTCCGGCTGGCGGTCAGCGCGCAAGTCTTCATCGCGGAAACAGCGCACCACCTGATAATAGCGATCCATGCCGGCCATCATCAGCAATTGCTTGAACAACTGCGGCGACTGCGGCAGGGCGAAGAAGCTGCCGGGATGGGTGCGGCTGGGCACCAGATAGTCGCGGGCGCCTTCCGGGGTGGCCTTGGTCAGCATCGGGGTTTCGATGTCCAGGAAACCCGCCTGCTCCAGGAAATGGCGCAGGGTGCTGATGACGCGGGTGCGCAGGCGCAGCCGTTCCTGCATCACCGGGCGGCGCAGGTCGAGGTAGCGATAGCGCAACCGCACTTCTTCGGAGGTGTCGTCATCGTCCAACTGGAAGGGCAATGGCTCGGAACGGTTGAGAATTTCCACGTCGCGGGCCAGCACCTCAATCGCACCGGTAACCAGATTGGGATTTTCGGTGCCTTCAGGACGGCGGCGCACTCGCCCGGTCACGCGCAGCACATATTCATTACGCACCCGCTCGGCGTTGGCGAAAGCGTCCGGGGTATCGGGATCAATGACAATCTGCACCAGACCCTCACGGTCGCGCAGGTCGATGAAAATCACCCCGCCGTGGTCACGGCGGCGGTGTGCCCAACCACAGAGGGTAACATCCTGATCTAAAAAAACTTCTGTGACTTGGCCGCAATAGTGGCTGCGCATGGCGTCTGGGTTCCTGAAGGCTAAAGGCTGAAGGCTGAAGGCTGAAGGTTACGTAACGACTCAGCACTTCCCGTCTGAATCACGGATTGATGGATTAACAGATTACACGGAAGGGTTCCATCCGTGAAATCCGTGTCATCCGGTGAATCCGTGATTCAGACATGAACTATTCCCATCGGATTCCCAGGCTCGTGGGAACGAGATTCAAAGAGGTCTGAGTCGTCACAAGGTTGCGCGCCAAAGGTCAACCCTACGCCACTGGCTACTAAGCTACCGCCGGACAGGCGGCGCAACCTCCCGTACCTTCGCAGGCGCTGCTGGTGGAACTGTCTTTTGGCGCTTCGTCCTTGGCGACATTTTTCTGGTTGCCTTTTTTAAAGTCGGTTTCATACCAGCCGCTACCCTTCAGGCGGAAGCCGGCTGCGGACATCAGCTTTTTCAATTGCGGCTGGCCGCACGTTGGGCAGTCGATCAATTCGGGATCGCTCATTTTCTGCATCACTTCCAGATCGTGGTTGCAGGACTGGCAACGGTATTCGTAAATCGGCATGGCGCACCTCACAGACTGACAAAGGGGTTGGATATTTCAACAGTAAGCTATGGGGATAACCTTGATCAAATTCAAGGGGTGGGCGGGTGCTTGATTGCTAACGGCGGCTTGGTCTGCACAGGACGCCGATGCCTTTCAGGACTGCCGACCGGCGGATGACGTCCACACCAGCCGGGCCAGGTCGATACAGACGACGGCATGAGTCTGGAGCTTGAGCCGCGCACCATATTTCTCCTGCAACGCGACGGCATAGCGGTCGAGTTGCAGGCGGGCTTCGCCGATGTTCGCCTGTACTTTCGGATGAGCGGCGAGGGTTTCATCGGGCGTCTGGGCCAACTGTTCGGCGTTCAGCCCTAACTCTTTGGCTGACACTGTTTTAAATTCCAGCAGATGATCGAGCAGTTGGTATTGGCGCATGTCGGGGCGCAGGATCATCGATAAGTCGGCGTAGCCGCGCCCGACGGCTTCTTCGGAATCCATGATGTAGAAGGCATCGGAGAACAGCGTCACCAGAAAGGCGGTTTTCACCACCAGTTCATTGCTCCAGCGCAAATCGCGGTTGTCGAACACCGGGAAGTAGCGGGTTTCGATAAATTCGGCCAGCGGGGCTAAATCGCCGCTGCGGTAAAACTGTTGCGTGACCTGTCGCCGAAGCTGCTGATCGTCATAACCGCTGAGGAGCGCGTCGCGGATACGCTCAATATAGAGTTTGCGGATGACCAGATTGGGAATGACCAGTCGCAACTCGCCAAACTCGTTCCGCCCGCCCAGGGTGAGCGCGCCGAGGTAGTAGAGCAGCGAGGCCATGAAGACCTGATCTTTCGTCGCTTCCAGCATGTCCTTGACGCCAAAGCGGTTGGCCAGTTGCGGCACGGTCAGCGGCGCAGCGTCGTTCAATGCGGCGGCGATGACGCTATCGCCATGCGGCAGGCTGGCGATGTAGTCAATGCGGTTGCGATCCATTGCCAGGTTGGCGTCCAGCAGATTGCGTGGTGGTTGACCGGTTTCACTAAGCGCCTTAAAGAAATACAGCGCCAGGGTCGGGTTATAAATACGCTGGCCATTGTCTTCATTGAATTGATAGCCATTATAGAAGCGTTGCAGAATGTCGAGGGTTTCGTCCCGCTGGTCGGCGTCCCAGCCGTGAAGACGACTCAATTCAGTGAGAATGTCGCGCACTTCATCGGGAATAAAGCCGCATAAATTGGCAAAAGCCGGGAGATGGCCGATTGCTTCTGATACGTTATAGCCACTGGACAGGTCGGATAACACCACCGGGGATACACCGGTAATAAACACCCGATCCAGCCGGCCCTCTTCCGCTGCGCTTTTAATCGCCTTAAATACGGTTTTTAGCAAACCCTCGCCATGCACCAGGGCGCGGTAATGGTCTTCGTTCAGGGCACGATGTCCACACGGCATTAGTTCATTGGCGAAGTTGTCGTATTCGTCGATGAGTAGATAAAGCGGGCAGCCAGTTGCGGCAACAACGGAAGTCAGGTGATGAAACGTCGCCACGCCATCACCGGGAATCAGCGGGATTGTCTTGGGCAACCAGGCGGCGTAACGCTGATTAAAACGGTCCACGCAGGCGTTGAGATGGCGATGCAGCGCCTCGCCGATTTGTTCCGAGGTCCCGGTAGCGACGACTTCGGAAAAATTCCAGCGCAGAATGAAATATCGGTTGTGTCGTTCGGTAGGATTTTTCCCAATGGCCAGATCACCAAACAGGGCGGTAAATTGATCGGCCCGGTCAATCGCGTAGTAATTCTCCAGTGTGGACAGCCACAGGCTTTTGCCAAACCGGCGCGGGCGCAATAGCAGGAGTTGCAGGCCAAAATTTTCTACTTTGGCAATCCGGTCGGTGCGGTCGATATAGAAGTAGCCTTGGGTGCGCAGGGCGCGAAAATCTGCAAGTCCATAGGGAAATTTCATAGAAGCCTCCAGATGATTTAGCGTTGCGCTTCTGGCATGACCGAAACGATTTTTACAGTTTCGACGCTGACCCGACAGACGCGCATCAGCAGGTCGATGACGGTTTCCTTATGATCAGCGAAGCGGTAGGTATTAAATTTTTCGCGGATGGTGGGATCACGGGGCGTCGTTTCCTTGTATTCCTCCAGAATCCATTCCAGCGCCGAGCGGTGGCCGAGTCGATAATCCCAGGCTTCCGGCGGCACATCGTGCAGCGCAGTCAGTTCATCAATATCAATACGCCCGATGGTTTTATCGGCTTTGAGGCGGGGTTTAATGCGCGTTCCCCTCTCCCCTTGTGGGAGAGGGGTTAGGGGAGAGGGGTTCTCGACTCGCCGCAACGGCCAAGGCTCAACCGTTTCATAGCCCAGATGCAGCGCCATGAGTTGCTCGCCCCAGGCAGTCCATTGCCGGAAGTCGGGATAGAAGGGAATGCGGGGGAATTCCCGCTTGAGATTCAGCGCGTAGGTTTCCCGGTAGACGGGATCGTGTAGAACAGCATAGACGTAATGAAAAATATCGAGTTTGGTAAGGGTGGAATCAGCGTAGTGTTCCTGAAAGCGGGAGAGGGACCAGTCGGTTAAGTTTTCAACTTGATTACCATCATTATCATATTTCCAGAAGGGAAAACACTGAGTTCCGCAGGCTGCTCCAACAAAATGAAGATCACATACAATCGACATTACTTGTACTAGAAACGGCTTTTGAGAATTCGCATCTGTAAAAACAATAGCAATATTTTCTTTTTCTCCATTTGCGCCAAAAATAGCTGGCAATTGATACTGCATCTCGTTTAGTTGTCGACTATAGTAAAGCCATTTCTTTGAGAATGGTCGATAGAAAGATTTAATTATTAGTTTTTGAGAAAATTGATAAATAAATCCATTTTTCAAGTCATTTTTTACAGCACGAGTCCATTTTATTTTTGAATATTCTTGTTTATCTTTATTGATTTCTGAATTGTATGCGTTTATTAAGTAACCAATCTTTTCTGCTACTTCCTCTTTACTATATCCATACACCCAATCATCACGAGCAGTTACTACACCGAGCGAAAAAAACTCAAATAAAGCCTGTCCACCACGACCTTGCTTAAAAGATTTATCGCCTATTGGTAGAAGTGCTGACCAGTCTGATTTTGGTTGATTAATCCAATCCCCCGCCTCATTCGGCAAAACCCCCTGAAAGGCTCCCTTCTTTTTCAACTCCACCAGTGAATTTGTAGACAGAAACCGCTTTTTCTCAACAGCCGTCAAAAAATCATCCACCGCCAGATAATAAATTTCACAACCTTCACGGTGTGGATTACGGATAAAGAAGCCCATCGCTACGCCGGTTTGAATTCCAAATATATTATGCTTCGTGCCGGAAATCTTCGGATTGCGCCGCACATCGCTTTGCAAATCCACAACCCAGATTTCCTGAAATTCCTGCGCCATAACCTTGCGGAAACCATCAAAGCCCCGCGCATCGAGATAGGAGCGATTCGTTACAAACCCAAGGATGCCCTCCTCGCCAATTCGATCACTCGCCCAACGAAAGAACCGCACATACGGATCATACAACTTGGTTTTCTGCGCATTACTGGCTTTTAAATAAGTGGCTTTAATGCGCGCATCCGCCTCCGGCGCGACCGCATTTTTATTATTATCATTCTCATTCTGCTGATTGGCGTTATACGGCGGATTGCCGATGATGATCGGAATGCGCCGGGCGTTTTGCTCCCGAATTCGTTGCTGATTCTCGTCAGTGATCGCCCCCAGCAAATCGCCCTGTGCGCCGCTATAGGTCTTCTCAAAACCCCAGTTTTCCAGCGTATCCATAAAACACGCGCCGCTGAATTCCCGCCAGTCGCCCAAAATATCCGCGTAGGTTTGTTCGATATTCAACCCGGCGATGTAATACGGCAGAATGGCAATTTCATTGGCGTGAATTTCCCCAGCATACTTACGCGCCAGCGCCGTTCGATCCCCGCGCAAATACTCCAACAACTCCACAATAAACGTCCCGGTTCCCGTACACGGATCGAGAATATCCAAACCCTCATCCGCCAGGCCCCGGCCAAAATGCGCCCGCGCCAAGGTATCGCAACCCTGAATAATAAAGCGCACCACCTCCGCCGGAGTGTAAACAATCCCCATGCGGTCGGCATCCTTCGGGTTATACGCGGTATAAAAATCCTCATAAACCGCCTTTAAAAACTCCTGTTTCTCGGTCGCCGCCACCGCATTGGCCGCAGCCCGGCGAATCGCCGCATAATACGGTTCCATCCGTCGCAACAAGTGATGCCGCGTCTCCCCGCGTAGAAACGCCTGCTCTACTTCGGACAAAGCGCGGGCCAGGTGATTCTCCTGATGAAAGGCGCTGGCCGGAAACAGATCGCGGAAAATCTGCTCGGTCAGAAGGTGCTGAATCAACATTTCCCGTACATGGCCCGGCGTCACCCGCTCGCCAATGGCCCGCACGCATAACCCATGAAATTCCTCCAGCCGGGCGCGAAACGCCGCATTCTCCGCCTCTCGCCGGGTCATCAATTCAACCAAACTCTCCAGCACCGTCGGCAAATCGCGGCGAAATTGCGCCGCTGCCTGTTCAAACTGCGCCACCTCCGGCGGGCGGAAGGCCAGAAACTGGGTCAACAACGCCGCCAGCGCCTGATCGTTGGCCAGCAACACCCGCCGGGTTTCCTGGCCGTTCTGCAACAACACCGCCTGCACCGTATCCTCAAACAGAATGTTGTCGCTGGGATAACCCTTGCGCAGCTTGGCCTCGATCTCCCGATCCAGATGATCCTTGGAATCCTTGGCTTCCCACCAGCCATGCGCTAGCCGCAACCGATCCAGCAACACGCCATCGGCGCGCAGCATCGTTCCATCCCGGCCCCGGAACGGCCACTCCCGCGCCAGAATCAACTGATGTTCCCGCCCATAGTCTTCCAGCAACCCGGCAAAGGCCGGCGACAACGTGCCCTCATTATCGGCCCCGGCAATCCGGCGCAGATCATCTAGGCGGCGACGGTAATCGTGGACGTAGTGCAGCATGGTATTATCCTGATATTGTTGATATTTTATTGACTGCTGGCGCGGGAAGGCGAAAGACCCCTCCCCCTGACTCCCTCCCACCAGGGGAGGGGGAATCCAGCAACGGGCCGCTGGAGCGGCTCGACGGCATTCTCGCGCCGGAACGTGGGAACGAGAAAACTCCCTCCCCCCTCGTGGGGGAAGGCCGGGGTGGGGGGATGAACGGTTACGTTTCGTCCTGGTTTTGGCGCAGCAAGGCCACGAACGCCTCGGCGGGCACCGGGGGACTGGTCAGATAGCCCTGATATTGGTCGCAGCCCTTGAGTTGCAGGAACGTCAGTTGTTCAGAAGTCTCTACCCCTTCCGCCAGCACATCCAAACCCAGCGTATGGCCCATGGCAATGATCGTCGCGGCGATTTCCATCGCATCCCGCTGTTGCGGCAGGTCATCGACAAAACTCTTGTCGATTTTCAGTACATCGAGCGGGAAACGCTTGAGATAGGCCAGCGAGGAATAACCGGTGCCGAAATCGTCCATGGCCAGGCGCAGCCCCAGACCGCGCAGGCGTTCAAGAAGGGTCACCGCCTCCGCCTCACGCCGCATCAGGGCGCTTTCGGTCAATTCCAGTTCCAACCGTTCGGCGGGAAAACCGGTATCGCGCAAAGTTTGCATGACGGCAGCCACGATGTCGCCGTGGTGTAACTGATGCGCCGAGAGATTCACCGACAGGCTCAACGGCGGCAGTCCGGCATCAAGCCAGACCTTACCCTGGCGGCAGGTTTCCTGCAGCACCCATTCACCGATGGCGATGATTAAACCGGTTTCTTCAGCCAACGGAATGAAACGGCCGGGCGGAATCAGGCCGTGTTCCGGGTCCTGCCAGCGCACCAGTGCTTCAGCCCCAACGATGCGCCCGCTGGCGATGTCCACTTGTGGCTGGTAGTAAACGCACAACTGGCCCTCGCCGATAGCGCGACGTAATCGGGCTTCCAGTTCAATGCGCTGGCGGGCGGCCTGGGTCAGATCGGCGGAGAAATACTGGAAACGCCCGCGTCCCTCGTTTTTGGCCTGATACAGCGCCGCATCCGCTTGTTGCAACAGTTCTTCCGCAGTCTGGCCGTGTTCAGGGAACAGGCTGATGCCGAGGCTGGCGCCCAACCGCACTTCAGCGCCGTGCGCCAGATGCCAGGGTTCGCTGAGCAGATTAATGATATCCAGCGCGACGCGGGCTGCATCCCGGGTTTGCGCCAGATCTTCCAGCAGCACAGCGAATTCATCCCCGCCCAATCGGGTCACGGTATCCGCGCCGCGCAAGCGGTGGACCAGACGTTCGGCCACCTGCTGCAACAGCACATCGCCTGCTGAATGACCATAGCTGTCGTTCACATCCTTGAAGCGATCCAAATCCATCACCAACAGCGCCAGCGTTCCCCCATCACGACGGGCGACGTCGATGCTGTGCTGCAGGCGGGCGGATAGCAGCAGGCGATTGGGCAGTCCGGTCAGCGGGTCGTGGTGGGCCAGAAAATCCAGCCGTTCTTCGGATGCCTTGATCTGGGAGAGGTCAGCGAATACGCCCACATAATGAGTGATTACTCCGTCGGCGTTTTTGACCGCGCTGATGCTGAGCAACTCGGGATACACCTCGCCGTTCTTGCGCTGGTTCCAGATCTCACCCTGCCAATAGCCGGTTTCCCGCAGGTCGGCCCACAGCGCCGCATGGAACGTTTCGCTTTGGCGACCGGAATGCAACAGACGCGGGGTTCGGCCCTGCACCTCCGCCTCGGTGTAGCCGGTCAATTCGCAGAAGGCGCGATTGACCCGCAGGATGCGTTCATCCGCGTCGGTGATGGTGATTCCTTCACGGGTGTTGTCGAACACGATCGCCGCCTGGCACAGCGCCTCCTCGGCGCGCAGGCGCTCGGTGACATCGTGAGCCAACACCACTTCGGCCTGCCGTCCGGCAAATTCGAGGACATGCGCGGTGATCTCAACATCAATCAATGCGCCGTCCTTTTTGCGGTGTTTCCAGACGCCTGCCTCGTCGAGGGTGTGACTCCGTGCTCGGGCGATGTTTTCCCATAGACGGGGTATCTCTCCGGGCGGGCTGATGCCGGTAATCGTCATGGTCAGGAACTCGTCCCGGCTGAATCCGTAGTGTGCAATGGCCACGTCGTTCACGGCCAGAAAGCGCAGCGTTTCCAGATCGTAAACCCACATGGGATGCGGGTTGGCCTCGAACAGTTGGCGATATTGCTGCTCGCGCTGGCGCAGCGCCGTCATCGCCCAGTTTCGCTCGGTGACATCGGCGGCCATGCTCATAGCGATGCGCCGGCCATCCGCCAGACTGCCCAGCCCTACCGAGCTGAATTCCCAGTCGCGCTGCGAGCCGTCCTTACAGGTAATCTGATACTCGCCTTGCGTCTTACGCTGTTGCAAGTCGTAGAGTTGGTCGATGACGGCGCGCACCGCCTGCTGGCGTTCGCCGTAGGCCGACCCGGTCCAGTCGGCGATGGTCGGGATGTCGGCGCGGGTATAGCCGCTGATCTCGGTCCAGGCCCGGTTCAACGTCAGCACCTCGCCATCCTCCGCATGAAGCATGATCGGGAAGGGCGCTTCCTCGACCGCCCGGCGGAATCGCTCCCGGCTCTCGTGCAGCGCCTGCTCCGCTTTCAGGCGAGCAACGTCCGTCTCGGCGACTTCCAAGGCGAAGGCGACGTCACTGGCGAGTTCTTCCAGTAACGTAATTTCCTCGGCGTCAAAGAACCCGGCCTCGCTGGCGTAGAGATTCAATACACCGCGCACCGCGCCCTGCACTGCCAGCGGAAGCGCGATGGAAGCATGGCACCCCAGAGCCAGCGCCCGCTCCCGCCAGAGCGCCATCCTCGGGTCCTGGGCGATGTCGTTACACACCACGACCTGTCCCGTGCGCAGCGCGGTTCCGCTTGGCCCTTCGCTGTGCGGGCCGACGAGGGTGATATGGGTTTTTTCCAGATAATCGCCTACCTGACCGGCGTGCGCCACCGGCCGCACCTGACCGGTTTTCAAGTGGACCAGCCCGATCCAGACCATGCAGAAGCCACCATCGCGCACGGCGATTTGGCAAGCTTCGCGCAACATCCACGCGGGTTCCTTACGCCGCACGATGATTTGGTTGATATTTGACAGCACCCGGTAGAGTCGATTGAGCCGACGAATTTGCTCGGCGGCGTGCTGGCGTTCGGTGATGTCATTGATCGTGGAAATAAAAAATTCCACCGTGCCGTCGGCGCGGCGCAGGCTTTTGACGTCGAGGGTGGTGAGCACTACCGCGCCATCTTTGCGGATGAAACGCTTGTCGATGCTGTAGCCCTCGGAGTCCCCGCGCATCACCCGCTCGAATTCGGCCACATCGGCATCCAGGTCATCGGGATGGGTGATCTCCGCCCAAGTCAGGTGGACCAGTTCTTCGCGGGAGTAGCCCAGCATCTCGCACAGCCGGTCATTGCATTGCAGCCAGCGTTTGCTCTCGGGCGAGGTGAGGGCCATGCCGACAAAGGGCAGGTCGTAGAACTTGCGCAACAGCCGATCTTGTTCCGCCGCCTGAGCGAGCAGCTCCAGGCGGTGCGCGTGTTGTTGCTGACGCCACAGCAGCAAGAACGCCTCCGCCACCACCGCGGTGGCTAAAAGCGCCACCACGCTGACCCAGAACACCAGATAGTGCAGCGGCGTCAGCACCTCGGCGCGGTCGATCTTGGCCACCAGATGCCAGCCGGTCTTCGCAATTGGCCGAAACGCCGCCAGCACCGGCGTCTCCCGATAGTCAACGCCATGCAGGGTGCCCGGTTGTCCGGCGCGCACGGCAACGGCGGCGGGGAGATCGGTCATGTTCAGAGATTCTCGCAGCGTCAGGGCCGCACCCGGTCGATGGCGCAATTTGTTGAGAAATAGCACGGATTCCCCTTCGCGACGCACCAATAAGGTTTCAGCGCTGGGGCTGGAAGTGGGCCAGCGCTGGATAAGCGGAAACAAAAAGGTTTGCGGGTCGGTACACAGCACCACCGTCGCTATCGGATGCTGGCCCTCTGCTTCTTTCAGGGTAATGGGCGCCACCCAGTCCAAATGCAGGTTCCCGGATTCATCGCGGTAAAGATCGCTTCGTTGCGCCTGCCCACTGGCCAGCGCCTGGGCCAACAAGGGCTGGAGATGGGCGGGAACCTCGGTGTGATCGCCCAGATGGATCACCGGTTGACCCCGGGTATCCAGCAGCAGCACGTCTTTATAGCCATAGGCCGTGCGCAACTCCTGGAGCCGGCTCAGGATAATTTCGTGCGACAAGACATCGTTCTGGCGCAGCAGTTGGTCCACCTGCCGGGCAAAACCGAGGTCAGCGGCCAGCATTTCGCTATCTCCCTGCCGTTCCGCCAGCCATTGGGCAATCTGGTCGGCCTTGAGATCGGCAATCGCTTGCAGATTCTCATAGGCCTCGCGCTCCAGTTGCGGACTGTGCAGGTACACGATGCCCACGCCCAGCAGCGCCGGCAACAGGGCTAGACCCATGAATATGGGCGCGAAAGAATACTGCCGGGATTTGGACGTGATGGCCAGATCCTCGCGGTTCACGGTCCTGGATTCGACCCAGCCGCGCAGCAGAAGATAGAGCAGACTCGCGGTCACTCCGACAAAGGCAATGCCCTTGATGACGCTCAATCGCACCAGCAAGGTGGGTTCATCGATGGCCAGACGTAACAACCCATCTGAGACGATGATCCACAGGCTGGCGAAGCTAGCGTAGAGCAGCGCAATACCGCCAGCGGTGAGACGATGGCGTAGAGGTAAGGGCATGGGTAGTCTCCATTCGCAAGTATCCCGTCGTCATTCAACTATCGAAATGGTTTTCAATGGTTGAATACCTTTTATCACCCCAAGGATTAAGGGATGAAAGGGAGCGGGAACTCAGGCTGGCGAATCCGAGAAATTACAATAGGCCGCTGCTGAAAATGTAGGGCAGATCCAGAATGGGAATCGGCTGGGTGCCCTGCTTGAAACAGGAAACCGCCAGGGTTCGCCAGCCGCTCGGCTGCTTGGGCAACGCGCAGGCTTGGTCGTCGGCAACGGGCGCCCGCGTCGGGATTCCGGCCAGTAGTAGCGCGCCGTATTCGGGAGTTGCTCCTGGCCGCGTCTGGTGAGCGAACACCCCGGCCAGCGTCTGTTGGCGTTGCACCGGCTGCCCCCGCAACCAGGC
The DNA here is from genome assembly GCA_022709365.1 of Pseudomonadota bacterium. GTDB lineage: Bacteria > Pseudomonadota > Gammaproteobacteria > Competibacterales > Competibacteraceae > UBA2383. The sequence goes on from JAKLIY010000012.1 coordinate 52,598, forward strand.
CGCTACATCCATCGCCGGCAATACAGTGTTGTTCCAGACGAGCACCTGCCGACAGTAGGACGGGCTGAGGGGAACTTCGAGCAGCATCGGCGCCTCAATCAGATGCACCAGCTCGCGCTCGCCCACGGCGGCGCGGAGCTGACTATCCAGCATCAGCACCCAGGCAACACTTTCCCGATGCGTGCTTTCAGGCATCGATATTCTCCACAACAGCAGCGAGCAAAGCCGCCAGATGCTCGGTGGTGGTTACGCAACCCAGTTCATCCTCAAGCAGAGCCAGTGCCTGAACGGGAGAATCCGGCAGCGCCATGCAGGCCGGTAGCGCGAACAATCGAGGCGGTTCCGTCAACGCATCGACCCGGTCGCAGACCAGGCCGAAGCGGTCAGCGCCGTTATTCAGCAACGGGCAAACCCGGCGACCACTCGGCGTTTCCGGCAGAATCCGCAATTCACTGGACAGGCAATACACCGGCCACCACATGCCTGCGAACGCCACGGCCCCGACACTGTGCGGAATCCGCACCTCGCAGTCGATATCCAGGGTTGACTCCAGCGACTGGATTTCCGCTTGCGGCAAGAGCCATTTACGTCCATCCAGGGTCAGCATGGCAAATGACCGGGTTTCCTGAAGATCGACGAACGCCGATTGAATTTGCCCGTTCATGCTGGCCGCAACAATTGATGGAGATGTCCCAGCAATTCATCTTCCATGAACGGCTTGGTCAGGTAGACATTAACACCCGCCATCTCAGCCTCACGTCGATGTTTCTCGGTAGAGCGTGAAGTGATCATGATGACGGGCAAATCACGGGTGGATGGGCTGGCGCGCAAATGCGCGGTCAATTCCAGACCGTTCATGCGCGGCATTTCCAAATCGGTCAGCACGAGATCCGGACGCTTGCCGTCGATGATCTCAATCGCTTCCAGTCCGTCGCGTGCGGTGCGCACCTCATAACCGGCGTCCTGAGCGAACTGCGTCAGCGAGCGACGGGCGCTCAGTGAGTCATCCACCGCCAGCACGAACTGACGGTGGAGAGAAGGTGCGGCCGGCGCCGTTGCTTGGGCAGCGATCCGCGCTGGCTGGCTGGTTGCCGGGGCGCGCAAGAGTTCCGGCAAATCCAGCACCGGCGCCACGCTGCCATCACCCAGGATAGTGGCTCCTACGATGCCATTGAGCTTGGGAATGTACTGGCCCAGACGTTTGACCACCAGATCGCGGCTGTCCACAATTTTTTGCACCAGCACGGCGCGAATGGCGCCGGTCTCCTCTCGCACCAGCAACACCGGCGATGCATCACGGCTCTGCGCACGACGATCCAGCGGCAGGTTGAGCAACTGATCCAGGGAAGTGAGTTCGTAGATGGCATCGCCTAGCTGAAAGGTGGTGGTCTTACCCAGTTTCCGGATTTTACCGATACCGGAATACAGAACTTGCTCGATACCGCGGTCGGAGAGGGCAATCATTTGATTGCTCATGCGCACCAACAAGGCATGAGTGGAGATCAAGGTCACTGGCAACCGCAACTCTATCAGGCAACCCTTGCCGGTTTGAGTTTGAATGCGCAGTGAACCCTTCATGTCCAACAGCCTGTTGTAGACCATATCCATACCGATGCCGCGCCCCGAGGTCTGAGTGGCTTCGCCGCGCGTGGAAAAACCTGGCAACAGGATTAACCGGGCCAGTTCATCGTCCGCCAGAGACTGGTCGGCGGTGAGTAGACCGCGTTCCGTGGCTGTTCGGCGAATCGCCAACAAATCCAGTCCGGCACCATCGTCTTGGCAGCGCACGGCGATAGTGTTGCCCTCGCGCCCGAAGCGGAGTTCGATTCGCCCGACCGACGACTTGCCCAGACGCTTGCGCCGGGCTGGCGGTTCGATGCCGTGATCCACGGCGTTGCGCAAGATATGCATCAGCGGATCAACCATGTCGCTCAACACGTTGCTATCCATCAGCGTGTCGGCGCCATGCACCACCAGTTCCGCCTCCTTCTCCACCAGCCGACAGGTCTGTCGCACGCTGCGTTGCAAGCGCGGCACCACCGTTTGGATCGGCACCATGCGAGTACGCAGTACGGCTTCCTGGTTATCCCGGTGCAGGCGGCCTTGATCTACCAGCAGGGCGTCCAGCGCCGCCAGGTTATCTTCGATGGCGCGGCCCAGCTCGCGAGCGTCGGTGGCCGCTTCCACCAGGCGATGAGTCACGGTGTTGAGTTCGTTGTACTGTTCCAATTCGAGCGGATCAAAATCACCGCGTTGCACCGACTTGGACAGCGGCGACGACACGTTGCGGATATCGACCAATTGCTCCAGTTCGGCGGTCAGTTGCTGGAATAGGCGATTTTGCCCCATCACCGCCCGAGTCTGTGCGACCGTCTTGCGAATTCGCTCCTGAACCTGGCCGGTCAGGATGATGCTCTCGCCCACCATTCGCAGTACATCATCGACCAGATGGGCGGGAACGCGCAGGGTTACTTCGGGTGCCGAGGCGGCGGTGGACGGCGCCACCGGCGTCACCATTTCGGGCAATTCGGCAGGTTCCGGGCGGGCTATGACTGGCGATGTAACTTCATCATCCGTCGGTATCCCGGCCCGGTCGATCCGGTTGGCCCAGTCCAGCACCTCTTGCAACACGGCGAACGCTTGCGACGGTGGATCACTTATGCCGAGCAGGGCCTCACTCATGGCTTCCAGACAATCGGCGGCGTTCAGCAAGGTTTCGGCCAATGCCCGGTTAGGCAGCACGCCACGCTTGGAGAGGGCTTGTAAAATATCTTCGATATGGTGAGTCAGGGTGGCGATACCGCGCACCCCGACAGTATTACCAGCGCCCTTCAGGGTATGGGCAATGCGCTGCGCCACTTCCACGTCTTTAAGATGACCATCGCCAGCGGCCAGGCGTTGAATAGTGGCGGAGAACTCAGCGGCCTGGTGGGGCAACTCCTGCAACAGGCCATCCAGCAATTCCTGATTGACATCGGTGGGCAGCGCCAGCGATACATCTGCGGATTGCGCTTGCTGTGGCCGGACTTCCGCTTCAACTGCTTCGCTCACCAGTTTCGGCGCGACCAGAAGGTCAATAAGCGCAACAGCATCTGCCGCAGCCAAGGGTTGTGGCCAGTGCGCATCTTGCAAGTGATTGACCAGGGACGCACAGACTAAATGATCGTCCAACGCTTGCAGGTAATTGAGCGCCAGATTGGGCCAGGCTTTCACCACCCGCTGCTGTTCCGCGTCGAGCGGGCTGTCCTGGGCGGCCCAGTGGCTCAGGTTAGCCTGCAAGCCGGCGCAAACCTGCTGCAAGCCTGACAAGCCGATGGAAGCTGAAGCATCCCCCAAGCGCTCCAAATGTTCAGCATAGCTGAACAGGGCTTCACTCCGGGCGGCAGGCGCACTATCGGCGGCCGTGGCCAGAACCAGGATCTCGTCAGCGGTTTCAGCGATTTGGGTGATTTCCGCACACAGGATGCCCAGCAATTCCTGGTACGCCTCGCTGGATCCGGCCATTGCACCGGCGGGTTCCTCATCCTCGTCCTCATCAGCAGATTCCGTTTCCTCCGACTCGGCGACCGTTTCGGCTTCCTCCTTCATCTCGGTGACCGCTTCCGTGAAGGTTACCGACTCCTCTTCAACAACGATTCTGGCGGTCATGTCCGCCATCGTCGCCGGCGCAGTCACCGCCACGGATTCCATCAATTCCGGTAGCTCGGCAGGTTCTACCTCAGCGGTCGCTGCACCTTCAGCCTCAACTGCGATCTCGGCTTTCCCTGCGGTTTCAGTGAGCTGTTCGGAAGTGCTGGCGCTAGCAGGAATCTCAGCGAGGAATGGTTCAGTGAGTGCAGGTTCAGTCAATAAGGGTTCTGTCGTCTCGACCACTGGCGGTAGTTGCAACACCCGCGCCGGCTCGGCAGACGCCATCGCTGGAATAGGTGACGACTCTTCCATCGCTTCCATCGCGACCCCAGCCCACTCCGCATCCACCGGATTCGCCGTATCGGGCGCCTGCGCCCCGTACATCAACATGCTGCGCAAAACCCCGGCATCCGTCTCCGGCAAGGGGGTACTCCAGGCCGGGCTGCGCAAGTGGTCGATCAACGGCTCGCTGGCCTGTGGGTCAGTCGGAGCGCCGAGGTAACCGATGACCAGAATTGGCCACTCCTCCAGCCGTTCCCGCACGGCGTCACCCATGCCCTGTTGGTGAAAGTCCCAGTCCGACAGATGCTCCTGAAACAAAAGACACACTTCCCGTAACCCCATAAAACCGGCGTTACCCGCCATCAGACCAATGCGTTCCACCTGCCCGGCGTAACAGCGAATGCCTTCGATAGCGCCATTCTCATCGAGCAACTCCAGAATACCGAGCAGTCCGGCGACTTCCGCTTCCAACACCGCAACCTGTTCTTCCGATACGAACATGGCGGCTAAACCTCTCTCGCAGGCAGCAGTAACCCTGTGATGGTTGCCATGGCAGGCAGGCGCACCGGCTTACGCCGGCAGCCGAAACACGCGCACAGCTTTCAACAAGCCTTTGGCGTATTCCACCAGATTGGTGGTCTGAACCGTCTGCTCCTGTAACTGCTGACGAGTCTGGTGGGTGCTTTCCTGAATCTGCTGGGCGCGATCGAGCAACTCGCTGCTAACATGTGCCTGTTCCTGCGAACGTGAGGCGATCTGTTGCACGGCGGTTCCTAATTCGGTGGTGGTTTCCTGCGTCAACTTCATCTGAGCGCCGGCCTGCTCCGCTAGCCGGCTACTATCGACGACCTGGCTGATAGCGGCGTTCATGGCGTTCACTGTATCTGCGGTCTCGATCTGGATATTGCTGACCAAGGCGGCGATTTGCGAAGTCGCCTCGCGGGCATTTTCCGCCAGCCGCTGTACTTCATCAGCCACTACTGCGAAACCGCGTCCGGCCTCGCCGGCCGACGCCGCGTGCATACTGGCGTTCAGCGCCAGGATATGGGTGCGCTCAGCGATGGTGTTGATCAAGTTGACCACACCGCTGATTTCCTGGGAACGCTCGCCCAGACGCTTGATGCGCTTTTCCGTCTCGCGGATGGTGTCGCGGGTGCTATTGATGCCGTTGACCGTGTTGGTCACTGTCTGTAACGCGGCCTGAGTGGTCTTGATCGTGGTTTCGGCGGCGGCGTTGCAGGTCTGCGCCAGATCGGCGATCTGTTTCATGGCGTCCGCGGCGGAGGCTAGATCGTTGGCCGTTTGTTCCACCACCTGGCGCTCATGGTCGGCCACCGCAATCACCGTGTCGGACTGTGTTTTCACTTTGTCAGAGGCAATCGCTACATCCTCCGAGATGCGGATTACACCCTGCAATACGCTGGCCGTTTCACCGGTCAACAGATTCAGTGCGTCGGCTACTGGACCGGTCATGTCTTCGGTCACTGGCACTTTGATAGTCAGGTCCCTCTGGCTCAATTGAGACACAGCTTGCAGCAAATTGATGATGGAGTCATTGAGCTGTTCGTTTTCGCGCTCGGTCTCCACTAATGCGTTCACACGCTCGTTGAGCATCTGGTCGAACGACTGCCCCAGTTCCGACAGTTCATCGCCACCCGCCAGACCGGTGCGGGACTCGTAGTTGCCTTCACCGATTTGCTTCACGGTCGTCATGATCCGGTTGAGGGGATTCATGATGGCACGATAGGCGGCGGCGCCCAGACCGAAAGCGACCGCGATGCCGAGCAAGGCGATCACCGCGATCACCACCGTGAAGGTGTTGCTGGTGTTCTGTGCAGTTTTCAGATCCTGCGCTGAGCGTTCTTCGGTTTGTGTCGCACTCGCGAGCAGGGTTTTGAAAAAGGGATTGATCAATTCGTCGAGATCGTTGTCGACAAACAGATTCAATCGACCGCGATCCCGTGCGGCCAACAATTTTTCCACTTCGGCAAAGGCTTCGTTAACGCTATCCAGGGGAGCTTTAAACACGGCCTCCAGACGCTTCCGCTGGTCCTCGCTCAGCGAATCGAGATAAGCTCGCCAGCCCTTCTCAAAGTTTGCCTTGGCCGCTGGCAGGGCGGCGCTCCCTTGCTCCCACGTGCTGGCGCCGCGCGCTACGCTGTTGACCACGGTCAGCAAATCGGCGCGAAGAATTTCGCCCAGCCGTCCCAGGTTGGCCTGCTCGGCCACGGATTGGTTGAGCTGGCCCACGGCACCGCCGATGCGGTTCATGCCGAAATAGGCGATCAACCCGATCACTACCAGGATCACGAGTTGCACAACCATTGTAAACGTCAACCGCGTATTGATTTTCTGACCGCCCATAACCGCACTTCCCCCCTCGATGATTAAATTCCGCCAAACTCAGCCCGCCGGCTCGTGTATCGCTGGCTCTTCGATGACGGCTTTAGTGAATGTCCGGCGTTACCCTGTCCCACCCATGTGGCTGGAACCACTACTTGAACAGCGCCGTCAGTTCCTGCGTCGTAAGTGCGGTGAACTGACCGTCGCGCAGATAGGTAGCCTGCACGAAATCGGAACCCTGGTTGTCGGTGGTGAAATCCACCTTGACACCGCCGATGTCGTAGGGCTGGCGGCGCGCGGCCTTCAGGAAATTTTCCCGGGTGAGGGGTCCGTCTATGGCCTGCATGATCGTCACAAACAGCTTGCCGACGATATAGCTTTCGAGCGATTCATAGTTCAGATTCGCGCCCAGCGCCTTGCGCGCCTCCAATACCATCGGCAGCGACGAATCGGGCGATGGCACGATTTGGGTAGCGATGACCTTATCGATGATGCCATGTTCCTTGAGCCTGGTCGCCAAGGGGATGCCCGCCGCTGGCGAGGGCGAACTGAAAATCCAGGGTTCACCCTTATAGCGGGCATACCCCATAAATGTGGCCGCCGGGTCGTAAACTGCCGTGGTGGCCACCAGTCGGCAGCGATTGCCGCTAGCGGCTTCCCACTGCTTCAGCGACTGATAACCTTCGCGCGCGCTCACGGTGTCCCGCTGGTAGACGCCGACCGGCCCGATTCCGTTACGCTCCGGGTTATCGCCTGGCATGTTCAGAATTTCGTCTACCTTGGCGACAATCTGCTCTGTGCCGGGTTGCTTGGCCAATGCCGTGCGGAACCCCTTGACGCCCCCCATTCCGTAGGCATCATTTTGGGCATAAGCGCACACCTCGGTTGGTTTGAAACCCGCCGCCAGCGCCGCGTCGACCACGGTTTCCACCTCATTAGCATAGCTGGCGCGGAAGTTCAGCACCTCACCCGGCCCGGTGAAGGCCGCGCCCGTGTAAAACCCGAACGCCGGTACTTTGTTTTCGGCCAGCACTGGCAATACCGCCCGGGTGGTCGGCGAGCCAAAGCTGTTCACCATCGCAAAAATGCCTTGTCCGATCAGTTTCTTGGCAGCTTCAACCGCCTTGGCGGGATCATAGAAATCGTTGATTGCAACAAATTCGATGGAGCGCTTCTGCACCGTTTGTCCGGCCAAGGCTGCATCCATTCCCTGTTTCATCGCTAAACCGTAAACCTTGTAATCTCCTTCCAGAGGGATAGTGGCTCCGATACGGATGGTTTTGTCGGTAACACCGGCTTCCTCGGCCCAGCTCCAGGGTATGGCCGTACAAAAGCCCAGCAACAGCCCTAACGTCATTGCACTCCTGAGCCGTCGCCAGCCCGACGGCATACCGGTGGCGCCGCTGGAATCGCATTGTGTGCGCATGTGCGTATCTCCTCGGGGTTATCTTGACCCATCAAATCGAAATTCGGCGACAGATTTTCAAATTTAATGGTTGAAAAAACTCACAAACTTGTCTCCGGCACCGTAATGATCAAGCGGCTCCGGCCATAGATCCACCGAGCGCCCGGAAGAACCCCTGATGATCGAATTCCAGCCATACGAGATCGTCGTGTACATAGGCTTTTGTGACATGAGGTTGCAATGCGGCTGGCAATGGCGGCAACCGGGAGAGGATATGTCTGGTGAGCGCCGTCTGGGGTAGACCGTCAATCAGAACACCGACAGCCTTGTCACCCTGATCCAGAATCAGTAACCGACGTTTCTCTTGAGCGTTGTTGTCTTCGAGTGCCAAAAATCGTTTTACATCAAACACCGTCGCCAGGTTGCCGCGCAGGTTGACCAACCCTAGCACCCAGGGCGGTGTATTGGGCAGCGGATAAACCGGCGCCTGTTCCAACACTTCGCTGACCGTATCTTGACTGACCAGCAAACCAATACCGCCGACCCGAAAACCGTACCGGGCGCGCTGGCGTTCGGCTGGAGCAATACCGGGCGCTACCCCGGGCGGTGGTTTGAAGCGGTTAAGCGCTGCGCTGGGACTAAGCCAGTTCCGGGGGGGACTCGCAGTCTTGTCGTTCATGGTCAAATGAACGTGTTTACAAAAACGCTTTCAACTGATCGATGATGGCGTCGGCCGTGTAGGGCTTGGTGACGAACGCCTTACCTCCTTGCATCTGCGCCCAGAGGCGATCCGCCTTTTGCTTCTTGCTGGTGACGAAGATAACCGGGATATCCTTGGTGGCGCTTTCATTAGCCAGCAAACGACAGGCGGCGTAACCATCCATATCCGGCATGATGATATCCATAAAGATCAAGTCGGGTTTTTCCGTCTTGGCTTTCTCGAAGGCTTCCTTGCCATCGGTTGCAGTCACCACAATGCAGCCGGTCTCGGTTACGATACTTTTGATGTTCGCCAGATCGGTGGGGGAATCATCGACCACAAGCACTTTTCGCATAGCCATGAATGTTTCCTCTTCAACATTATGTATCCAAGCGTTGCGTGGATACTTGAAAAGTTACCTGAAAACAGGGTTACAAAGATTTGAGATATTTATTGACGATCTTTTGAAAATAAGTTTGCTTGACCGGTTTGGTCAGATAGGTATCACATCCTGCCAGAGCGCCCTTGATTCGGTCGAATGGCGACGATTTACTGGTCAGCATGATAACGGGCGTTTTTTTCTTGGCTTTGTCTTTCTTGATGGTCTTGCAGATCTGATAACCGTCGATGCCGGGCAACACCACATCCAGGAAAATGAGGTCGTATTTCTTCCGATCCAACAACTCGAATGCCTGCTCGCCAGATTCGGCGGAGTCAACCTGAATGTGAAGCAATTTTAGTTCTAACTCGATCTGTTTTCTGATCGTACTGCTATCATCCACCACTAATGCTGTCAGCGTCGATTGTTCCTCGACCTCGGCAAGCGCAGATGCTTGTTCGCCAATAACCCGCTCCGGCGCGGTACTGGGCATCTGGGCCACGACTTGATCCAGCATGCCGAGCACGCGGGTAGCGACAAAGGGCCGCTGAATGCAATAGGGGAATTTGTCCAAGAGCTTTTCCTTGGTGACCATCACAGCCGGAACCAGTGATGAGGCGGTGCCGGGTCTGGGCGACGATGACGAACTCACATCAGCACCTTGCAAGGCTTGCCATTCCACTACAGCCTCGGAATCATCCGCGTCAACAATCAGGATTTGGCTTAGCTCCTTGACTGAAATCAATGTATAGGTGCAGGCGCGATACAAGGAGAGCTTGAAGATATTTTTCAATACGCTTCGCTCCTGCTCAGGAATCCCAAGCATGGCAACCGCGAATACCTTCCTATCGCTCATTTTGTCCCTCCACAGAGTGGCGAATTTTTATTTCAACATCTAGGATTAAAACTACCGGTTTATGATTTTTAAAAATGTAATCCGGTAAGATTCCCGAAAATTGACACGAGATTATTTAATTAAAGATCATTAGTCGGTGGTCGTTTATTGATAACGTTAATAAACTTAATTAATTTCTGACCAAAAAACCCAAAGCTGAACCGGCATTCTGTCGATTTAAGACGGATCTACAGCGTGAGCCAGACCTTTTCAGCCCAGAAATTAAATGGAAATAAACCCACAAAAATCGATTTAAAGCGAAATACAGGAAACCCCTGAAAGCAAATCAAGCGATTATCACAATTTTGTGAGTATAGACCAAAATTTCAGGGGTCAAGGGTATTCTTGACCCGAAGTGGGAAAAATTATGGTTCTCAACCAATGGGTAAAAATACCCTGTTCGCGGCGAGGGTGCGAACCCTGCCAGATTTAGCCGGTTGTCGCCGCTGGTGCAGCGCAGGTTCCACAACCGCTATCGCAGACGGCTGCGAGTTTGCTGTCGCTTAGGCTGGAGCGCTGTCATTCTTGACGCTGTTTTTCTTCTGGTCACCGTGCTTGAAGTCGGTTTCGTACCAGCCGCTGTCCTTATAGACGGAAACCTGCCGGCGAAATCAGTTTTTTCAACTGTGGCTGCCCACCAGAAGGATAGTCGATTAATTCAGGATTGCTAAGTTTCTGCATCACGGCCAGGTCATGGTTGCAGGACTGGCAACGGTATTCGTAGATGGGCATGGCGCACCTCACAAGCTGAAAAAGTGGTTGGAAATTCCAACGTCTTTCAGTGAGGATCACCTTGATCAATTTTAAGGGCTGGGTGAATTGCCGCTACACTATCATCATGTTCTCTCTGTTTCGGCTACTTTTGATCGTTTTCATCGCCCTGTGGTTGACCGGTTGCGATTCCCCCGCTGACCGGCCAGTCATCGTGGAATTTTGGGCAATGGGCCAGGAAGGCGAGCAGGTGAAGGCGCTGCTGCCGGAATTCGAGCGTCGCCATCCGGGTCTCCGGGTGCGGACACAGCAGATTCCCTGGAGCGCCGCGCATGAAAAGCTGCTGACCGCCTACGCCGGCGACGCGATGCCCGACGTGTTCCAACTAGGCAATACCTGGATTCCCGAATTCGTCGCGCTGCGCGCCATTGAACCCTTGGATGAGCGGCTGAAAGGCTGGCCCGTCGCCGCCCTTAACGACTACTTCCCCGGCATTCTCGCCACCAACCGGCTGGAGGGGCAGACCTGGGCCTTGCCCTGGTATGTCGATACCCGACTGTTCTTTTACCGTCGCGATTTACTAGCCGCAGTCGGTTTTACCGAACCGCCCGCGACCTGGGATGACTGGTTGCAGGCGATGGCCCGGCTGAAGACGCTGGATGGCGCGGAGCGTTACGCCATTCTCCTGCCGATCAATGAATGGCAGTTGCCGGTCATTCTCGCCCTGCAACACGGCGCAACGCTGTTGCGCGACCGGGATCAATACGGCGATTTTCAGCATCCCCGCTTCCGTGAAGCGTTCATTTTTTATTTGAGCCTGTTTGAACAGGGATTGGCACCGCCGGTCGGTCATGCTCAGGTCGCCAATCTTTATCAGGAATTCGCCAACGGCTATTTCGCCACTTACGTTAGCGGGCCGTGGAATATCGGCGAATTCCGGCGGCGGTTGCCAACGGCGTTGCAGGGCCAGTGGATGACCGCACCGTTGCCGGAATTTGACAGTCATTCTGCCTCTCACCCGCCAGCAGGACAGGAGCCGAGGGTTGGCGCATCATTAGCCGGCGGAGCCAGTCTGACGCTCAGTCGCACCTCGCCGCGTCAGGAGGCCGCCTGGAAATTGTTGGAGTATCTGGCTGAACCGGAACAGCAGGCGCAGTTTTATCAGCTCACCGGCGATCTGCCCGCCCGCCAGTCGGCCTGGAATGATCCGGCGTTGGCGAGCAACCGTTACGCTCAGGCGTTCCGGCAACAGTTGCAGCATGTTCAGCCGACGCCGCCGATTCCCGAATGGGAGCGCATCGCCAGTCGGATTGCGTATTACGCGGAATTGGCGGTTCGTCAGGAAATCAATGTCGATGAGGCGCTGGCGGCGCTGGATCGGGATGTGGATCGTATTCTGGAAAAGCGGCGGTGGTTGCTGAAGCGGGAGGCGTCGCGATGACTGGCTTTGAACGTCATGTGACTTTCAGCGCCTGGGCTTTTCTGGCCCCGGCGTTGCTGCTGATTGGGGTGTTCTTTTTCCTGCCCGTACTGGCGGCGTTGCTGTTGAGCTTCACCGATTTCGACATTTACGCGCTGGGCGATCTCGACCGCCTGCGCTTTATCGGATTGGATAACTATCGGCAATTGTTGCAAAGCTCGCTGTTTTGGACAGCGCTCGGCAATACCTTCTACTTTGTCATCGTCGGCGGGCCATTATCGGTGGCAGTCTCCCTCGGTGCGGCGCTGCTGGTGAATGCCCGGCTGATTCGTTTTCCCGGCCTGTTCCGCACCGCCTTTTTTCTGCCGGTCGTCACTACGCTGGTGGCGGTCGCCGTGGTCTGGCGCTATCTCTACCATCCCCGCTATGGATTGCTGAATTACGGCTTGAGTTTGCTCGGCGTTGAACCGATAGACTGGCTGGGCGATCCGGACTGGGCGATGCCGGCGATGATTCTCATGGCGGTGTGGAAGAATTTTGGCTTCAACATGATCATTTTCATTGCCGGTTTGCAGAACATTCCCACGCAACTCTACGAAGCGGCGCGGATTGACGGTGCGGACGCCTGGGCGCAGTTTCGCCATATTACCTTGCCCCTGTTGGGACCGACCTTTCTGTTTGTGGCGCTGATGACCATGATTGGCTATTTCCAGGTGTTCGCCGAACCGTATGTGATGACGCAGGGCGGCCCCGCCAACCGCACGCTCAGCATCGTATTGCTGATGTATGAGGAAGGCTTCCGCTGGTGGAACATGGGTTATGCTTCGGCGGCGGCGTTTGTGCTGTTCGTACTGATTCTGGCCGGGACAATGCTGCAACTGAAATTGCGCCGGAGAGAATCGCTATGAACCCACGTTCTTTCCTTCCCGCCGTGTTGCTGTATAGCCTGCTGATACTCGGCTTGTTACTGGCGCTGACGCCGTTGTGGTGGATGATCGTGGCGTCGCTGATGCCGCCCGGCGAGGCGAACAGCGTTCCGCCGCGCCTGTGGCCAAGTACAGTGACGTTTGAGCATTATGCGGCGCTGTTTACCCGGCTCGATCTCGCCCGCTATTTGTTGAACAGTACGTTGTTAGCCAGTGCGGTAACGGTGATTTCGCTATTGATCAATTCGATGGCCGGCTACGCTTTCGCCAAGTTCCGTTTTCGGGGCCGCGACCGGTTGTTCCAGGGCTTGCTGGCGGCGCTGGTGATTCCTGCCCAAGTCGCGATGCTGCCGCTGTTTCTGCTGCTCAAGCAGCTTGGGCTGATCAACACCTATGGCGGGGTGATTATTCCCGGCATGGCCAGCATTTTCGGCATCTTTCTGATCCGGCAATATCTGCTGGCGATTCCCGACAGCTTGCTGGATGCCGCGCGCATGGATGGCGCGGGGGAGTTCCGCATTTACTGGTCACTGGTGTTACCGTTGTGCCGACCGATTTTAGTCACGCTGGCGATTTTCACTTTCATGGGGGCATGGAATGATTTTATGTGGCCCTTGATCGTCTTAACCGACAGTTCGCTATACACCTTGCCGGTAGCGCTGGCGAATTTACTGGGCGAACATGTGCAGGATACCGAGCTGATGATGGCGGGTTCGGTGCTGACCGTGCTGCCGATCATGCTGCTGTTCGTGGTATTGCAGAAATACTATATCGCCGGGATCATGCTGGGTGGGATGAAAGGCTGACAAAATTGTCACCGTGTAGCCCCTATACACCTTCATCACCTAGGGCGTTGCCCTGGGCTAACATTGGCGCGCCCCTGTGGGGCTTAAGTACATGAAAATCTGCTGGTTTAGCCCTGAAGAGCCGCTTATGACACTTCCTCATTCTTCATTTATCCTCCTTCTCACGGCCATGTTGCTTATGCTTCCTTCCGCCCTGTCGGCGGCGATGCCCGAAACGCCCGCCGCTCCCCGCAAAATCATTCTGCTCGATGATTTCGAGAACCTCAGCGGCTGGAGCGCTGTGACCTCGCCTGGCGCCCGGCTGGAAATCGCCCAGGATATTGGGCGCGATGGCCGTCGGGCCATGCGGCTGGATTTCGAGTTCCGGGAAGGAGCCAGTTTTGTCATCGCCCACAAAACCTTCCGTATGCGCCTACCGGAAAACTTCGTGTTCCGCTACGCCATCCGGGGCGAAGGGCCGCGCAGCGACACTGAATTTAAGCTGGTCGATGCTCGCCGAAACGTCTGGTGGACCAAGCAGCGCGACCTGGATTTTCCCACCGACTGGCAGCCCGTCACCGTCAAAAAGCGCCACCTGCAACTGGCCTGGGGTCCCGGTGGGGCTATGGAGCAGGTTCAGGAAATCGAATTCGCCCTGTCCGCCAGCGTCCTGGGCAAAGGCTCGGTCTGGATCGATGAGCTGACGATTGAAGAACGCGAACCGCTGGAAACCGCGACCTTTAGCCCCCTGGCCACGGCCTCGACTGAAGTCAATGGCCATCCGCCGGCGGCGGCGCTCAATACGGCGCCTGACGCTTCCTGGCGCAGCGGCGAATTGGCTGAGGATCAGTGGCTGTTGCTCGACTTTGTTCGGCCCCGCGAATACGGCGGATTGATCATCGACTGGGATGCCGACGATTACGCCATCGATTATCAGGTGCAGGGGTCCGACGATGGCGACCACTGGCAGACGCTCTACACGGTCAGCGGCGGCAACGGCCAACGCGATTATCTCTACCTGCACGACGCCGAATCGCGCTATGTGCGACTCAACCTGGAGCGCAGCAGCCGGGGGCGTGGTTACGCCATTCGCTATATCGCCATTCAACCCCACGAATTCTCCGCTTCGCCCAACCGCTTCTTTGAAGCCATTGCCCGCACCGCTCGGCGCGGCCTGTATCCCCGCTATTTCCAGGGTGAACAAAGTTATTGGACGGTGGTGGGCGTCCCTGGCGACAGCCGGGAGGCATTGCTGAATGAGGACGGCGCGCTGGAAGTCGATAAAAGCAGCTTCATCATCGAACCGTTCCTGTTCACCGATGGCCGGCTGATTACCTGGGCCGATGTCGAGCCGGTGCAGGATTTGGCCGATGGCTATTTACCCATTCCGACCGTGCGCTGGGAACAGGAGCATTTCTGGTTCGCGGTGACCGCGTTCGCCGCCGGCAAGCCGGGCGAATCGGCGCTGTACGCCCGCTACCGGATTGAAAATCTGAGTACGGAAACCCGCCATATCACCCTGTTTCTCGCCGTGCGGCCTTTCCAGGTCAGCCCGCCCTGGCAAGGGTTGAATCTCGCGACCGGAGTGTCGCCCATCCGCCAACTGAGTTACGCCGACCGGCGTATTCACGTTGAACCCGCCGGCAAGCGGATCGCCGTTCTGACCACCCCGGATCGATTCCGCGCGGCGACCTTCGATCAGGGCGCGATCACTGATGATCTGATCCAGGGCCGGTTGCCGGAACGGGAGCGGGTAGAGCAGGACCCCTTCGGTTACGCCGCCGGAGTGCTGGAATACGGCTGGGATTTACGCCCCGGCGAAAACCGCGAGGTCTATCTGCGCATTCCCTTTCATGCCGTCGGCAACGATGCGCCGATCCTGCCCGATGCCGACGCCGCCGCTCAGATCAATCAATTGCTGGAACAGACCCGGCGCGACTGGGCGGCGCGGCTGGATCGGGTCGGTCTGGAACTGCCGCCTGATGCCCAGCGACTGGCCAACAGTATCAAAAGCAACTTGGCCTACATTCTGATCAACCGCAATGGTCCCGCCATCCAGCCCGGTTCCCGCGCCTACGCCCGCTCCTGGATTCGCGACGGCGCGCTGACCTCATCGGCCTTGTTGAGCATGGGCTACACCGAGGAAGCACGGCAGTTCCTGCAATGGTATGCGCCCTTCCAGTTCCCGGATGGCAAGGTGCCCTGCTGTGTGGACGGACGTGGCGCAGATCCGACAGCGGAACATGACAGCCATGGTCAGTTGATCTATGCCGCGATGGAATACTACCGCTACACTCGCGATGTCGGCTTCCTGCGCGAGATGTGGCCCTACGCCCTCAAGGCGGTCGGTTATATCAATGCCCTCCGCGAGCAGCGCTCCAACGGCAAGTATCGCGACGACCCGGACTATCGGGCCTATCGCGGCTTGGTCCCGGAATCGATCAGCCACGAAGGCTACGCCAGCCAGCCGCGCCATTCCTACTGGGATAATTTCTTCGTCCTGCGCGGCCTGAAAGACGCTGCCGCCATGGCGATCATTCTCGGCGAGACGGCGGACGCGGAACGCATCGCCGCACAACGCGACGCCTTCCGCCAGGATCTATATGCCTCGATTGCGGAAACCTTGAAGCAGCGCCAGATCGACTTCATTCCCGGCGCTGTTGAACTGGGCGACTTCGACCCGACCTCCACCACGGTCGCGCTGGATCCCGGCGGTGAGTTGGGCCGACTGCCGCAACCGGCATTGAATCGCACCTTTGAACGCTATCTCGATTTCTTCCATGAGCGCCAGGCCGTGTCCACCTGGGAAGCCTATACCCCCTATGAATGGCGCTCAGTGGGAACGTTGATCCGGTTGGGTCGCCGCGATGAAGCGCTAAAGGCTATGGCATTTTTTCTGGAAGGGCAACGTCCGGTGGCCTGGAATCACTGGGCGGAAGTCGTCTGGCGTGAGCCGCGTAATCCCCGGTTCATCGGCGACATGCCGCATACCTGGGTGGGTTCCGATTTCATCCGGGCGGTGCGGAGTCTGTTCGTCTATGAAAATGAAGCGGATCAGGCGCTGGTCATTGGCGCCGGCATTCCCGCCGCGTGGGTGGAGAGCACGGGAGGCGTCACCGTCAAACGGATGCCGACCTGGCATGGGACGCTGAATTACCGGATGGCGATGGCAGGGCTGAATACGTTGAAGATGGAGTTGTCGGGCGACGTGGCGGTGCCAGCGGGCGGTATCGTCCTGCATTCCCCGCTGGATCGACCCGTTCGCGAGGCCATCATCAACGGGCAACCGGCAACTGTCTTTACGACCAAGACCGTGACGCTTAACCGGTTCCCGGCGGAAGTGGAGTTGCGTTATTAGCGTCCCTAAGACCCTCAAACCGCCGCTTCGGCGCGATGAAGCTACACTTAACCCATCAACGCCACTGCCGGAGGATGATTCATGCACGCCGACCTGACCCAGCACGCTCGCGCCGTTAGCGGTCATGTGCTTGCCCGTGGTCGTTACGCGACTTTCCTCACGGCGACAGGGGCCGGCTATTCAGCGTGGAACGGGCTGGCGCTGACGCGCTGGAACGCCGACCCCGTCGAATCGGGCGAGGGATTTTTCCTGTATGCGCACGATCTTGACAGCGACGTCTTCTGGTCGCTGGGGCAGCAACCGGCGTGGAAAGTTGCCGAACAGTATGCCACCCGGTTCACGCCAGACCGGGCTGAACTGCTCCGGCTGGATCAGGGCATCGAGGCCCGGCTGGAGGTGTGCATCGCCCCGGACGCTGATCTGGAACTGCGGCGAGTCACGTTGCGCAATCGCAGTGACCGGCTCCGGCGCATCGAACTGACCAGCTACGCCGAAGTGGTGCTGAACGTCTGGGCCGCTGACGCCGTTCATCCGGCCTTTTCCAAGCTGTTTGTCCAAACCGAGTGGGTCGCGGAATCACGGGCGCTGCTGGCCCGGCGGCGACCGCGCACACCCGAAGAGCCGACCGGCTGGC
The DNA here is from genome assembly GCA_022709365.1 of Pseudomonadota bacterium. Lineage (GTDB taxonomy): Bacteria > Pseudomonadota > Gammaproteobacteria > Competibacterales > Competibacteraceae > UBA2383. The sequence continues at coordinate 70,066 of JAKLIY010000012.1, forward strand.
TGGTTCATGCACTCAGTGGCGATGGGGATATTCAGTACGAAACCGACCGCGCCAGCTTTATTGGCCGGGGTTATTCACGGGCCGAACCTCGGGCGTTGACCGATGCGGAATCGCTGTCCGGGGCGGTCGGCAATGTCCTCGATCCCATCGTTAGCCTGCGGCAAACGGTGGAACTGGCGATTGACGGCGAAGCGCAGATCACCTTTCTGCTCGGCGCGGCCCTGGAGCGGGAAGCGGCTTTGGCATCGGTAGAAAGTTACACCTCGGTAGCGAGGATTGATGCAGCGTTTGCAGCGGCAGCCGGTGAAGATGTTGAAGCCCTGCGTATTCACTCTCTTCCCCGGATGCCCTCTCCTCTGGCGGATCTTCCCCCGACTTCCCCCCTGGCGGGGGAGAGTGCGGGTGGAGGAGAAATGCCAGATGCTGAAACTCTCCAATTCTGGAATGGCTACGGCGGGTTCAGCGCCGACGGCAGCGAATATGTCATCCGTCTGGAGCCGGACGCCAGCGGTCGCCTGAAGTTGCCCCCGCAACCCTGGGTCAATGTCATTGCCAATCCCCAGTTTGGCTTTCTCGCCAGCGAAACCGGTGCTGGCTCTACCTGGAGCCAGAACAGTCGCGAGAATCGCCTGACTCCATGGTACAACGATCCCGTTCTCGATCCGCATGGCGAGGCGCTCTATCTCCGCGATGAAGACGATGGCGCGTTCTGGTCGCTGACGCCCGGACCGATTTCGCAACCCGTGCGCTACGAAGTCCGCCACGGCTTTGGATACAGCCGTTATCGCCAGGTCAGCCAAGGGTTGGAACAGGAAGTCTGGCTGTTCGCCGCGCGTGATGAACCGGTCAAGATTGCCCTGATTCGCTTGCGCAATCAGCGTCAGACGCCGCGCCGGCTGTCGTTGTTCAGCTATACCCGACTGGTGCTGGGCGTCATGCCGGGCGATTGCGCCAGGGAACTGGCGATTGAACAGGATGGAGCGACGGGGGCGCTGCTGGCCGAAAACCGCCATCAGGCGTTCAGCGGGCGGATCGCCTTCGCCGCCGCCGCTCCCACCGACAGCATTCCCATGCACATCAGCGGCGACCGGGCGACCTTCATCGGTCAGTTGGGCAGTCCGGCCCAGCCTGTAGCGCTGGCCCGCGATAAAGTTCTGGACGGACGTTTGGGCACCGGCCTCGATCCCTGCTTTGCGTTGCAAGTCACCCTGCGGTTGGAACCCGGCGCGAGCGTGGAGCGCATCTTTCTCCTCGGCGAAGCGGACAGCCGGGATGGCGCACGCCGGTTGATCGGCCATTACAGCCAGACCGGTGCCGGGGCGGAAGCGCTGGCCGAGGTTCAGGAGTTCTGGCGCAAGCAACTCGCTGCGGTGCGGGTGCAAACCCCGGCCCCGGCGCTGGATCTGCTGATTAATGGCTGGGCGGCTTATCAAACGTTGAGTTGTCGGCTGTGGGGACGCTCGGCGTTCTATCAGTCGGGCGGGGCCTTCGGTTTCCGCGACCAGTTGCAGGACGCCGCCGCCCTGGTCTATTACGATCCGACTTTGACCCGTCGGCAGTTGCTGCTGCACGCCGCCCAGCAGTTCGTTGAGGGCGATGTGCTGCACTGGTGGCATCCGCCGATGGGTTGCGGAATCCGTACCCGCTTCAGCGACGACCGGTTGTGGTTGCCGTATCTGGCGGCGTTTTATGGACGTGCGACCGGCGACTGGGGCGTCTTTGGCGAGCCGGTGCGCTTTCTCCAGGCGCGGGCGCTCGAGCCGGGCGAAGACGAGGCGTTTCTGACTCCGGAGGATTCCGGCGAAACCGCCAGTTTGTACGAACATTGCTGCCGGGCGCTGGATCGCTCGCTGACCCAGGGCGCGCACGGTCTGCCGCTGATGGGAACCGGCGACTGGAATGACGGCATGAACCGGGTCGGTCGGGAAGGTCGCGGCGAGAGCGTCTGGCTGGGCTTTTTCCTGTACGCCATTCTCGGCGACTTCATCCCGGTCTGCGGCCAGCAGGGTGATTACAACCGGGCACGGCGTTATGCGGCGTTCCGCAGCCATTTGGCGACCGCGCTGAATGACCAGGGTTGGGATGGCGAATGGTACCGGCGGGCCTGGTATGACGATGGCGCAGTGCTGGGTTCCGCCGCCAGCGACGAGTGTCAGATCGACGCCCTGGCGCAGGCTTGGGCGGTGATTGCCAAGGCCGCGCCCTGGGCCAGGGCGGAATCGGCGCTGGATGCGGTTGAGCGGCACTTGATTTCCGAGCAGGAAGGGTTGATCCGGTTGTTAACGCCGCCGTTCGAGAACACCCCGCACGATCCCGGTTATATCAAAGGCTATGTCGCCGGGGTGCGGGAAAATGGCGGTCAATATACGCACGCCGCACTGTGGGTGGTGCGGGCCTTGGCGGAATTGGGTCGGCGCGATCAGGCAGCCCGCTTATTGGAAATGTTGAGTCCGATCAGCCATACCTGCACTCCCGAAGCTGTGGCGACCTACCGGCTGGAACCCTTTTCGGTCGCCGCTGACATTTATGGCGTCGCGCCGCATGTCGGGCGCGGCGGCTGGAGCGGGTACACCGGCTCCGCTGGCTGGTTCTTGCGGGTGACGCTGGAATCCCTTCTCGGCTTGGAACTGGTTGAGGGTCACGCCCTGCGCCTGCGCCCCTGCATCCCCGACGAGTGGCCCGGCTTCCACCTGCGCTATCGCCTGCCGGACAGCGAGGCGGTTTATGAAATTGAGGTGCGCAATCCCGAAGGCCAGGCAAAACGGGTAGCAGCGGTGGACATTGACGAGCGTCCCGGACGGATTGAATACGGCGCAGCCTGCATTCCGCTGTTCCGGGATGGGCTGGTTCATCAAGTGCGGGTGACTTTGACGGGAACCGTTGAAAATGGCATGACTGGTCGGCAGGAAAACTCAGGGTGAGGTTTGCTCGACCGGATATTTTGTTAAACTGTTCGCTAAAGTTGACTACTGGATCATTCCGCCAAGACCCCTGCATCAGTGGGGGTTCGCCAGAGATCACTGCGTCTTTGGCGTATATGCTGGGACTGGAGCCGGAATCGCTGGCTTCGCTGCCCATCGAAATTAATTTACAGGTCATTGAGGTGGTTGAGATCGTCCAGCCTGGTGCGACGCTGATCTATTGACAAGCCATCGACAAATCTGAATAATCCGCGGCTCTCAACGTCCCTGTTATTCCCTCCTCCTGATTGGCTACGTAGCTCAGTTGGTTAGAGCACGGCACTCATAATGCCGGTGTCGGTGGTTCAAGTCCACCCGTAGCCACCAATTAATCAAGCACTTATAAAGCACCTTTCATGGCTTTAGCACTGATAGGTGAGTTTGAAAGTGCATGGGAAGTGCAACGAGCCAATATTGGTTCAATTCTTGCTTTCCCAAGAGTAACCCCGCAAAAGTGAAAAAACCCCATCCTCACTGGGGATGGGGTCTGACTTCACGGCTAACCAGCGTTAAGCAGCTTGCTTCAACTTCACAGGCTCAGCCTTCGGCTTACGGTTACGCGGCTTCTTCTCAGCTTTATCAGCCGGTTTGTCCATCTTTAGCTTGTCCGCAGGTTTGTTAGCCTCTACATTAGCGGCTTTAATAGCCGTAATTTCCACTTCGTTCAGATGGCGCTTGCCATTGCCGATGGTATTCCAGATATAAGTCTTAACCGCCATTGCCGTTTCAGCGCCCACCTTTCCTTGGGATATGGGAAGTTTCGATTGCTTAGCGAAACCATAACCCCGTCCAGTAGCAACGATAGCGATAGCACTAGGAACCAGATGCTCATCTTTCCAATTAGCGGCCTTCCATAGCTCTTTCATAGTGTTATCTTGAGTCAATTGGTTCAATTGCCCATTGATCAAAGCGTCTAACAACATCGTAATAGCTTCACCATTAATGCCATTTAGACCAGCCGCAAAATGATTGCGGAGAGTCCCTTCATCAATGAATTGACTGGCAGAGTAAAAAGCATTGCCTTCGTCAAACATGAACGCGAATTTACGATTAATGGTAGTCATCTTAATTCCCCTTCAAAGTTTCAAGTTTCAGATCGTGTGGTCAATCGCCACGGTTGAAACTTTATTGTCTGTTTTTGAAGGAGGACAACCTTTTTTTTCAATCGACCTCATTGGGATTAATGACAAGATCGGCATGGGTTTTTCTTTTCAGAGTTTGGACAATTCACGAAAGGCTAAGTTTGGACTGGGTGAATTCGCTCTTTCTGTGAGGAAAAATCAACGCCTAATTTGACATTAAAAATATTTGAATGTAGAATTAAATCTGTTTAATCTGTACTTTCGCTAGTCCAAAAAAGTCTCTCATATTCAATATGTTGTTTAGCCAAGATCTGGGTTAAGGCAAAATTTATGCCCATAAAATTCAATTGCTTGCAAAAAATGAGCGAAAGTACCGGTCAATCACGAAGTAAAGTATAAATTTCTTGTAGAAAAAGCTATTGGCGTGATACTTCTATCGCTAATAGTTTCGTTTTTTTAAGTAGAAATTGCACAACTTTTTATAAAGAGGTGGTAGATGAATAAATGTAGCTACTGTGGTAAATATTCAAATACTCTTGGAAGTTTATGTGATGATTGCAAGTCATTACTTGATGAAAAACAGAAAAAACTGCAAGAATCTATCGCGAAAACTAAAGAAAATGAAAAGAAAGTCCAAGAAGCTATTAGAAAAGAAAACAGGGAAAAAATTATAGAGATAATGAAGATAAATAAGTTAATGGAAAGAATTAATAATGGTGAAAGAGTTTTTCTGTATGAAACTATATTTTTTTTATCAGATTCAAGATCACAAATGAGATATGTTAATATTTCTAAAGGATTAGGGGCAATGATTGATCTTATGAAGGGAAATGTTGATACTTCCATAACAAATACAGAACATTTTGATGCTAGTCAAATAATGAAAATGGGAATCGAAGGCTGGCATATTGTATCGACTATTCCAAGACAGTTTAGTGTAAGTATGCCAAATATTGATGGAGTTGCAGTATTAAATGGAAGCAATATAACCTTTAATGGATATTATGTTATTCTTCAAAAAGAGTTATCAAAAGATTGTTATGTTTCACATGATTTTTTGATTGACTATTTTAAACGCAACATGGATAAATTTTTTTCTGATTTAGATATTCTAAAATTAAATGAGTTATTTTCAATTTAAAGCACTTTAGATTGTGCGTCCCGTTGTGATTCTTTCACTGCTTTCTTGAACGTCAATCCGCCTTTTGCCATATCGGGATACTTGGCGAATTCCGTAACATTCAATAAACCTTCGATGGTCAAAATCTGGATTTTCGGAAAATCGCCATGATGCAGAGAGCTATAAAAACCGGCTGTAATCGCTTCCGTTCGCATCACCTTGGTTGGCCGGCGCAAGAATCAAAAACAAGCCAATGGCGGCATTTTCACGGCTAACAGTTGCAGTAAAATGCCTCCACAATTAAGCATTTACATAGTTTAATTTATTCTTTATTAGTGATTTTTTTACTAGCGCATATGATCACGATTCCATATTTCCGCGTTGCGGTTATTTTCATTTGGATCGCGACCATGCGGATATATGGTTTGGCCTCCATAGGTTTCACTATATTTACGCTCCCACCCCGCCGGATTGGTTCCAGTAGATCTCGAAGATCTCGAAGATTTCGAAGATTTCGAAGATTTCGAAGATTTCGAAGATTTCGAAGATTTCGAAGATTTCGAGCGTGATTCACTTAGTGATTTTTGCGCCCCTGCAAATCCTTCTTTGTACTCTGGCGATTTATTAGATAATTTATCTGCCACATCAGTATTTCGCTTCTGGACCTCATACAAATCAGGATTTGGAGCTGTTTTATTAACTTGATTTTGGCCTGTGGAAATTGGCTTTCCATCAGAGTCAAATGTTTGTACGGGTGGAGGTGTAACAGTATTAGTCATCTTGGTAAGATCATCGACTGGTTGCCAAGAATAGGCTGGCGTAGTAGCCGATAAGTTAACCAACGAGGCTCCAAAGATAGCAGAAAAAAGAATGTTATTGACTTTCATTACTTTCTCTCCATTAAATCAGCAAGACACCGATAACCATAAAAACCCGCTTGGAATTGAAAGGCGGATCAAGATATATCCAATCCACGCTTTGGACTTTTATATACTCCCGCAAGATGTCTAAGTTGTCACCGTAAAAAGTTTCGATGTTTATCCTTTTCCTCGATCTGTGAAACGTCCGATAATGCCCCATATAGCCGCTTTCTAATATGCCCCATTATTCCCATTAAACCGGGGTGAAATACGTCTTAGCATTCGTTTAAAAATTATCAATATGGCTGATTATCAGAAATTATCGAATCTATAAAAGCATTTTAGCATTTAAAAAACTTCCGATTTAAATACTTCATTTATGGGCTATCTTGCTGGATAGAGGTAACTACGCCATTTTCAAGGTAAACGTATGCCGTTCTTTCACTAAGAACCCGGCCATACCGACTCTTCTTTTTGAAAGAGTAGACCCACTGTTCGCTTGCACCAGAATCATTTAATGTTTGATTGACCTTAGTGGGGCTTCCCCAAGCCTGTAGCACATATTTTTCTGGCATTCCAGGTACTACGTTGCCCTTCTCAGCCTCAATACGGTAATTGGCCTGATCTAGCAACGCACGTTCGCCTTCTCGCAAACCATCATTACTACTCAATGAATGGGGAGGCGGATCTGGTATAACTATAACCTCACCATTCGCACAAGGTATTTGTTGATATTGAAAGGAGCCATCGGGTTTCTTACATTTGTATGAATCTGCTATTGCTTGACCAGAAATCAGAGCAGTCATTAGAATAATAAATTTAGTATTCATATCCATCACTCCTATACGATCTGTCGAATATAAAAAATCGTTACCCATAAAAGCAAAATATAATGCTCTTCAACTTTTATGGTTAGATATAGTAGGTATAATTGCCAGTTGATAAACAGAGCTTGCTTCTCTCTTGACCAACCCAATTCAGTTAAAAATTCCTCAAGAGTTATGACCATTAACAGCACTCAAGGTAACCAATAAAAGAGTAAAAACAGTTCCATGAATCAGAGTGTAACATCCGTCCGCATGATTAAGTTCACAAAACCCCATTTTTTGCGCTAAGTGATTGATAGTTCGTATACGTACAACCCGAAATGATCAACCCACCATGCATCAGACTGATGTCTTGGTTAGCTTCGGGTTGAAAGAGTGGAGTACTATAATCGAGTTGAAAAACATCCAAAGATTGAATGAAACTGCCAGTCATTCGTGTTCTATTGTTTGTTGAGGTGCTTTTTTCAATTCGTGCATTGCCGTCAATAATTACTTGGATACCATGTCTTTCAAAGATATTCATCAATCTGGGAAACCAGCGTGATTTGAGTTCTTTTTTACCAATTAGGTAGTTGGAATTGCAGCCTGTACGGTTTTCTACTATCCATTTTTTCGCTTGTTTACCAATACTTCGTAGAACGAGTTGGTTTTCTATGAACTTCGTGATCCGGCCATCTTCACCATACCGGACAATGTCTTCAAGATGATTAATGCCGTATCTCCCCAACGCTTGCTTACCCGTGATCCGAAACTCAAGATGGACGTTGGGTTGTCCAGTGAATCGGTTGGGAAGGTCATCATAAACAGCTTGATTAAGTGAAACATTGGCACGATTAGAGCTGTAATACATTGCATCTTCGTAACCGCCCACCGTCTGCTTACCATGCCAGCGTTTAACAAGGTGGCGCTTGAAGAACTCACCCCACTCCCATGCTTCCTCAAAAGTATTGAAAACATAGTCCCGTGCAAAATCGACTCGATAGAGATGTACTTCGATCTTGGCTTCCTGGGTAACTTCGATCAATCGCCTAACGCTTTCCACAGTCGGTTGATGGATAGATAACCAGCGAATAAAATTACTCAGATGTTCTGCTTTTCTTTTGGAGTAGATCAACTCGCCCGAACGATATTGAATATAATTCTGCTGTTCCGAACTCAGACAACCAGTCATCATCACTTCAACCGTATCACAGTAATCCATGACTCGATCAGGATTGATTTTAAGAATAACTGGGTTTTTTCTTGAATTCATAATAAAAACCTTAAATCGTATTGTTATCAATTCCAAAAATGGAAACCTAAATTTTTTACGATATTCGTGATTGATCAATTATATTTTTATAAAACAACTAAGTTTTTTATGAAACAATCGAATATTCATAATAAGCATTAGCTATTAATCCCCCATTTCTTCGCTCTGTCTCCAAATGCCCGTGTAAGCCGTTTTGAGCCGTTCCAAGCATGACCCGCTACCCCATATTCCCGAACCATTAAACGCGGCTTATAACGGCTTATAAGCGCCAAAATGAGCATGTTTAAATCCGGTTATGAATAAGTGGTCATAAAATCCCGTAGCGCTGGCGGCACCCCAAGATTTTTAGTAAATAAAACTCAGAAATGTTTAGCCTTCCTTAGCCTACTTCTCCAAGATTAAAAATATTTAGAACTCATCTACTTTTCAAAGTATCCGTGTATCCGTCTATAACACTATATACATCTGGAAAATCAGGATAATTATAAGAATTACTGATATATATTAGTATATCCCTTCTTCTAAATGATTTTTCAGGATCCCAAACTCTCTGCAAGATGCCTTGAAATGCAACTTCAAAGTAGTCAATAACTTCCTTCGGAACGTTATTGCTATCACCAAGAAAATTTAGAACATCAGCAGTAACTTCTGGGTCAATAATACCTTTATTTTTATCAATAAAAATCTACTCATCAAAGTATCTTTTTACAGCATCCTCTATTTCTGGATATTTAGGACAGGTAATTCTACAGTATTGGTGGCTAGAGCTTTCATAAGAAAAATTCCAAATGTAATCTAATATATCTTCGTCTTCGTCTTCATCAGGCACATAGCCAAGCCTCGCTACGATACATTTATATACCTTATCACAATAATCAGAATCCATTTTTCCGAGTTCTTTTATAGCTTCGTCTCTATCATCATCATTATTAGTAAAAATGAAATCACCAGTGCCAGGTTCTCTGTACATCATCTCTTTATCTCCAAGTTAGAAAGATACTGAAAATTAACCAATCACCCGCAGATTCGGCCTCTCGCTATGTCAGCTGCACAACGAGAAAACCAGCATATCCCCCAAAACTACCAGCCAACTTTCGATCAAGGCTTATTTTTAGCAGCAAGAGATAGAAATTTTATTACTCTTGCAGGTAGCTTACGCCGAACGATTTTTTCTTATTATAGTTATGCTGTTTAATCCACGCATCTAGCTCATATTTATCATACAGAACTTTACGTCCCATTTTGATGGGAGATGGCCCTGGTGTTAAGTTCCTTATCTGTCCAGTTAAGCGAACATGGTTGAAATAGGATTCTGACCAACCAGTATATTCAGCCGCCTGTTTCGTAGTTAGATAACGCTGATTAATAGTCATTCGATGCTCTCATAATAGCAAATGATGATTGGACAGCATCATACCATGCTATAAAAGGCAATGCAACTTTATGCAATTGAAAATATTGTATATTTTGTTTCACGCGAATGTTTTATATGAAACAATTATTAATATAAAGCCGCCCTATAAAACAAAAGTTTTATAGGAGGGCTTTAAGCATAAAAATTTAATTGGTAGCGCGCCTTAATGGAATAATTTTTTCTTCAAATCTGCTTAATTGAGCAACCGCTTTTGCCTTATGCTCCGGTGCGAGATGTGCGTAGCGTAGCGTCATCTTAATATCGGCATGTCCCATTAGTTCCCGCACCGTATTGAGATCAACTCCTCTCATTACTAAGTTGGAAGCAAAAGTATGGCGGAGATCATGCCAGCGGAATTCTTTGATACCCGCCATCTCCAGAACCGTAGTCCAAGATTTTTGTACATTGTCGATTTTTACACCTGTGCGACTTGGAAAAATCAAGCCGTTACGATCAAGTTCTTGTACTTTCCATTGCGTAAATACGCTCAAAGCTTCATGATTGAGGGGGATATGACGGGTTTTACCTGACTTGGCATTGTCACCATGAACGGTCAATGACGCCCGATCAAAGTCAACATCCGCCCAGGTAAGCGCGAACAATTCACCTTGCCGGATACCCGTGTTAAGGCTGATAAGTACCATCGGCTTGAGATGGTGAGCATAAGCGGCTTCCGTTAGATCAACCTTCTCCACATAGCCACGATTTCGCCGCCATTGGTTGCCAGATTCCCGACCTTGCCGTAACTGCTTTTCCCGTTTGTCCAGCGCATCCCGTAAGGCAGTCTCTTCTGTAAGATTCAGGTAGCGAACTACTTTGTTCCCATCGGCTCCTCCTTTCAGTTTGAGTTTGGCAAGGGGGTGTTCCGTGATGAGGTTCCATTCAACTGCTTTAGAGAGCGTCGCTTTGAATGCGGCAAGAAGACGATTTGTAGTAACAGTCTTGATGCCCTCCTTCGCTCGCTTAGCTTTCCACTTTTCCACTTGCCAAGGTGTGATTTCCTCTAATGGGCTATCCCCAAATTCCGGGTAGAAATGGGTACGCAGGCGCTGCAAGGTGTCACTTGCTGACTTCCGGTGAACCTTAACCCACGGCTCATATTCTTTATCAATGAAAGTCTTAAAAGTGTGACGCCGCCGTTCAGCTTCCGCTTTTGCCTTCGCCGCTCGCTTATCCGCATTGAGATCATGCCCCTGCCGAACGAGCGCTAATTTATCCTGAGCAATTTCCTTTGCTTGGTCAAGGGTGATTTGTCCGACCAGACCGATAGTAAACCGCTTACCGCGTCCGTACTCCAAGATATAGCTCTTTTCCCCCGATTTCTGTAAGCGAACCATAAAGCCTTTGATGGTTTGATCGCGGTAGTCAGCGATCTCGCCAGTGGGTTTAATGGAATTCAGGAGCTTGTTGGTTAGATTGACAACGGGCATTGGATGATCTCCGGCTGAAAGTGCATGAGAAGTGCAGCAACCATGAATAACAGTATCATTTCATGCAATTCAGTGCAATATATATACTTGATTTGCATTATTATACCTGAATTCGATAGCGCTGGCTAGGAACATTAACACGGCACTAATAATGCCGGTGTCGGTTGTTCAAGTCCACCCGTAGCCACCACTAATCAATAAGTTACACCGAATTTTGCCGATCTCATTCGTCTAGGTATGACGAAATGCGGCTAGACATATCGATAGCTTCTAAAACAGCTACAGCATTCGGCGCATTCTCCGGCCAGTGGACGTAGCGCTTGGTCACAGTGTTGACTGTTGTGACGCAAGACCTCCTGCGGCTAGCGGACCCGCCCTTGCATGATCCTGCTGGTGCTGCCGGCAATACGGCTTTATACCCCATCGGCTGCTATGATCCCGCGCCGCCGCCCGACAGAGTGCGCAATCTATGGATGAGCCTGACGCATCATTCAGTACAATAGAGTCCTTTCTCAGGCGAGGCGCACTCCATGCAGCAACTTTCAGTCGTGATTCTGGCCGCTGGCCAGGGCAAGCGGATGGTTTCGGATCTGCCCAAGGTTTTGCATCCACTGGGCGGCAGGTCCTTGTTAGCCCATGTATTAGGCGCGGCCAGCCGCCTTGAAGCCGCCGTTCGTGTGGTCGTCTATGGGCATGGCGGCGAAGCGGTCAAAACCGCATTGGCCGGTGAATCGGGCGTGTTGTGGGTCGAACAGGCCGAGCAACTGGGTACGGGACATGCGGTGGCGCAGGCTTTGCCGCTGCTCGATGATGCTGGCGTCACCCTGGTGCTGTATGGCGATGTGCCGCTGATCCAACCCGAAACCCTGCAACCGCTGGTCGATGCGGCGCGGCAGGGCCAACTGGCGTTGCTCACCGTTGAATTAGCCGATCCCGCCGGCTATGGGCGCATCATTCGCGACGATCAGGGGCGGGTGCAGCGCATCGTCGAGGAGAAAGACGCGACGCCGTCCGAGCGGTGTCTCTCCGAAATCAATACCGGGATTCTGGCGGTCGCTACGGCGAAATTGCGTGACTGGGTGGCCGGGTTGACCAACGAAAATGCCCAGGGCGAGTATTATCTGACCGACATTATCGCCCTGGCGGCGCGCGATGGCGTCCCCGTTGAACCGTTCACGGTGGCGGAGCCGCTGGAAGTGCAGGGCGTCAATGATCGTCGACAACTGGCCGCGCTGGAGCGGTTCCATCAGGCGCGGCAGGCCGAAATCCTGATGCGTAACGGCGCAACGCTGCTGGACCCGGCCCGGGTGGACGTGCGTGGTTCACTCAGCACGGGCCAGGATGTGGTGATTGATGTCAGCGTGGTGTTTGAAGGAACCGTGCGTCTCGGCAACGGAGTCAAAATCGGGCCATTCTGTGTTCTGAAGAATGCGATCATTGGCGATGATGTCGAGATTCTCTCGCATTGCCGGATCGAGGGTGCGGAAGTCGGAGCGGGCGCGCAGATCGGACCCTTCGCCCGCCTGCGGCCGGACACCCGACTGGCGGCGGGCGTGCATATCGGCAATTTCGTCGAGACCAAGAAAACCACCATCGGCCCCGGCTCCAAGGTCAACCATTTGACTTATTTGGGTGACGCCGAAGTCGGTGCGGAAGTCAACGTCGGTGCCGGAACGATTACCTGCAATTACGACGGCGCCAACAAGCACAAGACCGTGATCGAGGACGGCGCGTTCATCGGCTCCAACAGTTCGCTGGTCGCCCCGGTGCGCATTGGCAGGGGCGCCACGATTGGCGCCGGTTCTTCGGTCAGCCGCAGTGTACCGGATGGCAGCCTGTGTCTAACCCGCGCCCAGCGTAAGGAAGTAGCGAACTGGGATCGACCGGTTAAGCCGAAGAAACTTTAATCGGACGACAACTTTTCAGCCCTCCTCCCCTCCCGTGAGGGGGAGGGAGCGACACTCTGGACGAATCCATGGTTAAGACCCGTTTTGCCCCCAGTCCTACGGGGTATCTGCATATCGGCGGCGCGCGCACCGCGCTGTTTTCCTGGCTGTACGCCCGCCGTCATGGCGGTCCCTTCGTGCTGCGCATCGAAGACACAGATCTGGAGCGCTCCACGCCAGAAGCCGTCAACGCTATTCTGGAAGGTATGAACTGGCTGGGGCTGGATTACGATGAAGGGCCGTTCTACCAGACCCAGCGCTTTGACCGCTACCGCGAGGTGCTGCAATGGCTGCTACGCGAGGGTAAGGCCTATTATTGCTATTGCACCAGGGAAGAACTGGAAGCGCTGCGCGGCGAGCAGATGATCCACAAGGAGAAACCGCGTTATGACGGTCGCTATCGCGACTATCAGGGGCCACCGCGTGATGGCGTGGAGCCGGTGGTGCGCTTCAAAAATCCCCTGGAAGGCGAAGTCGTGGTCACGGATCTGATTCGCGGCAATATCGTGTTCCAGAACGCCGAACTCGATGACCTGATCATCGCCCGCGCCGATGGCACGCCCACCTACAACTTCTGTGTGGTGGTCGATGACATGGACATGGGCATCACCCATGTCATTCGCGGCGATGACCATATCAACAACACCCCCCGGCAGATCAATATCCTCCGGGCGTTGGGCGCGCCAGTTCCCTTCTATGGCCATGTACCGATGATTCTGGCGCCGGACGGGCAGAAGCTGTCCAAGCGGCATGGCGCAGCCAGCGTCATGGAATACCGCGATCTGGGCTATCTGCCGGAAGCGGTGTTGAATTATCTGGTGCGGCTGGGCTGGTCGCATGGCGATCAGGAGATTTTTTCCCTGGATGAGATGAGCGAATTATTCGATCTGAGCGGATGCAACAAAGCTCCTTCGGCGATCAATCCGTCCAAGCTGATCTGGTTGAACAAGCATTATCTGAAGACCCTCGATCCTGTCCATGTCGCTCGTCATTTGAGCTGGCATGTCGGTCAATTAGGCATCGATCCCAGCGCGGGGCCGCCCTTGACCGAGGTGGTCAAGGCGTTCGCCGAGCGTTCTGATACGCTCAAGGACATGGCACAGGCTGCCTTATTCCTGTATCAGGACTTCGCGGATTACGAGCCGAAAGCCGCCAGCAAGAATCTCACTGCCACCGCTGAAGCGCCATTACGGCAACTGCGGGAGGCGCTGGCGGCATTGCCGGAATGGCGGGCTGCGCCGATTCATGAGGCGGTGAGAGGGGTGGCGGAGGCCAGTGGACTGGCGCTGGGCAAGGTCGCGCAGCCGTTGCGGGTGGCGGTATCGGGTACGGCGGTGTCGCCGCCGATTGATGTGACGCTGGAATTGCTGGGCCGGGCGAAGACGCTGACGCGGCTGGAGCGAGCGCTGGCGTACATTAGCGAGTGATCCTGAAAATTGGGGATTGACGAACGCCAGGGAGTTTTTTAGAATGCTTTTCTCCGGTGAACGGGGCCATAGCTCAGCTGGGAGAGCGCCTGCATGGCATGCAGGAGGTCGTCGGTTCGATCCCGTCTGGCTCCACCAACCTCAGCCGTCATTCACATGACGGTTTATTTTTTCTTCTCTACGTCCCCATCGTCTAGAGGCCTAGGACATCGCCCTTTCACGGCGATAACAGGGGTTCGAATCCCCTTGGGGACGCCATCTTTTTCAAGAGCTTGCTTATAGCCCCTTGCCGGTTTTGCCCAATCTATGGGTATGGATGGGCATGGATGCCTGTTGATTAAGCCGAGTTATCCACAGGCTTGATCCGCCCGCTCTGGCAGCGGGCGGATCAATGGACAGCAGGCCTAACCCGCAAACCGCCGGAACACTAATGTGGCGTTGGTGCCGCCAAAACCGAAGCTGTTGGACATCACCACGTTCAGCTCCGCGTTATCGACCCGTTCCCGGACGATGGGCAGCCCTTCCGCCGCCGGATCGAGGGTTTCAATGTTCGCTGAGGCGGCGATGAAACGGTTGTCCATCATCAGCAGTGAATAAATCGCTTCATGAACGCCCGCCGCGCCCAAGGCATGACCGGTCAGCGACTTGGTGGCGCTGATCGGCGGGACATGGTCGCCGAATACCTCGCGGATTGCTTCCAGTTCCTTGGTGTCGCCCGCCGGCGTACTGGTGCCGTGGGTATTGATGTAATTCACCGGCTCGGTGACGCCTTCCAGGGCCAGCCTCATGCAGCGCATTGCGCCCTCGCCGGACGGCTGCACCATGTCATGCCCATCCGAGGTGGCGCCGTAACCGATCAGTTCCGCGTAGATCCGCGCCCCGCGCCGCCGGGCGTGTTCCAACTCCTCCAAAACCACCAGACCGCCGCCGCCGGAAATGACGAAGCCATCGCGATTGGCATCATAGGGCCGCGAAGCTGTGTGCGGTGTGGCGTTGTATTTGGTGGACAGCGCGCCCATGGCGTCGAACAGGTGGGTCAGGCTCCAGTGCAGTTCCTCACCGCCGCCGGTGAACATGATGTCCTGCTTGTTCCATTGAATCAACTCCGCGCCATGACCAATGCAATGAGCGCTGGTGGCGCAGGCGGAACTGAGACTGTAATTGACGCCCTTGATCTTGAACGGCGTCGCCAGGCAGGCGGTCGTCGTGCTACTCATGGTTCGCGGCACCATGTACGGTCCGACTCGCTTCAACCCCTTGTTGCGCAGCAGGTCGGCGGCCTCGACGATGTTTTGCGGACTACCGCCGCCGCTGCCGGTGATCAGCCCAGCGCGGGGATTCGACACCAGGTCATCCGGCAATTGAGCGTCGGCGATGGCCTCGCGCATGGCCAGGTAGTTGTACGCCGCCGCATCGCCCATGAAGCGCAGCACCTTGCGGTCGATCAGCGTCGCCAGATCAATCCGCAAAGGTCCGCGAACATGAGAACGCAGCCCCATTTCCTTGTAATCTTCCGCGTACTCCAAACCGCTACGGCCCTGCCGCAATGATTCCAGTACGGCCCATCGGTCGTTGCCGATGCTCGATACGATACCGATGCCGGTCACTACAACCCGTCTCATGAGCAACCCCTCAAAAACCGTCAGTAGAGGTGAACAGTCCGACCCGCAGATCCTTGCCGGTGTAAATGGTCCGGCCATCGACCTCCAGAGTCGCATCCGCAATACCCATTACCAATCTGCGTAAAATGACCCGCTTCATGTGAATGTGATATGTCAGTTTCCGGGCTTCGGGACAGACTTGGCCGGTGAACTTGACTTCACCGCAACCGAGCGCCCGGCCCCGGCCCGGCCCACCCATCCAGCCCAGAAAAAATCCCACCAGTTGCCACATGGCGTCTAACCCCAGGCAACCGGGCATCACTGGATCGCCGATAAAGTGGCAACCGAAGAACCACAGGTCCGGATGAATATCCAGTTCTGCAACGATTTCGCCTTTGCCATATTGACCACCCTCGGAACCGATATGGACGATGCGGTCAACCATGAGCATGTTCGGCAGCGGCAATTGGGCGTTGCCGGGGCCGAACAGTTCGCCCCGGGCGCAGGCGAGCAGTTCCTCGCGCGTGTAGCTGGATTGTTTGTTCACGAAAGTGAATACCTGGAGGGTTCAGTGAGGAAAAGAAACATTAAGCTGAACTCGAAATTATAAAGGTTTTTCCCCGTGGGTGGGCAATGAGTTTACGAGCGCTGGCCAGTGGAAGCAGGTGGCTATCCTTCCGGGCGATCCGTGCCAATCTTGTCCTCAGCGCCGGACAGTAAATTACGGATGTTGGAGCGATGCCGCCAGATCAGCAGGATTACCATGGCTAGAATAGCGACGTTATAGGCAGGCGGCAGGCTAAACCACCAGCCCAACAGCGGAGTCAGCGCCGCTGCGGTCAATGCGGACAGCGAGGAAATCCGCACCACAAAGGCCATGAACAGCCAAATGGCCAGCGCCACCAGCGCCACCGGCCAGGACAACCCGAGGATCGCGCCGAAAGCGGTCGCCACGCCTTTGCCGCCTTCAAAGCCGAAGAACACCGGATAGAGATGACCAAGGAACGCCGCCAGCGCGGTCAGCGCCAGTCCGATCTCTTCCAGTCCGGCCAGTCGTGCGAATAACACCGGCAACAGACCTTTGAGGAAATCGCCGGCCAAGGTGATGGCTGCGGCTTTTTTACCGCCAAAGCGCAGCACATTGGTCGCTCCGGGATTGCGCGAACCCTCGCTGCGCGGGTCGGGCAAGCCCATCGCCCGGCAGACCAGGATGGCGGTCGAAATGGAACCGGCCAGGTAGCCGAGGACGATCGATGATAGAGTGATGAGCATGGAGAGTGACGCCAAACGCTTTGGAATGAAGGGAACAGGGCCGGATCAGGCCATTTTTCACTAAAGATAATCCATCGCCCGGAAAACCGTCATGGATATTATTTTCATTCACGAACTGCTGATTGAAACCATTATTGGCGTTCATCCCTGGGAACGCGACCGGTGCCGAACACTGCGGCTCGACCTGGAACTGGGCGCTGATATCCACCCGGCGGCTGCGACCGACCGATTGGAGAATACGCTTGATTACCAAGCGGTGGCGCAGCGGGTCAGCGACTTCGCCGCCGCCAGCGATTTCCAGTTGGTGGAAACTCTGGCGGAACGGATCGCTGAATTGCTGTTACAGGAATTCGCCGTCCCCTGGTTACGGCTCACTCTGCACAAGCCGGGCGTACCTCTTGGCGCGAAGGCCGCTGGCGTCATGATCGAACGCCGTCGCCGAAGTTCATGATGCCTGCTCACAACTGGCTCCATTGGGTGCGTCGTTGTTCCCGAATCTTCGGCGTCAACACCGCCGCCAGCAGGGCTACGCCCAGCAGCAAGGCGCCGATCAGGAACCGGATGTTGCCATTGTCGTCGCGCAACGCCTGATTTTCCTGCTGCACGACTTGCAGTTCCCGCTCCAGCGTGACCACCCGTTCCTGCAAAACCTTGTTGCGTTCATCAATCGCCACAGTGTCGGACGCCACTTTGCGGTATTGCGCCAGTTGCTGGCGCAGGCGCAACGCTTCCTCATAAAGCTGTGGATAGCTGAGGTCCTCCCCCTCAGGCCGGCTGACGACGTTATCCACATGTTGTTTGAGGTCAGAGTGCTGCGTTTGCAGCCGCTCCAATTGTTGGCGGACGCCCGCCAGTTGTTCCTGACTGCCCGGGGTATCGGTGAGTTGGGCGCTTTGGATCCAGCCCTTCACGCCCGCCGGGGTGCGAATTTGGGTGTAGCCTTTGGCCTTGTCGACCTTAAGCACTTCCACCCGAGAGCCGTTGTTCACTGAACCAATCACCTTATAGCGATTAGACGTACCTGCCCGCAAGGGCACCTCTACACGGTCGCTGACGTAGGCGGCGCTCGGGGCCGGACTCGGGATCCGAGTCTGGGCCTGGACCGGCGCAACAACCGCCAGAAACAGGGTCAATACCCATGAGGTGATCGATGTTTTCATCGTGCGGCGACGTATTCAGGGTCAGGGAGGTTCACGTTGAGACTTCCTTCCCATCTTGCGATGGAAGGTAGAGAGGAGAGAATCAATAATGATGACGCGATTTTAACCGGTTTAAGGGGTCATGGTCATGGTAAAACGACATCCTCACCTCCAGCTCTACTCCATCAGGCCTGCTCATGGTTCCATCCGTTGATCTGCTCAAGACCCTGCCTGCCCCTGACCCCGCTGCTGCTGCACACAGCGCCCAGGTACTCGATCATATCCGCACCGAAATCGCTGCAACGGGCGGCGCCATTTCCTTCGCTCGCTTTATGCATTTGGCGCTGTACGCGCCCGGTTTGGGTTATTACTGCGCTGGAACCCGCAAATTCGGTTCCGGCGGCGATTTCATCACCGCGCCGGAACTCTCGCCGCTGTTCTCACGCTGTCTGGCCCGCCAGTGTCAGGATATTCTGCAAGCGCTCGGCGGTGGCGCTATCGTGGAACTCGGTGCCGGGACCGGGATCATGGCGGCTGACCTTCTCCAGGAATTGCAGACGTTGAATGCACTGCCGGAGCAGTACGCTATTCTGGAGCTGAGCGGCGAGTTGCGGGAACGTCAGCGGCAGACGCTGGTTGAACGAATCCCTGAACTTGTGGAGCGGGTGGTCTGGCTGGATGCTTTACCCCAACCGGGTTTTCGCGGCTTGGTCCTCGGTAACGAGGTGCTGGATGCCTTGCCGGTCGAGCGGTTCCGCATCACCGCCCAGGGCGTGCGCCGGCTGGTGGTGGTTGCGACGGAAACCGGACTGACCTGCATCGAGGGCGAGGACGATCCATCAGTGACCGAGGCGGTGGCCCGGATCGAGGCGGACATCGGCTGGCGGTTGCCGGAAGGCTATACTTCCGAGTACGTTCCGCACTTGGCGGAATGGCTGGCCGCCCTGGCCGAGCCGCTGGCAGCGGGCGCGCTGCTGTTGATCGATTACGGCTATCCACGGCGGGAGTACTACCATCCTGAGCGAGCTACCGGGACGTTGCTTTGTCACTATCGCCACCGGGCGCATGAGGATCCGCTGCTGCTGCCTGGCTTGCAGGACATCACCGCCAGCGTTGATTTCACGGCCGTGGCCGACGCCGCGCTGGCTGCCGGACTGGAGGTGGCGGGCTACGCCAGGCAGAGTCACTTCCTGTTTGGTTGTGGGTTAATGGAATTGCTGGCGGAGGACGAGGGGATTTCTAACCCTGCTCATTCAACGCCCTATCTGGAGCAGGCCCGTCAGGTCAAATTGCTGACCCTGCCCGGCGAGATGGGCGACCGTTTCCAGGCTATCGCCTTGACCCGGAATCTGGAAATTCCGTTACGCGGCTTTGCCTTCCGGGACGAGCGCAGTCGGCTATAGTTTGCGAGAAATCAGCGATCCAGAGAGAGTCGCCATGGGCCAGGAAATTTCCCGCTCAACATTCACTCGCCAGGATTTCCAGCGATTTCAAACCTGCTTGCGTCAGGAAACGACCTTGCTGACCGAGTGGTTCCGGAAAGGGCGATTCGCGCCAACCGGCGGCATGGGCGGCTTTGAAATCGAGGCTTGGCTGGTGGATCGCCGGGGAATGCCCGCGCCCTTGAATCAACGCTTTCTGGAACGGATGGCAAACCCGTTGGTCGTGCCGGAACTGAGCGTGTTCAACATCGAATTGAATACGCCGCCCTTGCCGTTGTGCGGTGACGTACTGCGGCGGATGCACGCCAATCTGGACAGCCTTTGGCGAGACTGTCAGCAGGCGGCGGCTGAACTGGACGCGACCGTGACGTTGATCGGGATTCTGCCGACCCTGCGTGATCAGGATCTCATCCCGGAAAACATGTCCAGCCAGCAACGCTACCAGGCCATCAACGACCAGATTCTGCAACGGCGACGCGGCCAGCCAATGGAACTGATCATTCACGGGACGGAAACCCTGCGCTTGACCCATCAGGATGTGATGCTGGAAGCGGCAACGACCTCGTTTCAGACCCATTTGCAGGTGACGGTGAATCAGGCACCGGCATTTTTCAATGCGGCCTTATTGTTGTCCGCGCCGATGGTCGCCGTCGCCGCCAATTCGTCGTTACTGTTCGGCAAAACGCTGTGGGAAGAAACCCGCATTCCGCTGTTTGAGCAGGGCGTGGCGCTACGGGGTGGTGAGCGCGCCGATGATCCGACTTGCCAGCGGGTGACGTTCGGCAGTGGTTATATCCGGGAATCGCTGCTGGAACTGTTCACCGAAAATCTGACGCGCTATCCGCCCTTGTTGCCAGTCGATCTGAGCGGAGAATCCGCCGAACGGTTGCCGCATTTGCGCCTGCATAACGGCACCATCTGGCGCTGGAACCGGCCCTTGCTGGGCTTCGAAGCCGATGGGACGCCACACCTGCGCATCGAACATCGGGTCATGCCTGCCGGCCCCAGTATTCCCGACACCATCGCCAACGCCGCGTTTTATTACGGACTGATTCATGGTCTGGCGCGAGCGTTGCCATCCCCCAGCGCGGTGCTGGACTTCACACAATGCCGGGCTAATTTCTACGCCGCGGCGCGGGATGGGTTGCGGGCGGAAGTGGTCTGGTTGAATGGACGGCGCTGGCCGTTGCAGCAACTGGTGCTGGACGAGTTGCTGCCGCTGGCGCGCCGGGGACTGCAAGCCTTGGCGATGGACGCAGCGGATGTGACCGACTATTTGGACATCATTACCGCACGAGTGGTAAGCGGCCGTACTGGCGCTGATTGGCAACGGCGCTTTGCCCGCCGCCACGTTCCCGATTGGGCGGCGTTGACTTTGGCCTATCAGGTACGGCAGCAAGGTGGGACGCCAGTGCATGAATGGGCGGTTTAAGGCGATTTGTAACCGTTCAGACCTTTACATTGAGCAAACTTTGGCGACGATTCGCGCCGATCAACCCTTGGGGAATTTCCATGAGCCGTATCACCCTGACCCCGGAATTGCAGGACGACTATCAACGCCGCTTTACCGCCTGTGTGATCCGTCAAGAACGGGCGATCGAGGTGGAATCGCTGGTCGATGCGATCTGGGCCGAGCGTAACCGCTATAAAAAGGTAGGCGAGCCGTTGAATATCCCCTGGTTCGTGGTGGCGGCGCTGCATCAGGCCGATGTCGGCGGTGATTTTACTGTGCATCTGCATAACGGCGATCCGCTGACTGGGCGCACTCAGCATCTTCCCGATGGCCGTCCGGCAGCAGGCGAACCGCCCTTTCACTGGGAAGACAGCGCCATTGACGCCCTGCAACTGCGCCATTTCGATGTGTGGACGGACTGGAGCATTGCCGGAACGCTGTTCTTGCTGGAGGGGCACAACGGCTGGGGCTACCGGCTGCATCATCCCGAGGTCCCTTCGCCTTATTTGTGGAATGCTTCAACGTACTACACCCAGGGCAAATATGTTGCGGACGACACCTGGAGCGAGACCGGCGTGGCGCAACGCTGTGGAGTGGCCGTCCTGCTCCGACGGCTGGCGGAACGCGGCCTGATCAAGTTCGCCATCACGGGAGAACCATTGGCAGGGCCGCTGCTGCGTTATGATGAAACCGCAATTTCACCTTGGACGGAGGCGCTGCAACGATTTCTGAATACCTTGCCGGGAATTTATGTCAGGGTGGACGGGCGGGCTGGACCCCGGACTTCGGCAGCATTTCGCCAGTTCGCCGGGGTTTATCTACCCAGCGATCCGCGTGATTCCATGCCGGATTGAAGGAATCACGACTCAGCCTGCAACGCCAGTGGCCCGGAACCTTCAGGGTTCGGCAAGCGACTCATACACATCCCTTCTGCCGCCTAACGTCCGGGAAACCGCCATGTCCGAGTCGCACTACACCAACCGCCTGATCCACGAAACCAGCCCCTACCTGCGCCAACACGCCCACAACCCGGTGGACTGGCATCCCTGGGGCGAGGAAGCTTTGGATAAAGCTCGCCGCGAGGGTAAGCCGATCTTGCTGTCCATCGGCTACTCCGCCTGCCACTGGTGCCACGTCATGGCCCACGAGTCCTTTGAGGATGAAGCGACTGCCCAGGTGATGAATGAACGATTCATCAACATCAAAGTGGATCGCGAAGAGCGCCCCGACCTCGACAAAATTTACCAGACCGCCTTTCAACTGCTGCACCGGCGATCTGGCGGCTGGCCGCTGACCATGTTCCTGACCCACGATGACCATGCGCCCTTCGTCGGCGGCACCTATTTCCCCAAAACGCCCCGTTATGGAATGCCGGCCTTCACCGACCTTCTGCTCCGGGTCAGCGATCACTACCGCCAGCGCCTGGGTGACATCCGCCGGCAGAATCAGGCGTTGCTGGACGCCCTCCGCGCTGAAATCACCCCATCGTCCAGCACCGGCGATCTCGCCTTGACCGCCGAACCCCTCCAGGCCGGGCGCGACCAACTGATCGACCATTTCGATTCAGTGCATGGCGGCTTTGGTGACGCCCCTAAATTCCCGCACCCCACCAGCCTGGAACGGCTGCTGCGGCATTGGACAGCCAGCCTCCAGTGCGATGCATTCCAGTGCAACGAACCGGATCGGCAGGCGGAAACCGCCGTGCGCTTCACCTTGCGTAAAATGGTGCTGGGCGGGATTTACGACCAACTCGGTGGCGGGTTCTATCGCTACTCGGTGGATGCCGAATGGCAGATTCCCCATTTCGAGAAGATGCTTTACGACAACGGCCCGCTACTCGCCCTCTATGCCCAAGCTTGGCAGGCGACCCAGGAGCCGTTATTTCGCACGATTGCCGAAGAAACCGGCGAGTGGCTCCTCCGGGAAATGCAATCGCCCGATGGCGGCTACTACGCGACCCTCGACGCCGATTCCGAAGGCGAGGAAGGCCGGTTTTACGCCTGGACACCAGCACAGGTTCGAGAATTGCTCAATACCGAGGAATACACGGTTTTCGCGATCTGCTACGGGCTGGAACTGCCGCCCAATTTCGAAGGTCGCGCCTGGCACCTGCGCGTCGTCGCCGAAGCCGCCGATTTGGCGCAGCGCTTGGGCGTCGAACCGGCGCAGGTCAACGCTTGGCTGGCCTCAGCACGCTATCAACTGTTCACCGCCCGTTCCCAGCGGGTGTGGCCGGGCCGGGACGAGAAAATTCTGACGGCCTGGAACGGTCTGGCGATTCGCGGGATGGCTATGGCCGGACGCCTGTTGGCACGGAGCGATTTCGTCGATTCTGCCGAACGGGCGCTGGATTTTATTCAAGCCCATCTCTGGCGTGACGGTCGGTTGCTGGCGGTTCACAAGGATGGACAAAGCCGGCTGAATGCTTATCTGGACGATTACGCCTTCCTGATCGACGGTGTACTGGAATTACAGGAATGTCGTCAACGGGAGGGCGACCTGGATTTCGCTCTGGCGCTGGCTGAAGTTTTGCTGGACCATTTCGAAGATCGAACATCCGGCGGCTTCTACTTTACCGCTGACGATCACGAAGCGTTGATTCAACGCCCCAAGCCGCCGCATGATGACGCTCTGCCATCCGGCAACGGTATCGCCGCGCAAGTGTTGCTGAAACTCGGACGCCTGACCGGACAGACCCGTTATCGGGAGGCGGCGGAACGCACACTGCGCTGGGCCTGGCCGACGCTGGGCCAGATGCCCACCGCCTGCAATGCCTTGCTGACGGCCCTGGAGGAATACCTGGAATCGGCGCGGACTGCGGATTAATGACGCCGATTGCGGGATAATTTTTTAACACCCTGCTGGAAATCTACCATAATGACAAGGATCGTCATTCCCTGTTCAACCCTTGGAGAGAGCGCATTGCCATGACTATTCATTTGTACTTTTCATTGATCCCCGAAGCCTTGATCGCCTCCATGCTGCCGCCGGAGCAGTTCGGCCAGTACTACGCCACCGGCCACAAATACAAGTCCAAGGGGCAGGCGATCTTTTTCGAAGTTGATCCTTCGTTTCGGCACGAGTTCTTCAACCTGGAAGAAGGCATTGCCCGTTGTACGCCGCATCCTGACGGTTCACCGAAAAATTCCGTCTACATCTCGGTGTACCGGGTGCTCGAACATATCCCGGTCAGTGCACTCGGCAAGCTGTACCTGAGTACCGCCTACGGCCATACCCTCGGCCTGAGCCGCAGCGACTCTGCGCCGCCGCCCGCTTCCGGCCTGCACATGTACCAGGATCTGTCACCGGTCAACAGTCTGGTGGTCAGCACCCTCGGCCCAGCCGACTATTATCACGGCGTCACCAGCCAACCGGCCAAATTTATTCGCTTCCCGGGTTTGTGCTTTGTCGAGTTGGGGCTGGGCGCGCTGGCGTCCGACCCCGAAAACGGCCCGGTCGGCGACCTGCCTTACTCGTTCATGCACCACCTGCGCGAAGCGCTGTTGTTCCTGGGTGGCGACAAGACGAGTAAATTAGTTCATCGAGTCCACTCTCTGGAATTCCCCTATCGGATGGTCAAGAGCGGGTTCTACATGGGCAACGGCCCCGATCTGGCGTTTTACCCCATGCCCACCCACGAAGTGCTGCGCCGCGAATACAATAGCTGGTGGCGTTCCGCCAATCTGTAAGGCAGGTAGCGAGGAGGTAGCGAGTGGAGTTCACGGCTCGCTACCCGCTTTTTCACACCGTCATCTCGGCCAGCGGTCGCGGTCTGCCGATCCCGTACCCCTGCGCGTAATTCACCCCGATCGTGCGCAGCTTGTCCAGAATCTGATCGTTTTCCACGAATTCAGCAATGGTCTCCATCCCCATGACATGCCCGACTTCGTTGATGGAACTGACCATCGCCAGCGAGACCGGATCGCTGGCGATATCCTCGACAAATATGCCGTCGATCTTGAGAAAATCCACCGGCAGTTTCTTCAGATAAGCGAATGAGGAAAAACCGCTGCCGAAATCATCGAGTGCGAAACGACAACCAATATCCTTGAGTGTGTGAATGAAATGTAAAGCGTTGGGAAAATGGGCGATGGCGGCGGTTTCGGTGATTTCGAAGCAGAGCTTGTGATTGAGCGGCGACGGAGCTGCCAGCCGCTTCACCATATAATCCAGCAGATGCTCGTCGCTGAGCGAATGACCGGACAGGTTGATGGTGCAGAGCGATAGACCGTCAAGGTGACCAGGATTGCTGGACAGCCAGTCCAGCGCCGTGCCAACCACCCATCGATCCAGTTTGCTCGCCAGATGATAGCGTTCGGCAGCGGGCAGGAATGCGCCGGGCAGGACGATCTGGCCGGATTCGTCCTGCATGCGTAGCAGCAGTTCGTAATGATGGCCGCCTGCCGGACTCTGAATGGGTGCAATGGTCTGGAAGACCAGTTGGAAGCGGTTGTCTTCCAGAGCCTGGTTAATACGGGCCACCCAGCGCATTTCACCTTGGCGGCGGGCCAGTTCCAGGTCGTTATCGGTGTACAGATGGACGCGGTTGCGACCGGCGTCCTTGGCGGCGTAACAGGCGCTGTCCGCTGCGCTGAGGACGCCGGCGCAGCTTTCGCTATGGGCGTCGATCGCCACCACACCGATGCTGACGCCGACCCGGAAGATTTTGTCGCCCCAGCTAAAGCGGAAGTCGCTGATAGCGTTGCATAGTCCGTTAGCGACCCGCATGGCGTCATGTAATGAGCAATTTTCCATCAGTACCCCGAACTCGTCGCCGCCCAGTCGCGCCAGCATGTCCTGTCGGCGCACCCGCGCTTGCAGAATGCGCGACAACTCACGCAGCAGGACATCGCCAGCGATGTGTCCGCAGGTGTCGTTGATGACCTTGAACTGATCCAGATCCAGGTAGAACAGGACATGCTCGGTTTTTAGCTCACGGGCGCTATCCAGGGCTTGCTGAAGGTGGATCTCAAATGCTCGCCGGTTGGCCAATTCAGTCAGCGAGTCATGACTGGCCTGATAGGTGAGTTGCTCGGCGAGTTGCTGTGCTTCGGTGTAGTCCAGCCACGAGCCGACCAGTTCCATGGGTCGGCCATCCGCGTCGCAAATCAGACGAACTGTGTCCCGAATCCAACGCCACTGGCCGTTCTGATGCCGCATCCGATACTCGCGGCTTATTGATGAGCGTCCCTCTCCCAGATCTGGACTCAACTCCAGGCGCGACCAGTCGTCAGGATGGATCAGGCGTTCAAAAAACCGCTGATCGGCGAGCAGTTCTTCCGCACGATAACCGAGCAGGTCCCATACGTTAGCGCTGATGAAATTGATCGGCATCCCTGAACCGGGATGGCGCGAATAGATGACCGCAGGGCTGGCGCTCACCACATGCTCAAGCCGGGCGCTAGCGCGGCGCAGCGCTTCCTCAGCGCGCCGGCGCTCCGTGATGTCATGCGCCACCATATGGCTGCCGGCATAACGCGATGTTGGGTTGTGTTCTTCACTGATGGCTAACGCGATGATTTCTACAATGACCAGCGACGCTAGGCGTGGATAGTAGCGGCGGAAGTCGGCGTCGCGCGTCAGGCACAATTCTGCTGACAGGGATTTCACTGGACGGTCGGCGAGCGCCGCCAGTAATTGCTTGGCCTTTTCCCGGTCCAGCGGCGTGACCAACTCCAGCAGAGATTGCCCTACCAACGCTTCAGGTTCGAAACCGAGCAGGGTTTTGACGCGATGGTTGAGGTAAGTGAACCGGCCTGCTGCGTCCAGGACCATGATGAGATCGGGAGAATGATTGACGATGAAGCGATGCAGACGTTCAGAGGTTTCCAGACGCTGGGTCATCGTCTGGTTGGTTCGCTCCAGCCGCAGCTTGTGGGTCGCGTTGGCGACGCTGCTCAGCAGTTCCTCAGGGCCGAAGGGCTTGCGTAGAAAATCGATGGCCCCCCGGCGCATGGCAGCGGTTGCTTCGACCACTGAGGTCGTACCGCTCATCACGATAATTGCCAGATCCAGGTTATGCGCGTTTACGAAATCCAGCACCTCGGCGCCCCCTACGCCGGGCATCGCTAAATCCAGCAGCAGCAGGTCGTAGCGGGCTTCAGTCAGATACGTCAAGGCCTGCGGGCCGTTGGCGGCGACAGTAACCTGATAGCCCTGCGTCCTGAGCAGTTGCTCAAGGCTTGCCAGGAGACCCACATTATCATCCACCACCAGCACTGAGAATGAAGTTTGTTCCTCCATCTCTATCTCCCCTCATCCACATGATTTTTGTAGCTTAGCGCATCCCGGTTTGTAAGGCTGTGTACTATGATCAGCTGTCATTGATAAAATCAATAATAAACCTTTTCCCAAATCAGCATCCCGAAATGCTCTCCTGAGCTAACATCAAGTCCCCCTTCAGGACTCCAAAAATTCCCCGTCGATCTTAATGGGCGTTGCCCAGGGATACTGTGTGTGGCAGCAACGCCAGAAACACCGCGCCGCCACCTGGATTAGGACGATAACCCACCTGACCGTCCAGTGCCTCGACGAGATTTTTGACGATGGACAATCCCAGGCCGGCATGTTCTTCACCCTTAGCGGTCGCCACCGGCTGGAACAGTTGCGTCAGCAACGCCTCGGGCAGACCCGGACCATTGTCGGCCACGGCAATTTCCAGATAACGGCACCCATGCAGATTGATACCGTCCTGCGTAGTCACGGTGATACAACCGCCCTCCTTCAATACTTCGGCGGCGTTGCGCACCAAGTTCAGCAGAATTTGCCGAAGAGCATCGCGGCCCCGCGTCAGTGGCGCCAGCCCCTCCGCAAGCTGCAGATGCAGATGGAGGCCGCGTGGCCGACAGAGCGCTTCATCCAGCACCCGCGCCAAATCGCGAATTGTCCGGTTCAGATCGAAGCCGGATTCTTCCACCGACTCATCCGCTTCAGTGAGACGCAGCAGGATGCGGCTGGCCCGTTCCATTTCTTCCCGCAAAGCCCGCAGTTCCTCAGTGGCCGGTTCCCCCAGCCGGGTGGACAGCAGATACAGCGAGTTGCGAACGATGGTCAGCGGATTGGAAATTTCATGGATCGCTGCCCGCAAGCGCTGCCGTTCCAGCAGTTCGTGGTCTTCCTGGACACGGCGCTGAAGAATTTCCCGTTGCTCCTGCGCAGCCAACGCCGTCGCTGCTGCCGTCGCGAACCGTTTCCATAACCGCTCCCGATTCAGCAGGCGCGGCAGTTGGGCGCGTGAAGCGCCGGCGACCAATACCCCCAGCAAGCGCTCACCTGCATAGAGCGGCAGGCACCAGATGCCTTCACAATCCCACTGTCGGGCCAACTGCCGGTCAATGACGCCGGGGGGGATTGCCGGTTCCAGTGAATGACAAATTCGCCGTTGCTGCAATGCTCGTTGCAAGGCATTGGCGGCGCCTTCGGGATTGATAGTGAATCCGTCCGGCCACTGCGCCGAAGGGCTGCCGCGCAGCGTCCCGGTGAGTGAATCGCAGTGGAAGAAGTCCATCTGGGTCAGATCAGCGAGCAGGGTTGCGCAACGTATCACGGCTTCGCACAGGGTTAATGGGTCATCGGCGCTGCTCAATTCGCTGCGCACGGCATCGATCAGGGCGATCTCGCCGAGAGTAGACTCCAGTGGGGCGCGGATCGACTTAGGTTCCGCTTCGGCTTCGGTCGCGGCAATGCCGAGTTCTATCGCCAGTCGTTCGACTTTGTCCGCTATCCCGGCGCGGACCGATTCCAGGACTCCAGGACTCAACTCCAGCAGGCCGCCGGCTTCGGTCAGGCCGCCTGCTGCGGGTTCGTGGTCTTGGCTGAGGGCATTGGCGACATGAAGCAGGCGTAGCAGGGGATGTGCGCCGCGCAATTCTCCGGCGTTCAGATGATGGAAACGGATAGCGTCAGCAAACCATACCGGCAACTGCCAGGTTTCGCTCTGCTCCGCACCCAAAACGCAGTGATCAACGCCAAACAACCGTTGTTCCAGCTCCACCACCTCGCCCGGCGTCCGGGCAACGCGGCCAAGGGTGTAAATCTCATCGAGAGCTGTGGCGGAGTGGACGCTGATGACCAACTTGCCGAGATCGTGCAATAAGCCGCATAGATAGGCTTCTTCGGGATCGGGATAGGCAGTCATTTCCGCCAGTTGCCGGGCGAGGCGGGCGCACCGCAGGGCATGACGCCAGAACAGGTTCAGTGCGGGAGTGGGGAGCAGCGAGCCGGATTGCTGCATGGCGGTGGTGACTACCAGTGTTCTGAGAGCAGTCGGACCCAGTGCCGTCAGTATGCGCTGCCTGATCGGCATGGCCGATATCGTAGATAAATTGGACACAGCCAGCAGGCGAGCACTCAAAACTGGATCGCAACTGAACAACTGAATCTGTTTCTGGAAATCAGCGCCCTCCTCGTCCACCGTTTCCAGCAAGGCATGCATAATTGCGGGTAAAACGGGGAGAACCAGTAGATCGCTACGGTCGAATACCTTCCGGGAAAATGGTGTTTGCTGCATGGTTGACTTGACGCCTGATAGACTCGGCCAGAAGAGCTTGCGTCAAGACTTTTGCAATCGATATGCCTGAAATTTATTGGTTTTTTTAGGAAGTTTGCGTACCAGAATGAACGTTCAGTTCCTGGGAACGGCGCGACCAGGATAAAAAAAGGCGTTTGTCATTCATAAATGACAAACACCCTATGCCGATTGGGTCAAACTGGTCCGCTGGAGTGGGCGGCTGAGATGATAGGGAAAGAAAACGGAGCGACGAGCAAGGATGGGGACAGTAAATTTGGCGAGCGGAGCGGGTCTTGAATTTCTACGGGTCCATTCCCCGCAGCTTACTGCGTACCACCGTCTGTTAAATACCCCGCAGCTTGCTGCGGAGTTATTTATTGTGGGAAGGGCTTCTGCCCGTCAAGCCGGCTCGGCACCGGCTCCACGGATTTTCAGTATGGCGGAGGATTGTAGTAACCGGGCGGTGGCCCGTAACGGCGGTAATAGCGCGGCGGTGGCCTGGAATAGTAGCCATCATCGTAATAGCCGCCGCGCAAGCGGTTGATTTCCTGATTCTGATAGTCCATCTGATTACCGACGGCTCCGCCGATTAATGCGCCACCCAACGCGCCGGTCACGGCACCGCCGGTCGGATCGATGGCGTGACCGATCGCTGCGCCCGCTGCTGCGCCCATTAATGCGCCACCGGTCATATTATAGTTAGGAGGAGCGCCGGGTGGCGGCGGCGCGCACGCCGTGGCCAGACCTAGCGCCATAGCCAACATCATGAATTTCAATGGCGTATACATAGCACCTCCAAGATAACCGGACTCGTGCAGGACATCCGTGAAAAAAAGCAGGCGGTCATCATGCACCGAGCGCGTCGGCAACAGCACCGCCCGCTAAACCCACCGACACCCCACTTGACTACGATGCAGTATCCCCCGGTCAAGATGAATATCGCCTGAATCGTTACTCTGGCGATTCAGTGCGGGCGGCAGCGATCAATGTCAACAACGTTCGGCCATGCCGACGCAGGGTTGCGGGCGGCAGCCCGTGAATCTGCGCCAGGCTATCCAGATCGGCGGGCATGTATCGGGCCATGTCGAGTAAGGGGCTGTCATGCAGAATCCAGCGGCGTGGCCGGTCGTCGCGAATCGCTTGCTCTTCCCGCCAAGCGGCCAGCGCTTGCAAAACAGCTTGCTGCGAGCCACCGCGCAATCGCTGATGATCCCGAATCCGTCGCCAGGCTTCCTGGGGTTGCGGTTGATAGCGGGCAGGCTCGGCCAGCGCCGCGAAAGGCTCGGCCAGCCCTTCCAGCTCGCCACACGCTGTCAACATCGCCCATTGTTGTCGGTAAATATCCCGGAGGTAGCGCACATCGTCAGCGGCATAGGCCAACCACTCCGGAGCCAGCGGCCGTTGCCGCCAGTTAACGCGGGTATGGATTTTCGCCAGTTCCACGCCGAGCATCTGCTGCGCCAGGTTGGCGTAACCCACCTGGTTGCCGTAGCCCAGTGCGGCGGCCGCTAACTGCGTATCGAAAATCGGCGTCGGGACCGCGCCGCGCAGGCCATGGAAAATTTCCAGATCCTGATAGGCGGCGTGGAGAACCTTGGTCACCGTCGGGTCGTACAGAATCGCTAGCAATGGTTCCAGCGACGGCAACGCCAGCGGATCGATGCAGGCGATCTGATCCGTACTGGCGACCTGGATCAGGCAGAGCTGGGGATGGTAGGTCTGTTCGCGGATGAATTCGGTGTCCAGCGCCAGCCAAGCTGCGCCGCGCAACCCGGTGCAGAACTCGACCAGTGAGGGTTGATCGACAAGATAGAGAACATCGCTCATGGTGATTTCCGTCACTGGCCTTCCTTAGCTTCTGGTTGCATCTGCCTGCCAATGTCCCGACTTCCCACCCAACTTCTCCAATAGACGGATATTCGTGAGGGTCATGCCACGATCCACCGCCTTGCACATGTCATAGACGGTCAGCAGCGCGATCTGCACCGCGGTCAAGGCTTCCATTTCCACCCCGGTACGCCCCCGGGTTTCCACCGTCGCCTCGCACCGCACCGCATGGCATTCCGGCACCGGCTGTAAATCCACCGCGACCCGGGTCAGGGCCAGCGGATGGCACAGTGGAATCAGATCAGCAGTGCGCTTGGCGCCCATGATGCCGGCCAGCCGCGCCACACCCAACACGTCGCCTTTAGCGTGCAGACCGGCCACGATCTGTTCGAGCGTGGCCGGTTGCATGACGATCCAGCCTTCGGCTATCGCCGTCCGGCGCGTGACGTCCTTGTCCCCCACATCCACCATGTGGGCTTCGCCGGCGGCGTTGAAATGGCTGAGATCAGTCATGGCCCTTACTGCATCGCCACCAGCAGCGGCACGATCAGCAACGCGACGATGTTGATGATCTTGATCAGCGGGTTGACTGCCGGGCCAGCGGTGTCCTTGTAGGGGTCGCCGACCGTGTCGCCGGTAACCGCCGCCTTGTGCGCCTCGGAACCTTTACCGCCGTGATGACCATCCTCGATGTACTTCTTGGCGTTATCCCATGCCCCGCCACCGGTGGTCATGGAAATCGCCACGAACAACCCGGTGACGATAGTGCCCATCAGCAAACCGCCCAGCGCTTTCGGCCCGGCGTCTGGCCCCATCAGCCAGGCCATACCGAAAGCAACCACGATCGGCGTCAACACTGGCAACAGCGAAGGAATGATCATTTCCTTGATGGCCGATTTGGTCAACAAGTCTACCGCTCGTGAATAGTCGGGCTTGGTCGTGCCTTCCATGATCCCGGCGATTTCGTGGAACTGCCGACGCACTTCGATCACCACACTGCCGGCGGCGCGACCGACGGCTTCCATCGCCATCGCTCCGAACAGAAACGGGATCATGCCGCCAATAAACAGGCCGATAATCACTACAGGGTCCGTCAGGGAAAAATCGACTTTGATATGGGAGATTGCCAGCTTGTGTTCAAAGTCGGCAAACAGCACCAGCGCCGCGAGCGCCGCTGAACCGATGGCGTAACCCTTAGTGACCGCCTTGGTGGTATTGCCTACCGCATCCAGCGGGTCGGTGATGCCGCGAATCTTTTCATCCATTTCCGCCATTTCGGCGATGCCGCCGGCGTTGTCGGTGATCGGCCCGTAAGCGTCCAGGGCGACGATGATCCCGGCCATTGACAGCATTGAGGTCGCGGCGATAGCGATGCCGTACAGCCCGGCCCAGGAATAGGCCAAACCGATGCTCAGGCAGACGGCCAGCACGGGTAGCGCAGTGGCTTTCATCGATACCGCCAGTCCAGCGATGATATTCGTCGCGTGACCGGTGGTGCAGGCTTCCGCCAGCTTTTGCACCGGGCTGAACTCGGTTGCGGTGTAGTACTCGGTGACGACGACCATGGCCGCGGTCAGACCCAGCCCGACCAGCGCCGAACCGTACAAACCCCAGGGATTGTTGCCGCCCATGAACAGCCAGATGACGGGCAGGAAGGCCACGGCGGAAATTGCCCCGGCGACGCCCAGCCCGCGATAGAGCGCGTTCATGATCTTTTCGCCTTCCCGGGCCTTGACGAAGCCACAGCCGATGATCGAGGCGATGATTGACACACCGCCCATCACCAGCGGCAGAATAATGGCGCTTTGCGCGACGTCCCCGGTATACAACAGGCTGCCTACCAGCATGGTGGCGATGATGGTGACGGCGTAGGTCTCGAACAGGTCGGCGGCCATGCCGGCGCAGTCGCCGACGTTGTCGCCGACGTTGTCGGCGATGACCGCTGGATTACGCGGATCGTCTTCGGGAATGCCAGCCTCCACTTTGCCGACCAGATCGGCGCCGACATCGGCGCCCTTGGTGAAAATGCCGCCACCCAACCGGGCGAAGATCGAGATCAGCGAACTGCCAAAGCCCAGCCCGATCATCGGGCCGAGGTCGGGCAGTTCGGTGGGTGCGGTGTTGGTCAGCGCCAGGATCACGTAGTAGCCGGCCACACCGAGCAAGCCCAGACCGACCACCAACATGCCGGTAATCGCACCGCCCCGAAAGGCGACTTCCAGCGCCGCGCCCAGCCCGTCATGGGCCGCCTGGGCCGTGCGGACGTTGGCGCGCACCGAGACGTACATGCCGATATAACCCGCCGCGCCCGACAGGATCGCGCCGATTGCAAAGCCGATAGCGGTCCGCAGCCCAAGCTGCGGCACCACCGCGATGATCACCGCCAGTATCACACCGACAATAGCGATGGTGGTGTATTGCCGGTTCAGGTAAGCGCGGGCGCCTTCCTGAATGGCAGCGGCGATTTCCTGCATCCGGGGATTGCCAGGGTTCTTGGCCAGGATCCATTGGATCGACTGGACGCCGTAGATCAGGGCGCCGACGGCGCAGAGTAAGGCAAGGATCAATCCTGCTGCCGCCATGGCGCGAACCCTCCTCTTTTTTGTGGATGAATGAACCGCATGGGTCTCTCCTGGGTTTGACTCATTAGTTGAGTTGTTGAGTAGTTTTTTCGTTCGATGGCTGTCGCCTGGGACGAAGGGGCGCTAACACGGCGTTCCCCAAAACAAAGCATAGTAGGGAATGTCGATGATGAAGCAAGGAATTGCGGTCACTGGACATTTCCCGCTTGTGGCGTTCAGACTTTACCCGTTTTTTCCCGACAACTGATGGAACCCGAACGATGAAAATTGAAACGATTGCCATTCACGGCGGTTACACGCCGGAACCCACCACCAAGGCTGTTGCCGTTCCCATTTATCAGACCACCTCTTACGCCTTTGACGATACCCAGCACGGCGCTGACCTGTTCGATCTGAAGGTGCCGGGCAATATTTATACGCGGATCATGAACCCGACGACCGCCGTGCTCGAACAGCGGGTGGCGGCAATGGAAGGCGGGGTAGGGGCGCTGGCGGTCGCATCCGGCATGGCGGCGATTACCTATGCGCTGATGACCATTGCCGAGGCGGGCGACAATATCGTCACCACGTCCACCTTGTATGGCGGCACCTACAACTTGTTCGCCCACACCCTGCCCCGGTTCGGCATCGAGGCGCGGTTCGCCGACTATCATGATGTCGAGGCGATGGGCCGGCTGATCGATGACAAGACCAAGGCGGTGTTCTGCGAATCTATCGGCAATCCAGCGGCGAATGTGGTCGATTTCGGCGCGTGGGCGGCGGTCGCCCATGCGCATGGCGTCCCGCTGATCGTCGATAACACCGTGCCGACCCCTTATTTATGCCGACCCTTCGAGCATGGTGCAGATATTGTGGTTCATGCCCTGACCAAGTACATGGGCGGCCATGGAACCAGCATTGGCGGCATTATTGTTGATTCCGGGTGTTTCCCCTGGGATCAGCACAAGGTCCGGTTCGCCCGGTTGAACGAGCCGGACCCGTCCTATCACGGCGTAGTTTATGTCGAGGCGCTGGGGCCGGCGGCATTCATTGGCCGGGCGCGGGTGGTGCCGTTGCGGAATACCGGCGCAGCGATTTCACCGTTCAACAGTTTTCTGATTTTGCAAGGCATTGAGACATTGCCGGTGCGCATGGACCGCCATTGCGAGAATGCGGTCAAGGCCGCTGAGTATCTCAAGGGTCACTCGCAGGTCTTGTGGGTTAATTACCCGGCGCTGGCGGATAGCCCGGACAAGCCGCTGGTCGATAAATACATGGGCGGGCGCGGTTCCAGCATTCTCAGTTTCGGCATCAAGGGCGGGCGCGACGCTGGCGCGAAGTTCATCGACGCGCTGCAATTGGTGACGCGGTTGGTGAATATCGGCGACGCCAAATCGCTGGCCTGCCATCCAGCGACGACGACCCATCGGCAATTGTCGCCGGCGGAATTGGCCAAAGCGGGCGTCAGTGAGGATTTGGTGCGGCTGTCCATCGGTATTGAGCATATCGATGACATTCTGGCGGATTTGGAGCAGGCGCTAGTAGCGGCGCGCTGAGTTTCTCCTGTTGATCCCTCTCCCTACCGGGGAGAGGGTGAGGCGATGTGCGGTTCGGTCAATGCGCCTTTTGGCCCTGTGCCGAATGATCGCCCGATGACAACCATACTAGCCGTTCCAGCCCGATACACACCACCGCGTGAGTGCGCAGCTTGAGTTTTCCCCCGTAAACCCGCTCCAGAGTGGCCCGATACCGAGCCAACTGGCTCTCAGCGGCCTGGATTTGTTCAGCCACTGTGGACAGTTCGCGCAACGCCTCCCGATCCATTGTTCCTACCACCTCGCTGCTCAGTCCCAGGGTTTTTAAGGAGATATATTTAAACTCCAGCAGGTGATCCAGCAGTTGGTACTGACGGATATCGGGACGCAGGATCAGACTCAAATCGCCGTAGCCTTTATCCAGCGCTGGCTCCGAGTCCATGATGTAGAACGTGTCGTTAAACAGCGTGACCAGAAAGGCGGTTTTCACCACCAGTTCATTGCTCCAGCGCAGATCGCGGTTATCGAACACCTTGAAATAGCGCTGTTCCAGTAATTCGCATAACGGCCCCAGCTCGCCCTGGGCATAAAAACAACGGGCCGCCGCTTGTCGTTGTTCCTGATCTTCATAATCGGGCAATAACGCTTCCTGCAACCGTTCCACATACACAGGACTTTCGCTTGGAGTTCCAGGTTGTTGATTGTTTTGGTATAATCTCGACATGATAACCAAACAGCAATACGTTCAATATTTGATTAGCACGCCAGTCAATTATACGTGCACGAATCTTGCG